>NZ_JBIVZM010000038.1:0-1101 GCF_044759525.1 Streptomyces sp. NPDC101110 | reverse complement strand
TAGGCCCTGTTTCTCGGATCATGTTCGAAGCCAGATCATGAGGGCTGCGAGGGTGACGGTGCCGCGGTAGACGTAGGCCCGTTTCTCGTAGCGTGTGGCGACGGCGCGGAAGCCTTTCAGGCGGTTGATGGTCCGTTCGACGGTGTTGCGTTTCTTGTAGCGCTCGCTGTCGAAGCCGGTGGGACGGCCGCCGCGGGAGCCTTGGTTCAGCCGGTGTCTGCGCTGGAACCGTTCCGGAATGGTGTGTGGAATGCCAAGTCGTCGCAGGTAACGGCGGTTGTCCCTGGATGTGTAGGCCTTGTCGGCCAGGACGCGGTCAGGCCGGCGTCGTGGCCGCCCGACTCCGATGCGAGGCACGGAAACCTGCTCCAGGACGCGCTTGAGTTGAGGGCCGTCGCCGTAATGTCCTGGTGTCAGGAGGAAGGCAAGGGGCCGACATCGTCCATCGGCGGCGAGATGGATTTTGGTGGTGAGTCCTCCGCGGGAGCGTCCCAGGCACTCGCCGATCTGACCACCTCCTCCAGCCTGACGGCGAGTTTCCGCAGCACCGGATCGACCAGGTTCGTCCCGCGACGTGGCCCCCTTTGAGGGATCGCGGCGGGCGGTGCAGTCCTCGCGCCGGCGGCATGCTGGTGGGCCCGCACCGCGGTTGAGTCGACCGACACGTCCCAGTCGATCCGGCCCGCGGCGTCTTCGGCGGCCTGGACCTTCGACAGCAGCATCGCCCACGTTCCATCCGCTGACCAGCGGCGATGACGTTTGTAGACCGTCTCCCACGGCCCGAACCGCTCCGGCAGATCCCGCCACTGCACACCCGTCCGCACCCGGTACAGCACCCCGTTGATCACGCGCCGATGATCACTCCACCGACCCCCACGCACACCACCACGAGGTAAGAACGACTCCAGCCGATCCCACTCCGCATTCGCCAGATCCCCACGACCCATACAGCCAGCCTGGCCCCAACACCCGGGCACTGTCAGGAGGCTGAGAAACAGCGCCTAGATGTGCTGTCCCGGGACGTTGGTGACACGCGTGCTGGGTGCTTGAACAGGTGAGGGCCTTCTGGGTTCGGTGTGGATTGCGACATCTACACCCGAC
>NZ_JBIVZM010000037.1:0-1154 GCF_044759525.1 Streptomyces sp. NPDC101110 | reverse complement strand
CCGAAGGGGCAGGCCACGAACCGCTCACCCGTCAAACCCGGGCGACCCACATACCCCCGCGCCAGACCCACACCCGCCACATACAACTCCCCCGCCACACCCACCGGCACCGGACGCAACGCACCATCCAGCACAAACACCTGCGTATTCGCAATCGGAGAACCAATCGGCACACCAGCAGCCGAAACAGCATCTCCGGCCCCAACGGAATACGTGACACACCCGACCGTCGCCTCGGTCGGCCCATACTCATTCACCACCCGAGCCGCAGGATTCACCTCACGCCAACGCCGAACCACCTCACCAGAAAGCGCCTCACCACCCACCACCACATCACCCGACAACACACAACCCCGCGCCAGATCACCCAGCAAACCCAGATGACTCGGCGTCACCTTCAAGAAAGTGCAACCCCACTCACCCGACAACGCCTCCACAACATCCGCACTCTCCGTCAACCCGACCACCCGCACACACCCGCCCACCAGCAACGGGCCCAGCAACGACGTCACCGTCAGATCGAACGCCACCGACGAATGAAGACCCGCCACCCCCCGCAACCCCTCATACTCCTCACCACACCACCGCAGATAACCCACCGCACTCCGATGAGAAACCACCACACCCTTCGGACGCCCCGTCGAACCCGACGTATAAATCACATACGCCGGATGATCCACACTCAGCGAACCAACACGCTCGGAATCCGCAACATCCCCACCCGACACACCCGCCAACCGATCCTCAAAACCAGGATCACCCAGCACCACACACGGCACCGACACCTCAGGAAACACCATCCCCGAAGCAGTAATCACACACGCAAGCCCCGCATCACCAACCATGAACTCAATACGATCCGCCGGATAATCGACATCGATCGGCACATACGCAGCCCCCGCCTTCAACACCGCCCACACCGACACCACCAACTCCACCGAACGCGGCAACGCCAGCCCCACCAACGACTCAGGACCCACCCCCTCAGCCACCAACACCCGAGCCAACCGACTCGCACGCGCATCCAACTCCGCATACGACAACTCCACATCCCCCACCACCACAGCCACCGCACCCGGCGTCCGCACCACCTGCGCCGCAAACAACTCCGGCAACGTCAACCCCGAAACCTCAACCCCCGTGTCATTCCAGTC
>NZ_JBIVZM010000035.1:0-1364 GCF_044759525.1 Streptomyces sp. NPDC101110 | reverse complement strand
GGCCGGCAGCTTGGCCTGGATGAGGTCCATGACCGTGGAGTCGGTCAGTGTGGTGACGTCACCGAGCTGGCGGTTCTCCGCGACGTCCCGCAGCAGGCGGCGCATGATCTTGCCCGAGCGGGTCTTGGGCAGCTCGGCCACCGGCAGGATCCGCTTCGGCTTGGCGATCGGGCCGAGGGTGTTGCCGACGTGGGTGCGCAGCTCGGCGGCCAGGTCCTCGGTCTCGGCGGCCGTGCCGCGCAGGATCACGAAGGCGACGATCGCCTGGCCGGTCGTCTCGTCCGCCGCGCCGACCACGGCCGCCTCGGCGACCGAGGGGTGGGAGACGAGCGCCGACTCGACCTCCGTGGTGGAGATGTTGTGCCCGGAGACGAGCATGACGTCGTCGACCCGGCCGAGCAGCCAGATGTCGCCGTCGTCGTCCTTCTTGGCACCGTCACCGGCGAAGTACCTGCCCTCGAACCGCGACCAGTACGTGTCGATGAACCGCTGGTCGTCGCCCCAGATGGTGCGCAGCATCGACGGCCACGGCTCGGTCAGCACCAGGTAGCCGCCGCCGCCGTCGGGCACCTCGTTCGCCTCGTCGTCGACGACCGTCGCGCAGATGCCGGGCAGCGGGGTCTGCGCGGAGCCGGGCTTGGTGGCGGTCACGCCCGGCAGCGGGGTGATCATCATGGAGCCGGTCTCGGTCTGCCACCAGGTGTCGACGACCGGGGTGCGGTCGCCGCCGATGTTCTTGCGGTACCAGATCCACGCCTCGGGGTTGATCGGCTCGCCGACCGAGCCCAGCACGCGCAGGCTGGACAGGTCGAACTTGGCGGGGATGTCGTCGCCCCACTTCATGAACGTACGGATCGCGGTCGGCGCGGTGTAGAGGATCGTCACGCCGTACTTCTGGACGATCTCCCAGAAGCGGCCCTGGTGCGGGGTGTCGGGCGTGCCCTCGTACATGACCTGCGTCGAGCCGTTGGCGAGCGGGCCGTAGACGATGTACGAGTGGCCGGTGACCCAGCCGACGTCGGCGGTGCACCAGTAGACGTCGGTCTCCGGCTTGAGGTCGAAGACGGCGTGGTGGGTGTAGGCGGTCTGTGTGAGATAGCCGCCGGTGGTGTGCAGGATGCCCTTCGGCTTCCCCGTGGTGCCCGAGGTGTAGAGGATGAACAGCGGGTGCTCGGCGTTGAAGGGCTGCGGGGTGTGCTCGGTGCTCTGCCGCTCCACCAGGTCGTGCCACCACACGTCACGACCTGCGGTGAAGGCGACCTCCTGGCCCGTGCGGCGTACGACCAGGACGTGCTCGACGATGCCGGCCTTCCCGACGGCCTCGTCCACGGCCGGCTTGAGCGCGGACGGCTTGCCGCGCCGGT
>NZ_JBIVZM010000034.1:0-1676 GCF_044759525.1 Streptomyces sp. NPDC101110 | reverse complement strand
ATGGTCCCCTCGGCGGTCATTGTGCTGGATGCGTTGCCGTTGACGGTGAACGGCAAGCTGGACCGCAAGGCGCTGCCCGCGCCGGAGTATGCGAGTGGTGGGGGCCGGGGTCCGGCGACGGTGCAGGAGGAGATCCTGTGCCAGGCGTTCGCCCAGGTCCTCGGTCTGGACGAGGTGGGGGTCGAGGACGACTTCTTCGCTCTGGGTGGTCACTCGTTGCTGGCGACGCGGTTGGTGAGTCGGGTGCGTGCGGTGCTGGGTGTGGAGGTGGCGCTGCGGACCCTTTTCGAGACGCCGACGCCGGCCGGTCTGGCGGCGCGGTTGGGTCAGGCCGATGAGGCACGTCCGGCTCTGGTGGCTGGGGAGCGTCCGGAGCGGGTGCCGCTGTCGTACGCACAGCGCCGGCTGTGGTTCATCAGCCAGATGGAGGGGCCGAGCGCGACCTACAACATCCCGATCGGCGTGCGGCTGACGGGGGAGCTGGACCGGCAGGCCCTGGAAGACGCTCTGTGCGACGTCCTGCAACGTCATGAGGTGCTGCGGACGGTGTTCGCGGTGGCCGATGGGGAGCCGTATCAGCGGATCCTGTCGGTCGAGGAGAGCGGCTTCGCGCTGACCGTCACGGATGTGCGCGCGGACGAAGTGGACGCGGGTGTGGCGGAGGCGGCGCGGTGCGCCTTCGACCTTGCGGAGGAGATCCCTGTCCGGGCCCGGTTGTTCAGGGTGGGTCCGGATGAGCATGTGCTGGTGCTGGTGGTGCATCACATCGCGGGTGATGGCTGGTCGATGGGTCCGTTGGCGCGGGATGTGTCGGTGGCGTACGGGGCCCGGCGTGAGGGGCGTGTGCCGGGGTGGGCGCCGTTGCCGGTGCAGTACGCGGATTACGTGCTGTGGCAGCAGGAGGTGTTCGGGTCGGAGGAGGATCCGGAGAGTGTGCTCTCGCGTCAGGTGGGGTTCTGGCGTGAGGCGCTGGCCGGTGCTCCGGAGGAGCTGACGCTGCCGTTCGACCGCACGCGTCCTGCTGTGGCATCACATCGAGGTGGCAGGGTGCGCTTCGTGCTGCCACCCGAGGTGCACGCGGGACTGAGCAGTCTGGCACGGGAGTCCGGAGCGAGTCTGTTCATGGTCGTGCAGGCGGCCTGGGCGGCACTGCTCACGCGGCTGGGCGCGGGGACCGACGTGCCGATCGGTTCACCGATCGCAGGACGGACCGACCAGTCGCTGGACGATCTGGTCGGCATGTTCGTCAACATGCTGGTCCTGCGTACCGACACGTCGGGGGACCCCTCCTTCCGCGAGCTCATCGCGCGGGTCAAGGAGAGCGACCTGGCCGCCTTCGCGCACCAGGACGTGCCGTTCGAGCGACTGGTGGAGGAGCTCAACCCGACCCGCTCCATGGCACGGCACCCGCTTTTCCAGGTCGTGCTCAGCTTCCAGAACAACCGTCCGGCCAAGCTCGAAATGGCCGGCCTTCGAGGCTCCGCCGCACACGCGCAGTCCACCACGGCCAAGTACGACCTCGCGCTCTACATGGAGGAGCGGGAGGAAGGCATTGCCGCGGCGCTGGAATACGCCCTCGACGTGTTTGATGCGGGGACGGCTGAGCGTTTGGTGGGTTGGTTCGGTCGTTTGTTGGAGGGTTTGGTTGCGGATCCTGATGTGCGGGTGGGGGGTGT
>NZ_JBIVZM010000033.1:0-1782 GCF_044759525.1 Streptomyces sp. NPDC101110 | reverse complement strand
GTTCGTCCCGCGACGTGGCCCCCTTTGAGGGATCGCGGCGGGCGGTGCAGTCCTCGCGCCGGCGGCATGCTGGTGGGCCCGCACCGCGGTTGAGTAATACGCCCCTAGCGCCCACACCGCACATGATGCGCGCATAAAACCGCAGGTCAGGAGCGCTTCGCCGCCGGTTCGAGGATGGCAACGCACTGCCCATGATGCGTCACGGATGTTGCATCATCCGCCATTTTCGAGCTCCCTCGTCCAATAGTGGAACAACAGGGCTGCCGGGAACGGGCACTACATAGGGTCCTGGGCACGGGCGGGGAGGGCGATGCCCAAGCCGCGCAGAGACCCCAGGAGGAGATGCTGGTATGAGCAATGTGGAGGTCTCCCTGAAGGAGATCATGACTTCGATCGAGGGCGCATTGGGGACTGCGCTGGTCGACTACACCAGCGGTATGGCGCTGGGCACCATGGGGGGCGGCAAGGACCTCGACCTGACTGTTGCGGCAGCTGGCAACACGGACGTGATCCGCGCCAAGGTCCGCACCATGGAACACCTCGGACTCAAAGGCGAAATCGAGGACATACTGATCACACTCGGCAGCCAGAACCATCTCCTCCGGCCCCTCAAGGGCCGTGGTGGCAACGGCTTGTTCCTCTACCTCGTGCTCGACAAAAAGACATCGAACCTGGCCATGGCCCGCCACCAGCTCAAGCGGATCGAGGCGGGGCTGGACGTGTAGCAAGCCGCGTGCTCCATGGCCCCGCACGCTCACCACTTGAAGATTTCTTCAACTGGCCACATCCAGATCAGAGCAATCCCATGGGTGTGCGGGGCCGCATCCACGAGGATCGGTTCGCAGCACCGCCTGCGGTGGCACGCAGAAGGCCGCCGTGCCCCGAGACAGCCCTCACGCGGCAGGGAGAGATTCACATGCAGGTCCCCCTCTACCAGGCCAAGGCCGAGTTCTTCCGCATGCTCGGTCACCCGGTACGGATCCGGGTCCTGGAATTGCTGCAGAACGGCCCCGTCCCGGTACGTGACCTGCTCAGCGAGATCGAGATCGAACCATCCAGCCTCTCCCAGCAACTGGCCGTGCTACGCCGCTCGGGCATCGTCGTCTCCATCCGGGAGGGTGCAACCGTCAGCTACGCACTTGCCGGCGGTGATGTGGCCGAACTCCTGCGCGCAGCCCGCCGCATCTTGACCGAACTGATCGCAGGACAAAACGAGCTGCTTGCCGAACTCCAGCAGGCAGACGTTCAGCCGGCCCTCATCCCGGGCGGAACCGACCTACCCTCGACCGGTCTGTAACAGCACGTCGCGGCGTGGCCGGTCACAACGACTCTGGTGCCGTGACCAAGTTGGTTTGCCGGGTCGATGGTCGTGGCGGTTGGATGTGCGGTGACGTCCATGCGACCGGTGGAGGCGCGGTGGCTGAGCCTGTCCGTGTGCGCAGACCGATCGATCGGGAGGGGCAGGAACTGCAGCAAATCGCGCGCCGGGGCAGCACCAGCTCGGCGCGCTACCGGCGAGCGATGATGCAGAGTCCGCCGACGGGATCCCGGTGATCGCCCATCTGGTCCAGGCCGACGAGGACACGGTGCGGGAGGTGTGGCCCGACCTGCTGCACGATTAACCGTCCGTGCGGACATCTGACCTACCAGTTGGTCAGGTCCACGAGGAGATCGCAGTGTGGGTCATCTAGGTGTGCTGACCGGACAGGTTGGTGACGCGGCTGGCTGGGGTGTGGCCGCTGATTCCGGTGTGGGGTCGGTGGTAGTTGTACCAGTCCAGCC
>NZ_JBIVZM010000032.1:0-1929 GCF_044759525.1 Streptomyces sp. NPDC101110 | reverse complement strand
ATGAACAACCCCGGCACCCGGTCCGCACCCGCACCGGCATTCATCCGCCCGAACAGCACCGTGCCGAACACGACGTCGTCACGACCACTGACCGTGGCCAGCACCCGCGCCCAGGCCAGGTGGAACACGCTGGCCGGGCTCACGCCGAGCGACCGGGCGACCTCACGCACCCGCCGGCCCACCTCCTCGTCGACCCGCAGGTGGGAGCGCACAACGCCGCTGCCGTCACCGTGCACATCCAGCAGACCGTACGGAGCGGTGGTCTCCTCCACATCGCCCAGCAGATCGGCGAAGTACCGCTCGTGCTCCTCCCGCGTCACGCCCAGCCGCGCCTGCGCCACGAAGTTGCGGAACGGCAGCGGCTCCGGCAGGGAATCCTCCCGCCCGGACAGGAACGCGCCCATCTCTTCCAGCAGCACGTCCTGTGTGGTGTGGTCCTGGACGAGGTGGTGCATGCGCAGCAACGCCAGCCATCCACTGGCCTCGCCCGGCTGTGAGGCGATGTGCACGTCGATCAGCGGCGCACGGCCGATATCCATCCTCGACCCGGCCACCGCAGTCAACTGACTGGCGACATCACTGCTTTCCCGATCGACAGCGACTTCAGTGACCGGCAGGTCGGCCCGGCGGACCACGACCTGGACCGGCTCACGCAGTTGCTCCCACACGATCGCCGTGCGGTAGATGTCATGCCGGTCCACGACCTGCTGAAGAGCCTCGAGGAAGGAATCCAGCCGCTCACGCGAGTCGAATTGGAGCACCCGTGGCACCACATACGCATCCGCACCGCCGCCATCCGCCTGCAACAGGTGGTGGAAGAACAGGCCTTCCTGCAGCGGGGCGAGCGGGTAGACGTCGGCGATGTTGGCCGCGCCCCCAGGTATCTGCTCGATGACGTGCGCCAGCTCGGCCTCGTCGAGATCGACCAGCGGCAGCATGTCCGGAGTGATGTGCTCGGCGTCATGCGGAATCAGGTTCGGCGGCACCACCACCTCGGCGGGACCAGCGGCTGCCGCGAGCCCCGCAGCTGTCGGTGTCTGGAAGAGTGCGCGAACGGAGACGGACACGCCCCGGCTGCGGAGCTGCTCGACCAGTGACACGGCCAGCAGGGAGTGCCCGCCCAGCGCGAAGAAGTCGTCCTCCACACCGACCGCCGGCAGACCAAGGACCTCGGCGAACACCTGGCACAGGATCTCCTCCTGCACCGTCACCGGACCACGCCCCGCGCCCGCCGTGAACTCCGGCGCGGGCAGCGCCTTGCGGTCCAGCTTGCCGTTCACCGTCAACGGCAACGCCTCCAGCGTCACGACCGCCGACGGCACCATGTACTCCGGCAGCCACTCCCCGGCGAACGCCCGCAGCAGCGCCCCCTCCACATCACCCACCACATACGCGATCAGCCGCTCATCACGCACCACCACCGCCACATCCACCACCGCGTCGTGACGCGACAGCACCGCCTCCACCTCACCCAACTCCACCCGGAACCCACGCAACTGCACCTGCGCATCCACCCGGCCCTCATAGACCAGCCGGCCATCAGCAATCCAGCGCGCACGGTCCCCCGTCCGGTACATCCGCGCACCCGCCGGACCGAACGGACACGCCACAAACCGCCCCGCCGTCAGCCCCGCACGATCCAAATACCCCCGCGCCAAACCCGCCCCCGCCACATACAACTCCCCCGCCACACCCACCGGCACCGGACGCAGACCCTCATCCAGCACGAACACCCGCAGATCCGGAAGCCCCACACCGATCACACCACCACGAGCCTCCCCGGGCTCCACGGGCCCCCCGGGCTCCCCGGGCTCCCCGGGCTCCCCGGGCTCCACGGGCTCCACGGGCTCCACGGGGGAATACGTGACGTGAACCGTCGTCTCCGTAATCCCATACATGTTCACCAACCGCGGCCCCCCACCACCATGC
>NZ_JBIVZM010000031.1:0-4685 GCF_044759525.1 Streptomyces sp. NPDC101110 | reverse complement strand
ATACGACAACACCCGGCCCTCACACACCACCGCCACCGCACCCGGATCACGCACCACCTGCGCCTCAAACAACTCCACCACCGACAAACCATCAACCGGCACACCCCCACCACCACCAGCCCACCCCAAAACCAACCCACGCTCATCCGGACTCAGGACATCCACCGAACTCAGCCGGATTTCCGGCGCCCCCACCAACACCTCGACCGCCCGCACCAACCACTCCGCAAACCGCTCGGCCGTACCCGCGTCAAACACGTCGGCGGCCGCGATCACGACACCCCGCACACCAGCGGGAGCACCTTCGGCGTCGAACACCTCGGTAGCCATGACATCCAGGTCGAACTTGGCCGTCGCCGGTCCCGCCGCCCCGGGCACCCCGGCAGATCCGGTCGGTACTCCAGAGGCACGCAGCCCCGGCAGGTCGAGGGCCGCCTGGGCGTTGTTCTGCAGGGTGAGCATCACCTGGAACAGCGGATGCCGGGCCAGCGAACGAGCCGGCGCCAGTTCCTCCACCAGCCGCTCGAACGGCACATCCTGATGCCCGAACCCCGCCAGAGTCGTCTCCCGGACCCGCTCCAGCACCTGCGCGAACGTCGGATCACCCGACAGATCAGTACGCACCACCAGCGTGTTCACAAAGAACCCGACCAGCTCGTCCAGCGCCTCATCCGTGCGGCCCGCGATCGCCGAACCGATCGGAATGTCCGTGCCCGCACCCAGCCGCGACAACGTCACCGCCAGCGCCGCCTGGAGCACCATGAACACCGTCACGCCACGCTCACGCGCCACCTCACGCAAACGCGCATGCACCCCAGCCGGCACCTCCAGCCCGACCGCATGCCCCTCATGCGACGCGACGGCCGGACGCAGCCGGTCATACGGCAGCGCCAACTCCTCCGGAACCCCCGCCAACGCCTCACGCCAGAACCCCACCTGCCGCGCCAGCACACTCTCGGGGTCCGTCCGGTCCCCCAGTACCTTCTGCTGCCACAGCACGTAGTCGGCGTATTGCACCGGCAACGGCGCCCGTCCCGGCACACGCCCCTCACGCCGGGCCCCGTACGCCACCGACACATCCCGCGCCAACGGACCCATCGACCAGCCATCACCCGCGATGTGATGCACCACAAGGCTCAGGACATGCTCATCCGGACCCACCCTGAACAACCGGGCCCGGACAGGGATCTCCTCCGCAAGGTCGAAGGCATACCGCGCCGCCTCCGCCACCACCCCACCGAGCTCCTCCGCGCGCACATCGGTGACCGTCAGCGCAAAACCGCTCTCGGCCACGGGCAGAATCCGCTGATACGGCTCCCCGTCCACCACCGCGAACACCGTCCGCAGCACCTCATGACGCTCCAGCACATCCCGCAGCGCACCCTCGAGCGCATCCCGGTCCAGCTCACCCGACAGGCGCAAAGTCGTCGGGATGTTGTAGGTCGCGCTGGGACCTTCCAGTTGTCCGATGAACCACAGCCGGCGCTGCGCGTACGACAACGGCACCCGCTCCGGGCGCTCCGCAGCCACCAGAGCCGGATGCGCCGTGTCCGCCTGGCCGAGGCCGGCGGCAAGTCCCGCCGGAGTCGGGGCCTCGAAAAGGGTCCGCAGCGCCACCTCCACGCCCAGCACCGCGCGCACCCGGCTCACCAGACGAGTCGCCAGCAGCGAGTGACCACCGAGAGCGAAGAAATCATCGTCCACACCGACCGCGGGCAGACCCAGAATCTGCGCGAACGCCTGGCACAGGATCTCCTCCTGCACCGTCGCCGGACCCCGGCCTCCTCCGCTCGCATACTCCGGCGCGGGCAGCGCCTTGCGGTCCAGCTTGCCGTTCACCGTCAACGGCAACGCATCCAGCACAATGACCGCCGAGGGGACCATGTACTGCGGCAACCGCTCACCCACGAACTCACGCAGCTCGGACTCCGAGGCCGACCCCACTACGTACGCCACCAGGCGCTTGTCCCCGGGAACGTCCTCACGGGCGATCACAGCCGCCTGCGTGATCTGCGGGTGCGCCGCCAGGACCGCCTGGACCTCACCCGGCTCGATCCGGAACCCGCGGATCTTCACCTGCTCATCCGCACGCCCCAGATACTCCAGCCGGCCCCCGGCCGACCACCGCACCACATCCCCCGTCCGATACATCCGCCCGCCCACCTGGCCGAAGGGGCAGGCCACGAACCGCTCACCCGTCAAACCCGGGCGACCCACATAGCCCCGCGCCAGACCCGCACCCGCGACGTACAGTTCTCCCGCCACGCCGACCGGCACCGGACGCAGTGCACCATCCAGCACGTACACCTGCGTGTTGACGATCGGAGAACCGATTCCGGAGCTGTCGCCCGGTGCGAGCGGCGCCGACATCGTGGCGCACACGGTGGTCTCCGTGGGGCCGTAGGCGTTGATGAACCGGCGACCGGGAGCCCAGCGTGCGATCAGGTCACCGCCCAGTGCTTCGCCTGCCGACACCAGGGTCGACACCGAAGGCAGATCTTCAGGCGCCAGCACGGCCAGCACGGCCGGTGGCAGCGTCACATGAGTCACCTCGTGCCGCGCCACGACTTCGGCCAGGCCTTGCCCAGGCAGCAACTCGTGCGCATCGGACAGTACGAGTCGTGCTCCGCAAGACAACGCAACGAGTACCTCGGACACCGCCGCGTCGAAGCTCACCGACGCGAACTGCAGCATCCGGCCGGTGGAATCCGCCGCGAATCGTTCTGTCTGAGCCGCCACCAGGCTCGCCACGCCGCCGTGCGACACGGCCACGCCCTTGGGCCGTCCCGTCGAGCCGGACGTATAGATGACGTAGGCCAGTCCACCAGCCTCGAATACGGCTTCGGGAGGCGTGACGGGTGCCGCTGCCAGCTCGCGTGCCACCCTCATGTCATCGAGGTTCACCAGGTGCACTGCGGGCCCTGACATCACGGCTGCCATGTCGCCGCGCCCGAGGACCACCCGTGCACCGCTGTCGGTGAGCATGAACTGCAGTCGCTCCACCGGATATTGCACATCCAGCGGCACATAGGCTGCGCCGGTCTTCAGTACGGCCAGCAGCGCGACGACCAGATCCACCCCACGCGGCAGGAATACGCCCACGACGGACTCCGCACCGATGCCGAGCGCTCGCAGGTGGTGCGCCAGCTGGTTCGCCTTGGTCTCCAACTCGGCGTAGGAGAGTTCCGTAGCTCCATGGACCACTGCCACAGCGTCCGGGGTGCGGGTCACCTGGGCCTGGAACATCTCGGGCGCGCACTGCTGTGGGATGTCTGCGGTGGTGCCGTTCCAGTCTTGGAGGATTCGGTTCTGTTCGGTGGCGTCGAGGATGTCCACCGTCGACAGGAAGCTGTTGGGGTCGTCTTCCAGTGTGGTCACGAGGTTGTCGAGGCAGGTGTGCAGCAGCCGGCAGACCGCCTGACCGTCGACCGGGCCCACCGCGTCCACGACCAGCCCGAACCTGGACTCCAGGTCATCGACCGCCACGGCCACGGGGTAGTTCGTCACCTCACGCACGGCCAGCGTGCTGATGCCCCTGGGCGCCGGGCCGGCCTCCGGGCGAGGGTTCTCCGGACGGCGCGTGCCGTGCCGGTAGTTGAACAGTGAGGTGAACAGCGGACTGCCGTTCGGGATGCCGCTGGCCTGCTGCGCCAGGGTCAGCGGGGCGTGCTCGTGCACCAGCAGCTCCGCCAGCTGGTCGCGCACACCTTCCAGCGCGCTGGCGACGCCGACCGCATCCACGCGGACCCGGACCGGCAGCGTGTTGATGAACAACCCCGGCACCCGGTCCGCACCCGCACCGGCATTCATCCGCCCGAACAGCACCGTGCCGAACACGACGTCGTCACGACCACTGACCGTCGACAGCACCCGCGCCCACGCCAAGTGGAACACGCTGGCCGGGCTCACACCCAACGACCGGGCGACCTCACGCACCCGCCGGCCCACCTCCTCGTCGACCCGCAGGTGGGAGCGCACGACGCCGCTGCCGTCACCGTGCACGTCCAGCAGGCCATAGGGGGCAGTGGTCTCCTCCACGTCCCCGAGCAGGTCGGCGAAGTAGCGCTCGTGCTCCTCGCGCGTCACGCCCAGCCGCGCCTGCGCCACGAAGTTGCGGAACGGCAGCGGCTCCGGCAGGGAATCCTCCCGCCCGGACAGGAATGCGCCCATCTCTTCCAGCAGCACGTCCTGTGTGGTGTGGTCCTGGACGAGGTGGTGCATGCGCAGCAACGCCAGCCATCCGCCGTCCTCGCCCGGCTGTGAGGCGATGTGCACGTCGATCAGCGGCGCACGGCCGATGTCCATCCTCGACCCGGCCACCGCAGTCAGCTGCTGCACCGCGGCATGGCCCTCAGCGGGCAACTCAACTGGAATAACCGGGAGTTCGGCCCGATGGACCACGACCTGGACCGGCTCACGCAACTGCTCCCACACGATCGCGGTCCGGTAGATGTCGTGCCGGTCCACCACTCGCTGAAGAGCGCCGAGGAAGGCATCCAGTCGTTCCCGCGAGTCGAAGCGCAGTACCCGTGGCACTACATACGTATCCGCACCGCCGCCATCCGCCTGCAACACGTGATGAAAGAGGATGCCTTCCTGCAGCGGGGCGAGCGGGTAGACGTCGGCGATGTTGGCCGCGCCCCCAGGTATCTGCTCGATGACGTGCGCCAGCTCGGCCTCGTCGA
>NZ_JBIVZM010000030.1:0-4851 GCF_044759525.1 Streptomyces sp. NPDC101110 | reverse complement strand
ACCACAGCCACCGCACCCGGCGTCCGCACCACCTGCGCCGCAAACAACTCCGGCAACGTCAACCCCGAAACCTCAACCCCCGTGTCATTCCAGTCCACGAGCATCTTCCGGCGCTCGTCGTCGTCGAGGATCTCCACCGAGTTCATGCGCGTCGACGGGTCCGCGGCTACGGCCGACAGCACTCGGACCCAGCGGCGCGCGATCCGGTGGGCCGTCTCCTCGTCGAAGAGGTCGGCCGCTACCGTCACCACGCCGCGCATACCGGCCGGTGCACCGCCGGTACCGAAGGTCTCGGCGGCTGCGACCTCCAGGTCGAACTTCGCCGCGGCAGTTCCGCGGGTCATGCGGGACGCCTTGAGGCCGGACAGGTCGAGCTTCGCCGGACCGGCGTTCTGCAGCGTGAGCATGACCTGGAAGAGGGGGTGCCGCGCGAGGGAGCGGGCCGGCGCCAGTTCCTCCACGAGCCGCTCGAAGGGGACGTCCTGGTGCTCGAACGCGCCGAAGCTCGTCTCCCGGACCCGGTCCAGCACGTCGGTGAACGTCGGATCGCCGGAGAGGTCGGTGCGTATGACGAGCGTGTTGACGAAGAACCCGACCAGGTCGTGGAGTGCCTTGTCGGTGCGTCCGGCGATGGCTGAACCGATCGGGATGTCCGTACCGGCGCCGAGCCGGGACATCGTCACGGCGAGTGCCGCCTGGAGCACCATGAAGAGGCTCATGCCGCGCTCGCGTGCCATGGTGACGAGCCGCTCGTGCACGACGGCCGGGATCTCCAGCTCGGCCTGGTGACCGCGGTGGGTCGGGACGGCCGGTCGCGGCCGGTCGGTCGGCAGCGACAGTTCCTCGGGGACTCCCGTCAGGGCCCGCCGCCAATACTCGACCTGCTGGGACAGCACGCTCTCCGGGTCGTCCTCGTCGCCCAGCAGTTCCCGCTGCCACATGGCGTAGTCGGCGTACTGCACAGGCAGGGGCTCCCACGCGGGCGCCCGGCCCTCACGTCGCGCCGCGTAGGCCATCGACAGGTCACGCGCCAGCGGACCGGCCGACCAGGCGTCCCAGGCGATGTGATGCACGAGCAGGACGAGCACACACTCGTCCTGGCCCACCGTGAGCAGACTGGCTCGCAGCGGGATCTCCGTGGCCAGGTCGAAGGCGTGCCGCACGGTGTGCTCGACGGTCTCCGTCAGGTGTTCCGGAGCCACATCTGCGACGACCAGCTCGAAACCGGTCTCGTCGACGGGCAGGATGCGCTGATACGGCTCGCCGTCGGGCGCCGGGAACACCGTGCGCAGCACCTCGTGCCGTTGCAGCACGTCCCGCAGCGCTGCTTCCAGCGCTTCCCGGTCGAGCGCCTCCGGGAAGCGCAGCACCGTCGGGTTCGTGTACGTGGTGCTCGGCCCCTCCAGCTGTGCCAGGAACCACAAACGACGCTGGGCGAACGAGAGCGGGATCATCAGGACTCCTCCTGGCTGCGCATCGGCCGCAGCGCGGGCCTAGCTTTCCGACGGCTGTCACTTTGCTGTGCGAGCCAGACCGCGAGCCCGGCCGGCGTCGGGGTGCCGAAGACCGCCCGGATCGGCAGTTCCGTCCCCAGTTCCTCTCTGATCTCGCTGCTCAATCGGGTCGCCAGCAGCGAATGCCCGCCGAGGGCGAAGAAGTCGTCGTCGACTCCGACCTGCTCCAGGCCGAGCACGCGGGCGAACGCCCGGCAGAGGATCTCCTCCTGTGGCGTGGCCGGGCCGCGCCCCTGGTTTTCCGTGTACTCGGGCGCGGGCAGAGCCGCACGGTCCAGCTTCCCGTTCACCGTCAGCGGCAACGCGTCCAAGGAGACCACAGCCGAGGGCACCATGTGACCGGGCAGCCGGCCGCTCGCCCACGTACGCAGGGCATTGGGCAGGGCATTCGGCAGGTCCTCCGCCGTGGCGTCGGCGGGGGCGTAGGTGATCCCGCCGTTGGGGGCCGGGACCACGTAGGCGACCAGGCGCTTGTCGCCGGGAGTGTCCTGCCGTGCGATCACCGCGGCCTGCGCCACTTGCGGGTGCGCGGCCAGCACCGTCTCGATCTCTCCGGGCTCGATCCGGAATCCACGGATCTTCACCTGCTCATCGACTCGACCGGCGAACACCAACTGGCCGTCCCCGGTCCAGCGCACCAGGTCCCCGGTCCGGTACATCCGCTCGCCCGCATCACCGTACGGGCAGGCCACGAACCGCTCGCCGGTCAGGTCGGGCCGGCCCACATAGCCGCGCGCCACCTGTGCACCGGCGACGTACAGCTCGCCCGCGACACCCACGGGAACCGGCTGCAGGCGGGCGTCCAGCGCGTACAGCCGCGTGTTAGCCACCGGCCCGCCCACCGGCACCGCACCCGAGCCGATCGACTCCGGAGACAGCCGCGCCGTCGCCACCGCGATGGTCGCCTCGGTCGGGCCGTAGTGGTTGAACACCTCCTGCTCACCGGCCGCCGCCAGCAAGCCCGCCACCAGTTCCGGCGGTGCCTCCTCACCGCCCAGCACCAACGCCTTGCCCGGCAGCACCCCGGCGGCGCCCCCGGGCCCGGCCGCAAGCGCCGCGAGATGCGAGGGCACGGCCTTGAGGTAGTCGATGCGATGCTCCGTCAGATACCTGCTCACATCTACCGCATCGGTCACCGTGTCCTCATCCAGGATGTGCAGCTCTCCGCCGGTGACCAGACTGGCGAACACCAACGTGTTCCCCGAGTCGGTCGTCTGGGATTGCACCACCGCGTGGCGACCGGGCCTGTCGAGCCCGATCTGCCGGGGCACCGTGGTCACATAGTTGGCCAGTCCGCCGTGCGTGACCGCCACGCCCTTGGGCCGCCCCGTCGAACCCGACGTGTAGATCACGTACGCGATCTGGTCCGGCAACGGCGCTGTGGGCTCGGCCGGCCCCTCCGGTGCCGCCGACGGTTCCGGTTCCGGTTTCGTGGACGGCTGCATCGACTCGGACGCATCCATCGCGTCCACCGCGACCAGCCGATGCCCGCTCGACGGCAGTGACTCGAGGAGTTCGCCCGTGGTGAGCGTCAGCACCGCACCGCTGTCTGCCAGCACGTGCGCGATGCGTTCGATGGGCATCGTGGAATCGACCGGCACGTACGCCGCCCCCGCCTTCCACACACCCAGGATCGCAACGATCGTCTGCACCCCGCGCGGCAGGCACAGACCCACCACGGTCTCCGCGCCCACGCCTTGATGCCGCAGGTAGCGTGCGAGCCGGTTCGCCCGTGCCTCCAACTCCGCGAACGACACCTCCGCACCGTTCTGGACCACCGCCACCGCGCTCGCGGTACGTCGCACCTGAGCCTCGAACAGGGCGGGCACCATCGACGCGACGCCCCCCACCGCCGTGTCGTTCCAGTCCGTCAGCAGCCGGTCCTTCTCGACCGTGTCCAGGATGTCCATCGACGACAACGAGCTGTCCGGGTCGTGCTCCAGGGCAGTCACCACGCTGTCCAGGCAGGTGTGCAGCAGCCGGCACACCGCCTGCCCGTCTACCGGGGCCACCGCGTCCACATTCAGTCCGAACCTGGACTCCAGGTCGTCCACCGACACAGCCACCGGGTAGTTGGTGGCGGTCCGGGCGTACACGGTGCTCATGCCCTTGGACGAGGTGGCGGCGTGCGGGCCGGGCTCCGTCTGCGGGCGCTTGCCGTGCCGGTAGTTGAACAGCGAGGTGAACAGCGGGCTGCCGTTGGGGACGCCACTGGCCTGTTGCGCCAGCCTGAGCGGCGCGTGCTCGTGCACGAGCAGTTCCGCGAGCTGGTCGCGTACGCCCTGCAGTGCCCGGCCCACACCGACCCCGTCGACACGGACGCGAACGGGCAGGGTGTTGATGAACAACCCGGGCACCCGGTCCGCACCCGCACCGGCGTTCATGCGTCCGAACAGCACGGTGCCGAACACGACGTCGTCGCGGCCGCTGATGGTGGCCAGCACCCGCGCCCAGGCCAGGTGGAACACGGTGGCCGGGCTCGCACCGAGTGAGCGGGCGACGTCGCGTACTCGCCGGCCCACCGCGTCGTCGACGTCCAGGTGGGAGCGCTCGACACCGCTGCCGTCACCGTGCACGTCGAGCAGACCGTACGGAGCAGTGGTCTCCTCCACATCGCCCAACAGGTCGGCGAAGTACCGCTCGTGCTCCTCCCGTGTCACACCGAGTCGGGCCTGCGCGACGAAGTTCCGGAAGGGCACCGGCTCGGGCAGGGAGTCCTCCCGTCCCGACAGGAACGCTCGCATCTCATCCAGCAGCACGTCCTGGCCGGTGTGGTCCTGGACCAGGTGATGCATCCGCAGCAACGCCAGCCACCCACCGTCCTGGTCAGGCTGTGCGGCGATGTGCACGTCGATCAGCGGCGCGCGCCGGATGTCCATGTTCGATCCGGCGGCCGCGATCAACTGCTCGACCAGGTCGGGGACTTGCAGGTCGAGAGAGACTTCGTGGACGGGCAGTTCGGCCGTCCGGACCACGACCTGCACCGGCTCACGCAGTTGCTCCCACACGATCGCCGTGCGGTAGATGTCATGCCGGTCCACCACCCGCTGCAGAGCGCCGAGGAAGGTGTCCAGGCGGTCCCGTGAGTCGAACTCGATGACCCGCGGGGCCGCGTACACGTCCGTGCCACCGTCGGTCTGGAGCAGGTGGTGGAAGAACAGTCCCTCCTGCAGAGGCGCCAGGGGATACACATCAGCGATGTTGGGCGCGCCACCCTGGACCGTCGCGACGATCCGCTCGACCTCCGCTTCGGACAGCTCGACGAGCGGGAGCATGTCCGGGGTGATGTGTTCGGCGCCGAGCGGGATGCGGTTCTCCGGAACGTCGATCGTGTCCG
>NZ_JBIVZM010000029.1:0-5061 GCF_044759525.1 Streptomyces sp. NPDC101110 | reverse complement strand
TCCGTGCCCGCACCCAGCCGCGACAACGTCACCGCCAGCGCCGCCTGGAGCACCATGAACACCGTCACGCCACGCTCACGCGCCACCTCACGCAACCGCGCATGCACCCCAGCGGGCACCTGCACCTGCACCGCATGTCCCTCATGCGACGCCACGGCCGGACGCGACCGGTCATAGGGCAACGCCAGCTCCTCCGGAGCACCGGCCAGCGCCTCACGCCAGAACCCCACCTGACGCGAGAGCACACTGCCCGGATCCTCCTCCGACCCGAGCATCCCCCGCTGCCACAACGCATAGTCCGCGTACTGCACCGGCAGGGACTCCCACACCGGAGCACGCCCCTCACACCGCGCCGCATAAGCAGACGTCAGATCCCGCTCCAACGGAGCAGACGACCACCCATCACTCGCAATGTGATGTACGACGACTGTCAGGACGTGCTCATCCGTTCCCAGAGTGAACAGACGGGCTTGGAGGGGGATTTCCGTGCTCAAGTCGAAGGCGTACTGCGCCGCCTCCGCCACTGCTGCGTCCAGACCATCCACAGTCACCTCGGTGACCTTCAGCGCAAAACCACTTTCCTCGACGGGCAGGATGCGCTGATAAGGCTCCCCGTCGGCGACCGCGAACACCGTCCGCAGCACCTCATGGCGTTCCAGGACGTCGCGCAGGGCCTCTTCCAGCGCTCGCCGGTCCAGTGCCCCGTTCAGCCGCACCCCGATCGGGATGTTGTAGGTCGCGCTGGGGCCTTCCAGCTGGCCGATGAACCACAGCCGGCGCTGTGCGTACGACAGCGGCACCCGACCCGGGCGCTCCCCAGCCACCAGAGCCGGACGTGCCTCATCGGCCTGACCCAACCGCGCCGCCAGACCGGCCGGGGTAGACGCCTCGAACAGAGTCCGCAGCGCCACCTCCACACCCAGCACCGCACGCACCCGACTCACCAACCGCGTCGCCAGCAGCGAGTGACCACCCAGAGCGAAGAAATCGTCCTCGACTCCCACCTCGTCCAGACCGAGGACCTGCGCGAAGGCCTGGCACAGGATCTCCTCCTGCACCGTCGCCGGACCCCGGCCTCCTCCGCTCGCATACTCCGGTGCGGGCAGCGCCTTGCGGTCCAGCTTGCCGTTCACCGTCAACGGCAACGCATCCAGCACAATGACCGCCGAGGGGACCATGTACTGCGGCAACCGCTCACCCACGTACTCACGCAGCTCGGACTCCGACGCATCCCCCACCACATACGCCACCAAGCGCTTGTCCCCGGGAACGTCCTCACGGGCGATCACAGCCGCCTGTGTGATCTGCGGGTGCGCCGCCAGGACCGCCTCGACCTCACCCGGCTCGATCCGGAAACCACGGATCTTCACCTGCTCATCCGCACGCCCCAGATACTCCAGCCGGCCCCCGGCCGACCACCGCACCACATCCCCCGTCCGATACATCCGCCCGCCCACCTGGCCGAAGGGGCAGGCCACGAACCGCTCACTCGTCAGGCCGGGACGCCCCGCGTAGCCCCGCGCGAGACCCGCACCCGCGACGTACAGTTCTCCCGCCACGCCGACCGGCACCGGACGCAACGCACCATCCAGCACGTACACCTGCGTGTTGGCGATCGGAGAACCGATCGGCACGGACTGTGTGTCCTCGGGCAGCTCCGGGATGGCGTAGGTGCAGGCGAACGTGGTGGTCTCGGTGGGCCCGTACCCGTTCGCCACTCGCAGTCCGGGCACCGCGGTCTGCGCTTCCCGCACGTGCCGTGCCGACAACGCCTCTCCGCCGACCAGCACGCGCGCCAGCCCGGCCAGCACGCTCGGGTCCTCATCGACGACCGTGTTGAAGAGCGCGGCGGTCAACCACAGGTCGCGGATGCCCTTCTCGGAGATCAGCGAACGGAGTTCCGCCACGCCGACGGCGCCGGGAGGGGCGATCACCAGGCGGCCGCCGTGCACCAGCGCGCCCCACAACTCGAAGGTCGAGGCGTCGAACGCCAGCGGCGCCAGCAGCAGGTGCACGTTCTGCTCGCTGAACTCCGCGTACTGCTGCCCCCACACCAGCCGAACCACGGCACGGTGCTCCACCATCACGCCCTTGGGCAATCCCGCCGAGCCGGACGTGAACATCACGTAGGCGGCGTCGCCTGCGGTCACGGCTACGGCCGGATCCTCGCTCGGGAAGGAGGATTCACCGACGCTCTCGACCGGTACGACCACGCCGTCGAAGTCCGTCAGGAGGTCGGCCAGTCCTCCCTGGCTGACGACGACCCGGACGTCGGCGTCACGCATCATGGACCCCAACCGGGCGGAGGGGTAGTCCGTGTCCAGCGGTACGTAGCCCGCGCCGGCCTTCCAGACTCCCAGCAGTGCGGCCACCGCATCGGGACCGCGCTCCAGGCACACCCCGACCAGCGACCCCCTGCGCACGCCGGCCGCGATGAGCGCGTGCGCGATCTGATTGGCTCGCGCGTCGAGCTGCCGGTACGAGAGGTGCGTGGCTCCGAACTCCACTGCCACGGCGTCCGGACGGCGCCGCGCCTGTTCGGCGACCAGGGTGTGGACACCCTGCTCCGGCATTTCCTTCGTGGTGTCGTTCCAGGATTCGAGGAGTCGGTTCTGTTCGGTGGCGTCGAGGACGTCCACCGCCGACAGGAGGCCGTGGGGGTCGTTCTCCAGTGTGCTCACGAGGTTGTCGACGCAGGTGTGCAGCAGCCGGCACACCGCCTGCCCGTCGACCGGTCCCACCGCGTCCACGGTCAGTCCGAACCTGGACTCCAGGTCGTTGACCGCCACGGTCACCGGATAGTTCGTCGCCTCGCGCATGGCCACCGTGACGATGCCCCTGGGAGCGTCAGCGGCTTCCGGTGCGGGTACCGCCTGCGGGCGCTTGCCGTGCCGGTAGTTGAACAGCGAGGTGAACAGCGGACTGCCGTTCGGGATGCCGCTGGCCTGCTGCGCCAGGGTCAGCGGGGCGTGCTCGTGCACCAGCAGCTCCGCCAGCTGGTCGCGCACGCCTTCCAGCGCGTCGGCGACGCCGACGGTGTCGACCTGGACCCGGACCGGCAGCGTGTTGATGAACAACCCCGGCACCCGGTCCGCACCCGCACCGGCATTCATCCGCCCGAACAGCACCGTGCCGAACACGACGTCGTCACGACCACTGACCGTGGCCAGCACCCGCGCCCAGGCCAGGTGGAACACGCTGGCCGGGCTCACGCCGAGCGACCGGGCGACGTCACGCACCCGCCGGCCCACCTCCTCGTCGACCCGCAGGTGGGAGCGCACGACGCCGCTGCCGTCACCGTGCACGTCCAGCAGACCGTACGGAGCGGTGGTCTCCTCCACATCGCCCAGCAGCTCGGTGAAGTACCGCTCGTGCTCCTCCCGCGTCACGCCCAGCCGCGCCTGCGCCACGAAGTTGCGGAACGGCAGCGGCTCCGGCAGGGCATCCTCCCGCCCGGACAGGAACGCTCTCATCTCATCGAGAAGTACGTCCTGTGTGGTGTGGTCCTGGACGAGGTGGTGCATGCGCAGCAACGCCAGCCATCCACTGTCCTCGCCCGGCTGTGAGGCGATGTGCACGTCGATCAGTGGCGCACGGCCGATGTCCATCCTCGACCCGGCCACGGCGATCAACTGCTCCACCGCGGCATGGCCCTCAGCAGTCAACTCAACCGGTATGACAGGAAGATCAACCTGGCGAGCCACGACCTGGACCGGCTCACGCAACTGTTCCCACACGATCGCCGTGCGGTAGATGTCGTGCCGGTCCACCACTCGCTGAAGAGCGCCGAGGAAGGCATCCAGGCGCTCCCGCGAGTCGAATTGGAGCACCCGTGGCACCACATACGCATCCGCACCGCCGCCGTCAGCCTGCAGCAGGTGGTGGAAGAACAGCCCCTCCTGCAGAGGCGCCAGGGGATACACATCCGCGATGTTGGCCGCGCCCCCGGGTATCTGCCCGATGACGTGCGCCAGCTCGGCCTCGTCGAGGTCGACCAGCGGCAACATCTCCGGTGTGATGTGCTCAGCACCCTCCGGGATGCGGTTCTCCGGGACGTCGATGGTGTCCGGAGCCGCCACCGCGGCCAGACCGGCCGGGGTCGGTGTCTGGAAGAGTGCGCGGACGGAGACGGACACGCCCCGGCTGCGGAGCTGCTCCACCAGCGACACGGCCAGCAGGGAGTGCCCGCCCAGCGCGAAGAAGTCGTCCTCCACACCGACCGCCGGCAGACCAAGGACCTCGGCGAACACCTGGCACAGGATCTCCTCCTGCACCGTCACCGGACCACGCCCCGCGCCCGCCGCGAACTCCGGCGCGGGCAGCGCCTTGCGATCCAGCTTGCCGTTCACCGTCAACGGCAACGCATCCAGCGTCACGACCGCCGACGGCACCATGTGCTCCGGCAGCCGGGCAGCCGCAAACCCCCTTACCACCATGACGAGTTCATCCGTGTTGCCATCCTCGGTCGGCACGAGGTAGGCGACCAGGCGGACATCGCCGGGCGTGTCCTCTCTGGCGATCACCGTGGTCTGCGCCACCTGTGGATGCCCGGCCAGTACGGCCTCGATCTCTCCCGGCTCGATACGGAACCCGCGGATCTTCATCTGCTCGTCCGCTCGGCCTTCGTAGGCCAGCCGGCCATCAGCCATCCAGCGCGCACGGTCCCCCGTCCGATACATCCGCGCACCCCCCGGACCGAACGGACACGCCACAAACCGCCCCGCCGTCAACCCCGCACGATCCAAATACCCCCGCGCCAAACCGGCCCCCGCCACATACAGCTCCCCCGCCACACCCACCGGCACCGGACGCAGACCCTCATCCAGCACGAACACCCGCAGATCCGGAAGACCCACACCGATCACACCACCACGACCATCCCCGGGCTCCACGGGCTCCACGGGGGAATACGTGACGTGAACCGTCGTCTCCGTAATCCCATACATGTTCACCAACCGCGGCCCCCCACCACCATGCCGCTCAAACCAGCCCCCCAGCCGGCCCACATCCAACGCCTCACCACCGAACACCACACACCGCAACACCCAGTCATCCCGCTCC
>NZ_JBIVZM010000028.1:0-17871 GCF_044759525.1 Streptomyces sp. NPDC101110 | reverse complement strand
CCCGCGGAGCGGGTACCACATCGCTGCGCGATGTGCAAGCAAACCCCCGTGCTGCGCACGGGG
Source organism: Streptomyces sp. NPDC101110 (assembly GCF_044759525.1). Classification (NCBI taxonomy): domain Bacteria; kingdom Bacillati; phylum Actinomycetota; class Actinomycetes; order Kitasatosporales; family Streptomycetaceae; genus Streptomyces; species Streptomyces sp. NPDC101110. The sequence goes on along the minus strand of NZ_JBIVZM010000028.1, from coordinate 17,808 downwards.
GTTGCGCTCACGCTCCGCGTGAGCGCTGGCGGGAGGCTGCGCCTCCCGCTCAATCTCGGCGCTGCGCGCCGAGATTGACAGCCCGTTCGCTTCGCTCCCGTACTGGCGGGACTACGTCCCGCTACCAGGCTTACGCTTCGCTCCAGCCTGGCCGGCGGGTCCGCTGCGCTCCCCCGCCTGACGGTCCCTCCGGCTGCGCCTCCAGGACCTTTCGGCCCGCTGGCGCGGGCCAGCTGGCTACACGTGATGGTGGGTCTTGCCTGGTGACAGTCGGTCACCAGATGTGCAGAACAAGCGTCAGCGTCTGCGGGCCCAACCGGTCCCGACCCCGGCCATATGCAGAGCCAGACACATCAGTCCCAGCAACATGACGTTCGTCGAAGAGAACGCATCGTTGGTACTGATGTCCGCCGCGTTGATCAAAAACGCAACGAAGAACAATACCGCCGCGACTATGCCAACCATGAAACGAACTCCTCTCAAGGGGGTGAAGCCCGTATGCCCCGGCTTCGCCCCCGCAGACATGAGCGGAGGCGGTCCAGGTCACGCTTAACGCGGCCCGAGGCTGGCAGCAAGAAAGGGAAGGCGGGCACGGCACGCGTACCTCTGGTCCGGTCACCCTTGGTCTCGCGGCCCGGTCCGGCCCTCGAAATCGCGTCGCACTGCCGCGCCTTGGTCCTCGACCAGACCTGCCTCGTCCGGGAAGTCCAGAACGGTGCCGCAGTGCTTGCACAGCTTCCCGTCTTCGGCCGGCGCGCCACACGCTTTGCAGAACCGGTTGCCCATCTCGTCTTCAGTCTTCTGTGTCATGACGCTCCAAGGCAGGGCGGACAATGAGAGAAAGGGAGTACCCATCGGCTCAGTGCTGATTCGCCCGGGCTGATGCTGGTTTCATGAAGAAGCGTGCTTCGTTTTAATCATGCGATAAACTCTGGAATAAGTGGCTCCAGGTCTGTGGGCATCAGGAGGCGCTCCCAGCGTGACCTTCCATTCTGGATCAGGAAGGTGAGCCTGGTTTCTCAACGAAGGGGACGCAGTCCATCTTGCGCTGTCTGGGTGCGTGTTGTCGCTCCTCGCCATGTGCAGCCCTTCGTTCAGCTTGCAGGAGAAGGCAGACTGAATGGCGATGAAAAACCTCCGTCCCCACCAGCGGGAAGCCGTGGACACGGTACTCCGAGCGCTCGAATTGCCTGCAAGATCTACTGTGCCGGAGCGGGGGCTGCGGACTCAGGTGATCATGGCGACCGGGACTGGCAAGACCCTCGTGGCCGCCCGGAGCGCCGAGGAGCTCCGAGCGGGCCGAGTGCTGGTGCTCGTGCCCTCCCTCGACCTGCTCGCCCAGACCGAAGCCGCGTGGCGCGAGACAGGCCGCACCGGGCCGATGATCGGGGTGTCGTCCCTGCGAGGTGAGGAGGTGTCCTTCCCCAACACCACGGACGTGGACGAGCTGGTCGACTGGGTACGGCCGTTCGACCGCGTCACCGTGTTCGCCACGTACGCCTCCCTCGGACTGGGCACCCTGGAACGGGCCCACGCCGCCGGCCTTCCCGGCTGGGACCTCATCGTGATCGACGAGGCGCACCGGACCTCCGGGCGGATCGGGAAGCCGTGGGCAGTCGTCCACGACAACACCCGCATCCCTTCCTTGCGCCGCCTCTACATGACCGCCACGCCCCGGCTGTGGCAGCTCGACGAAGACCAGGAGCAGCAGGGCGCGCCGGGCGAACTGGTCGCAAGCATGGAAGACGACCCCGACTCCCCCTTCGGCAGCCGCTGCTACACGCTGACGCTGTCCGAGGCGATCGATCGGGGCATCTGTGCCCCCTACCAGGTGGTCTGCGTGGACATCACCGACACCCACCTCCAGGCCGCCCAACTCCTGGGCGAGGACGCGCGCTCCGAGCAGGTCCGCGGGGCCCGGCTCGCCGCCCTGCAGACCGCTCTGGTAAAGGCATCGGCCGAGGAAGGCTTCCGCAGGACGCTGGTCTTCCACCACATGGTGAAGGAGGCTGAGGCGTTCGCGGCCGGCCTTCCCGACATCGCCGCGCAGCTGCGGGCCGCCGACCCCGAGCTGTACCCCAAGACGATCCGGACTGACTGGCTGTGCGGGGACCACAAGCCGGGCCACCGGCGGCGCGTTCTCGGCGAGTTCGCCGACCGGATCGCCACGGACGGCACGGTCGTCGAGAAAAGTTTCCTGAGCTCGGTGAAGGTGCTCGGGGAAGGGGTCGACACCCGAGAATGTGACTCCGTGTACTTCGCGGACGTACGCGGCTCCATGCCCGACCTCGTCCAGGCCGTCGGCCGGGCGCTACGGATGCAGCCCGGCGAGGGGAAGGTCGCCTTCCTCGTCGTGCCGGTCCTGCTCGGGCCGGGCGAGACGACGGACAACATGCTCACCTCACGGGCGTACGGCGGCCTCGCGAAGCTGCTTGAAGCGCTCAGAGCGCACGACACCCGGGTCGTGGAACAGCTCTCTGAGCAACAGGCACATAGCCGTGTCCGAGGCGTTCAGAGCCGCAGCGGAGAGGAAGGCGAGGGGGCCGGGAGCGACCGAAGCGACTGGCTGTCGGTGCCAGCCCGGCAGTTGCTGAAGTTCAGCACACCGCGCGACCCCGCGCAGCTGGCAGCGTTCATCAACCTGCGCGTCCTCAACCCCGAACACCAACACTGGCGACGTGGCATCGAAGCCGCCACCCTGTACCACCGGATCCACGGGGACCTGAAGGTGCCATTCACGTACCGCGTGCCCGAGAGCGGGGACCAGGAGGCGGAATCCGAGGGGTGGCCGGCCGCGCTCGCCGGGTTCCCACTTGGGCAGTGGATCGCCGACGCTCGGAGGTTCTACGCCCGGGGTGACATGGACGAGGACCGCATCGCACAGCTGGAAAAGCTCGGCATGATCTGGTCGCACTACGACGTCGCCTGGGAAGAAGGCCTCGCCGCGGCGCGCGGATGGGCAGCCGAAGCAGGCCACCTCCTGGCCCCACTGGACGCCACCTACCAGGGGTACCGGGTAGGGATCTTTTTGAAGAACGCGCGGGCCGCCGTCCGCCGGGCCGCCGAAAACGAGCAGCGGCGCGCCGAAGGGCTGCCCGTGAAGTCGGCGGCCGGGGCGCTGTCGGAGGAGCGGCGCGAGCAGCTGGAGGACATCGACCCATCGTGGTGCCCGGCCTGGCCGGTGGAATGGCAGCGCGCCTTCCATCTGGTCCGCCTGCACCTGGAGGCCGGCGGCACGCTGCCGATGGAGCCGGGTGAGGTCGTGCACCAGGGCGAGGACCTCGGACGGTGGGTGCGCTCGGTCCGGCTGGGTTGGGACAAACTCACAGGCGTCCAGCAGTGGATGTGCGAGCACATCCTCGGCATCCAACCCGCCATCGAGAGCGAAAAACCAAGACCGCGGACCAGCCAAGCCGACAAATGGGCCCTCAACTACACCGCCGCCCGCCAGTTCTACGAGCGTGAGGGGCACCTTCGGGTGCCGAGGAAGCACATCGAACGGATCGTCATCGGCGGTGCCGGAGACGGTGACAGCGGCGAGGACCGGGAGCAGCGAGAGCTCAAGCTGGGGGCATGGATCGGCAACCAGCGCTCGCGGGCCGCGACACTGTCACCGGAACGCGTGGAGCAGCTCTCCCGCATCGGCATGCGCTGGGCGTAACCCGTTCTGTCATCGGCGCTCTCCTGGGGCTCTCGTAGCCGACGCCAGTTGGTGCTGTCACGGGAATGCCGGAAACGGCGGTCAGGGGGCAGACAGCGTGGGAGGACTGATGCCCTGGGCTGAAGATGCCGGCCTGTCGACTGGCCGCTTGGAGAGGCGGACGTGGGGCATATCGAGCAGGGGCTGGAGCAGGCGTTGCGCACCCGGCCCGTTCCCTTGAGCACCGAGGCTCGCCTGCGGTTTCTGCTGGCAGCACATCGGCATTCCACCCGGAGGGTGGCCGCAGTCCTTGGGGTGTCACAGCGCACCGTGCAGAGGTGGGTGACAAAGAGGCCCGGAGCGCGTCGCCCGCCGGGTCCGCTGCATGTCCGGGCGATCGAGGAAGCGGTCTTGGCTCGGTGGCAGCCCCGGATACGGGCCCGCCTACGTGCCCAGGCCGAGGCGGAGGGCTTCGTCTTCCACACCAGGGCACGATTCGGGTTCGCTGCTGCGGCCGGCTCCTCGGACGATCCGCGGGTGCGGTGGATCACCCAGTACCTGCCGGGAGAGGTCGCCCGGGAGCTGTTCGCCGCCCGGGACGCCGGTTCGGGCGAGCAGCAGCAGTTAGTGATCCTCGCCCGCGCGCTGGGGCATGCCTACTTCCGCGATGGGGGCCGCCGCGCCCACGGCCTGCACATCGCCTTCAGCGACCTCGAGTTCGCAGACTTCTCGATCGGATGAGTCTGCCCTCTCGATCGGACGCGTCAGGGCGTTCAGCGCCGCGAGGGCCTGGCGCGTACGGCCAGCATCGCTTCGTACCTGTGGGCCTCCTGCCGCTCGCGCCAGTCCCACTCCACACGGCCGGCCGGGCCTTGGCGTCGGGCCGCAGGCGGCTGGGGCGGGCGCAGCCTGGCCGTCTCCGCCACGCGCAGCAGGAGGGCACGGTTGCCTGGCGCGGCAAACAATTCCTGGTCCTGGCCGGATACGAGCCGGGCGAAGCAGGCCGCCGCCCGCAGGAAGACACCCGCCCAGGGCGGCACGGGGTAGGCAGCGCAGCCGTCGGTGTAGCGGGCGCGGTCGTGCAGGGCGAGTGTGGCTGCGGCGTCGTCGTAGTCGCGAGGGCGTGCGGTGGCAAGTTGCTGGAGGGGGGCGCCGGTGATCAGTGCGGCGGCAACGGTCGCGGCCAGGCGAGGGTGCGCGGTCACCTCATGAAGCCGGTGGGCGACGTGCTGGGCGGCGTACGGGGTGAGAGGCGTGGGTGGCGGGCGGTGCCGCCAGGCGATCGGCGGTGGGGTGCACGGGGCGTCGCAGGGGCGGGGGCTGTCGTAGGAGACAAGGCGGTCCAGTGCAGGCAGAGTGAGCCACCGGTTGGCCGGCCGGGCGGGCTCGTCGGCAGGCTGGGGTATGGGGGCGGTCGCACCGTAGTAGTGGCGGCGGGCGGTCTGAAGGTCGGTGGTGAGGGTGTGGTCGGCCGCTTGCAGGGCCTGGTGCAGGGCGGCGGGCAGGTGGGAGCGGTGGCAGACCAGGGTCAGGTGGATACCGGTGAGCGTGCGCAGTTGCAGCAGGCGCGGCGGGCGGTGAGGCGGTGGGCGCGCAGGACGGTCAGCCGGGTGACGGGCAGGGCCGTGATCCAGGCCGTGGCGGCTTCCCATGCGGGCTGACGGCCGCCGGGGAAGCGGCCTGGAAGCAGGGGCGGCTTTTCCAGGGCGGCCAAAAGGTCGTGGGCAAGGCCGGTTTCACTGGTGGTGCCCGGGCCGGGATGCAGGGTGATCCGGCCGGCCGGCGGATGGTGGGCGGCCAGAGCGGTGTGCGTGTGGATCGCGTCGTCATGGCGGTCGATGACCACGGTGACGGGCGGTGGCGCGGTGAGCGGCATGGCGGCGTGGTGGTCAGGCAAGGCGGCTGAAGGCCCAGCGCAGCAGCTCCTGATCCACGCGTGGGCGGCCGGTGCGGGCCAGGGCGGTGCGGGTGTGGGCGGTCAGCTGGGCCCACGCGCGGAAGTTGCCGTGTGCGGCGTGACTGTCGGCGAAGGTGATGTCGTCGGGGTCTGCGTCGGCCCAGATGGGGTGGAACAAGGGGATGGCATCGAGGACCTCGCTGGAGGTCAGGCGGGTGAAGTGCTGCCAGATGAAGATGCGCGAGGACAGCATCGGTTCGCGGCGCAGCACGGTGTGGCAGCCCTCGCCGCCAACGAAGATGATCGCGAGCTGGGTGGAAGGTTCGTCCCACAGGTAACGGAAGTACTCGAACGCCTCCCCGTTGAGCCACTGGGCCTCGTCCACCAGGAAGGTGCGGGGGCGTTCGGCCAGGGCGGTCTTCAGCAAGCGGTCGAACTCGCTGGGGTGGCGCGGTGGCTCACCGGCGAGGTCGAGCGCGGTGAACAGCTCGTAGCGCACCGCGCGGGCGGTGGGCCGGGCCCGGAAAGTGATCTTGCGGACGTCCTCGCCGGGTTCGAGTCCGCGCAGGCAGATGTTGACAGCGAGGGTCTTACCGAAGCCGGCGCCGCCGTGGATGCACATCATCGCCCGCGCGGCGACCGTGTCGGAGATGTTCTCCCGCGCGGTGAGCAGGGCCCGGGTGGTGACCACGGACGCATCGGGCAGGTCGACGTACTGGTAGGTGGCCGCGGTCACGAGGCATCTCCGTCTTCGTCGGTGGTGGGAGGTGCGGCCCGCCGGTCGCGGCTGGCCGGGGGTGGGGTGGGCCTGCTCGGCGTGGTCAGCGCGACCAGGGAAGCCGGGGTGCGCCAGTCGGCCGGGGGTGCAGCGGGCGGGATGACGTCCGGCAGCGCAAGCTGCGACAGACCGGTGCCGGCGCTCTGGGCGAGTTCGGCGTCGGCCTGCGCACCGGTCAGCGCGCCGAGCCGCCGAGGGGGCTCGGCCTGGGTGACGGCGGCGTAGCGCTCCCGCTGGGATGCTTCGAGGTCCTTCTTCAGACGGCGGCTGCGGGCGGCCCGTGCCCGCCGTACGGCTCTGACCTGTTCCTCGGTGGCCTGATCGGCCAGATCCGCCGGCCCCAGGTAACGGCCGGTGGCCGCGTGGTAGACCTCGATGCGGTGGTCGTGGTGAGGCATGAACCGGACCCTGACCTGGATCCCGGCCTGACCGGTCATCCACGCACCCACATAGTCGTGTCTGCGGAAGCGGATGCCGCGGGTGGTCAGTGTGCGGGTACCGGCGTCCTCCAGGGTGAACCTCCACAGATCCGCGGCCGGCACATCCCGCAGCGGGGTGGGATCGTCCTGCCACGCCTGAAGCGGAGTCCTGCCCCGCAACGGCGCCGGGCGGTGCTCGGTGTTCCACCACGAAGTCCAGGCCAGCAACCGGGCGGTGAAGTCTTCGAAACTGAGCAGCACTTCGTCCTTCGGCCGGGAGGGGCGTTTGCCGGGGCGCGGCTGGCGGGCGTAGCCGGGCAGCGCGGCCAGCAGCATCGACTCCACCGCCCGGTTCAGGCCCTCCACGGTGCCCTTGAGGTGGGGGGTGTAGGCGGGCAGGTCCTCCACCGTCACGTCGAGGAGATCGAACGCTGCGGTCACCGTCCGGGACAGGAAGTCCTTGCCACGGTCCACCCGTACCTTCTCCGGCAGGCCGCCGAACGGGCCGTAAGGCTCCTCGCTCACAACCGCGGAGCGCAGCGCGGCCAGCACCGACTCCCGCGACGGATGCACCGGCGTGACCGCGACGCCAGTGATCGCGTTCGTCGCGCAGTCGGTGAACCATGTAATCCACGGCCTGCGAGCCTTGCCGTCGACATCGACCAGCAACGGGGCCTGCATGTGGTCGGTCTCCCACACGTAGTTGCGCCAAGAGCGCGGCCGAGCCAGGAACACATCATGCTTGCGCGCCGCCCGCTCCCCCGGCGTCAGATCCCGCTGGATCGCCCGGTGCAGCGTCGGAATCGACGGAGGTGGCTCCCCCTCGCCCTTGGCTGCGCGAGCGATCAGCTCGCCATGGACCGCCGCGACGTTGCCCTTCCACATGGCCAGCCGGCGGCGCACCTCCGGGGTGACGGAGAAGCGGTCTTTGCTCTGGGCCCGCGCCCCGGGCTCCGCGGCCGCGGACTCGTCACGCTCGGCAGCGGCAAGCCACCGCCACACCGTGCGCTCGGTCACTTCCAACGACTGAGCCATCAGCCGTACATGCCGGGTCGTCAGTTTCTGGTCCTGCCGCAGAGCGAGCAGCCGGCGCACGGCAGGGCCGCGCAGCGCCGACAGGGAGGAAGAAGGCAGACCTCCCCGCGCGTGCGGACCGTCCTCGTGGCCGCCAGCCTCTCCCGGCCTGGAGGCGCCGGTCACAGCGGCCCCATGAGCCGTGCGCAGGCCCGCTGCAGCAACCCGCGGTCCACCACCGCCCGGCTCCTGCCATAGGTCTCGGCGGTCAGATGCGAGGTCAGCTTCGCCCAGGTCCGGAAATTGCCGTGGCCCACGTGCTCGTCCACCCACGCGACATCGTCCTCGCTCACGTCCTCCCACAGCGGATGGAAGGCAGCCATCACGGTGGCCACCTCGCCCGGGCGAAGACGCGGCACCAGCTCCCAGGGCAGCACCCGAGAGGCCAGCGCGGGCACGCGGCGCAGCGCCCGTTCGCTGCCCGCACCCGCGAGCACAAGTGCCGTGTCCGTGTCCGGGTGGTCCCACAGTCCGCGCAGAAACTCCAGCGCCGGCCCTGGAAGGCGCTGTGCCTCGTCCAGCACCAGCACACGAGGCTGCCGTAGCGCGTTCACCAGCATCAGGTCTGCCTCCCCCGCACCGCGCGGCAGACGCCTGCCCAGCTCCAGGGCGTCCGCGAGCACCTGGCGCAGTTCAGGGACTGTCGGGTGCACACCGACATGGACCCGACGGACCCTGGCCGGGTGCGGCAGCTGGGACAGGGCGTACTGGAGCGCGACGGTTTTCCCCTGGCCGGCGTCGCCGTACAAACACACCACCGCCCCCACCGCGGCCGCGTGCGCGACCGTCCGCAGCACCGACCGAACGGCAGGTGTGTGCACCACCTGGGCATCCGAGACCAGGACCGGGACCTGCGCCAGGTGCTTCTGCTCCCGCAGAAACACCTGCCCACCGACGCCTTTCTCAGCCACCACGTTCAGGCCCAGCTCGCTGAGGGGATCCGGCCGGCGCGGCCTGGCCACCTCAGGCTCCCGCCCGGTCAGCAAAGCCGCCCCACCCGTCGGTCCCTGCGGATCACCCGGCTCAACGTCGACATCGACGGAACTGGCACCTCACCGCCGGCAGCCACCAGTCGACGCCTCAGCTCCGAGACATTGCCCCCCGCCTCACCGAGCAGCTCCCACACCTCGTCCGACACCGCGTATCCCTGCCGGACCGGCGCCTCCACCCGCCCGGAAGCCTTCGCCTGCTCCAGCCAGCGCCAGACCGTGCGCTCCGAAACACCCACCGTCTCAGCGACCGCACGCACATGCCGCGTCGACAACTTCCCCGCTTGCTGCCTCTCCAGCAGACGACGCACCACCAACGCCCTCGGCAGCACAGCCCCACGGCCGGCTCCTACACCTTGATCCACCCCACGATCACACCCGCCCAGCCCACCTCAGCGCATAAGAACTCACGAGCCTGAGACTGCATCACCCACCATCAGATAAAGCCCCACGCCAGCGACCCCACCCACCAGTCTCTCGCCTCATGACAGTGCCAGCCCTCCCTTCAACACCCCACCGACCAGCACCAAAACACCAACCACGACACCAGCACCACCGACTCTCACCACCACCGACGCCACACCGAGAGGCCGCAGAAGGGCAACTGTTACGCGAAAGCGACCGGGCCCGCGAGCACCAGACACTCCACTCCGTAAGCCCGTTGCCCTCCCTCAAGTCGAGGGCAGAAGCAATAGCGTGCAGCCGTTCCGGGTCTTGCTTCCGGCTCGCGCAAGCCCGCCTGCGGATCGTTTGTGCGCACACCCGCTGGGCATGGTCCGTCGTACATGAAGTCCTTCTGGGGGGAGGGCAGATGCTCGTGGACATCGCCCTGGTGCTCGTCGAAATCGCAGGGCACTGGTACGACGGCAACAAGGCCGAGCAGAAGTCACAGGAGTTGAACCGGGCAATCCGAGTAGAGCAGACCGCCGAGCACGGCCGTCATCCCGAAGGCCTGATCGCTCTCTGGTGCGAACACTGCCGCCGAGACGGCGTCATCCTCGAGAATCACGTGCGCTTTCATTACCCGCCACGCCTGGCGGAGGCTCCTTCAGACGTCCGCAACGACACCATCAATTTCTGTCCGCATTGTGGAGACAACGAGTGGCCTGACTGGAGCCCATACCTCCTCCGCGAACGGGAGCTTCCGGAGTTCCTGGATACCAGTGGGAGGTAGGGCGCTGCCGAAAGGTGAGCCTGTGCCCTACGGGGATGCCCGGCGAGACGTCGTGTAAGAGAAGGCCGTGCCAAGAGCCTCGTCCTACTTCCGCAGTGCACGTATCGACCGGCCGCCCGAAAGCGAGGCCGGTGCACAACGATCCGCATGATAGTCACGGCGCAGTACGCCGTGGCAGGCGACGTGCGCATCCGGCATCGCGGTAGGTGCGTAGCATGCCCAGAATGACTGGCCGCCTTTCCGGCGTCGCCGCATCCGCTCTGTCCCTCCTGCAGTCGGCGGAGGACGGGGATGCGACCGCAGCCGACCGGTTGGTTGGCAAGGCCGCCGAGGCGGGCAGTTCCGTGGGCAAGCGCAGCCTCGGTCATCTCCTCGCGGAAGGACGAGGGGGTTCTGCAGGATCTCGCAGAGGCGGAGCGGGTAGGGGCCCGCCTCATGTGACGCGCACATCGCAGGATGATGTCGATGATCCACTCTGTGGCGGTCTTGGCGGAGATCGCGCCCCCTCGTCCCGCTGCCCTCGCCCGTCTCATACCACCTGCCTCAGCAAGCGAACTGAGCCATGACACTTTTCGACCACAAACTCATAGAGAGCCCCACTGTCGCCTACGCCCGCCTGCGCGAAGGTGCCGCAGTGCACCGCACTACTACTGCAGAAGGTGAGCCAGCATGGCTGATCACCCGCTACCGCGAGGCCCGCGCCTTGCTGACGGACGGCCGCCTATCGCTGGACAAGGCAAACGCGAAGACCAGCGGTAGCTATCAGTCGTCCATGCCACCCGAGCTCGATGCCCACCTGCTCAACATGGACCCACCCGACCACACCCGTCTGCGCCGTCTCATCGCCAGAGCCTTCACACCGCGCCGTATCGCAGGTCTCCGCTGCCGGATCCAGGTCATGACAGACGCCCTCCTCGCCACACGGGCGGACCCCCGCATAGACCTCATGGAGGTCCTTGCCGTCCCGCTCCCCATGGGAGTCATCTGCGAGCTGCTGGGCGTACCCGAGGACAACCGCCATGACTTCAGAGCCTGGACCGACACCCTGCTCTCCCCTACAGCCGGCTCAGCACAAGACTCGCGCACAGCGATGCGCCAGATGCACCAGTTCCTGACCGGCGTCATCCAGGCCAAGCGCAGCCACCCGGCCGAGGACCTGCTGTCAGCCCTTGTCCACGCCCGCGACGATCATGACAGCCTCAGTGAACAGGAACTTCTCTCTCTCGCCTTCCTCACCCTGTTCGCCGGCTACGACAACGCGGTCCACCTCATCGGCAACGCAGTCCTTGGCCTACTCCTGCACCCGCCAGTCATGCACCAAGTCCGGCAAGGCACACTGCCGGTCAACGCTGTGATCGAGGAAACTCTGCGCTGGAACCCGCCCTTCCCCCTGGGCGTGCGCCGGTTCGCCCTGGGGGACACCGCCATCGATGACACCGTCATCCCCGCCGGCGGCCGTGTGTGGATCTCCATCGCCTCGGCGAACAGGGACGACCGCGAGTTTCCCTCGCCTGACTCCTTCGCCCCCAGGCCGCCCCTCCACCCACCTGGCGTTCGGCCACGGCATTCACTACTGCCTCGGCGCGCCACTTGCACGACTGGAAGCAGAGATCGCTATCGGCTCCCTCCTGGAGCACTTCCCCGCCCTAGAGCTCGCCGTGCCCCTCGAGGACCTAGCCTGGTGGCCCTCCTTCCACAAACGCGGAGTTCGCGTCCTGCCGGTACGAACACGACCACCGAAGCCAGATTCGGCCGTCGCGCGAGGTTATGCCGCTTCATCGGCGAGCTATAACGCCGGGCCGGTAGCGGGTTGACGGTGGCACCCCGCGACAGCCGGAGCTGATGACCTTCGCCTACGGCGCCCTGTGCCTGGCACGCGCTACGGTCATGTACGTGAGGTCAGGCTCTGTGATCCGCTCAGGTTGCGCGGCGCAGTGGCACGACGACGTCCTGACCGGTGCATTTTGCGCTGAGGCGGTAGTGGGTCGAGGAGGAGCCGATCCGTCGGCGTGGAGAGCCGCACACGCGAGCACCGACACCGGGCAGGGCTCGGCCCTTGATACCGCCCTTAGCGCCGTGGGCGCGGTGTTCCCTTCAATGCCTGAGTCCAGTGAGACCGAAGTCGTCGCGTACTTCCAGGAGTACGGCGAGCGCCTGCCCGAGCTGGTGTTCGCCGCCGTGGGCGCTTATACGGGCGTTGCCATCGACCAGGACGCCGTGACGGCCGGCGACCTTCCCCGCGTCCTCATCGCTCCGACCTGATCGGCTGCCCCGCACACGACAACGGCCCCCACCACTAGAACGGAAAATCAATGTGCACCAAGGTGGCGGCGCGGGCGGGCCCCTCCAGCAGGATGAAGGCAAATCCCACAGACCGATCACGACTCGATACGTACCCTAGAGCAGCCCGTCCCACATCTGTTCCAATAGCACCGCCCACCAGTTCTCCGGCGAACCGAGCGCTGCCGGATCGAGGGAGGCCAACTGGGTTTGGAAGTCGACGGTCCAGCGGCCCGCTTGCTCATGGTTCAGGCCGAATCGGAGCCGCCACATCCGGCCGAGCAGCGCCAGGCAGCGCTGGAATTCGGGCAGGCCCGTGTTCACGAACTGCGTCGACAGGGGGGACCCCAGTTCGCAGTGGGGGAGTCAGCAGGTTGATCACGTCATAATCAACTAGGGCGGCAGGATCGTCGGCAGAGGGGGCCAATTGCTTCCAGCCGGAGCAAGAATTCAGGATTACCCGGTGGAAGCCCATGTCCCCCTTAGCGAGTGGCAGACATGGAGGAGCTGGAATGCCCCCTAAAACCACTGAATTGCAGACTCCTTGGATCCGCGCTCAGCTGATCGAATGGCTCGTCAGACTGGGCGATAGGGGTTGGCATGAGAGGAACTGGGTGTCGAGGGATCCGGGCACTTCCGGTCTCGACGAGGCACTAGATTTCTTCGACGACTCTGGGGTTCTCGCAGAACCACGCGGGAGGCTGGGCTTCGTCCTCGCCGACGAAGACGAAGTTGCAGCTATGCAGGCACTGAATTCGGTTCTGGACCGTGCAATTTCTGCACCGTCATCGTCTGATGTCGACATCATCCGAACACGAGCATGGGATGATGTCGTTGACGCCGCCCGTGGGGCTCTCGTCGCGATGGGTGAGGAAATTCGTAGCTGATACGAGCGAAATCCGTATTTCGGCTGTAAGTCATCTGCAGTATGGGAGACAGAGCCAGATATGGCCGTAGACGTCGAATTCGCGTGGCCGAGGCAAGCACTTAGGTCATAGCCACTAGAAGCTGCATAACCTATTGCGCGAAGTGCGCGATTCCGGCATGACGGCCAGTGAATCCGACGGCATGCCGACCGAATTAGGCATATGCGCCGCTAGACAAGAGGGTGCCCTAGGACGATGACCAGTAGACGCAGACTCCTCACTACCTCGGCAGCAATAGCCGCTGGAGCAAGCGGCCTTACAGCCGTCGGCGTCACAGCTTTGACCACCATGTCATCAGAGCTAGAGAAAGCACCAGCCCATCTGCGCGGAGCCGCGCCGCTGCCGTATGCGCAACTCATCTCACTCGACATCGCCTCGGATAGCGAGCGAGACGAAATTCTGCGCACAGCGCATCAAGCGATCACGGCGGTTGACGGCGGCAACGTCGCCGCCTGGCTGGCACTGGGTGAAGGCGCTGCTTCTCCTCGCTCAGACAAGCTTCAGCACCTGAAACAGATGCCATCGTTTACAGGTGACGTACTGGACCCCGTTCAGTCACATGGCGATCTCTTACTCCACATCACAGGATCCTCAGCCCGTGTCGCACGGCAAGCCGCCGAACGGGCGCTGCAGGCGTTGCCCCGGCAACGTGTGCGTTGGCGCGCGGACGGTACCCGGCCCGAGACCCGGACCGAGGACGGCCGAGGTCTGGCCCGCAACCCGTTCCACTTCACCGAAGGGCACGGAAACCCCGCCACGGCGGCCGAGATCACCGAGCGGGCGATCGTCAAGACCGGTCAGGGCGAACCTTCCTGGGCTATAGGCGGCAGCTACCAGGTGATCCGCATCATCCGGCTCGCCACCGGCTTCTGGGATCGGGATACCGTCGACGAACAGGATTGAAGGGCGGCCTCTTGACCCAGGGAGTGGCGGATGGTGGGCCAGGCGAGGGGGGAGCCGCAGGTGACGAGGGTGGTCAGGCCGTCGGGGCCGGGGCCGGTGTCGTCGCGGGTGAGCATGTCGAAGGCGATGACGCTGCCCAGGGAGTGCGCTCGCTCAAGGTTCCCGGCATCGAGCACCGCAGAGGCACCGGTGACGACGGCAGCCGCATGGCGTGGATGCTGCACGCGGACGGGTCATGGGCAAGGGCGTGCACCAGGCCGGGCGAACTGACTGCAACCGTGCACCAGTCAGGCCCGCGTCGCCTGTACGACGAGCTCGACGAGATCCGATGGTGGCGGCTGCAGTACGGGGAACTGCCCGTCTGCGGCGCCCGGGTCACCATCAGCCCTGGCGGCACGACCACCCTGTCTCGAGGGGGTGGACGACAACGCTGTAGCCCCGGCCGCCGGTTCCCCACCACCGTGTGGACCCGGCAGACTGTACCGGCCAGCGAGGAGGAAACAATCGCATGGACGATGAACCTCTTGAGCAGTGGGCGGAACGCCGCGAGGAGCACCGTCCGGCGCGGGGAGAACGCGGGCTCGCCGCGCTCGGCGACCGGGAACAGGGAGCCCACGTCGACCCCAACGCTCCACGCGGCATCCGGGAATGGGATGGGCATCAGTGGGTTCCGGTCGGGGTGGCCGAGGACTACACAACCGCTGCCCAAGAGACCGGCGAGGATGCGCCGACGCGGGCCGGCCGAGTGCCCCTCCCGACGTTCAGCAAGCTCCCACCGGCGCCGGCACCCTGGCGGCCAACCGAGGTGTTCCGCCGACCCGATACCGCCTGACCCGCCCCCCGGCTGCGCCCCGAGACCTCCTCCTTCTCGGGGGCGCAGTCGTTGAGGTGTAACAGCTCACATCCGTTGACGTTCCGGACGTGCAGGGGGCTGCGCTATACGTCAACCCCGCAGTGATCCGGAGGAACGGTGACGACCGCGACAGCCCTCTTCTCGCCCGAGACCGGCCGATCCCATCTGCAGGAGAGCCTGTTCGCCTGGCGCGAGCCCGAAGCCCAGCCCGCCTCCGAAGTGCCGTCCGTCGCGCGAACGCTGCCGGAGTCCGACCTCGACAGGATGCACGGCCGCCGGCACCCCGAACGGCACGGCCCGCGTCCGCACAAGCCGATAGTCAGGCCTCTGCCGTCTCCGGCCGGGTCCTGATTTCAGTGCCGCCGGTGCAGCCGTTGGCGCACGGCGTGCAGTGCCGCGGCGATCGTTGCCGGTAGCGAGTCTCGATGCCTGCGCGGCAGTCCCGAGGGACGCCGCCACCGGCCCGCACGAAGCTCAGGGCCTGACGGGCTGGTTGTTCGCCGGGATACGTACCACGGATAGGGGCGACGTTGCCCGAGAGGACGCCCGGGACGTTGCCGGACAGCACCCCCGGGAGCTGTAACCGCTGTGCTCGCCGTCGGCCGTGTTGCCGCAGGCGTTGACCGGGACGTCCACCGGAGTAGCCCCGCCAACCATGGAGGACGTTGCCGGACAGCACTCCGGGCGGTCCCCCAAGCAGGTTCTGACAGCGATCGTGATGCCAAAGACGTTGACGACGGCGATGGCGGCGTTGTGCACGCAGACGGTGTCACCAGTGTCGCCGTCGGGCGGGTTGTAGACAGCCGTCGTGCGCGTAGTTCGGCAGCCCGGGCCATGACCAGCGCGACGGCCTGGTCCTCCTGCTCCTTCGACAGTTGCGGAGCGTCCGTCGGCCGCCTGCTCGCCATGGACCACGTGTCGAGGGTATGAAGGCCTTCGACCTGCTGGGAAAAGCGGTCCCTCCAAGCCACGCGCTGGTTGCCGTCGTGGAAGCAGAGCTCTTCCGAGGGCGCGCACCAGGTCGTCGACGGAGGAGGCGAGAGGGCGTCTGACACCGCCGCGTGCCACCCCTTTCTGCGCCTACGAGTCTCGGCGTCCTCCACGGGCCAGGGCCCCCTCGGCAGGCGGAGGCCCTCCCAACGGGTGACGACGTACACAGCGCCCTGCACCGCCCTGTGCAACCTCGCCCAGAGGCGATCCGTGTACCTCACGACGGTGGACTCTACGTCGAGCATTTCAATCAGCATCCCGTCCCCGCGGTCACGGCGGTTGAATGGCCCGATGTCTTCCCCGGCAACTTGCGCTTGTGCCGATCCCGAAATCTGCATGAGCTCCATGTGGATGTCACGCCGGACGGCGGAGACCTTGCCGTAGGGCGCGCTGTCGACGAAGAGGTTGAACCGCATCACAGCACCTCGGCGGGGTCGGTCGGAAACGACAGTGCCGGCTGCTCGCCGGAATCCTTCTTGAGAGCGGTGTTCAGGGCCTTGAGCGCGCGGCGGCGGTGTTGCCGCACCGTGCCGTCTTTCAGCCTGAGCCGCGTGGCGATCTCGTGTGTCTCGAAGCCGTAGGAGTCCAGCACCACGACCTCTCGGCGCTCCGGTGGGAGCGTCAAGAGCGCCGCAACCAGCGGCTTGCTGAACGTGTACTCCAGATGCTCGATGGCGGAGGCGCCGTTCGCAACGTGCACCAGGTAGTCCTCGGCCTCCGTGGTTCCGCCGACGGGTACTTCCCTGAGCTTCTGCTTCTTGCGCAGGTGGGAGGACGCGGAGTTTCGCAGGACGATGAGGGCGTACGCCATGGGGTTCTTGAGGTCCTCGAAGCGGCTGACCACCTGGGCGAGGGCCCAGAGGGCTTCGTCTTCCTCGTCCCATCCGTGCATGTTGGGGCCCTGGGCCAGCTGCTTGGCCCTCAATTCCAACCTGGGCAGGGAGGCGCGCACGAAGTCCTCTGGCGTAGGTTCACGTGAGGTTTCGCGCTGAGAGCCGTCGTGGCTCGTGCTCATTCTGGCGCCTCTCCGGGGGCGGATGTTCTGTCACCCATCAAGGGCGCAGATCCCGGCGCGGCGTGACAGCAGCCACAGCGGTTCACCCGTACGGGTGACGCCGACAAGTGGCCGCACGACCACGGCATCGTGTGGCGTAACGCATCCGCAGGTCCCCGCGTCTTCCCAGAGGCACGGCCCCCCTGCGTCGGCGCCCGCCGGCCTCGTGAGTCAGGCAGCGGGCCGTGCCTGGACGCAAGACTCTGACTTCTGAGAACGAACGCCCGGCCGTCGGGATCTTGCCGGATGCGACGGCCGGGCCTGGATGAAAGACACTCGCATGTCCCTCACTGCCATTGTGACGCTGTCACTCGCCGTCGCGGTCGTCGTAGTGACCTACCGCGACGAGAAACTCGGCACCGCCCTGGCTGCCGGCGCCGTGATGCTCGGCGCGCTGTACATGCTCCTGGGAGCCCAGACTGTGGGAGCCGCCCCGCAGTCCCCCACGCCATCCGCGAGTACGGGCCCGACGCAGCAGCACAGCTAGCGGCTCCCGCCACCGACGTTCGCATGTGATGCGAGGCCCGCCACGTTCAGGTGGCGGGCCTCGGCCATGCCGGTGCTCTGCCAGGGCCCCTGGTCTCCCACGCGCTTTACCGGCCGGCAGGGCGTAGATGTGAGGTGTGACGTTGAATCCGCCCGTCGAGCCAATGCTCGCCGATGCGCGGCGCGAGTTGCCGCGCGACTGGGTGCTGCCCGGGCATCTGGTCGCCGAGCAGGACGGCCGCCGCACCCGCTAGGTGTGCTGACCGGACAGGTTGGTGACGCGGCTGGCTGGGGTGTGGCCGCTGATTCCGGTGTGGGGTCGGTGGTAGTTGTACCAGTCCAGCC
>NZ_JBIVZM010000027.1:0-19463 GCF_044759525.1 Streptomyces sp. NPDC101110 | reverse complement strand
GTGTAGATGTCGCAATCCACACCGAACCCAGAAGGCCCTCACCTGTTCAAGCACCCAGCACGCGTGTCACCAACGTCCCGGGACAGCACACCTAGAGGCCAAGGCCCGAACCGAGTACCGCAAGAAGACCGGGCACGAGTACTCACGTCGTTTCCTCGTCAGCGCGGTCGTCGACGGACCGTCGCACAACACCGTGAACGAGTGGGTGCACGCCACGTGGACCATGGCGAAGACCCCGAGCCCGAGCAGCAGCGAAAAGCTGATCGCCGTCGTCCGGCAGTTGAGCACGTGGGCGGATGAACCATTCGATGAAGGCTGGTGGCGCACGCTCCTGGATCAAGCCCAGCCTCCCCGCTCGCGACTCCCGTCCGTGAGAACCCGGGAGCGAATCAAGCGGGGAGGGGCCGCTGACGCTGCCGTCAGCGCGGTGCTAGCGACCGTCCAGGACTGCTTAGCCACGCAACGGTCGTCTGATCGTGACGAGCACCCGTGGCGTCCGTTCCAACCGCCGCAGCCACTCACGACGACGGCGTTGCGGGAGTTGCCGCCCAGCGAGTTGCTGGCCACGCGCCACGGTGTGGTCAGCTTCGCGGGGCGGGAGCACGAAATCGCGTGCCTCGGGGCATGGCGGGATGGGACGGCGCCGTACGCGGCGCATCTCGTCTGGGCCCTGGGCGGCGAGGGCAAAACCCGCCTGGCCGACCACTTCGCCCAGCTGTCGCTGACCGACGGCTGGACGGTCCTGCAGGCCGATCCCGCGGCAGGCCCGCAACCGGCCGGTCGGTGGGCAGCCTCGCCGGCCGACTACCTCTTGCTGGTCGATTACGCCGAGCGGCTGACCCACGACCAGCTCGACCGTCTTCTGCGATGGCGGCCCGATGCGCCCGGCCGGATTCGGTGGCTGCTGCTGGCACGGGCGGACGGCCCGTGGTGGGACTCCATTCAGTACACGCTGCGTGTGGCCGGGGTGGCGGCATCGCAGGAGCACTTGGCGGCCCTGGGCGACGGCGGATCGCAGCGGCACGCAGTCTTCCGAGCGGCTGTGCGGAGCTTCGCGCCCATCTATGATGTCGCCGACCCGGACGCGGTCGCGGCGCCGCAGCATCTGGAAGACGGCGCCTCGGGGTCGGCGCTTACTCTGCACATGGCCGCGCTGGCCGCCGTCGATGCACACGTGCGCGGCGCCGCCGCACCGGACGATCCGGGTGAGCTGTCCGCGTACCTGCTCGATCGCGAATTCCACCACTGGCAACGGCTGAGCGACACGCGCCGGATCGGCGTCGAGCCGAGCATGATGGCGCGGCTCACCGCGGTGGCGGTCATGGCCCAGGCTCTGCCGTCGCCGGACGCCGTGCGTCTCCTTCAAACCGTCGAACTCGCGGCAAACCCTCCAGATGCACATACCATGGCGATCGCCCACGCCGCGTGCTACCCCCCGAGGCGCTCGGCACGCTGCTTGAGCCAATGCGGCCCGACCGTCTCGGCGAGGATTTCCTCGCCCGGCATCTGCCGGTCGTCACCCCGGACGGCCCGGCGGCGCGGCGGGCGCATCGGGCGGATGCGTGGCACGGCACGGTCGCGCGGCGCCTGCTCGGCACGGCGGCCGATTCAGCAGAGGTCGACCCGGGCAGCCGGCGCAACGCCTGGAGCGTCGTCATCGAGACGGGCCGCCGATGGCCGCACGTCGCCGGCTACCTCACCTCGGTCATCATCGAGCAGCCAGCCGTCGTACGGCATATCAGCGCCGCCTCGCTCACGGTGCTCGCCGGGTACGCGCCACTGGCCCTCTTGGAGGTCCTTGATGCGCAGATTCCCAGCCATCGCAGCGTCAGCCTCGACCTGCCCGCCGCGGTCATCGCCGCACGACTCGCCAAGCATCGGATGACGACGGTCGCGAACAGGCAGGACGAGGGTGCTCTGCAACTGGACCTCAGCGTGCGCCTGGCAAACGCCGGGCTCTTCGCGGACGCGGTCACGGCGGCCGAACTGGCTGTTACGGCGTACGAGGCGCTGGACGAGTCGGAGCCCTTCGCCTTCTATCCCGCACTCGCCGCGGCCTGGAACCAGCTCGGCATCGTGCTGGGGCACGTCGGCCGGACCGGGGAGGCGATGGCAGCCACCCGGCGGGCCAGCGGGATACAGGACGCGCTTGCCACGGTGGACTCCCGGTTCTCCGCGGGCCACGGCGTGATCCTCAACAACCTCGCGGTCGACTACAACGCCCATGGCAGGCACGCCGACGCCCACACCGCCGCCACCGAGGCGGTCGGGCTGATCCGGGCGCGCATCGAGGCTGGCGACGGCAACCCGCATCTGCGCGACCAGTTGGCCATGGCACTGAACAACCAGGGCCTCTCCCGGCTTGCCCTCGGTGACGTCGCGGCGTCGGTCGAGGCGCTGCAAACCGCCGTCGAGATCACCGCCGCGCTGGCCGGGGAGGACCCCGAGCGCTTCGAACCCGACCACGCTCGTCACCTGGCCGACCTGAGCCGCGGACTGGAGCGCGACGGCCGGCACGCAGCGGCGCTGGACCATTCGGCCGCTGCGGCGACGATCCTGCGGCGGCTCGTTGGGCACAACCCGCGCCTGTTCGCGGACCAACTGCTCAACACGCTCACCAAGCAGGCGGAGCTCGCGGCCCGCACCGGAGCCACCGAGACGACCCTGGCGCTCCTGCAGGAACTAACCACGCTGCGCCGCTCCTTGGCCGACCGGACCGATACGGCCGGTGACATCGTCGACGAACACCGTGTCACCGGATTGCTGCACATGACTCTCGGTCAGTGGACGCAGGCGGTCGATGCCTTCCACCGAGCCGTACAGGAAGCAAACCGGTTGTCCGACGGAAACGCTGAGCGTTTCCGTCCCACGCTGGCCGAGGTCCTGGTGGATCTGAACATCGCGCTGTGGCGGGCCCGTCGCGGGCCCGAGGCGATCGAGGTCGGAACCGCCGCGCTCGACTTGTACCGCACGCTGCGGGCCGAACATCCCGGCGTCTTCGACGCGCGGCTCGCCACCGTGCTCATGAACCTCGCCACCGACCTGGACTCGGCCGGCCGCCCGGCCGAGTCGGCAAGCCTGGCCGAGGAGGCGATCGCCATCCTGCGCGGCCTGGGCAACTCGGTCTTGGCAGAGACTTCCGAGACGCTGGCCCTCGCACTGACCAACGCGGCGCTGGGCCGGTTCAACGCCGGCGAGTCGGAGGCGGCCCTGCCCCTCGCCGAGGAGGCGATAGCTATCCTCACCCGGCTCGACACCGGCGTCACCGTACCGAGCCTCGCATTGCTCACGGCGAGCAGCTGCCATGCCATCGTCCTGGCGACGTTGCCTCGTGCAGGCGAGGCGGCGGATGCCGCCCGTGCAACCATGGCCGTCGTGAGGCGTCTTGACCTCGACTACGTCGCCGGCGACGAGCGCAAGGTGACAACCGCCTTGCAGTGGTGCCTGATGGCATTCGCGGTCGCGGACGACACGACCGGGGGTCTCGCCGCCGCCGACGAGATGGTCCGTGTGGCGCTGCGGTTCGCCGGGCGCAGTACCAGCCTTGCCGAGCTGTTGCCCCTCGCGCTGCTGCACCGCGCCAAGCTTCTCGACAGTTGCGAGCGCGCGGACGAGGCCCGCGAGGCCGACCAGCAGGCGATCGAGGCGTTCGAAGCCTGCCGCGTCAATGCCGGGGCCGAGTCCGGCGACGTCAGCATCACGGCACCCGCCTGGCGCACATCCCGGCGCATGCAGGCGGAGCTGTTCAACGACCGCGGCCATGCCGCCTGCCGCGACGAACGGCCGGAGGCCCTAGACCTCCTGCGCTGCGCCGACGCAATCCACCAGGAGCTCGACGACCCCAGTGGGCATGCGATGGCGCTCGAGAACCTGTACCTCGCGCTGCGGGCCAGCCGGCAATACGAGGCGGCGTTTGAGACGCTGCCGAGGATCGTCGTCCGGCACCTCGATGCCGAGCAGTACGACCAGGTCCTCCAATACGTCGTCGAGGTCATCCAGGCGCACAACGCCCTGGAAGAGGTGCAGTCGCCGTGGATCGTGCGGGACGCACACCGCGACGCCGACCTGCGCCGACTGATCAGCGAGCACGGGGAGTCGGCGGTCACCACGACCGGCGTGCTCCTGGTGTCACCGGAGCAGGACATTCTGGAGGTTCTCGGACACGTGCCGCACGCGTCACGGGCACGGTTCGCCGAGGCGATGGCCCGGTCAGCCGGTATCGACCTGTCTGCGCGGCGTACCGGTGCGGGCCCCGAAGCGGAAGCTTGATCTCTTAGAGGTCGTTTTCTCTCGTTGTTTCATCCCGGAATCTGCTGTTTGGTCCGCGGTGTCGGGTCGCGCCAGGAGATGGTGTTCTCCCTGGTGAGGCGGCGGGCCATGAGGTCTGGCATAGCGATATGGATCATGGCTTCGGAGCGGGCGGCCGGGTTTCGTAGTCGCCGGCCAGTCGGCGGTGGAGCATGAGCCATCCGTAGGTCCGCTCGACCACCCACCGCTTCGGGATCGGGGTGAAACCCCTGGTCCCGGGCTTGCGTTGAGTGATTTCCATGTCGATGCCGAGGTCGGCGGCGTGCTCGACGAGGTGCTGGCGGTAGCCTCCGTTGACCCACACCTTGCGGATGCGAGGGTGTTCGGCGGCGACCTGGTCCAGGAGCTGGCCGCCGGCGATGGAGTCCTGCACGCTCGCCGCCGTGACCAGCACGGCAAGAACAAGGCCCATCGCGTCGGTGACGATGCTCCGCTTCCTGCCCACGATCCTCTTCCCGGCGTTGATGCCCTGGCCGGAGGCGAGCACGCTGGTGGAGGTTTTCACGCTCTGCGCGTCGATCACGCAGGCCGACGGTTCGGGCTCCCGTCCTTCCTTCTGCCGTAAGAGTTGCCTGAGCAGGTCATTGAGCTGGTCGAACACGCCTTCCTGCTGCCACCTGGCGAAGTAGCCGTAGACCGTGTCCAGTGCGGGAAGCCGTGTGGAAGGTAGCGCCACTGAACCCCGGTACGGTCCAGTACAAGATCGCGTCCGTAATGTCCCGCAGGTCGTGTTCGGGCGGTCGGTCGAAGTCTGGACCTGGCCACCGAAGGACCGCGAGCACTGGGCCGCGACGGCTTCGACCGGCTCATCGCCACCGCCGTGCGCCTCTTCTCCAAGAAGAACCGCACAGGCGACCAGGTCACGGTTGACGATCTTTGCACCGTTCTTCAGGAGTCCTATGCCTACGCCCGCCGCCGCAAGGACCCCAGGCGAAGAAGGCAGCACAGGTTCTGGACATGCTGCGCAAGACCCGCCTGGAAGCTGAGACGTTCGCCCGTGAGCGTCCGGCCCAGGCCACACCGACCGGAGAACACGGTCTTCTGGACGACACCATGGACCCCCCCGGCACCGCCGTGCCCACGGTCATTCTCCACGCGTCGATACGCCACGACGGCAAGCTCCAGGTCCTCGCGGACGACCAGCGGTTGCTGACCGACGACAAGCTGGATGTCCTGGAGCGCGGGGCCATGGCTGTGGGCCTGGTCCGCGGTCTCATCAAGGGAAACCATCTTCAGGATCTTGTGCGCGGCCGCTCGGTGGACCATCCCTCCCTCCAACTCGCCGACCTGGTGGTGGGCGCGGGCCGTGCGGTTGCGCGGTGGCATGACGGTGAGGACGATCCCGCAGGAGACGACCTTCACCCAGTCGTGGCACCGCTGGTGGATCGCCGAGGGAATGCTCATGGACGAGGGGCCTGAGGATTTCGCACGGATCGACTCCGCCCGGGCCAAACTCCGCTGACGCTGACGGCGTTGGGGGACGGCCGGCCTGATCCGGGCGAGCTGACATGGCGGAACCACCGACAGGGGAGGGTGTTGCTCGCAGGCGGCCGCCGAGGCCGGCTTGCACGGACGGCGCTCGCGGGCCGCAGTCAGTTCGTCCAGTACGTCCTGCTCGGCCGTGCCGAGAACACAGGGAAGGAGTGCCGATGGTCAGAGGTTGTTGTCGGTGAGGCTTCCGCGGCGCACCACCTCCTCGAACGTGCGTCCCCGCCGCTGTGCCAGGGCGTGGAAGGCGTCGCGTTCCCGCTGCCAGTTGAGGGCCCGCTCGGCGGCCGTCTGGCGGACGTATTTGTCCGGGACAGGCCCAGGGCGGACGCGTGCGCGGCGATGGTGTCTTCCTCGGCGGGGGTGAGTTCCACAAAGAATCCTGGCGTTGACCTGCCCATTCGGCGGAACCTGCACCGGCAGTACCCTGCGCAGACCACGACGCTATCTCAGCGTGCGCTCGCCCGGGCTGGGGCTCACGCTTTGGAGTGGGCGATATCGGATGCTTGAGCGGCGGCTGCTTTGCCAGAGTGGGGGAGTGGCTGATGAGTCTCGGTTCCTGACGTTGCGGGCGTTCGCGCGGCCGCCGCGCCTACTGGTGGTGGTGCCCTCCGCCGAGGCGCAGTGGGTGCGGTGGGCGGCGGCAGGTCTGGGCGCGCTGAACCGGGTGTGAGGAGGCTGTGCCGGAGTGGTCGTGCGTGCCTCGGTGGTTGATCATCCTGCGCTGGCGGACGTGATGCGGCGGATGCAGCCCGATCATGTACTGGAGTACGCGCCTTCAGGCGCCACGGTCGAAGGGATCTACCCGGGGGCCGTGGGCCGGGCGCTGGGCGGTCTCGAGGGCGAGGCGAGACGTCAGGCCGAGGACTTCGCGCGCACGGAGGCGTGGGACCTTTGCGGGTTGCCAGATCTGGAACCGGCGATCGCGGCGCTGCGGGAGCGGCTGAGCGTGAATGCCCTACGGGACGCGGTGCAGGAGACGCATCTGTTCGACGACCCTACCCAGATGGTCTGACCGCGTTGGCCGACGTGGCCGTCCGGCCGGTCCTGGGCGTGCCCTTTCCGCTGGTGACGACGCCGACTGCTTTGGCCTATGCGGCCCGTGTGGGTGTGGACTTGCAGACGCCCACCGCCGAGCCTCTCGTGCCTGATGAGGCGCGCTGGCGGGACGGGGTCACCCAGCGGGCCAGCACCGTGGTGCTGGACTGGCTGCACCCCGCATCACCGCAGGACACGCTCGCTCTGCTCGATCCGGCGGCAGTCCGATGCGTGCGCCTGGACCGTGACCGCCTTAGAGCGGAGCCGGTGGTGGTGGTCGGGGTCAGGCCGGAGGATTTCGCGCTGGCTCAGCTCGCCGGCCTGGTCCACGGCCCGTGCATGTGGCTGCCGTGGCAGGAACCGAGCCTGTTCACGATCATGGGCCGCTTCCCGCGCTGGAGGGGGCCAGGCACGATCCGGGTCACCAGTGCCTCGATGTCCGTGGGGGACGTCAAGGAGCGGATGCACGCGATGTGGGACCGACGGCCACGCGCCTTCGTCAACGGCAGGGAGGTGGACGACAAGGCATTCGTCTGTGTGCCGGTGGAGGATCTGCGTACCAGGGGCAACAGCCTCTACGTGCATGAGCAGGCGTGGGATCTGCCGCGTTCGTTGCCGGCCACCGTGTTGCCGGACGGCTCGCTGGAGGCGGCCCTGGGGCTGCCTGCGGAGGTTCCGCCAGGGCTCGATGGCGCCCGGGACAAGTGTCAGGTCCTGCTGGTTGCTTCGGACCACCCGCTGCCACCGCACCGCACGTTGACCGACGACGCGCTGCACGCCGGGCAGGGCAACGTGTGGGGGACGTTCGTACGGGCCGCGGACGGGGGTATCACCTACTCCTCCCACCGCTTTCGACTTCGTCCCCCGTGGGGCCTCCTTGGCGGGCACGCTGGCCGCACCTCGGCTGCGCTGGCCGAGCCTGCCAGCCGTTCTGGCCATGGCGGCTAAGCCCCACCGTGTGCAGCCGAGCGCCGCGGGCAAACGGGCGGCCGTGGCCGAACGTCTTCTCGGCTCCCGCGCAGCCCTCGAAGATCTTGCCGCTGGCCCCGGATGGGACCTCTTGCAGACGTTCCTGCCCGGCCAGCAGCATCCCGGCCAGCCCGAGGACGGCTGGTGGTTCTTTAAGACCTCGGTGGTGATGACCTTCCGCGCCCTGGCCGCCACTCCCCTCGCACCCGAATGGGACACCTCGCAGCGGCGTGCCCAGGTCGACGAATGGGCCCGACAAGGGCTCCTGCGCAGAGGGCTGGCCCTGGGCTGCCAGGAATGCTCGGCCTTCGAGTTCTACCCCCTGGAGGAGATCACGCAGCACTACCGTTGCCGCCGCTGCGGCGCCGGCAACGACCTCGCCCAGGCTCGACCAGCGAACCTGAGTGGACCTACGAACTCCATCCGGCGGTTGCCGAACTCATCGACAACGACGCCGACGTACCTCTGCAGGCCACCCGCTACCTGCGCCGCCAGGCCAGAGGCCTGCGCCCCCTGATGGCAGCGGAATTCGAGATCCTGCGCCACGGCGAGTCGTTCGTGGAGATCGACTTCGCCCTGGCCCACGCCGACGAAATCTGGCTCGGCGAAGCGAAGAAGACCAACGCACTGGGCGACGTCCACCGCGACATCAAAAGAGAGCTGTGCAAACTCCTCGACGGCTGCCAGGCGGTTGCTGCGCAGCGCCTCGTCCTCGCGACCGCTGCTCCAGCATGGAACACCGCCACCCTGACGGTGACCAGACGCGAATTGCACGGCCTGCGCACCGCCGGCAAGTACGCCCCTGACGTCTATCTCCTCACCGCCGTGGGCTCCTCCGCGCCAGCCTTCGAACCCCTCACCCCGACTCAAGATCGAACGCCCGAGCGACAGTAGTTGCTGTCCGGCATCTCACGCCACGTACGACCGATGAGGACGAACTCTTCAGGGAAGGGCGGGCGTCCCGGTCGACGCTCATAGCAGCAACAAGGCCAACTCATCTAATAAATGGACGACTTGGTGCTAAAGTCGCGATGCTAGCCGTAACATCCCCTTTGTGGCTAGGCAGGCCCGGTGCGCGAACCTACGGCGGTGTCATGACGAGTACGAACCAAGCTCCACAGCCGCAAGACGACTCAGCCGCTGGCGAGAAAAAGCAATGGCGAGAATTACTCTTCTCGCTGCCGGGACTGATCGTGACTACGGTTGTTGTCGGCGTCGCCTCCTGGGTCGTCACCTACCTCACCACCGCAGTTGAGACCTGGGGCAAGGGCGACGAACCAGCCGTCACCATCTCCGTCGAGACAAACCCTGCGAAGATCGGGGGATTCAGTGACCAAAGTATCGTCGGTGTCGTGCCGATCGGCACACGGCCGGCAACCGGGCCGGGCCGGGGATGCTCTAACTTTCACGACTGGATGACGAGAAGCGGTGGGGTGGACGCTGGGAAGAGTAAATTACAAGTCGCGGTGCAGGGAAGCGCGTCACAGCAGGTCCAGATCAACAATCTCCGGGTCATCGTCGTAAAGCGAGACCAGCCGCCGCCATCTGTCGGGCTGACGTGCCCCTCCGCCGGTAACGCGAACCTCCGCCCCATCGACATCGACCTTGACCAAGCCCTGCCGCGCGCCAAGTACAAGGCGACAGACGGCCGCCCATTCGGCTTCACGGTCAATAAAGGGGAGATCGAGACCTTCTTGGTGACCGCCCTGGCCAAACACGCCCGTTACGCCTGGTACCTGGAACTCGATGTTACCTCGGAGGGTAAAACGGCCACCCTGCGTGTGGACGACGAAGGGAAGCCCTTCCGGACCGCCCCGCTACCGAAGCCACCCATGTGGTCGTGGGACTACAACAGCTCCTGGACAGGTTCCGACCGGAGCCTCCGCGTAGGTGAAGCGTTTATCCAACCCAAGCCGTCGAAGGAGAGCACAGGGTGAAACGTGCGCTAGGAATCGCCGCCGGCCTCCACCTCCACACCCGACGGTTGCGCATACTGGCTGCGGCCCTGGTGCTGCTCGTGGCGATCGGGGTCGGTGTTGGGGTTGCCCTTTGGAAACCCCACAAAGGGCCCAGTGGTCACAGTCAGCGCTCGGAGCAGGCTGAGCCAAGGCCGCGCTTCTTCCTGAGTGAGTTGCCGACCACTGGCCAGGACCGAGTGACGGCCGTCACGGCCATCAGCCAACGGCTGTTCGTTCTGGGCACGTCGGCGGGAAAGGTGCACCTCGTTTCCCTGAACGACGCCGCTGCCCCGCAGTTCTTGACCTCCGTCCCCGGAGGCGTGGAGGATCTGCACGTCTCACGTGACAGCAGCACGGTGGCCGCAGTCTCGGATACCGGATTCATACGCGCCGTAAAGATTCGGGGCGGTGCCCCGAAGGACTTCAAAATCGACCCCTACGAAGCCGCTGGCAACCTAAGCCGGTCCGGTCGGACATTTGTCTACGGCCAATTCGACATCCACTTGGTGAACGTCGCGACGGGCCTATCGATTGCCTACCCGGACAAACCACCCCCGGACGGTGGGCGTACAGCGTACGAAGACTGGGCTGTCACCGACAACGGTCGACTTCTGGCCGCCAGTTTGGAGGGCGTTGAGACCTGGCGCACCGGCAATCCCCGTTACACAGCCAAGCCTGCGACCTGCCAATGCGCGGCCAACGGTGTAAGACTCAGCGATGACGGGCAACTCGCGATTTTCGGCACAGCTGATGGGCACGCGGTGACAGTCGATGTGGAAACACGTACTGTCCTGCACGACAAGACGGTATCCGCACTCCCCAATGATCATATCTTCGAGGTGGCTGTGCTCGGATCGGGTCGGTACTACGCAGCTGGCACATCGTTTAGCCGCGCTGTCATCTGGGAGGCGGAGAAGCAACAGACCGTCTGGGATCACACGTTCTCCCGGCAAGACATCCGTGATGTCTCCGCCGTTCCGGGTAGCGACTCCTTGCTCGTCGTGACTACCCCCCACGAGGAAGAGAGCGAGATCCGCGCCTGGATTGTCAGCCCAGCACGCTCGAAACGCGCCCCTGGGTAGTAGGAAGTTCCTGGTCGAATGGGGCTCCAAGGGGCGCTGCGCAGCCGGCCTTGCCGGACGGCGCGGCCGCGCCGCACTGGGACCAAGGGCCGTTACGAGCCGGCGTCGAAAAGACTCTCCTGTGTGCCGGTTGTCTGGCGGGGCAGCCGCGTCGGCTTCGGGGGCGGGGGAGAGGTCAGCGCCGCGCGGCAGTCCGCCTGCAGCTGATCCAGTGGCTGGCGGGCGCCCAGCAGGTCGAGAAATTCCTGGCTGGTCCAGCCGACCAACTGCCCCTGCCGGGCCAGATACAAGCTGACGCGATCCAGGTTGTACTGGTCCTCGTAGTCGAGGAGCAGGTATCCGGCCAGCTGGTGGATCGCTGCCGCCCCGACGCGCTCGAGGCGGATGGTTGCCTTGCAGTCGATGAGCTGGCCTGCGGCGATGAAATCGGCGTCCGCACCCTCGACATCGGAACTCGCGTCATGGGCGTCGGTCTTGGCCTCACCGGGGTATAGGTCGGCGATTCGCCGCATGGTCAGCCCTGGCAGATAGGCGACACAGCAGCCGGCCTCGCGGGCAACAGCCAGCGGCAGAGCCCCGATTGAGGCTGGCTGGTCCACCACGACCAGCACCCTTCCGTGCCTGGCCTGCAGTTTCTCGAACAGTTCACGCCACCCGGTTCACTGTTGGCCACGACGGCGAGGGGCTGAAGCCCATGGTCGAGGGTCACCAAACGAGACACGACCCCCACCGCGGCCGCCATTTCAAGCCCCAGCGCCTTCACGCGGACAAGGCCTACGACCGTGCCGACCTGCGCAGATGGCTCCGATGGAGCGGATCGGAGTGCGGATCGCCGCAAGGGCATCGAGTCCAGCCAACGATTAGGGCGCCGTCGCTGGGTCATCGAGCGCACCATGTCGTGGCTGTCCGGCTACCGCCGACTCAGCCCCTGCTATGAACGCAATCCCCGCAAACTACCTGGCCTTTCTCGGTCTGGCCGCCGCCCTGTGCTGCTACAAGAGGCTCGTCCGCCTCACCACGTAGGACACGGTCTTAGGGGCGTGGCACTGCTGCATCCCTAGAATCGTCGTCGCAGACGGTGTATTCCCAACGGTTGGCGGCAGCCATCGCCTTCCAATCGCCGATGTCCGTCGAGTCGTAGGCCAGGATGCTGTTCGCATGCCGTTTACAGAAGGCGTAATCCAGCACGCCGTCCCCGATGACCAACTGCGTATCCTGTGCGAGGACTCGATATCCCTGCCCCTGCTGAGGCCTTTTCATTTCGAGCATCGCGTAGACAAGCGTGACGTGCAACATTCCGTCTGTGATCGCGATCATTGAGTTCTGCAGCAAGGTTCGCTTCTGCGCCATCTCGCCTTGATGCAACGCCAGATGTAGTCCGTACCCCAGGTTCGATGCTATTTCCCTGCCTGCTGCAGGCGCGATCTCGGCGCTCTCGCAGTATGCGCGAATAGCCTCGACGACAGGCCTGAAGCTTGAGTTCTTAACTTTCACCTCACGTGTCACGATGTTGAAGTGAATGTTCCAGAAAGGGCTGGTGGAAAAAAGGTAGCGAAACTTCGCGAAAAGATCCCCGCTGTACAGACCGGAGGCCGGATCGAGGCCGGATGTGTAATAAAGCCTCCTGTGCAGTGTGCTTGCGACTGCTGGCCAGTCTCCGAATATATGTAAGTCCTGTCCGAGTGGTGGCAGAGAGCTCCCGTCATGTTCGTACGAGTGCCCGGCGACCTTGTCGTCGATTGGGCGTGGAGTGCTGGACAACAGGGTTTCCCCAGTCCTCGCGTGCGTGTCCCACAGTGCGAGGCTGAGTGCTTCTTCGATCATCGGAACGCTTTCGCCAGGTTACGTGCAGGCTCTGCCGCAGGCTGGTTCACAGATCGTCCGGCCATCCCGGACTTGTGTTCTCGGGTTCCTTGTGGGCTGCTCCGTCGTTTTCCCAGTCCTCGACGCTCTTGCGGTCGTACCTGAGAATGCTCTCCGCGTGACGCCGGCAGAAGTCGAAGTCGAGCACACCGTAACCTCGGACAACCCTCATAGCCTGGTCGAGGACGGTGTACTTGCTCCGCCGGGCTGTCATCTCGACCGTCCCGTATAGGAAGAAGACGTAGAGCCTTCCATTGTGAATACTAAGTGTTGTGTTCTGGGCCAGGGTGTCCTTCACCTGTGAGCGGACGTCTTGGGAAGCCAGTTGGGCGATCTTCTTGATGCTGTCGATGAGCTGCACCCTCACGTCGCCAGCGACGGCGGCTCCGACCAGGTCGATCACTGCGCCGACCATTTCGCGGTAGTCGGTGGAGCGGAGGGTGGCATCCCGGTACTGGATGTTGAACTCAAGGCCGTTCCAGTACGGAGCGGTTGAGAACTTCGTCTTGAAGGCCGCGAAGACAGACCCGTTGTAATCAACATTTGACGGGTCGTAACTGGTCATCTGGAGCAACTTGTTCCAGATTGTGCTCGCTACACTCGGCCATGTACCGAAGGCGCGGAGATCGCTTCCGAGTCCAGGTAGGGAACTTTGATCTGTTCCGTATAGATGATCGACAGACTTGTCCTTGAATTTCAGCTCCCGCGCTTCGCGGGAGCTCATGGAATCGCTCAGCAAACGTACCTGAGGCAGCTGAAGTACTGGCGGTGAATTCCACGAAGTCAGCTCGTGAAGCTCATCAATGCGGCCAGCCTCTAATGGCATCTCATTCCCCTTCTGGTGTCGGATGTAGCAGGGATGAACCTGCTGGCGGACTGGTGACGGGAAGA
Source organism: Streptomyces sp. NPDC101110 (assembly GCF_044759525.1). Taxonomy (NCBI): domain Bacteria; kingdom Bacillati; phylum Actinomycetota; class Actinomycetes; order Kitasatosporales; family Streptomycetaceae; genus Streptomyces; species Streptomyces sp. NPDC101110. The sequence continues at coordinate 5,866 of NZ_JBIVZM010000027.1, read as the reverse complement.
CTGCTCCTATCCTGTGACGGAGTCAACGGCACTAGATAAGAATCAGTCAGTCTTCGTATCGAATCTGCGGCTTCGGGTGACTCATGTGCGTCCGTTGTGGCTCGGGTGAAGGCGTGGCTGCAGCCGTTCCGAAAAGGAATATCGGGACATCCGTGGGACAGGATTCGGAGGGCGCGTTCAATTTAGCTGTTCGGTAATAAAGGCTAACGCAATGAGCCGAGTTGTCGGTGGGGCTCGTGCCGCAGGCGAGTTTGAGGAGCACTTCATGGGTTCCGGTCCTGCCGTGCTGCAGGACCGGTGAACGTCCGGAGGAAGCCCTTGTGGCCGTTAACGGAGGGCGTAAGTTTCCTACGTCTTCGTCCAGTTACGCCTTCCGATCGCGAAGCATCCCCTGGTCAATCCGCATTTCTGCGCATTGACGTGTTTGCGCGATGGCTGGACGGTGGAGCGACTGGGAGTCCGGGTGGGTAACACCACCCGGACTGCGCCGCTTCTGGGGGAGGAACGCATGTCCGCTGACCAAGATCGGGGCGTCAGGTCGTCCACAGCACAGGCCTCTGCCGGCGATTCGGCCGATGCCGCGTCCGGCGTGCCGGATGCCCCGCCCCGGCCGCGCAGCGGTGTCTATGTGCTTGAGGCGCCGCGGCCGCGCCCCTGGCCCTGGCCCGGCCACAAGGTCCCGTTGGCGATGAGTGCGCCGCAGGCGGACGGCGGCATGGGCGGTACGGAGGCTGCCGGGCCCTCGCTCCTGATCCGTGAGACTCTGCACGTCGACCTGGACGGTTTGGCCCCCACCATGGTTCTCAGCGGCACACGCTCCCTGCTGGTGGGGGGAAGCGTGACCTGGATTGCCCCGGTGAGCTGGGACGACAACCGACTCGTCTGGGCGGGGGAGATCCGCTACCGCGACGGCACTGCGTTCCTCATGCCGCATACCCATGTCCGCCTGGAGCTGCCGCCCGGGAGGCAGCGCACAGTGCGCGTGACATTCACCGGTGGCGGCGCCTCCGACGCGACGCGTAGGTACGTCTTCCAGAAGGAAGCGTTCCGGGAGGTCAGTATCGAATACGACTGCGTGAGCGACGCGACTGCCGTTACCTCATACGACCTGCGGGCACACCCCAACCGACCCGCGGACCTACCGAATGCGACACTGAGCGTCGAAGATGTCTTCACCCGGCTGGGGATCGCGGTCACGAACACCGGCGGCGACAATGTGGTCCCGATCGTCAAGGCGGGCTCCGACGCGCTGTGGAGCGACGTCGAAATGCACGACGCGATGCAGGTCCACTGGTCCCGCTGGGCCGATGCTCCGCAATGGCAGGTGTGGACGCTGTTCGCAGGGCAGCATGAGCTGGGCCCTGGCCTGGGCGGGATCATGTTCGACGGAATCGGCGCGGCCCAGCGTCAGGGCTGCGCGGTCTTCAGTAACTCCTTCATCTCCGCCCCCCGCCCCGGCGACCCGCATTCCGACCAGGCCGTGCAACGGCTGCGCTTCTGGACCGCCGTGCACGAGATCGGACACTGCTTCAACCTCGCGCACTCGTGGCAGAAGGAACTCGGAAACCCGTGGGTGCCGCAGACGAACGACCCGTGGGCCCTGAGCTTCATGAACTACCCCTTCAGCTACCCACAAGGCGGTGAACCCCGCTTCTTCTCGCTCTTCCGCTACGTGTTCAGCCAGAGCGAACTCCTGTTCATGCGCCACGCGCCGGAGCGCCTGGTACAGCCGGGCGCAGCCCCGTGGTTCAGCGAACACGCCTTCGAGGAGTTCAGGGCGACGACATCCCACGCCCTTCAACTGGTCCTCCGAGTCAACCGGCCCTCGGCCCAATTCGAGGCGCTGGAGCCGATCGTCGCCGAGGTGAAGCTCAAGAACACCTCGACCGTCCCCATCGTGATCGATCGCAACACCCTCACCACGGACGAACTCGCGGTCATCATCACCCGCGCGGGCAGGCCCGCCCGGCAGTGGCTGCCCTACGCCCGCTACTGCCGCCAGCCCGATCCCTGTCTCCTCCAGCCGGGCGAGTCGCTGTACGCGCCGCTGTTCCTCAGTGCCGGTCTCAACGGGTGCGACCTCGCCGAACCAGGAAGCTACGAGATCCGCGCGCTCCTCAGCAACGACTCGGGCACCGTCCTCTCCGCGGCTCTGCCCATTCAAGTACAGCCGCCCACGAGTCGAGAGGAAGAGCGCCTGGCCGCCGACGTCTACACCGACGGGGTCGGCAGGGTGCTCGCCTTTGGCGGCAGCCGCGGCCACGCGCCCTCACTGGACCGCGCCATCGATGTCCTGCACGATGTCGTGGAACGGGTCCCTGACAGCGCCCTGGCAATCCACGCCGCCGCGGCCCTGGGCCGCACCGCGGCCACGCCCGGCCGCGTTCTTCTTCAGGATCCCCACGACTCACGCCCCAAGGAATTCATGGCCGTCGAGCCCAACCTCCCGCAGGCGCTCGCCTTCCTCAAGAAGGCGTACGGAACACCGGACACCGCGGCCAACACCCTCGGACACATTGCACTGGCCCAACAGATCCACCAGACGGCGCTCGTGCTGGCCCAGGCCGATGAGGTCCCCGCCGAAACAGCGAGGGAACTCGCCACCGGCGTAGCCGACAACCTCCAAGCACGCGGAGTCCTCGCTTCGGTCGTGGAAACGGTGCGCGCAGACGCGGCCCAGTTCCCCGACTAGCAACCGGCTGTCCGGTCCCCGTGCTCCAGAGCGGCTGCCCTCGGGCCCCACTCCAGAGCCGGCTGCCACCATCGCGACGAGTCACTAGGGTCCGTCTTCAAACGGATCTTGCCCAGAGCAGGAACGATGGAGAGTGACCGCTGCTTCATAGGAAGTGGCGGTCTTCTCGTATCTGGTAGCGATGCCGCGGAAGCCCTTGAGCCGATTGAAGCAGCGCTCGATCGTGTTGCGCCGTCGGTAGGTCCCGGTCAAACCCTGGCGGTCGGCTGCCGTGGCCACCGTGCCTCAGCCGGTGCCGCCGCTGGTCAGTCTCCTCGGGGATGGTGCGCGCAATGCCGCGTTGTCGCAGGTAGGCACGGAAGCCTCGGGAGCTGTAACCGATCGGCCTGTTGAACGCCACGTACAGGCCCCGCCCGCGTGCGGCCGAGCCCATCATTACCAGCGTCGACGTTTTCCCCGTACCGGCGCCGGCCACCAGCACCAAGTCCTGGCCGGCGGCGAACGCCTCCCGGGCGGCCTCCTGCTCAGCCGTCGCCTTCAAGGCCACCCCGCACATCCCCTTCCGCCCCAACACGGGTCATCTCGCACCTCGGCCCCGGTTCCGGCCGCGCAGGATCAGCATGGCGGCGCCCAATGACAACCTGTCACTTCGACCAGTACGCCGATGCGAATCCTCGATAGAGTGGCCGAACGATCACCGCCCGCCATCCCGTTCAGGCCACCCAATGCCAGAACTGACGCGGCGATCGCACGGACCTCAGCTCCCCGCTGGCGATGGGTTTCTCTGGCGTCGGCCAGTTCTTGGGGCGGGGGTGGACCCAGGCCCGGGTGCGCCCGTACACCGGGTCGTGCTCGACGTCGACGCCGTGCCGCTCGGAGATGGAGAGCAGGTGCCTGGCGAGTGGGTGTGCACGGTCGAGGTTGATGCGCTCGGTGGAGCGCTTTACCGGGTGCTGCCTGTCGTCCTCGGACAGCGAGAACAGGTGGCGCACGTGGTGGAGCGCCCACACGGCATGTCGGGCTCGCGCTCGAGGGCCTCCAGGCGTGCCCGGTCCCGCGGCTGGGTCGGCTCGAACATCTCCAGGAGGGTCTTGCGGCCGTAGAGCTTCGCGTTCGGGTGGAGGCTCATCGCCGTGTGCTCCAGGCGCAGCACCTCGTCGGCGATGCCCGGGTGGGAGTGCATGTGCCCCGTGTGGTGGGCAGCGATTCCATGGAGGCGGAGACGCAACTGAACTTTCCCTGTCAACTCTGGCTGTGCTGGGGCGATTCTCATCTGGCTCCTGGTCTGGGTTGGTGAGGTGACTTGTCGGTGTGCCGAGGAAAGTGCTCAGGGGTGTACAGACGAACGTGTTCAGTCGTGGGACGGGAGGACGCCCCTGCAGCCGTGGGGGTGTCCGCGAGCGTCGATGACTCGACGGCGGTCTGAGCCTGGAGCGCGCGGGCGTAGGCTCTTTGGGATGCGGATAGGCGAGTTGTCCAAGCGCACGGGCGTGAGTCCGCGCTCACTGCGGTACTACGAAGAGCAGGGTCTGCTGACCAGCTCACGCTCTGACGCGGGGCAGCGTCACTATTCCGATGCCGCGGTCCAGCGCGTGTCACTCATCCGGCAGCTGTTCGACGCGGGTATGTCCAGCAGGGTGATCGCGGCTGTGCTGCCGTGTGTGGACGTCCCGGGTGACCTGGGCGTCGCCGAGGAGACGTTCACGGCGATGATGCGCGAGCGCGACCGGATCGACGCCGACATCGCGCACCTGATCGAGACCCGGGATGCACTCGACGTGCTGATCAGGGTCAACAGCCGACATCGGGCGGAGCTGTCCACGGCCCAGGAACCGGTGGCGCAGTCGACCTGATGCTGTGATCTGCATCTCAGCCGGTTGCCCCTCACATCAATGTCAGAGGTGAGGATGGCGACAACGCCCGGAATCACCGGGTGGTCACCCGGGAGGCGGCGGAAGATGGGGCAGGCGTGGGGTTTCGGCAGGTATGGCGGGCCCGAGGTGCAGGAGTTCTTCGATCGTCCCGATCCCGTCCCTGGTCGCGGCGAGGTGCTGATACGGGTCGACGTCGCCGGCGTGAATCCCCTCGACCACCTTCTGCGCTCGGGTCTGGTCGACGGGTTCGACGGCGGGCGTGCGTTTCCCCGCGTGCTGGGCATGGAGGCAGCCGGAACCGTTCTCGCCCGGGGCGAGGACGTCAGCGGGCTCGAGGTGGGTGACGCGGTCTTCGGCTTCGCACTCACCGGTGGCGGCACCTACGCCGAGACGACGGTGCTGTCCGCGCCGAACACCGCGCGCATCCCGGAGGGTCTGTCCGCGACCGTGGCGGCAACGCTGCCAGTAGCCGGGACGACCGCGGTGGATGTGCTCGACCAGCTCAGTCTCCCGGCCGGTGCCACGGTTTTGGTCAATGGAGTCGGGGGCGGGGTCGGCCTCGCCGTCGCCCGGCTGGCTGTGGGGCGCGAGCTGCGTGTGATCGGCACCGGGAGTACCGCCAAACGCGAGCATGCCGAGGCCATCGGGGTGCGGTTCATCGACTACACCGCCGAGGACGCCGCCGCCGCGGCGCGCGCGCTGGTTCCGGACGGCTTCGACGGGATCGTCGACCTGGTCGAAGGCACCTCGCTGCGGGCCATCGCTCCGCTGGCCCAGGATCGCCGCAACGTCATCGCTGTGGGTGATATGTCCGTACCCGATCTCGGTGAGCGTTTCGTCGAGCGTCGCGTCGACCGCGAGAACCTGGAACGGTCGGCCCGGCTGGCCCTCGACGGACGTCTCGCACCCGTGATCACCGCGGTCCATCCGCTCTCCGACGCCCCGGCCGCCCTCGCCACCGTAGAGAACGGTCACGCCTCGGGCAAGGTTGTCATCAAGGTGGCATGAGAAGTGCAAGGCGCTCGCGGCGGCGGACCCTGCGAACTCGTGCCAGGGCGCGTAGGCCGAGGACGTGCACCAACGAGCGGGTGTTGTTGCCGGGGTGCACCATCCGTGGCGTCGTGCAGATGCGGCCTCCATCGCGACCACAGCGGCACGCAGGGCGCTCGGCGCGTGGCCGAGGCGTTCGCCGGCAGGCACCTAGCTGTGCTGTCCCGGGACGTTGGTGACACGCGTGCTGGGTGCTTGAACAGGTGAGGGCCTTCTGGGTTCGGTGTGGATTGCGACATCTACACCCGAC
>NZ_JBIVZM010000026.1:0-24843 GCF_044759525.1 Streptomyces sp. NPDC101110 | reverse complement strand
CGCGGCGATCGTGACGTGCCTGGCCCTGGATCTGTTCATGGCCACGATCCGCACGTCATGGCCCCTGCTGAGGCTCATCGCGCACGGCATGACGCTGGCCAGCGTCTACTTCAACGCCGCCGCGAACGGCGCGATCGCCGAACACCTGGACAAGGCCTTGAGCCACGGCCTGATGCCCGTGCTGTTCGTGATCGGCGTCGAGGCCGGACGCCGCATCCTCGTCCACCAGGCCGCGCTTCCCGCCGACCACGACGTCATCCCAGGTCACCGCTGGGTTCTGGCCTTCCGCCCGACCTGGCGCATCTTCAAGACGATGAAGATCTGGGACATCGCGTACAGCGAGGCCATGGCCCGCCAGCGCGAGCGCGCCATCTTCAACGCCTGGAACGAGTACAAGGCGGAGCTGAAGAAGGCGAACCTGACCGAGGGCAGCGAAGAAGCCCTGGCCAGGCTGCCCAAGAAGCTGGAGCCCTTCGGCCTGACGGTCGATGAGGCCCTGGCGCTGCCGGACCGCATGGCCCGCGAGGAGCTCAGGCGCACCCAGCTCGCCGAACAGCGGGCCCGGGAGCTGGAGCTGGAGAAGGAGCGGGCCGCCCACGCAGCCGAGAAGGAGCGTCTGGCGCACCGCAAGGAGATGGCGGCCCTGACGGCCGACCTGACGGCGACGGAGGGCGTGGCGGGCGCACAGGCCCGTGGCGCGGTCGCCGAAGCCGAGGCGCGGGCCGACGCACAGGCTCGCGCGGCGACTTCGCTCGGGGACGCGATCGAGTCGAAGGAAGCGGCCGAAGCGAAGCAGCGAGCGGCCGAAGCGAAAGCGCGAGCGGTCGAAGCCGAGAAGCGAGCGGCCGAAGCGAACGCGGACAAGATGGCCGCGCTGGCGAAGACGGAGACGGAGAAGGCGAAGGCGATCGAAGCCGTGCACCGTGCGGCCGAAGCCCAAGCCGGAGCCGCCGCAGCGGAGAAGCGAGCGGCCGAAGCCCGCGAGGCGACCGCTCAGATCCTGCGCCGTGCGATCGAAGCCGAGGACTTCGCGAACTTCACCCCGCGCCAGCGCCGGGTGCGGATCGTGGCCCGGATGATCCTGGCGGCCCGGCCCGAGGACGTCGACCTGGCGGCCATCGAGCAGGCGATCGGCGTGAGCATGAGCACCGCGTCCACTACCAAGGCGGAGGCCGTCGCGCTCATCCAGGCCGGGTACGACCCGGCGACCGGGTTCGACCCGGAAGCACCGTCGCGCACAGCGTGACCAGCCCACCGGCACCACCAGTGAAGGCCAGCCCGCGGTCATCGGGCTGGCCTTCGCTGCGACTGCCGGAAGCAGTCCCAGCAACGCCGACCAGGACGCACGATCCGCCCTGGTCAGACACCCAACGGTAGAGGAGATCCCCACCCATGAGCACGTCTTCGTCCCGGCCGGAGTGGTCCGGGGACATGCTGGACCGCCCCGAGATGGTCGAAGCGTTCGCCAAGCAGCTGCGCGGCGTCCTCGGGGCACAGGCCGAGTACGTCGCGAAGATCCGCCGCGACGCTGAGGCGATGTGGAAGGCCAACCCCCCGGAGGGCTACAGCACCTTCGAGGCGTGGTGGCGTCACCGCTGGGTGACCAGCCCGTTCGGCCAGATCGAGGACCACATCGAGAAGGCCGCCAAGCTCACCTTCGACCTGGAGGCCCGCTACCGCCGGGGCCGCCACGAGATCCCGGAGCGCAAGGCCGCCGCCGCCCTGGAGAAGGAGCAGGCCAGGGAGACCCCGGCGGTCACCGCGGGGGGTGCGCCGATCCCCCCTAAGCCGCGCACGGCCCCGGCGGACACCGGTTCCGCCGGCGGGGACTTCCTGGAGCTGGTCCGCAAGGGCCGGTCGGCGTGAGCGGAAACGGAATGAGCCCCGAGGCCCTGAAGCGGCTCAGGAACCTCAAGGAGTTCTGGGACCCGAAGATGGCGGCCGTCGACAACGACGCCGACCTCGCCCGGGTCTGCTTCGACCGGGCCCGCGCCGCTGCCAAGCGGGCCCAGCGCGGCGGCAACCCGCGAGCCATGCACGAGCTCGCGGAACTGCTCGCGCACTTCGCGCACGACCTGGAAGTCGCCGACGCGAAGCGTCACGCCGCGTGACCCGTGAAGTTCAACTTCAACGGGCTTTCCGGGGTTCCGGGGGGCCCAAGGCGCGGCGCGCGTACGCGCGGCGCGCGAGGATCGCCGATTCCGTCACCGCCTGTCAACCCCTGGAAGGGAGCGAACGTGACCACCGACGACCGGGACGGCGACGTTCTGCCGTTCCCCCGAGTGACCCTCCCCGGGTCGTACGACGCCCCGTCACCGCCCGCGCCGGCGGACGACGATGACGGGGCGGACGACGACTGGGCTCCGGTCCCCGTCGGCTCCTGGCCGACGCTGCCGGACGTCTCCGGCATGGGTCCGCCCCTGCACCTGACCGTGCCGGGGACGCCCGATCCGGAATCCGACGATGAAGACGCCGACGTGGGCGACTTCGCCCCGCCGCCCCCCGAGGACCCCGACAACCCAACATTCCGGGACGTCGCCGCGATGGGCATGGCAGTCATGGCGGCCGTCGGCGTCGCCTGCGCACAGGGCATGTGGCACGCCGCGAAGGGCGCCAAGGCCCGCGCCGAACACCACCAGGCCATCGCCGACAAGGCCCGCCTGGCGGCCGACAAGGCAACCGAGAAGCACCGGATGCAGCCCGGCCCGGAGTTCGGCAAGGGCCAGAAGCCCGGCGCAGGCCGGGGCGGGGGCTCCGGCGGTTCGGGGAGCTCCGGCAGTTCCGGCGGAGGGTCCGGCGGATCGAAGAAGATCCCGCCCTCGCTCAAGAACAACGGCAACGGCGTCACCAAGGGCCCTCAGCGGCCGTCTCCCAGCGGTTCCGGGGGAGTTGGCCCCAAGGGGCCCGCCGGGAGCGGAAAGGGCTCCAACGGCTCGCACAGCGGCGGCAAGGACCGGTCCGGCAAGGACAAGGACCGGCCATGGAGGGACCGGGGGGCCAAGGACGCGAAGGGGCCGAAGAGTTCGGACAGCAAGTCGTCGAAGGACGACAAGTCGAAGTCCGCCAAGGACACCAGCACCAAGGCTGCCAAGGACTCCAAGGACGCCAAGGCCAAGGACGCGCCGAAGGACACGGCCAGGAAGCTCCCGAAGGCTCCCGAGCCCGTCTCGCCGTGGAAGGACAAGCCGGAGAACAAGGCCAAGGCCAAGGACGCCAAGGGCAAGCCGGACGCCAAGGATCCCAAGTCGGAGGCGAAGAAGGCCGATCCGAAGGACGGCGACAAGGTCGACCTGACGAAGAAGCCGAAGGCGACGGAGGCCGGGAAGGACACGGTCCCGCCGAAGCCGACCACGAAGCCCAAGCCGCTGTACGACAAGGACCGTCCGGTCACCGGCACGGCCAAGCCCGACGGCGAGAAGACGTGGAAGGACGCGCCGAAGCCGCCGGTCAACGGCACCAGCAACGGCAAGCCCGCCGCGGGGCCGACGCCCGGAGCGGAGTCGGCCGGCACCACCCCGCCGGGCGGATCGTCCGGCGCCTGGGCACCGCCGCCCCCGCCTCCCCCGCCGCCTCCGGGCTTCGAGGGGATGCGCCCGCCGCCCGGAGCGGCCGACGCCTACAGCGGCTCGATCTGGGCTGACTCCGAGCGCCTGGACCAGCAGGAAGCGCCGCAGGAACCGGCCCCGCCCGGGGCCATCACTCGGGGAACCGCGGCGCTTCCGGCGGGCACCGCCACGGCGCCGGCCGCCAGCTCGACATCGCCGGGGCCCGCCGCTCCGGCCGTACCACCGCAGAGAGGAGCCCGGTTCGTGAGTGCGCCGGTGAAGTCCACGCAGTACAGGGACGCGGAACTGACCGTGTACGACGTCATCGACGCCGACGCCGACATGGCGGAGGAGATCACCGAAGGCGTCGACGCGGCCATCAAGGCGTCGGAGGGCTGCGACGTCCTGTTCACGCGGCTGGAGGCGCTGCACGCCAAGGTCGTCGAACTCAAGGTGCCCGGCTCGCTGGAGGGCATGGTCATCCGGCTGATGGAGAAGTGCGGCACGGTCAAGGCCCGCGCCGACGCCATCGCCGAAGCCCTGCCGAGGGCCTCCGAGTCGATTGCCACCGCCGGGAGCAACGCCGAATCGCGGCACCGCCACCCGGCCGACGTCACCCGGGACATGGGCCACACCCGCCCGGCCGAACGCGAGTACCACCTCGGAGACTAGGAGGCCCTTATGGGAGAGGCACTGGAGAAGGCCGGAGCGGTCGCGGGCACGGTCGCCAGCGCGGCCGGGACGGCGATCGCCGCCACCGGCGCGGTGGTCGCCACGGCGGTGCGCTACACGATCGTCATCGCGCAGCTCGCCGCCGCCGGCGCGAAGCTGCGGGGCCTGAGCGAACAGGTCCGGTCGACGTACACGTACGTCGAGGGCTGCTCGAAGTCGGTCGACAACCTCGCCGACCAGATGGCGGGCCTGAAGGTCGACCGGGACACGGTCTCCGAGCACCACGAGGCCGCGACCGTGATGCGCAGCGTCCTCGCCGAAGCCGAGGCGATGGCCGCCGCGACGGAGGACCTGGCGACGCTCTTCGACCAGGCGTCGGCTGAGCACCAGGCCGACTACGGCCCGGTCGCGGAAGCCTTCCAGGCGATGCCGGTCGAACCGGCGGAGTCCGAGTTCTACAGCAACCGCTGATCAAACCCCCTTGCGACGTCTCGCACCTATCGCACAGGTGCGAGGCGTCGCACATCTCGCACACGTCGCACAACGGCGGAACGGCGGCCCGGTCATGGCCGCCGCTTCGCCGTCCCCGACCGCTAGCCCAGCTATCGCCCCCGGGGAGCTCCCCGGAGAAGGAGACGCCCGCCATGCTGTCCGCCGACCGGATGCGCGCCCACCTCGTCAACGCCCGGCGCCACCTGGACACCGCCCGCAGCCACACCGGCCGCGTGGCCACCGCGACCGGCACCGCCGCCGCGACCACCGGACTGTTCACCACGGCGGTCATGGGCGAGTCCCTGCTCGCCACGCTCGCCGCGACCGGCCTCGGTCTGCTCGTGCTGCCGACCGGCAAGGCCCGTCAGCAGGAGCCGGAGAAGGTCATCGAGCGGACCGCCGACGGCGGGATGCTCGTCTACACCCCGCCCGCGCCCCCGAGCCACCAGGGCCGCACGGCGGCCGTCCTCTACTCGGTGCCCGGCGTCGGCCTGGTCGGCGTCCTGGTCGCTGAGTGGATCGTGCCCGGCTTCCACTGGGGCGAGGCCCTGGCCGTCGCGCTGTGGTCCGCCGGCACCTGGTGGCTTCGCCCGGCCCGCCGCGCCCGGCACATGCTCGTGCCGCCGCTCCCGCCCCGCGCCAAGGACGACCTGGTCGTCCAGGAGGAACCGCAGCTCTACGCGCACCCGGCCGCTCAGTGGTGGGCGGAGCGGGTCGCCATCGAGGGCGGGGCCGCGCCGACCACGGTCCTGGAGGACGTGGAGAAGACCGGCGAGACGGCGATGCGGGCCATCATCCGCTCCGCCATCCCCGGCGAGCCGGTCCCCGACATCTCCGTGCGCCGCCTGTCCGCGCTGATGGACGTCCCCCAGGAGCTCATCACCGTCGGACCGGTCCCCGGCCGCGGGGCCTCCGTGCAGCTGCTCACCGTCGGCCAGGCCGACGCCGCCGCCCTGGACCCCGCCCGCCTGTGGGCTGAGCGCATCGCCCCGCTGGCCATGCCCGGCGCGACCATCACCGCCATCAACCTCGGCTCCATGAACCTGTCCAAGGAGGACGCGTGACCATCACCCCCGCCACCCCGGGCTCCCTCGCCATCCCCGACAACCAGATCATCGAGCTGATGGTCGAAGTCCCCGCGGGCCAGGTCATCAAGTACGACCTGGCGGCCCTCGTCAGCGCCTTCGACGTCGGCGACCCGGGCCGGATCGCTGTCGAGACCGACGGCTCCCGGCACGCGATCGTCACGATCTACCCGTCCAACCCGCTGGCCACCATGCCGCCGCCCTCCGACGACGACATGCTCATGGACAACCTCGGACGGATCGTCGTCGGCCGGTACCACAACGGCCGCCCCGCCCGCCGGAAGCTGTTCGACCCGCGCACCGGCAGCGCGGTCCGCGCCCTGACCTTCGGCACCACCGGCGCGGGCAAGAGCCGCACCGTCCAGTACGTGCTGGCCTGCGAGAAGCGCAACGGCATCGTGAGCTGGTACGGCGACCTCAAGGGCGGCCAGTCCGCCCCGGAGGCCCGGGGCCAGGTCGACTGGCTGGCCACGAGCCAGGAGGAAGTCATCCTGATGCTCCGGGCCGCCGTCGCGGTCGCTCAGCAGTCCCGCCAGCCGCGCTACGCCGCGATGGGCCGCAACGCCTTCGTCATCGGCGACCCCGACCCGCTGCTGTCCGTGCGGATCGACGAGGCCAACCGCCTCCTGGAGAAGGGGGCGCCGTACCGCGAGGAGGCGACCTACCTCGTCAAGGAGCTGGGACGCACCGGCCGTTCCGTCGGCATCGGCGAGGAACTGGACGCACAGGCCAGCCACCTCGAAGAGCTCGGAGGCTCGGACACGCTCAGGGCCATGCTCAAGGAGGGCGAGGTCACCTTGCTCCGCTGGAGTAGCTCGATGATGCGCCAGCTGGTGGCGGACGGTCTGCTGCCCGCCGGCACCCAGCTCATGCCGATCCCCAAGAGCCTCAAGCCTCGCGTCCTGCGCTCGCAGTTCGCCGAGGGCGTCGACGACGACGATGACGTCTGCGACACCCAGGGGACCGCCTATCTGCTCTCCGGGCCGTACCCGGCGAGCATGATGCGGCACTTCCGGATCGGCTCCATCATGCCGATGCCGGGCCTGGACCCGGAGATCCTCGCCCTGTACGGGCCGGGCGACCCCGCGCGCCTGGAAGAGACCTCGCTGGACGCGGCGGGCGAGGCGTACGCGGCCCGGGGCACCGACGCCATGGCCGCGCTGTGCGAGGCCGTGAAGGACGAACAGGCCGCCAAGGTGGCCAAGGTGCAGGCGGCCAACGGCGGGCGCGGCCCGCAGCTCCTGGAGGACCGCATCCGCGTCGTCCTCGCCGCGTCCGACGACCCGATGACCGCCGACCAGATCACGGCGGCCGTCAACGCCGACGGCGGCAAGGAGGTCAGGCTCGGCTCCGTCCGCACTCGGCTCAGCTCGCTCGCCGACGCCGGCGACGACGTCGCCCGGGTCGGGCACGGCCTGTACGCGGCCGTCCGCTGACCCTCCCCAACAGCAAGCCGGGGCCCTGGAGATCGCACCTCCGGGGCCCCTTTTCACTCCCCCAATGCCTCGAAGGAGTTCGAACAGTGGAGCACATCGACCGCACCCCCGGCATCCAGCTCAGCGAGTCGGAGGCCGCCGCCGAAGCCCGCCGGATCATCGAGAACCTGTACAAGCCGCAGCCCGCCCCCGAGCCGATCCCGACGTCCTACCGGGACACCTCGCCGAACACGCCGCCCACCGCCGCGCCGGTTGCCCAGGAGGGACGGCCGCCCATGTCCCAGCGCGCCACCGACATCAGCGGCGTCATGCTCGCCGGGGGCGTCGCCTCGCTGCCGGTCGGCGGGGTCACCGCCCTGGTGCTGTGGGTGCTCGGACAGGCCGACACCGCCAACCTCGCCATCGGGGCCGCCGCCCCGACCACTCTGGTGCTCGCCGCGGGCTTCCTGCTGCGGTCCGTCGGCCGCGCGAAGAAGGACATGCACACGGAGCACCACCACCACTACTCCGGCACGGTCGTTCAACGTACCGAGGTGAACACCCAGACGAAGGGGATGTTCAGCCGGACCCACAACCACAACGGCTGACGGGGGAAGTCGAGATGGCCACTCACGTCACCGTGTCGCACGGCGCCGACTTCGAGGGCGTCGACCGCTTCACCGTCAAGCAGTTACGGGAGCTCGGGCAGTACGTGCGGGGCGTCCTGTCGTACGACGACTACACGAAGCTGACCCCCGTCCTGGACCACGCCGGCGAGAGCGAGCTGGAGTTCAACACGGCCGAGGCCGCGCTCATGGCCGTGCTCCTGCGCCGGGCCGCCGCCGCCCGCACGCTGCCCAAGAAGTACGCCGGGCCCGCCCTGTTGCTCGGGTTGTCGGCGGCCCGCGCCGTCGACGAGGGCGAGCCCTGGACGTGGACCCTGGAAGAGGCCGGACGATGAGCGAGATGGACACCCGGCTCGATGCGGCGACCACCACCGTGCTCGCCGAGATCAGCCGGACCGACGCCAAGTCCGGCGTGCTGCTCACCGCGTTCTCGCTGCCGCTGGCCGCGCTGGTCGCCGCCGTCCCCGGCCGCGCCCTGCCGGGGGCCTCCGCCGCGCTCGTGGGGCTCGGCACCGTCGGCCTGGTGGCCGCGATGCTCGTGGTCCTGGTCGTCGTCCGTCCCCGCCTCGGAGGCGCGGCCCGCGGCTCGTACCTGTACTGGTCGCTGTGCACGCCGGAGGAGGTGGTCGCCGACCTCCAGGTGCCGGAGAACCAGGCGGCGCACGTCGTCCATCTCTCCCGGATCGCACGGCGGAAGTACCGCGGCCTCCAGGTCGCGATCGACATCACGGCGGTCTCGCTCATCACCCTCGCGGGCGCACTGCTCGCCGCGCTCGCGTAACGCCCTCTCGAACGACCAAGGCCCCCCGGCGTCTTCGGATGCCGGGGGGCCTTTTTGCGTTTCCGGACCGGCCGCGCGGGGCCATGCTGGGGTCCAGGAGGTGACCCGGGGTGGACTTCGAGTTCGAGTGCTGGCGCTGTGAGGCGGACTGCACGGTCTGGGGGAAGCCGGTGGGGTTCTGGACGGAGAAGTACCGGCTCCCCGAAGAGTGGTCGTGCTGGAACTGCGGGGCCATCAACATCACGCCCGACGACTGACCGAGGCGGGGAGTTGTAACGAGCTTCGCGCGCCCTGATTCGGGCCTTCGGCCCGGCGGCGCCATCCCACCGCGCGCGTGGCCGGCACCGTCGGCGACAGCAGCAGAGGGCGGCAGCGAGTTAGTGCTCATTGGAACAATGAGCGACCCGCCGCGGCCGTACGACGGCGGCAGCGAGTTAGTGCTCATTGGAACAATGAGCGACCCGCCGCGGCCGTACGACGGCGGCAGCGAGTTGTGGGTTACTGACCCCAGTAACGCGCCCGGCCGCGCTTCCCGACGGCAGCAGACGACGGCAGCAAGGTAGTGCTCACTGATATCAGTAAGCCCTCCGCTGCCCGGGGTCTGCAGGCGACCGGGCACGGTCGGGGCGGGGGTTTTCGGGGACCGGTCCGCGCACCATCCGCGCGCGGGAGACGGCAGTAACGACCGGAAGCAAGATAGTGCGAACTGGGCCCAGTTTCGCCGGGCGCCAGTTCCTCGGTCGTCGGTCCCGGCCGGGGACGTCGACCACGCGGCGGAGCACCGCCGTACGTCACCGACTTCACGTACGGCGTTACTCGAAGACCGCGTCGACGCGCCGCGCCACAAGACCCGCCGCGCGCGAACCGTCATGACCAACGCCGCCGTCGGCGACCGTCATGACCTGACGCCAAGCGCACCCACCGCGAGAGACCCGCACACCCTTGCATCACGGCCCGACGGCCGTCGCTGTCCACGGCTCCCGCTCAGGAGAGCCGGACCCGTGGACAGCGACTTGCGCGCGTCCCGCACGGTCAAAGCTCTTGCATTCACAAAGTCACAAGGTTCGTCGTGGTGCCGAGGTCATTCGTAATGCATGAGGTGTGACCGTTCAGGTCATCGCGTAGCGAGCGGCGAAGCCGTACCGCCTGTGCAAGATCAACACGGTCACACCTCTTGCATTCACGAACGCACGATCTCCAAAGGCCGTTTCACCTGGGCAGCAAGTTGGGCGGGAAGGGGAGCTTCCCGCGATGCCGAGGGCGGCATGACATCTCTTGCAACTCCGTTTCGTCCGGACGGAATCCGGCGTCACCGGCCCTTCTTGCGGGCCGCCCGCTCGCGCCGACGTCGCTCCGCACGCGGCAGTGCGGACGTGTCCTCGCCGACCGGCGGCAGTCCGTCCGGGCCCGCCTGGAGGTGTTCCATGGCGATGCCGAAGACGCGCGCGAGGTCGGCCCGCTGCGCCGGGGTGAACCGTCCGCCGCGTACGTCGGCGAGCAACTGGCGCAGCGCGCCGTACCAGTCGTCCACGGTCGTGGGCACCGTGCTGGGGACCACGCCGACCGTGCCGGGGAAGTCCTCCGTGACGAGCTCCGCCAGGACGTCCTGGAGCTCCCGCGCGCGGTGGTGGTCGCGGAACTTCGAGGCATCGAGCTGAAGCAGGGAGAGCATCGTCAGCCAGTCGTCGACCGACTCCGGGAAGCGGAGCCTCGGAGGCTCGGGCACCGGTTGCAGCACCGTGGGCCCCTTCCGGACGACGCTGCGCACCACCGTCTCCGTACGCTCGATCACCTCGCGGACGGGTTCGGGTGCGGGCGCGTCCCCGAGTTCGGCGCGCGCCTTCTCCCGCTCGTGCGCGCGCTTGCGGTGGCTGTCGTTGCAGAACTTCGGCGGCCGGCCCCGCCCGTTGTACTTCAACTCAGCGCCGCACCAGCCGCACGTCCGCTTCACCAGACGCTCGGTCACGTGCACCGACTCGTACTCGGCAACCGGCTCGCCGTGCTCCTGGCCGTCGTCCTCGGGTATCTCGTGCGGGGTGCTGGTCGTCATCCGGGAACCCTAGGCGGCCCGCGATCTACGCGGCGAGTTCCGTCCCCACGAAACCCGCGAGGGCAAAAGTGCTAGAGGTGCCGCGCACCGAACCCACTCGAAACCGGTGACCCGCACCACCCCCACCTTCGACGTGCCACGCTGCCGACCATGAGCACCACGCGACGCCAACTCGGCACCGGCCCCGCCCCCTCCCCTCGTACGACTCCGGCGGAAACTCCGTCCCCGCGGCTCCTACCGATCGAGCGCATCGGAGCGGGCCCGCTCCTGGGGGAAGTCGAGCACCAGGACGTCGCGCTGCCCCGTGGCCGGCGGACCCTCGGATCGGGCGGAGGCGAGGACGACCGGGGCCAGCAAGTTGGTGCGTGAGCATCGCTCCCGAGGGCGCAGCGAGGGCGCAGCAAGTTATCGCTGAAGACCGTCTTGGGACTCCGACCGAGGGCGGCCGGAGTTCGAGGTGCCGGTGGGAGCGGGTTGCCTCTCGTGTGGCTCTTCCTGATGACTCTCGTAGTGCCGCTCTTGGTGCCCCTCGTAGTGCGTCTCGTGCTGCCTCGGGTCGGTGCCGGAGTACGGCGACGCGTGACCGCTGACCTCGTCTGCAAGGGGTCCGTGCCGGAGCTCCCGGCCGCCGACTACTTCCCCACGGCGCCCTCTTGAGCGGGGGCCGGTGGTACCAGGGGCTTTCGCCAGCCCCTGGACCCCGCTTCCGTCGGCACTCCCCGACGCGCATCCGTCTCGCCGTGGCGTACGCCGTGCGCGCCGGGGAGCACCGCCGCCCGGGTCACCCCTCGCGGTCGACGTCCGCCTCGCCAACTTCCCCCAGGAGTGCGCCGGGCTCTCCGGCCTGTGTCACCGGATCGGGGGCCGCGTCCTCTTCCTGGTACTGCGCCAGGGTCTTCTCCAGGCGAGCCGCGAGGTCCTGGAGGTGAGGCGTCAGCGCCCGCTCCATCGGTGTCTCGCCGCGCTCGGCTCGGATGCGGGCGTCTTCCTCGTCGAGCTGTTCGTCGAGCGACTTCGGGTTCGGGTCGAACCGCACGAGCAACCACGCCGACGCTCGCCAGTCGCCCGGCCGCCGGCGGATGCGCTTCTCGCTGCGGTGCTCGCCGGTGACCGTGTCGGTCCACGATCGGTGAGTCTCGGAGACGACCGCGCCGCGGGCCGCTTCCTCGATGTAGGAGTGGGCGCGGACCACCGCGGCGGCACGGGCCCGGGTCACTCTCGCGTACAGGGCCGCGTGCGGGTTGGGGGAGTCGACGTCCAGGAGGCCGCCGTGCTCGCGGTCGACCGCGTCCTCCCCCAGCGCCATCCAGCGCAGGAAGGTCGACCTCCCGACTCCGGCCGCGTCGGCGGCCAGCTTCATCGGAAGGCCCGCGGCTGTGGCCCGGGTCAGCAGATCCATGGTCGTCGGGGTGAGCAGAGTGGGACGGCCCTTGCGGCGAGGCTTGCGGCGGGCGGGCTGAGTCGTGTGTGTCTTGGTCATGGGCGCGGACCGTACGCACGGCGCTCGCTACCGTCGCGGGCTTCGCGGGACTTCTCAGACCCACCCAACGCGCGCGGGATACAGGATCACCGCGCTTGCGTCTCGGCTCACCGCCCGCCGCGCTCCTGGTGGTGCTCGCCGACGGACTGCCTGCGGCCCGCCGTCGAAGGAAGAAGCCACACGCCCGGGATTCGGGCGGTCCGGCCGGTGCCCGGGTGCGACAGGTGCGACGCCTCGCACGGGTGCGTCAGGTGCGAGATGTGCGAGCCTCATTGACCTGCACGAACCGCTGTGCGGCCCTGTAGCGGCCTAAGGGCTTCCCCGATGTCCAATCACACACGGGCACTCGCAAACGGGCGGGAGACGGCACGCTGTGAGGCTGGTTGGCGATCTCTGGGCAGCAAAGAGCCCCGCGCGGCCGGAACCGGCGGGGCTCGGGGAAATCCGGCGTCAGTCGTTCGGGTTGGAGACCAGGTCCGGATCCAAGAAGCGCTTGAACCGCTGGAAGGCTGCCTGTCGAGTGGTGCCGAGGGCCTTCCCGATCGTCGTCCAGGTCTGGCCGTCGATGCGGGCCGCCGCGCCGGCGGTCGGCGCCACGTCGCCAACGAGCTTCTCCAGCTGGCCGATCGCGGCGAGCGCGACCAACGGCCGGAGCCTCGCGTGTTCGCGTACCTGCTTCGCCACGGTGGCAATCGCCTCGCGCAGCTCGGTCGGCATCGCGGTGCCCAGGAGCACCTCGATGTGCTCGGACTGCCAGGCCGCGAACGGCCCGGTGTTGGTCTCCCAGCCCTCCGTGCCCTCGTCGTCGTCGAAGTCGACGGGGAACGTGTCGGTGCTGCGCCACCCGCACTCGCACGCGGCCCGCACCGCCGTCGCCAGGGGGCGGCCCTCGGTCCCGTCGTAGAGGTCCCACCGGCCGTTCTTGAAGGTGGCTCCCTCGCGGCCGGGGACCGGGAACTGCAACGGCTCCGGCTCGCTGCCGTCGGCGAGGACGGCCACGGTGTAGCCCTCGTGGTCGTACAGGTCGTCCTGGGGTACGTCGTGCACCCAACCCATGTGATCCCCCTCGTAAAGGTTCCTTGACTGCCTACCGTAAAGGTGCCTTTACATGCCCGGAGTGTCAAGGGTCATTTACGAGCCCGGATGGCTACCCGTACGCGCGTTCGATTCCGTCTGGCGCCGGACCGCCGATCCAATCCGACTGGGGAGGCTAAAACGGTCGTTTTAGCCTCCCCTGGCCGATCCAATCCGCCGGATCGCCCGAACGGGTGAAAAACCGGGCATTCTGGCCTGTCGATCCATTGGATTCCGTTCCGTACTTGCGCCTCCCCTTTTCGCCCCCCTAGGCTGCCATTCGACCGCCGGAGCCACCAGGGCCCGGCCGAACGGAGGGGAACCCATGGCGTCCGACGACCAGGAGCCGACTCCCGCCGACATCCGCGCCCTCATGGCCGACGTCTCCGACCTCCAGGAGCGCATCCGTGATGTCGAGCGGCGGCTACGCGGCAGCGAGGAAACCCGGCACACCGTCTTCCGCCTGGACGACGCCGCCGGACGGATGACCGGCATCAGCGAGGCCCTGGAGAACACCGCCGGCGAACTCGCCCGGGTCCGGGCCGTACGCGACGGATCGGTGTGCGCCGTGCCGTGGGGCGTCTGCCCCGAGCACGGCAACCACCTGGTCAGCTCCGGCGGCCGTACCCGGTGCACGCAGCTCGCCTGTGGGCGGTCGTGGGACTACGACCGGCTGGGGGTGCCGTGCGGCGAGCCTCTGACCCACAGGGTCACCGACGCGGGCGGGGAGTCCTTCCTCGCCTGCAAGGCTCACGCGATGGACGCCACCGAACGGCTCATCGGCGGAATCGTCACCGAACTCGACAGCGAGGACCGCGACCGTGACTGACCGGTTGTACCTGCGCCACAGCACGGACAAGCAGACCGACGCCCGGCAGCGCCACTCTCTGGCCGCGCTCATCGCCGCCGGCGCCCCGGTCTACGAGGACCCCGCGACGTCCAGCCGCGTCCTGTCGCTGAACCGGCCCGGCTTCACCCAGCTGCTCAACGAGGCGGCCGTCGGCGACACGATCCGGATCGCCGACGCGGCCCGCCTGTTCCGCAGCGTGGCCGACGTCCTCGCGCTTCGGCCCGTGCTCATCCGCCGGGGCCTGCACCTGCGTGTCGAGTCCGGTCTGCTGTCCGGCATCGACCTCGCGGCCGACGACTCCGGCACCAAGATGATCATTCAGGTGCTGGCCGCCGTGCTGGAGTTCCAACGAGATCTCATCAGCGAGAACACCAAGGAGGGCGTCGCCACCGCCGAAGCCGCGGGCAAGAGCCTCGGTCGGCCCGCCGCATTCGAACCCCAGGAGATCGAGGAGATCGTGGAGGCGTACCGCGAGGGCGCCACCGTCAAGGGGCTCGCCCGGCAGTACCGCGTGGACCCCAAGACGATCCGCCGCGCGCTCGACTCCGCCGGCGCCCGCGAGGTTCCCGACGACCTCGGGGTGCTCCTGGACGACGTCGCCGACGACCACCAGGACCAGGCTCCCGCCGACCCCACGGTCTCCGTCGACGTCCCCGGCCTGGTTGCCGAGCACCTGCTGACTGGCGAGGACGCGAAAATCCGCGAGTCGCTGCGCGACGGCCGGACCATCCGCCGGGGCCAGGGCTACTCCGTGCGCGTCACCGCCCCGCTGAGCCTGCACCAGGCGATGATCGAGCAGTCCTCCGACGCCCTGATGCAGTCGCCCGCAGGCCGGAAGGCCCACCGGCTCCACTCCAACCGGGTCCTCGCCCTGCGCGTCCCGCCCCCGTTCTGACCTCGCGTGATACGCCTCGCACCTCTCGCACCCATGCGATCCCTCGTACCCGTGCGAGAGGTGCCCACCGCTAGCCCAGCTATCGCCCAGGAGAACCCGTGCACCTTGAGGACCAGGTCCGCAGCACCTTCCGCGAGCTGCGGGAGCTGTCGGGGGAGACGATGACCCGCCAGGCCGCCGGGATGCGCTACTCCGAGCCGACGTGGCGCCGGAAGGTCAACGGCGGCCGGGGAGGCGGGGCCACGATCGGCCTGGAGACCATCGAGCGGGCGTGCGCGCACTACGGCATGACCGCCGTCGAGATCTTCAGCTTCCCCGAGCTCGATGAGTTCCAGCGCGAGGCCCTCGCCCTGCGCATCCGCCGGAAGCTCCAGCCGCGCCCATGGCCTCCACAGGACGGCTGATCTCGTCAGCTAGCTGGGGTGATATGCCTCGCATGCGTCGCACTCATGCGAGGCGTATCACCTCTCGCACGGCCGACACCCAGCAAGTCCCCCAGGGTGTCGGCCCTCTCCGCTACAGTCGGAACTGCGGTCGCTTGACCGTGGGCCCGGCTCATGGCCCGGTTCGTCTGGCCCAGACCGGACGAGCAACACCGAAGGTGCCCCGCGCCGAGCCTCCACCAAAGACTTCATGAACTCCTTGCTGGCCTCGCTCTTGGCGGCCGGTGAGTCTGGGATCACCGCGAGCCGCGGAAACAGAGCTTGAGATGCCGAAGAACCACGCGCGGAAGAAGGCCCTGGCCGACCTCAAGGACGAGCTGGGCATCAAGCACGCCTGCGCCATCGCGCTCCTGGACCACCCGAACCCGGATGAGTTCGAGACGCTGTGCGAGTACCTGGAGACGTACGTCGACATCAACACGTACAAGGAGGCCGTCGACTACCTCCGGCAGGAGCAGAACGACCCCCGCAACAAGGTCATGTGCGAGAAGTGCGGCTGGACGTACGGGATGGTCTGCCCCGAGTGCCCCGGGTGCGGCTGCTACAACGGCCAGTGCTCCGGCTGGCGGCACCACGAGTACGAAGAGCCCGACTACGACGATCCGGACTACGGCGTGTACTGCCGCGAGTGCGGCGCCGGCGGGAGCGGGAACCCGTACGAAGAGTGCACCTGCTACGAGGACTTCGACGAGGACCAGGAGCAAGAGGCGGTCCCGGCGTGAGCACCGAAGCCGCCGCCGACCTCGCCGCCCGTGGGCTGGCCGTCTTCCCGCTCCCGCCGGGCGGTCGACGGCCCACCGGGCCCTGGCGCACGCACGTCCTGACCGACCCCGCGCGCGTCCGGGAGCTCTGGCGCGACGGCGACAACATCGGCGTCGGCTGCCGGGCCTCCCACGTCGTCGGCCTGGACCTGGACGTCGAGGACGACGGCCAGGCGGTGCTCGCCGCGCTCGCCGCCCGCCTCGGTCAGCCGTGGCCGGAGACGCTGACCGTGAACACCCCGAGCGGCGGCCGGCACCTGTACTTCGCCGCGCCGGAGGGCTGCACCATCGGCAGCTTCTCCGGCCGCCGCAGCCCCCTCGGACCGGGCGTCGACGTGCGCGGGCCCGGCCTTCGCACCGGCGGCTTCCTCGTGGGCCCCGGCTCCATCGTCGGCGGCAAGCCGTACGCGATCGGCCACGACGTGGCCATGGCGCCTCTGCCGCAGTGGATCGCCGATCGCCTCCAGACCCAGCGCTGACGCCCTGACCACATGTGATACCCCTCGCACCCGTGCTACTGGTGCGAGGGGTATCACGCGTATGCGGGGTCTCACTGGTGCGAGGCGTGCGACCTTCCCAGCTTCCGCTGGACGCGTTCCGACTGCGCGACGGCCGCTTCCAGGAGCGCGGCGACGACCTCGTGCTTGGGCACGCGGGTGCTGTGGTGGATGTCGTCCACGGCGGCCTGGAAGGCGTCGGCCGCCGTGGTCTTCGTGTACCAGGAACGCCGGGTCATGGTCTGCCGAGCCTCCGCTGCCGCCCGGTCCCGGTCGCGCCGGCGGTCTCGCGCCACGCTCTCCCGGGAGACCTCAGGTTCGTCCTCGTCATCGTCCGCCGGCGGGGGCGCCATCCGCTGTGGCCCGGTCATCGTCACTACGATCCCTTCTGGTTGGGCAGGATGCCGATCTCGCGCAGAACGGCGGGGACGTCGTGGAACTCCGCCCGGGGCGGCACTATCGGGTAGGCCCGCTGGTAGGCCACCCGCTTGCGCATCTCGGCAGTCAGCAGCGGGTACACCGGGAGCTCCCGCCCGCTCTTCGGGTCCTTCCCCGAGGTCAGCATGTCCCGGTACTCACGCGGCAGCGTCGTTCCGTGGTCAGTGCGGGACAGCAGCACCCAGGCGTCGAACCCTCCGACCTCGGAGTCGCCCGCGGCCGTCTGTGCGGCTCGCCAGGTCGACCGCAGGCGCCGGACCTCCGAGGGGTCCGCGCCGATCGGCACCACCAGGCGCCGGGCGTACACCAGGGCCGCCGTGAAGATGCCGGCGTTCCCGCCGCCGACGTCGACGATGACGCGATCGTGCTTGCTCCGCAGAGCGGCCACGTGTTCGTCCAGGTCGTCGAAGGGGTGCCGGGTGACCTTCACCGGGAACTTCTTGCCGGGGTTCTCCAGCTCGTAGTCCTTGCGCCAGTCGTTGCTCGTCTGGGAGACGCTGTCCGCGTCGACCAGGTGCACGTCCTCGCCTTCGACCGTGGCCAGCCACAGCGCGGCGAGCATCGCGATCCTCGTCTTGCCGACGCCGCCCTTCAGCATGCCGAAGACGTCGACCTCTGCCTCCGCCACCGGCTCACCTCCGCCCACTCCTGGCGGCCGCCATCGACCACCTCTCGCCGGGAGGCTACCGCTCGCACGTCTCGCACCCGGCGTACCCGTGCGACGCCTCGCACTCGTATCACCTGACCGCCGTCGTCGAAGGAAGAAGCCACGCCCGCCGAATCGAGACGGTCCGACCGGTCGACAGGCGACGCCACGAAGCGTGGGGGCGTGGCTTCTTCCCCACCGGAACCGGTGCTGTTCAGTAACAACAGAAGTAACAGAGTTAAAAGAACTACCCGCACTACCCGCACTACCCGCATAACCCCAGTTCAGAGTGGTTGCGGGTAGTGATCAGATGGCAAGATCGCACTACCCGCAACTACCCGCACTACCGAGGTCACGGGTAGTGCGGGTAGAGCGGCGACGACTGCCCGCAGCGGGCAGAGGCCCGCCCGACTACCCGCACGCCTGTGACCAGGAGGTTTGCGGGTAGTGCGGGTAGTGCGGGCAGTGCGGGGTGTAGTTGCTGCGACCCGTACGTTGCAGGTGCACGAGAAAGGCCCGCACGGACATCCGTGCGGGCCTCTGCGGGAAGACGGCGGCCTACTGGGGAGGCGCAGGAGCCGGGCCTTCCACTCGCCAGTAGTTGATCTTCTGCCGGGCGTCTCGTCTGGAGATGATCCGGTAGCCGCTGAAGAAACGGCCCTGTCGGGCACGCAACCACTTCCCGAGCTGCTTGGAGTTCGGGATCTTGTCGCCATTGGTCGGCATGACCTTGCTGAGGTTGGAGGCCGCGCTGACGCCGGTGGCCGAGGCGAAAGCGAAGTCGACCAGGTTCTGAGAGGTGTACTCCTGGGTGCCCAGCTCCTGATGCCAGACGGAGAGGAACGAAGCCCACTCCATGGCGTCTTCGTCGGAGTCCTCCATCTGCTCCTCACGGTCTTCCATCCACCCAGGCAGGCACATCCAGTTCAGGATGCCGCCGAGGGTGCGGGGCCACGCTCCGAAGGAAGCCATGTGGTGGTTGGACTTCGGCATCCCGGCCGCAACCCAGCCGCGGAGCAGGGTCAGGAGTGCGTGGAGAACTTCGGCGCGGTGAAGCTGGAGCCACTCGTTGAGGTCACCGGCCGCGAAAGCCGACGGGTCGCGGGTGTCGGGCCGTACGTCGGGGTTGAGGCGGACCCAGATGGTGCGGCGGGCGAGGTCGTCGCCGACGGTCAGGTTGTTGCCGTTGACCACCCAGAGCAGATTGTTCGGGAGGCTGACGATCTCGGACCGGCCGAGGATGCGGTCATTCCACACGGAAGACGTGAGCAGCTCTGACATGACTGGGAAGCGCAGGGTGTGGCCGGTCGGGAGGTTGTCGAAGACGGCGACGGGAGCGCCGGATTCCATCATCACGGACGTGATGACCTTGCGCTGTTCGCCGTTGTCCGTACCCCAGGTAGCACCCTTGATCCCGAAGAGTTCGGCCATGATGCGCGCCAGGAGCGACTTGCCGGAGCCCGGGTTGGTGGCGGTGATCGCCCACAGCGGAGTGGGGTCCGAGATCATCGAGCGAAGAAGAGGGATGAACAGCGCGGCGACGAACTGCGCGAGGTCACTCGCCTTCATCCAGGGGAAGTCACCCAGCATCCTGCCGACGACCAGCTCCTGAGCGTCGGCGATCTGCTCCGGCGTCGGATTCTCGGGGACGTCCTTGATCCGGATGCGGGGAGAGTAGAACCACCCGGTCGCTGGGTTGTACCCCTCTCGAAGGTGGAGCTGGCCGTCCGGGCTGAGCAGAGGCACAGAGGTGATCCCCTTGAGCCGGGGGAGCTTCCAGTTGTTCCGTGCCAGCACGACGGCCGCGACACGGGTGGGGAGAAGCACAGGTGAGGGCCCGTGCTTGCGCATCTTGAAGACTTCGGCGTGCTCGTGAAGGGCGAGGGTCAGCGCGTCCTTCGTGATCTCCTCGATGAAAGGCCCGTCGTCACCGTCGCCGATCCAGACGGGCCGCCGGCCGCGCAGGTAGACATCGGCGATCGCGCCGGACTGAAGCGCGCGCGTCACCTCAGTGACGCCGGTCGGCTCATCGGTGACGTCGATGACAACGCGCTCCCTGACGACCTCACGGTCTTCGAGGGGCCGCTGCTGAGGCACGGAGGGACTGGCGGTGTCGGTGGAGTGTCCGTCATCGGACGGCTGGGTCACGAGTGCTCCGTTCTTGGGAGCTGTGACCTTGTTCCGTCTCCTCCACAGGGCCACCGTGTCGTACAGTGGCTTCCGCGTAGGAAGCAGAGCAGGCGGATCAAAGCACAGCTCGAAACTTCCAGTCGGCCCGGCGTCTTAGGTGTCCCACCACCTGCCGGGCCGCTCGCTTTTGAGTTGCTTGTGGGACCGTAGCCCAGGGGGTTTACGGACCTCAGACCATTAAGGTCAACGGCACGGTCGCGCCGGACGCCGCGAACCCGTTCTCCACAGCTCGCACTGCATATCCCTCGGGTACGCCGACGCTCACAGCCGCGGTGACGATCTCGCCGCCCAACGACTCAAGGCCGCACGGTCCGGGGCACTCCTGGTGCAGCGCGGCGAGGAACCGCGCGACGCCGAATGCCTGCGAGGCTGCACCTTGCTCCGGGTGACTGCGGACCATGGCCAGGCCCTTGTCCAGCCCCTTCCGGACGTAGCCCTCGGTGTGGCGGCAGCCGCTCGCGACCTCCCGTGACCAGGCCGCTCGCGGCATCGGAGAAGAGGCCACCGTGCCCGCCGGCACCACGTGGCGGGGCAGCGACGTCACAGCCTCCGGGAGCTGGAGCATCTCGCCCTCGCCGCGACCGAGCCAGCGGGCATACGCCATGCGGGACTTAATGTCGACTCCCGGCCGCACCTTGTTCGCCGACTGCATGGTGCCCAGGTAGATCCAGTGTTCGCCGCGTGTCGTCGGGACGGTTCGAGTCGCGGGCAGGGCCTCGCGTGCCCAGGCGATCGCATCGCTGCTGTCGAGGTCGACCACGGTCACCCCAGCACCGCCCGGGTGGTAGGCGACCGCGGCCGACCGCCGCCAGGCTGCCATCCAGGCCGCCGACGTCACGAGGTCGACCGACGTCGACGCGGCAGCCCACGCGTGGCACGGCCGAGGGCACTCGCAGGTGCCGGCGCTCTTCATGTTCGGTCGGCCACCGCACCGGTTCTCGAAGCACTCAGGGCAGTTGGCAAACGGCACCTTGCCCTCGCGCAGGGGCAGCACCGGCACGCCGAGGGCCACCAGTTCGAGGGCTTGCCGCAGGTGAGCGCCTGCGGGTGAGTCGCTGTGCGTCATCGGCTTCCCCTTCCTCTGGTACCGCCCGGCGTCCTGCGAGAGGACGCCGGGCGGTGAGCCTGTTGGGCAGTTAGTCCAGCGGAACGCCGTACCGCAGCGTCCAACCGCGGCTGAGCACGTGCCGGGTGACTTCGACGGTCCGGCCGTCCTCGGTACGACCCGTGTGCGTGATGGTGAGCAGCAGCTCGCCGGAGTCGACGCCCAGGGCTTCGGCCTGCGCAGCGGTCGCCGGCACCTGCGTGACGTCCTCAACGACATCGGTCTGCGCCAGTCCCGCGTCCGCCATCCGGGAGATGATCCCGCCCGCGCCCGTGTCGAGCTGGGCAACGGCGGGAGCGGCCTCCGCGACGAACGCGGGGATGTACGTGTCGGCAAGCTGGACCAGGCGGTCACCGTCGTACATACGGCGCTGCCGGATGACGACCTCCGCGTCAGGGCTCACCCCGAGAAGGTCGGCGACGTCGGCAGGAGCCGCACCGCGCTGGACCTCAACCTCAGCGCGGGGGCTGCCACCGGCGCGCTTGGTCTCGGCTTCGAAAGCCCCGTGGGCACCGCCCTCCGCCCGCTGCACGTAGCGGCTGCGAGCGTCGCGGGTGATCGTCCCGTCAGCGCCGATGGTGTTGCTCGGCATGGTGCTCCTTCGTTGGTGATGGATGGGTTGACGTGGGACGACGCCTAGTCGGCGTCTAGTTCCCACGTGTACGAGAACCGCCAGATGTTCGCGGGCATGACGTGCACCGCGACCTCAACGACGCGGCCCTCTGCTGTTGAGGCGTGATGGACCAGCTCGTATACCTGCCGGTCGTCGGGGATGCTCAGGGCCTCCGCCTCCTCCGAGGTGGGGAAGCGGACCTCGATGGACTCCTGGACGCGCCGCTGAGCGAATCCGAGGTCGGCGAGCCGGTTCTTGCTGCCGCCCGGTCCGGTGTCCTGTTCTTCGATCGCGGTCCCACCTGCGATCTCGATGGGGAACCACGACGTGGCGAGCTGGACGACGAACCCCTCGTCGGAGTCCGCAGCGTCCCGGCCGGCCTTCATGGCACGGCTCCGGTAGATGGCCTTCGCTGAGTGGTGCAGCTCGAACGCGGCAGCAACGTCACGCGGCGGGCGGGCTCGCCCGATCTCGGTCGGCGTCCGCTTGTAGACCAGACCGAGGCGGTTCAGCTCTGCCTCGAACGCGCCGCGTGCACCGCCTTCGGATCGGGCTGCGGGCTGGTACCGGCCCGTTCCGTCGCGGGTGATCTTGCCGATGAACGGCGTCACGAACG
Source organism: Streptomyces sp. NPDC101110 (assembly GCF_044759525.1). NCBI lineage: Bacteria > Bacillati > Actinomycetota > Actinomycetes > Kitasatosporales > Streptomycetaceae > Streptomyces > Streptomyces sp. NPDC101110. The sequence goes on along the minus strand of NZ_JBIVZM010000026.1, from coordinate 2,569 downwards.
AGCCCTTGCCCTGTCGGGTCACGACCAGGCCGTCCCGTTCCAGGACGCGGAACACATCTCGCGCGGTCTGGAAGGCGATTCCTTCGGCGGCCTGGAGCTCCGACACGCTGGGCAGCTTGCCGCCCGGCGGGTACTTGCCGGTCTCGATCTTCGTCCGGAGATCGGCGGCGATTCGCTCGATCTTCCCGGGCTCCTTCTTGGCCACGGCCCTCCGTCCCTTCTGCTCGGTGTGCTGGGTGCTGTTGGCCGCCAAGCATGACATAGCTAGTTGAGTATCGGAAGTCGAGATCATTGGCCTGTTGTGTGTCGCCATGTTTCCGCAGGTCAGACGCTAGTCCATTCGGCACTTAGCTAGTTGTGTTGACACCCCCAGCAAGAGGTGCGTTAATCAATCTCGCGCGCCGCGCTCAACTAGTTGGGTGCGGTGCGAGGTACTGCCCGGAGGGGAAGCGCGCGTGCGCGTCGAACCGAAGGAAGCGGCTGTTCCTTTTCAACTCCACAGAGGCAGAGACACCGGAAGACACGAGCCGAACCACCCGCCCTTCGAGGCCAGGCAGGCGGCTCCTCTGGTCAATCCGGCCCCGTCCGCAGGGTGATGCGGACCGCCAGCCCGCAGGCGATGTGCGGGCCAGGCACCTGCGACAAGCCAGCCCTGCCGCGCGGACACTTCCGCAGCACCTTGGCCCAGGCCGTCCTCACGGGCGGACAAGAGCCCCGTACGCGCGGTGAGACAAGGGCAGAGATCGCGGGCCCCGGAGGCATTGACCGGTTCGAGTCCGGTACGGGGCGCGGCGGCCAACCAAGGCCGCGCCGGCGGCCGTGGCTTCTTCTTCGGCCGGCCCCCGCGTAGCAGGCGGGGACCAGCCGGGGCCACGGCCCCAGATCGCATGGAGGTGCGACCCAATGCCCAAAGGTATCGAGGTCCAGGCCCTCGCCGTGGACCTGACGGCCATCTACGCCAACCAGCACGCCCGTGTGCTGGGGATCGTCGGCCGCACGCTGCGCCCGGAGGACCGGGCCGCGTACGTCGACGACCTCGCACAGGACGTGTGGCTGATGGTCTGGCAGTACCTGCTGCGCGGCAACGAGATCAGGAACGCCTCCGGGCTCCTGGCCGTGTTCGCCCGCCGCAGGGTGTACGCGCACTACCGGTCGGCGCGGGTTCGCCGCGAACAGGCGACCGACCCGACCAGCTTCGCGCTGGACCGCCTCTGCGCTGACCTGGAGGCGATCGCATGACGCGCACGGTCTTCGACGCGTTCTCGGCTGGCCACCCGCGAGGGTCGTGGCCGGCGGAAGAGCGAGCCAACGAACTGCGGGAGCAAGGCCAGCCCGCCACGGTCGTGATGGACATCGACACGGACCGGTTCCTGGTCGTGTCCGAGGGCGGGGAGGCAGCCGCATGAACGCTGTGACCTGCTGCGACTGGTGCGGCCAGGACCACGACCCGATCCGTCCCCAAGACGACGACCTGTAACCCGACGACGGGCGTCCGTCGCCACCAGGCCCCCACGGCTGGTGACGGCGGACGCCCGGCTGTCGGTGCCGGGCCCGTCGAGGGAGACACGTTGAAGGTCAAGAAGCGCGCGGCCGCGGTGGCGGCCATCGCTCACCTGGGTTCGCTGTACGTCGTTGCCGAGCTGGTGCACGCCATAGGCGGCCAGGAGTGGCACCGGCTGGAGAAGCACCTGGACGGCCTGGACGACCGCGCGGACGTCGCGCTGGCCGCGTGCAGGGAGTCAGGGGACGGCGAGTTCGCGGATCGGCTGGAGAACACGGCGATGCGCGGCACCGACATGGTCGGTGTGGTGACCGCCAGGTTCGCCCGCGAGCCGGTCCGGTGACAGGCGCCAGCGGGGACGTCCCGCAGAAGCACATGACGATCCGCATCAGCCGCGACGGCGGCCGGACGTACGCCGACCCGATCGAGGTCCGGCCCAACCCCAACCTGCCGCCGACGAACGCGTGGGCGGAGGGCTGGCCGCCGTGCGACTGCCCCAAGCACCGGGCGGCGCGGGCGGAGGGCCGCGAAATTCCCCAGACGGTTCGGCTCCGTTTCGACGGATCATGACCGTGCTCGAAGCGGCTTCGACCACTCCGGTCACCGCTTCGGGCACTCGCCCACGATCTTCGGATGGAGAGAGCATGACGACCACCATCGAGCCGCCCGTCAAGGTGCCGGCCCCGGTCGACCCGGCACCGCCTTCGGGCACTCGGGTCGCCGCTTCGGGCACTCAGCCCCCGGCTTCGGCTACTCCGGCCGACGCTTCGACCACTTCGTTGGAACCGTCCGGCGACACCCAGCCGGAGGTGAGCCGGAAGGTCAAGATCTGGCTCGGGATCGCGTCCATCGTCGGCGCGTGTGTGATCGGCGCGATCGGCTTCTACCTGTCCTTCGGCAACCTGTCCGACGCCGGTTCGACCCGGTTCGGCTTCTCCGTCGAGGACGCGCCGTTCTTCGCGATCGGCGTCGACGCGGCGATCGTGACGTGCCTGGCCCTGGATCTGTTCATGGCCACGATCCGCACGTCATGGCCCCTGCTGAGGCTCATCGCGCACGGCATGACGC
>NZ_JBIVZM010000025.1:0-38125 GCF_044759525.1 Streptomyces sp. NPDC101110 | reverse complement strand
CCCCCCCCCCCCCCCCCCCCCCCCCCCCCCCCCCCCCCCCCCCCCCCCCCCCCCCCCCCCCCCCCCCCCCCCCCCCCCCCCCCCCCCCCCCCCCCAAAAAGCTAAAAGTTTGCGTTAGCCGACCATAGGCCCTACGGTCGGCTAACGCAAACCCATTGCGTTTAGGGCCAGGGAGTCTCATGCCCACCGTCACACCGCGCACATGCGCAACCCAGCCACCCGGGAGCCCGTGCCCAGCCCGCCCACCGCCGGCGTGCTTTGTCCTGGACGCCTCGATCCCTCGCCGCGGCCCTGCTTCTCGTCGCGGCCCCGTCAGCACTCGTCGTGTCGAGAAACAGGGCAGTCCGCAGCGCACACAACGACCTTCCATAACGAGACATGAGGAAACGACCGAACATGAGCACTCCCGCGGCCACCGACCCGATCGCCGCCCCCGCCTGGACCGTGGGCGACGTCACCGTCCACCGCATCGACGAGGTCCTCCTGCCGCCCGCCACCGGACCGTGGCTGCTGCCCGGCGCCACCCCGGACGTCGTCAGCCAACAGGGCTGGCTGCACCCCCACTTCGCCGACGACGAGGGCATCCTGCACCTCGACAGCCACAGCTTCGCGTTCACCGCCGGCGGGCTGCGCATTCTGGTGGACACCGGCATCGGCAACGGCAAGGAGCGAGCCAACCCCGCCTGGCACAACATGAACACCGACTACCTGCGGCGCCTCACCGCCGCCGGATTCCCCCCGGACTCCGTCGGCCTGGTGATCCTCACCCACCTGCACGCCGACCACGTCGGCTGGAACACCCATGAGGTGAACGGCGAGTGGGTCCCCACCTTCCCCAACGCCCGCTACATCACCTCGCGCGTAGAGCGGGAGTTCTGGGCCGGGTACGACATGGGGGAGGCGCGCAAGCAGATGTTCCGCGACTCTGTTGTCCCGGTGGAGCAGGCGGGGCTGCTCGACCTCGTCGACGTCCCCGCCGACGGCGTCGAGGTCGTTCCGGGCGTGCGCCTGATTCCCACCCCCGGGCACACCCCCGGCCACGTCGCCCTCGAGCTGACCAGCCGTGGACAGACGGCTCTGATCACCGGCGACTGCATCCACCATCCCGTCCAGCTCGCTCACCCCACCATCGGGGCCTGCGTCGACATCGAGCCCGAGCGGTCCGAGGCCTCGCGCCGCACGCTGCTCGGCTCGCTCGCCGGCACGGACACCCTCCTCCTGGGCACCCACTTCGCGCCACCCACCGCCGGCCGTGTCATCGCCCATGAGGGCGCCTACCGGCTCTCGCCCGTCCCCGCAGGCGCGTACTGACCCGCTGGCGGCCCAGCCCGTGTCCGGTCGGTCCTCGGAAGGGCCTGACACGGCCCGCACAACCCTCACGTCGCGAGCCGATCTTCTCGGCCAATCAGCGGTTGGCGGACAAGAACACCCTGGTCAGTGAGGATCAGATCCACGACACGACGTGGATCGGCGTCGTCGTCTCCGTCGGCGACATCAGTGCCGAGCGCTTCGGGGAGTTCGCGGAGGACCACATGTCCACTGTCACCAGTTGCAGCGCGGCACCGCGGACCGGACCCGCAACCGCAGGGTGAACGCCGGAGGAGGTCGGCACCAAGAGGATGGGCCCCTTGCCGGTCGGTCATACGTGGCACAGCCCGGCCGGTACGGGAGGTTTGTCTCGCGCCCGCTGTGGGTCGATGCTTGAGAGGAAGACCGGGCGTGTGCCGGGCAGGCAAGCGGGGCCGGCGAGAACGGACGTGAGATGAAGGCACCACCGAACGGGTCCGGGGCAGTCGGCCTCGGTGACCCGTTGACGGTCAGCCGGGCCGCCACTGTCCTGCTGGATCGCAGCGGAGTGGTGACCGGATGGAGTCCGGAGGCCGGCCGGCTGCTCGGTTACCGGGCGCAGGAGGTGCTCGGCCGCTCGGTCGACGCCCTGTCCGCGCAGACCACCGCGGAAGGGGGAGAGGGACGGCTCAGCCCGGGCTGCACATCGCGCCGCGTTCGTGTGGTTACCTTGCGTCATTGTTCTGGCCGTCTCGTGCGTGTTGCTGTCGAGTGTCGCAGCCTGCCCGACACGGTCGCCGGTCCCACCACTCTTTTGCTGCTGACGGACGCCGAACGACTCGCGGAGTTGCAGATGCAGCAGGCGATGCTGCACGGGATGGCAACGCAGTCTCCGGTCGCTCTCACGATCTACGGCCCCGACCTGCGGGTGGCGTGGGCGAACCAGGCGGCTCGGCAGGAACTGCCCGGGCCCTTCACGCAGTATCTGGGGCGCCGTGAGGACGAGCTGCACCCAGGAAGCAAGGCGCTCTCTGCGCACCATCCGTCCTCGGTCACGCAGATCATGCGAGAGGTGCTCGACACGGGGCAGACCGTCGTAGGTCTGCATTACAGGGGCCGCCCCCCGGCGGATCCTGGTCGTGAGCATGTCTGGTCACTCTCCTACTACCGGTTGCAGGACGCGGAGGGTCGGCCGCTGGGCGTGTGTGAGGAGGCCGCGGACGTCACCGACCTTCACCAGGCTCAACGGCGGCTGGTCCTGCTGAACGAGGCCAGTGCCATGATCGGCAGCACGCTGGGCCTCGAACGTACTGTCCAGGAGCTGGCCGCCGTCCTGGTGCCGCAGGTCGCGGATTTCATCGCCGTGGATCTGATCGGCGATGTGCTGGCCGGAAGCGAACTCCCAGCCGATGGCGCGGCGGGGGCGGGTGATCTGTGCCGGGTCGCCCACCGTTCGGTCCGGGAAGACCTGCCCGAAGCCGTCGTGGCGCCGGGACACGAGGTCGATTACCCGCAAGGTTCACCGCAGTGGCAATGCCTGTCATCCGGGGCGCCAGTGCTGAACGCCGTGCTGGACCTGGCCAGCCCCTGGCTGCTCCACGACCCTGTGCGCAGTGCGCGTCTGAACAAGCTGGGTATTCACTCCCATATGGTGGTTCCGCTACGGGCGCGAGGAGTCACCATGGGCGTGGCCACCCTTATGCGCTGGCGCGATCCGCTTGCCTTCGCCTCCGAAGACCTGCTGCTCGTGGAAGAGTTGGCCGGCCGCGCCGCCGTCTGTATCGACAACGCGCGCCGGTTCCACCGCGAGCACACGTCCGCACTCACACTGCAGCGAAGCCTTCTGCCCCACAAACTGCCCGCCCATGCGGCAGTGGAAGCTGCCTACCGCTACTTGCCCGCGGACACCGAGGCGGGGGTGGGCGGCGACTGGTTCGATGTCCTGCCCCTTGCCTGTGGCCGCGTGGGACTGGTCGTCGGTGACGTTATCGGCCACGGCATCCGGGCCGCGGCCACGATGGGACGTTTGCGTACCGCGGTGCACACGCTGGCCGACCTTGACCTGCCTCCCGAAGAACTGCTCTCCCACCTCGATGACCTGGTCAACCGACTGGCCGAAGAGGCGGAGGAAGCACATCCGTCGGGGGTCGAGGGCGTCGTCGGAGCCACGTGCCTGTACGGCGTCTACGACCCCGTCATACGCCGTGCCACCTTCGCCCGCGCAGGCCACCCGCCACCTGCCCTCGCCCACCTGAAGGAGCCCGTGGAATTCGTCGACATACCGGCCGGACCGCCCCTGGGCATCGGCGGGCTGCCATTCGAGTCCGCGGAAGTGGACATCCCCCAGGACTCCGTCCTGGCCTTCTACACCGACGGTCTGCTCACAGCCTCCGACGCTGACACGGACACCGGGCTGGAACGGCTCAGCTTCGCCCTCGCTCATCCCGATCGTCCCCTGGAAGACATCTGCCGCACCGTGGAGCGCGCTCTGCTGCCCGACCGTCCCCGCGACGACGTCGCCCTCCTCGTCGCCCGGCCCCGGCCGCTACCCGCGGAGAACGTCGCCACGTGGGCCCTGGACTTCCAAGCAGAGTCCGCGCGTCGGGCCCGTACGCTGACCGGTGAGCGCCTTGCCCACTGGCAGTTGCACGAACTGGCCTTCTCAGCGGAACTGATTGTCAGCGAGCTGGTCACCAATGCCATCCGGCACGCCCAAGGACCCGTCCGCCTGCGCCTCATTCGGACCGACAACCGACTCGTCTGCTCGGTCTCCGACTGCAGCAATACCTCCCCGCACATGCGACGGGCCGGTGCCGTGGAGGAAGGCGGCCGTGGCCTGTTTCTGGTGGCCCAGTTCGCGCTGCGCTGGGGGACCCGTTACACCCACGAAGGCAAAATCATCTGGGCGGAACTTCCCATCCCGGGCCCATGAGTAGCCAACCCTCCTCCGCGACCGCAGGGTACGGCGCTTGACCGGAGCCATAACAACGGCTCACCACGCCGGCAGCCGATCGGCGAAGACAAACGTGCACTCCCACGGGCGGCTGACGCTCCCTGAGTCATCAACCGAGCCTCATGTTCTCGTGACGGGCGCGCGATGTTCCCAACTCCGTGGGAATGCGGCGTCGCTCCTCGTCGGTGAGCGGCGCATCATCCAGAACGGCGGTGGGTTGCCACCCGCGCCGTCTCGTTGGGACGTGTCGACGACCGCTACTTCGGACATGGCACCGGGCCGGCGGTCGGTAGCATGGTCAGGTCCAGTGCGGGCGCGCCGTGCGTCAACGCCCCCACCGAGACGAGGTCGACGATCGTCCTGGCGATGGCGAGAACTGTGTCGCGGGCTCCGGCGTCGAGGGCCTCGGCGGCCCCGGGCGACGGTCTGCACCTCGCCATCACTCTCCACGGTCGGTCTTGCCGGTGCGCGCCATCCCGCGCCTGACCGCCTCGATCGCGGCGGTCACCCCGCCCGCCGCGGCGATGTGCTTCTCCTTGAGCAGGACCATCGCCGCGAGATCGGTGCGGTGGTTGTGGCCGCCGGCAGTGACCGCGTACGTGTCCGCCGTCTGCCAGTCGGGCGCCGTCGGCGGCGGCCGGTTCGACCCTGACCGGGCCGCAGCTTCAGGGGGCTCTGAAGCTTGCCCGCTACATCAAGGGGGCCGCCCCGGACGGTCTGCCTGGGGGCGGCCCTGATGCTGTGCTGGTGGTCCTCGTCAGCTCACTGGTGCTCCCACGTTGTCCCGGAACTTGCCGATGATGTTTCCCGGTGGGGCGTAACCGCAGACGATGTAGGTCTGGAACCCCTCTTCACCGGGCACTCGTCCTGCCGCGCGGCCGCAACCCAGTGTGGTGGTCGACTTCCACACGACCTGGGTGAAGGGTGCGGTGTCGGGAGAGTGGCCGGGCTGGTTCCAGTCGTAGCCGCCCGTCCAGCGGGACTCGTACCACAGCCGCACCGCCTCCGCGCACGACACCGGCTCGTCCTCGGACGTGGCGATCCAATGCCGCAGTTCCGCGTAGCCCTGCGTCTCCGGCTCCGGCGGCTGGGCGAGCCCGCTCCGCGTCGAGCCGGCCTGGGCGCGGGCCTTGGCGTGCTCGACGGCCGCATCGTCCAGGGTCAGCGGCGGGGCGCTGTGACGGGCGCGGTAGGAGTTGTGCGCCGCGAGGCACTCCTGGTTGAACGCCTCGTCCGTGGTGTCAGGCAGAGGCGGACGCTGTTGCGCTGCCTTCGGCATGGCCTTGGGCGCGGCCGCGTTCGCGAAGCCCGGGACGGGCAGGAGTCCCGCGCCGGCGAGAACGGCGGCCAAGAGTACGTGCGTGGTTGCCTTCACGCCCAAAAAAACGATCATGGAGGCTTCACGTCACGGCATGACGGCGACTCAGGGACCGTCGAAGACAGATGTGCGGAACTGCCTGCACTGGTAGGGGCCCAGCGCGGGGCTTCCGGACGGGTGCAGGGTGACCCTGACGTCGTCCGCTCGGACATTCGGTTCGAGCACGGACTGGGCGTGCGCCAGCGAACAGACCAGTTGGCCGGTGCCCTGGTCGCGTCCAGTCGCCGTGTACGGGCCGTCGAGGCGCATCGTGACGCGGGCGCCCGTTCCCGCCACCGTGTATCCGGGGAGGTGCTGGACGAGAGTCGTGAGCCCGTCGCGCTGCTCAGCGGGAGGCGGTCCCACGGCGAGCAGCTTCACGACGGTGCCGAGGTTGCGAACCTCCCTGTCTGGCGGCACGACACGGAGCCCGCCGGGGGAGGCGAAGTAAAGCCGCGTTCCGCGCGTCAGCCCTGACGCGGGCTCGCCCGCGCTGACCACACCCGTGGGCTGGACGCCGCAGCCCGCGAGGGCGGCGCCGCTCAGCGCGGCGATCGCCACTGCCTTCCGAATCCTCACTCCGTGTCCTCTTCCGTACGCCGCAGGGGCAGCCGCAGGGTGAACACCGCGCCACCTTGCGGACCGTCGGTCACGCTGATCGTGCCCCCGTGCAGCCGTGCGTTCTCCCACGCGATCGCGGTGCCGAGTCCGCTGCCCGGTTCGCCGGTGTCGTCGGCGCTACGCGTGCGGGCGGAATCCGCCTTGTAGAACCGCTCGAAGACCCGTTCCCGAGCTTGCGGCGGCAGCCCGGCACCGTGGTCGGCGACCTCCAGCGTCACCTCTTGCGCGTGCGGTGCCGGGGTCGTCCGTAGGGTGACGGTGACGGGCGGAGCTCCGTGCCGCAACGCGTTGCCGACCAGGTTCGCGACGATCACGTCGATGCGGCGCCGGTCCACCGTGGCCCGTACACCTTCGTCGAGGTGGGTGTGCACTCGGTCGGTCCAGCCGCGCAGCGCCAGCGATGCGCGCACGGTCTCGCCGAGGTCCGTCTCGGTGGCGTTCAGGCGTATCGCCTTGGCGTCGAAACGGGAGATCTCCATCAGGTCCTCGACCAGCCGGGACAGCCGTGCCGTCTCGGCCCCCACGGTACGCGCGGCCTGCGCCGTGTCCCGCGGGAGCTGGTCGGCGTCCTCCTGCAGGACCGTCGCCATCATGGTCATCGCTGCGAGGGGGGTGCGCAGTTCGTGCGAGACGTCCGCCACGAAGCGGCGGGCCCTGGCCTCCTGCTCGCGCAGTTTCCTGTCGGAGGCCTGCACGGCATCGGCACTTTCGTTGAACGTCCTGGCCAGACGGGCGAGTTCGTCGTGCCCGCTGACGGTGACCCGACTGCCGAGGTCTCCGGCGGCGAGCTCACGGGTGGCCCGGCTCAAGTTCCGCACGGGACGCAGCACCGTTCCAGCGGCAAGCAGTGCGAGGACGGCGGTCAGCACCAGCACGGGTACGACGCCTGCTCGTACGGAGTCCAGCAGGGCGGCGATATCGTCGCGCTCGGCCCGCAGGCCGGTGATCGCAAAGACCTCCAGGCCGGAGGCGCGGCGGTCTCCGTCGGTGTACGTCACGGGCATGCCGACGACCAGGCAGGGTTCGCCCCGCCACACCACGCGCTGGAATCTGGCCCCGTCGCCGGTGCGCACCGCGGCGCGCAGCTCGGGGGTGACCTGCCCCTCCGATGCGGCGAGCGGGTCGGAGACGGCGACGAGGTCGTGGTACCGGGCGATCACGAGGCGGCCCCCGAGGCCGTCGGAGGTCTCCTCCGCGAACCGGGACAGCGTCCGGTGGTCGGGAGGCATGTCGAAGTCGGAGGCGATCACCGCGATCCGCTCCCGGAGGTCGTTCACGGCGGCGGTCTGCGTACGCTGGAGGATCGCGGTTCGCGCGTCACGGTAGGCGAGGGCGGTCGCGGTCGCTGCGCTGAGGAGGGCGACGACGACGAAGGCGACGACGAGGCGCGTACGCAGCCCGCCGACGATTCGGCGGGAACCCGTCTGCGGGGTGTCGCCGGGCACACGGTCGCTTCCCCGTTTCACAGCGGTCCGAAGCGGTAGCCGAAGCCACGCAGCGTCTGGACGTAGCGTGGCTTGGCGGGTACGTCCTCCAGCTTCGCCCGCAGCCGCCCGACCGCTGCGTCCACCAGTCTGGAGTCGCCGAGGAAGGAGTGGTCCCAGACGGACTCGAGAAGTTGCTCTCGGCTGAACACTCGGCCGGGGGAGCCGGACAGTTCCAGCAACAGCCGCAGCTCGGTCGGCGGCAGGGCGACCGGGACGCCGTGCTTGGTGACGGTCAGCCCGGCACGGTCGATCACCAGTCCGGCGAAATCGACGCCCGCGGCCTGTGCCGGCCCGGACGGCTCCGCGCGGCGCAGCGCCGCTCGGATGCGGGCTTCCAGCACAGGTGCGGTCACCGGCTTGACCACGTAGTCGTCGGCACCGGCCTCCAGGCCGTCGACGATGTCCTGGTCGTCGCCACGCGCCGTCAACATGATCATCGGGAGGACGGTCGTCCTCGCACGGATGCGTCGGCACACCTCGAAGCCGTCCATGCCGGGCAGCATCAGGTCCACCACAGCCAACTCGACCTTTCCACCGTGGGGGCCGTCCAGGAGGGCGAGTGCCTCCTCACCGGTGGCCGCCGTGTCGATGTCGTACCCGTGCCGGCGCAGTACGAGCTCCATCCCGTCCCGTACGGACACGTCGTCCTCGATGAGCAGCAGATGTGGCATGCGGTCGATTATGCGTGCGACTACCGGTGCTTCGGGACCTCGAGGCGGCAACGGCAAGGGGCGACGGGCATTGTTACGTTCTCATCATGTTGCCATGTCGGGGTCATCACACGGCCTGGCCAGTGTCAAGGACATGAATCCACATCCCCTTTCCCTTGTGCCTGCGCGGCTGCGGCTGGCTGTGTTCGCGGCGCTTCCCGTCCTCGTCCTCACGGCGGCCTGCGGAGGTGGTGGCGGCTCCGGTGAGAGGAGCGACGACATCCCCTCGGTTCCGCGTGCCTCGTCGCCCCCGCGGTCCACCATGAGCGGCAGCACCCCGAGCACCCAACCCGCCGGGAGGAGCGCCTTCTACGACGCCCAGCTGGAGTACGTCAGGTGCATGCGCACCAAGGGCGGCTACGAGGACTACCCGGATCCCAAACTCAGCGGTTACCTCGACTGGGCGAAGATCGAGGAGATCGCGTCCAGGGCCGGGCAGAACGAGGCCGTCAAGGGCGGCAGGAACGGCGTCTGCAACGCCGAACTCCAGAAGGCCATGCGGTCCGAACCGGAACGCGACCAGCAGAAGGCGTACGAGTCGATGCTCGCGCACGCGAAGTGCATGAGAGACAACGGCGTTTCCCGGTTCACCAACCCGACCATGAGCGGCGGCAACGCCATACCGGGTGGCGATCCGAATCCGGCCTCCCCGTCCATCGACACGACATCGCCGGCGTACAAGCAGGCCCGCCAAGCGTGCAAGACGAAGCTGATCGACGGTGTGGACGGCATGCAGTGAAGCACCGCATCAGGCTTCTCACGCTGGGAGCGGTGACCGTCTCGGTCGGTATCGGCGGGGTGTGGCTCCTGGAAGACGGACCGGACACGACCGCCTCCGGGGCGGGACGGACCCTGCCACCCGCCACCGCGACCGTCGTACGTACCGATCTTGTCCGGTCCAAGACGGTCGACGGAAAGATCGACTTCGCGCGGCGCCGTCCCGTCAAGGCCGCCGTGGAAGGCACTGTCACTGTGGCCGCCTCCGAGGGCAGGACGCTGACCAGGGGGCAGGCGCTGTACGAACTCGACGACAAACCCGTCACCCTCCTCTACGGGTCGGTGCCGATGTTCCGCGAGATGAAGGTGGGGAACCGCGGCAGTGACGTGCTCCAACTGGAGCTCAATCTGCGGGACCTGGGCTACGGGGCGGGACTGTACGTCGACCCGCACTACGACAAGGGCACCGAAGCCGCCGTCAAGAAGTGGCAGAAGGCCCTCAAACGCAACACCACGGGTCGTGTGGGCAGGGGTGACGTGGTCTTCCAGCCCGGCAAGGTGAAGGTGGTGTCCGCCGATGCGGCGCTCGGCGACCAAGTGGGCGCGGACAAGCCGGTGCTGACGATTGCCTCCACCGAGCCCGTCATCCGGGCCCGACTGGATCAGAGCGATGGCGCGCTCACCTCGTCGGGAACCAGGGTCCAGGCTGTCCTGCCGAGCGGGAAGAGCGTGGCCGGCCACGTCTCCGGAACCGTGCGTGACGAGCAGCCCGGCCACGGAGGTGACGCGGTCGCCACGGACGGCATCACCGTCGAGGTCGTACTGGACGGCAGGGGGATCGCCCTGTCCGGGGAAGACACCAAGGCAGCGGCGAGCGTGACGTTCGTCAGTGAGGCGCACAAGGGCGTCCTCGCGGTCCCCGTCGAGGCGGTCGTCGCGCTGCGCGGCGAACACGGGGGATACGGACTGGAAGTGGTGCAAGGCACCACCTCGAAGGTCGTGCAGGTGGTCACGGGCATGACCGCCGACGGGCAGATCGAGGTCAGCGGCCCGGAGGTGCGCGAAGGCCTGCGAGTGGGGACGGCGAAGCCATGACGCCGACCGCTGTGATCGAACTTCGTGACGCCGCCAAGTCGTACGCCGGCGGCGTCCACGCCCTGCGCGAAGTGAACCTGACCGTCGAAGAGGGCGAGCTGCTCGCCGTCGTGGGTCCGTCCGGCTCGGGCAAGTCAACAGTCCTCAACCTCATGGGCACCCTCGACCGCCCCACTTCGGGTGTCGTCCGTGTCACCGGATACGACGTGTCCGAGCTTTCCGACTCAGGACTGTCGGCACTGCGGGCCCGCGACATCGGCTTCGTGTTCCAGCACTTCCACCTGGCGGCTGGGCGCGACGCGGTGAGCAACGTAGCCGACGGTCTGCTCTACGCCGGCGTACCGGTCAAGGAACGGCGCGCACGGGCGAAGGAGGCACTCGCCAAGGTAGGACTGGACCACCGCTTCACGCACACGCCGAACGAGTTGTCGGGCGGCGAGAAGCAGCGAGTCGCCATCGCCCGCGCGCTGGTGGGGAACCCCCGGGTGCTCCTGGCGGACGAGCCGACCGGAGCGCTGGACAGCGCATCCGGTGCGCTCGTCATGGAACTGCTGCGTGAGCTGAACGCCTGCGGCACCACTGTCTGCGTGATCACCCACGACAACGAGATCGCGAACTCGCTGCCGCGGCAGGTCCGCTTCAAGGACGGCGCGATCGTCTCGGACTCACGTGCCCGAGCGCGCACCGGCTCCAGTGCCGGCCCCCGCGTCGTCTCCCGTACGGAAGGGAGGGGTTGGTGAAGCAGGACCTCATCCCTTCTCGCCTGTCCTTCCTGGACGTCCTTCGCGTCGGTGCTGTGGGGCTTCGCGTGCGTCGCGCGCGTGTGGTGCTGTCCGCGCTAGGAATCGCCATCGGCATCGCGACCATGGTCGCGGTCGTCGGCCTGTCGGAGTCGAGCCGTGCGGACGTAATGTCACAGCTCGACCGTCTCGGCACCAACCTCCTCACCGCGGAGGCGGTCAAGGACATCAACGGGCAGGAAGTCAAGTTCCCCGAGAATGCGGTCGCGATGGTCGAACGCATCGGCCCGGTGCGGCACGCCACGGCGACCGCCGAGGTCGACGCGCGCATCCGTCGCAGCGATGTCGTCCCCGGCGAGCGCACCGCCGGGGTCACCACTCAGGCGGCGCGCATCGATCTGCTGTCCGCACTCGGCGGCGAGGTCGACCAGGGGGTCTGGCTGGACCGGGCCAGTGAGCGCCTGCCGACGGCGGTTCTCGGCGCGGTGGCTGCGGATCGTCTCGGCATCACCGGCGTCGGCGAGACGATCATGATGAACGACACACGGACGGTCGTCATCGGCATCCTCGCACCGCTCGAGCTGGTGCCCAATCTCGACCGGGTAGCCATGATCGGGTTCCCCGCCGCCGAGCGTTACTTCGCCTTCGACGGCCACCCCACCACCGTCTTCGAACGCTCCACGGACGCCGCGGTGGCGGACGTACGGGCGGTCCTGGCTCGCACCATCAGCCCTGGCAATGAGGGAGGAGTGAAGGTCTCCCGTCCTTCGGACGCACTCGCGGCCAGGGCCGCGACCGACGAAGGCATGACGACCCTCATGCTCGGTTTGGGCGCGGTGGCACTCTTGGTCGGCGGCGTGGGCGTCGCCAACACCATGGTCATCTCGGTCCTGGAACGCCGCCACGAGATCGGCCTGCGCCGCGCGCTCGGCGCGACCCGTGGCACGGTCCGGCTCCAGTTCCTGACCGAGTCGCTCCTGCTGTCGACGCTCGGCGGAGTGACGGGCGCGTTGGCGGGTGCGGCGGTGACCTACGGCTTCGCACGGACGCAGGGATGGACCCCGGTGGTACCGGCATGGTCCCTGGCAGGCGGTCTGGCGGCCACGATGCTGATCGGCGTCGTAGGCGGCCTCTACCCGGCGCTACGCGCCTCCCGCCTCCATCCGGCAGTGGCGCTGAACGCCGCCTGACGCCGCAGTGGGGCGATGCCGGCCCGGGATACGCCGCGAGGGACGTTCCCGGCGGCGGGGTTACCGGCCCGCCGCCGGGAACCCCGTCGGCTTCGCCATCCGCTTCCCTCCGAGCAGCTGAATGGACCCCGCCCTCATGAGGAGATGCTCCGATGGCCGACCAGGACCTGCGGACTCATCTGTGCCGTCTTGGGTTGACCCGCCGACAGGCGGAGATGTATCTGACGTTGCTCGCCCTTGGGCCGTGTGCACGGGACGTTCTGTTCAGGGACCTGAGACGGGACGGCAGTGACCGGAAGAAGGCGTGCCTCGACGAAAGCAGGCAGGGCCAGTACCAAGATCAGATGCAATGCCTGGAAGAGGAGTTGGCTCGTCTGGAAAAGCTCGGACTGATCATGGTCACGGGCACCGGCGTCCGTGAATGCGTGCCGGTGGAACCGGCCATCGCGCTGGAACACCTTTCGCACGCCCGCACTGCCGAACTGCGCGCGTCGCACCAGGCCGTCGTCAACGCCTATCGGGACTACCGGCGCTGTGCAGGACCGCACGAGACGGAAAGCCTGATCGAAGTCGTCACCGGCCCATCCGTCGCCGAACGCGTCCGGAACATCGAGCAATCCGCCAAGAGCGAGGTCCTCCGCCTTGACTCGCTGCCGTATCACGCCCCCCACGGCGGCGCCGACCCGATCGAGTTCGAGAAGCTCGGGAGCGGGGTGGAGTACCGGGTTGTGTACTCCAGGTCTGCGGTGGCCAATTCCGCCTATTACAACCGCAGTATCCAACCCTGCGTAGCTGCCGGGGAACAAGCCCGCGTCCTTCCCGCCATCCCTGTGAAGATGACCGTCTTCGACCGCCGCCTGGCCGTCGTGTCGATGTCGGTCGTCGAAACCGACATCAACGAATCGCTGCTCATAGTCCACCCCTCGAGCCTGCTGTCCGCGCTGACAGGGCTTTTCGAGACATCATGGCGGACCGCACTGCCCATGCACCTGAACGGCGGTGTCCCCTCGGCGCTCACTCCGATGCACCGCCGCATCCTGGAACTGCTGGCCACCGGCGTGACCGACGACACCATCGCGGAACTGCTGGGCGTGAGTCGGCGCACGCTCTCTCGCCATCTCGAGCAGCTCAACGCCCGTGCCGGATCGCTCAGCCGGTTCCAGATGGCCTTGCACGCGGCCCGCAGCGGCTGGATCTGAGCGGCAGCGGACCCCGGCCTGGCGGGGGCCGTCACCCCTGCGCCGACAAATGAAGCAGGAGCCGAGCGCCGGCCCGGGTGAGCGACCAGCGGGCGGAGTCGTGTGCCGCACCGCCGTCGGCCGGGTTGGCAACGGGTACCGCATCGGCTGTCTGCCGCAGGGGGAGTACTGCCCAGCACCGCTTACCGGCCGGCAGGAGTTCGCAGCCATGCAGGGGACACAGCGCATCGATCAGCGCGAGGCCGCGTCCGCCTTCGTCATCGCGATCCGCCGACCGCAGCCGGGGCACCGTGGTGCTGCCGTCGACGACCTCGATCACCACGAACCCGCCCTCCAAGGCGACGCTCACGGTCAGCGGGCCGCGCGCGTGACGCACCGCGTTGGTGAGCAGCTCCGTACTCACCAGCTCCAGGCAGAAGCGCATGTCCTCGCTCAACGCAACGTTCCACCCGCGCACGGCACCCGAGATCCGGTGGCGTGCGGCGCGGACCGCCGCCGGGGTTGCCTGGAGGGTGAAGCGGATCGGACGGCGGGACATATCGCATCTCCTCTGGAGCACGGCTCGTCCGCCCATTTCTATCCGCCCCTGGACCGTGTGGTGGCGAACCGTTGCTCATGGCGTGGGTTCGCCACGGGAGTGAGCGTCGTCCTCCGGGTGTCACGCGGCCGGCTGCCGGCGCGTCCTGTCAAGGCGGGGACCTGCGCCGACGCGCGAAGGTCAGATCCATCCGCTGCGGGCCGCGTAGAGCGCCATCTGGAAGCGAGTCAGCGATCCGGCCCGGGAGTTGATCTGTTCAACGTGACGGGACAGCGTGCGACGACTCACACCCAGCAGTTCCGCGATGGCGGCGTCGTTGATGCCGGTCGCGAGCAGTTCCAGGATACGGCGGTGGGTCGGGCCGAGTCCGGGGGGCACACGATCACTGAGGTGCATCGGCAGCGCCGTCCGCCATGACATCTCGAACAGTCCCGTCAACGCGGACAGCAGACTCGAGGGATGGACCATGAGCATGTAGTCCTTGACCTCCGATTCGACGAACGACATCGAGACGAGGGCCAGGCGGCGGTCGAAGACGGTCAACTTCACCGGGACTGTCGGCAGCACCCGGGCCTGTTCTCCCGCCGCAATGCACGGCTGAATGTTGATGTTGTAGTAGGCCGCCTGCTGAACGGCGGATTTGGAGTAGACAACCCGGTACTCCACGCCCTTCTCGAGATTTTCGACCTCGATCGAGTTGGCGCTTCCGTGTGTGTGATAGGGCGGGGAGTCGAAGCGGAGGACCTCGAACTCGGCTGCCTCCTCGATGTTCCAGATGCGTTCGGCGACCGACGGGCCCTTGACCACCTCGATCAGTTCCTCCGTCACCTGCGGTCCCATTGAGCGCCGGTATTCGCGGTAGGCCTGAACGGCGGCCTGGTGGGCCTGGTGGAGTTCGGCCACCCGGGTGTGGGTCATGCTGTCCAGCGCTATGGAGGGTTCGACCGGCGCGAGTTCGCCGTCACCGGTTCCGGTCTCGGTGATAAGGCCCAACCTGCGCAGGTGTGCCAGGTTTTGCTCCAACTCCTGATCCTCGAATCTGTCACCGTTCCGGTGGCGGCCGAGGATGAGGGCCAGTGTTTCGGTCGTGCAACGACTGTTATCGAGAAGGGCCGTGTAGATCTGCGCCTGCAGGCAGCTCAGCCCTAGACATCTCAAATGTGCCCTGAGGCCTTCGTCGCTCATCGATCCATCCCCCCCGTGAGGAAGCGCTGCACGGGCCGTCGGAAGCGGCATCCGGCCCGGCGAAGCTGTCCAGAGGCTGTACGAACTGCCGTTCCATCGTGGCACGTTCGACCCATGTGAATGCCGTGAACTCTGATGTTTGTGTGGTGGGACACAACAGGGGAGACGCCGCCCGTCCGTGCCAGTGGCCATTCCTGGCCACCGCTGTGGGGTGCCGGACAGTACACCGGTTGTGCCTCGGGGGGAGCCCGAGGCCCGGAAAGTCCCCTGATTTGGAGCACCCCTTGCCATTCCATCGTTCACGGCCGTCGCACAGGACAGGCCGCATCGCCCTGGCCGCGGTCACCGTCGTCACCGCCGCTTTCACGATCGCCGTCGCTCACGCAGAGGCCGACCCCACGACCGGTCGGGTGCGCAACGTCGCCGAACCCATACCCGGCAGCTACGTGGTGGTGTTCAAGGAGGCTCCCGCCTCCGGCCCCCGTACCTCCCGGGCCCGGGCAGCCGAACACTCGGCGGCGTCCTTGGCCGCAGCCCGCAGCGCGCGTGCCCACGGCGGCACCATCCAGAGCGTGTTCAGCACGGTCCTGCGCGGCTATGCAGCACGGATGACTCCGGCCGAGGCCGCGCGTGTGGCCGCCGATCCAGCCGTCTCCTACGTCCAGCAGGACGGCGTGAACTCCCTCTCGTCGACGCAGTCCGATCCCACGTGGGGCCTGGACCGAATTGACCAGCGCGATCTGCCGCTGGACAAGAAGTACACGGTCGCCGGCACCGCCAGTGACGTCACCGTCTATGTGGTGGACACCGGACTGCGCACCACACATTCCCAGTTCCGGGGGAGGGCCTCGATCGGCGTGGACAAGGTGGCAGACGGCGGCAACGGGGCCGACTGCCACGGCCACGGCACGCACGTCGCCGGGACCATCGGCGGAAAGGACTTCGGCGTGGCCAAAGGCGTCAAGCTGGTGGCGGTCCGGGTTCTCAACTGCAGCGGCAGAGCCTCTTCCTCGAAGATCATCGCCGCTGCCGATTGGATCACGGCCAACGCGACCAAGCCGGCCGTGGTCAACATGAGCATCAACGGCGGTGCCGACGACGCCGAAGATCAGGCCATCAAGCGTTCCATCGCATCCGGGGTCACCTGGGTGGTCTCCTCGGGCAACGACAAGACCAACGCCTGCAACAACTCACCGGGCCGCATCCGTGAGGCCGTCGTCGTCAACAACTCCACGCCCGACGACGTCCGCAAGTCGGACTCCAACTTCGGCCCCTGCACCGACCTGTTCGCCCCCGGGACCGGCATCATCTCGGCCGGAAACCGCAGTGACACCGCCACCCGTTCACTGAGCGGCACGTCCATGGCCGCGCCGCACGTCGCGGGAGCCGCCGCTCTGTACCTGTCGGCGCACCCCGGTGCGACACCTGCCGAGGTCCAGAACGCACTGATCAACGCCGCCACCACCGGCAAGGTGAAGAACGCCGGGAACGGCACGCCCAACCGCCTGCTCTTCACCGGCGGCCTCTGACACCATGGTGCCTCGGACCGGCAAGGCCTGCTGACGACCACTGCACAGCGGCAGCGCACCACACCCCACAGCGACCGTCCGAGGGCACCCCGCGTCCGTCGACGCCCTCTGCCACGGCCTCGAACACCCAAAACCGGACAGCGAGAAAGAACAACGAGCCGGGCGGCGCGGTTGTACACGCGCTGTCCGGCTCGTGGCGTGCCCGAAATCTTCAGGTTCCTTAACTCCTCCTCGAAAGCAGCGACCGGATGGGCCGGCCCCTCGGCGTGAGCGCATCCGGGGGGCCGCTGCCGTGCCCGGCCGGCACCGCGCCGATCTCGATGAGCACATCGTCGAGGGCGACCTGTCGGGCTCAGCCGGGTGGCGAGCCGGCCGACCTCGTCGAGACGCTCGCCGAGTGCATGGTCCGGATGCCGAGGACGGGCCATTCGCGGTGTCCGAGCGGGCACCGGCCAAGCCCTCCTGACCTGCCTCTTCGCGCCGCGCCAGTGCCGATACGGGCGCCTTCGAACAGGCGGGGTCGGACCGCCCGGAGCGCGGCCGGACGCGCGATGGGCCGGCCAAGCTCAGCGTGCCCACCCGCGCCACTGGCAATCGCGTGCCACCCGCAGCGTCACCCCAGAGGTAGAACCAGACCGCGAACAACCCCGGCCAGATCGTGGAGACGTGGCCCAGAGGCCATCGCGCCACCGTGGCGCGTCACGGTCTGGTCGCGGATCGCGCCTCGTCCCTTCAGGCAGTCGGCGCCGATTGCTTGAAACCGGCGATCCCCTGAAGAGGAGTCGACTCAACGCGGCCCGCACATCATCACGCCGGCCGCCAAGACCCTGCCCCTCAACGGCGAGGTCAGGTCACCGCAAATCTCACGTGGCGGTGGTGCAGCCCATCCACCGGAAGTCCGGGGGATCGGACGGACTCACCCCCCTCAACCCCTCATGGAGCAGCACATGCCCGGAACACGAGTGAAGAAGCGACACCACGGAAGGACCCTGCTGATCGCGACCTCCTTGGCCGCGCTCATCGGCGGCGGCCTCGTGGTCGCCCACGCCTCTGCGGATCAGCCCCCCGCAGCGGCCGACAACACCGCGGCTGCGGCATCCATCCGGATCGCGGCAGCCGGTGACATCTGCGGCAGCGCCTGCAACCAGACAGCGTCTCTGGTGAGCAGCATGTCTCCCACAGCCGTGATCACCGCAGGCGACAACGCCTACGACCGTGGCAAGCTGACGGAGTACAAGGGGACCTACGACAAGACCTGGGGCAAGTTCAACTCGATCGTCCACCCGTCGCCGGGCAACCACGAGTACAAGACCTCAGGTGCGCAGGGCTACTTCGACTACTTCCAGAGCAAAGGCGTCACGACCGGCGACCGCGACAAGGGCTACTACAGCGTGGACGTCGGCGACTGGCACCTGGTGGCGCTGAACTCCAACATCAACACGAAGGCGGGCAGCCCTCAGGAGAAGTGGCTGCGCGCCGACCTGTCGTCGAGCACCAAGCCGTGCACGATGGCCTACTGGCACCACGCCCGCTTCTCCTCGGGCGACCACGGTGACAGCGCCGGCACGGCCCCGCTGCTCAAGGCACTGACCGACTTCAAGGCCGACGTGGCGGTCTGGGGCCACGACCACCATTACGAGCGGTTCGCGCCCGCGCTGTCCGACGGCAAGAAGGACATCGCCAACGGGATACGGACGTTCGTGATCGGTACCGGGGGCCGGGCTCTCTACAGCGCGAAGAGCAGGTCGGCCGGGCCGTCCGAAGTGTTCAACAACAACACCTACGGGGTCGGCCAGTTCGACCTGACCGCCACCGGCTACTCCTTCACCTTCAAGCCGGTCGCAGGCCGCACCTTCACCGACTCGGTCAGTGGCACGTGTCATGCCAAGCCGAGGAGTAAGCGGGGCTGATTCCAGCCCGCCGAGCGACACCGCCCTGATCACCTCTCCGCCGGAGTGTCACGATGTATCTGTCACAGGCCCGAGCCGCCGACTCACGCCACGACGGCGCGGCCAAGTCCCATGAATCCTCCGGGATCCGCGGCAAAGCGGGATTCAGAGTGCCCGCCACCGTGCTGGCACTGGGCCTGGTCAGCCTCGTCACCGACGCTTCGGCGGAGATGGTCACGGCAATCCTGCCGATGTACCTGGTCTACGGACTGGGAGTCGGTTATCTGCAACTTGGCGCCCTGGACAGCCTCTACACGGGTGCCACCGCGTTGTTCAGGATAGGTGGCGGGTACGCTGCCGACCGGTTCGGTCACTCCAAGGCCGTCGCCACCTCCGGTTATGCGCTCTCGGCGCTGACCAAGCTCGCCTTCCCGGCCGTGGGTTCGGCCCCCGCGGTGGGCGCGCTGGTGGCAGCCGACCGTATCGGCAAGGGCGTTCGGACGGCACCCCGGGACGCTCTGATCACCGCTGCGGCACCCGAGGAGGACCTGGGCCGCGCCTTCGGGGCCCATCGGGCGATGGACACGTGCGGCGCGCTGCTGGGACCGCTGATCGCCTTCGGCGTACTCGCCGCCGTCCCCGGTGGATTCGACACGGCGTTCCTGGTCAGCTTCTGCCTCGCCGCCGTGGGCGTGGTGGTGATCGTGGCCTTCGTCCGTCAGGGACCATCACGCTCTCCGTCGAAGGAACGCGGCCCCCGCCTGAGGGAGTGCCTCGCTTCTCTGAACGCTCCGCAGATCCGCCGCTGCGCCCTGGCGGCCGCGCTGCTGGGACTGGTCACCGTCGGTGACATGTCCTTCTACGTCGGTTTGCAGCGCCGTCTGGACGTACCGGTCGAGGTGCTCCCGCTCCTGCCCATCGGCACAGCACTCGTCTTCATGACGGCCGCCGTGCCGGTGGGGGTACTGGCCGACCATCTCGGAAGGTGGCCGCTGTTCCTCTGCGGCCACCTGGCGGCCCTGTGCGCGTACGTGTTCCTCTGGCTCGCGCCGTTCACCGGCTGGTGGGCCACCGCCCTCGCCCTGACCCTGTACGGCCTCTTCTACGCCGCCACCGACGGTGTGCTCATGGCACACGTCGCACCATTCATTCCCGAGGGGGCGCGCACGACAGGCCTGGCCGTCGTCCAGACCGCGCAGTCCCTGGCCCGGGCCTGCGGTGCACTGGCTTTCGGCGCTGTCGCCGCACTGAGCGGACTCAAAACCGCCTTCGCCGTGTTCGGCTCCCTCTTCGTCCTCGCCGTCGTCGCCGCCCGCCTGCTCCACCGCCCCGAAGAGGAGGCCTGACCCCCCATCCCGCGATCCCGCCGGCTCGACGGTCGGCCCCTGCCGGTCCGGTCCCCTTCGACCGGAAGACACACGGGCCACCACTCGCCTGCCGGTGGAGGGCGGAGGACGCCGATCCGCTCTGGCGGCACATCGACTTCGCCGCCCCGCTCCGCGGGAGTCCCATTCCTCCACCCGCCCGAAGGCGGGGGCACCCACGAAGGAACCGATGAACGTCATCCGCAAATTCGGCGCGACGGGCCTGATCGTCGCCCTGCTCGGCTGGGCGGCGGCGACCGTCGCCTGGCGCATGGCCGACGACGAACCGGGCACCGGCGGACTGCGCCTCGCCCTTCCGAACACGCTTGTCGTCGTGGATCCAAAGGGCACCCACGTACGCCAGACGACCCGTGACGGCAAGCAGCTGCTCGGCACCGGACCGGACTGCCGTCGCGCCGCTGTCGCAGCCGGAACCCTCGTATGCCTGCGAGCCCTCGCCGGCCCCTTCTCCTCGGAGGTCCGCGTCTACCGGTCGGGGAAGAACGAGCCTGAGGTCACGCTGCCGGTGTGGGGCAACCCGAGCAGGGCTCGGGTCTCCCCGTCGGGGCACCTGGTGGCCTGGACCGTCTTCCGTTCCGGCGACTCCTACGCCGATTCCGGCCGGTTCGCGACCACGGCAGGAATCTACGATCTGCGCAACGGCCACCACTACGGCTCCCTGGAGGACTTCACAGTCGTCCTGCGAGGAAAACGGAGCCAGCCGGAAGACAGGAACTTCTGGGGCATCACCTTCGCCGCGGACGACCGGACCTTCTACGCGACCATGTCCTCAAAGGGCCGCACCCACCTCCTGCGCGGCGACCTGGCCACGCGCACACTCACGGCGCTGCGCACCAACGTGGAATGCCCCTCACTTTCGCCCGACGGAACCCGCATCGCGTACAAGAAGCGCGTCAGCGGACACTGGCAGCTCCATGTGCTGCATCTGCGGACGGGCGAAGACACCATGCTCGCGTCGCCCCCCGACATCGACGACCAGGCCGCCTGGCTGGACGCCAAGACAATCGCCTACGGCACGGTCGATCACGGCAGCTCCTTCGTCTACACGGTGCGTGCCGACGGATCCGGAAAGCCGGTCCGGCTCGTCGAGGGCGGCTCCCCATCGGTGACCACCGGCGGGCGATGAAGCAGGCGCGGCACGGGATCCGTCGGCAGCACAGCGTTCGACGCCGGCCTCGATAACGAGCTCGGCGCATCCCGCCAGCCCCCCGGCCGGTGCGCGCGGCCGACACCGCCCCCCTCACCACGGCCAGGAAAAGACCGACCCATGGGAGTTCTACCGACCCCCGACCGAGAAGGACTGAAGAGTGAGCGCAGCACCCGCCGAGGAACCCTGCGACCCGTCTCGCGCCCACCCCGACAGCGGCCCGCGGACTCTGACGCAGCTCCGCGCCGCCCTCACCGCCGCCAGTCCGGCCGACCGCGAGAAGTTCGAGGCCCAGCTCGGCGAGCTCGACCTCGACGACCCCGAGACGTACACGACGCTCGTCCGCCTGTGGCTGCACCACCTGCTCACGCGGACCTACGCCGGCCGCGATAACCGACAGCCTCCGGCAGCCCGGCCGGCCCCCGACGGCGCCTCAGTCTGGTCGGTCGTATACAGCAACACCGGCCGGGCCGCCCTGGCGCTGGCCACCCCCGAGGCGCGCGCCGCCGTCGTCACGTTCGAGGCCCGGCTCGCCGAGTCCCCGCGCGACGTTGACGAGCTCGGCCAGGACCCTCTCACCGGCCTCTTCACCGCACCACTCAGGGGCGGTGGCCATATCGTCTACCGCATCGACGAAGCTCATCGCATGGTGCTCATCGCCGCTCTCGAGCTCCACCCGTGATCGGCCGGCACGCAGGGCCTCGTCACAGCTGTGGAAAACCCGCGGGCTCACCGCTACCGATCCAAGGTCTGCCGTGGCGGCCGCCACGACGTCCCTGAAGGGGGACTCTTGGGCCGGCGGAACCTCGCACAAGCTGCGCCCCGGCGGCACGTACGGCGGACAGGTCCTGGTCACGGGCGATGGCACCAGCGGATTCATCGGGGTGATTCCGTACCCGGCCCTCGCCGGATACCACTGGGCAATCAACGTGGGCGATCCAAATGACCTGCACGGGGTCGAGATGCTGCCGGACGGTACGGTCCTCGCCGCGTTCGCCGAGCGGACCTTCGGCTCCGAAGGGATCAAGGGCGGGCTCACGGTCTACTCCAAGGCCCAGGGCACCCCGAGCAACTGGAGTGCCACCCCCGTCCAAGCAACCTCCCTCGCAGGCGCGCACGAGGTCCTCCACGACCCGAGCAGCAACTCGGTGTGGGCCGTCGGCGACGAGCTTCTGGTCCGGTACGACTACACCGACGGCCGACTCAAGTGGGGGGAATCCTGGCCCCTTCCCAAGAGACCGGCGGCAGCAAGGCGTACGGCCACGAAATCACGCCGGTCTACGGCAACTCCGACCGGTTCTGGATCGGTGCCAACGCAGGCATCGTCCAGTTCTCCAAGAGCGGCGCCGCCGACTGCTACGACGACTCCCAGGGCGCCTGGCCGCTGCCCGCGTACGTCACCGGGGACGCCGAAAAACAACGGTGCACGAACTATGCGAACCGGGCCCAGGTGGCAAGGCGTACGGTCATCAAGAGCGTCGGCAACGACCCCACCACGGACCGCGTGATCTCCACCTGCTCCGCAGGGTGTCCCGAGACACAGGACAGGCCGGGCACCAACTCCTGGGACACCGCGTGGATCCGCTTCATCGGCACCAGCGGCCCATACTCGATCCACTCGGCCAACATCCTGGACCGGCGCTACAAGGCCACCTGGGCCGTACCGGCCTATCAGTGATCACTGGTCGGCAGTGTTGCGCTCCACCCAGCCGTGCCCCGGGACCCGAGCGATCGGGCACCGGGGCACAGCGGCACAGTGACCAGCCCGGATTGATCGGGCACTTTCGTCGAGATCTCACGGGCAATCAGCTCCCAAAGCCCGTCTCGGACCGGGCGGTGTGGTGGTGCACGCCCAGGGCCCCTGTGAGCGAACCGCTGCGCTGACGGCCGGTACGGGTGTCAGGACATGCTGCCCCGGCACACCGTCCCCGGGGCCGGGGTGCGGCCCGTGCGGAGGTATTGATCGACCGCCCCCTTGACGCAGCGGTTCTGCGGGTATGTCCCGTGGCCCTCCTCCTCGGCCGTCAGAAGCACGCCGACACCGTCGCCCAGCGCGCGGGCCATGTGGCGGGCGCCGGGATACGGAGTGGTCGGGTCGCCGGTGCCACCGACCACCAGGACGGGGGCCGCGCCGTCGGCGTTCACCTGGAGTGTCGCGCGCTCGCCTTCGAACGGCCAGTCGTAACAGAGGTAGACGCCGGTGGACCAGGCCGCGCCGAAGACGGGCGAGGCGGCCTCGACGCGAGCCTCGTCCCGGTCGAGGCGTTCAAAGCCGGGGCGCAGGCTGGAGTCCGCGCAGGTGATCGCGGTCCGGGCGACAGGGCTGCTGTCGGGCGCGGGCGCCGCGCGGTCGGCGGAACCCATGTCGACCGCGCCGTTGCTCAGCGGACGGCCGTCGTTGTGGTCGATCAGCGCGGTGAGGGCCTTGGTGAGCGGCGACCAGCCGTCCGTGCCGCGGACGAGATGGTCGCTGACGCTGTGCGCGAGGTCGTCGGCGTCCAGGTTCCTTCCGCCGCCGGCCGGGGCTGGCCTTTTGTCCAGGCGGTCGGCCAGGCGCGCCATGCGTCGCGCGGCCTCCTCGGGCCCGTCACCGGTCGGGCAGTGGCGGATACGGGCCGCGCAGTGCGCAGCGAACCGGTCGAACGCCGCTTGGACCGCCTTGACCTGCGACAGCTGCTCCTCGCTGAGGTCCTCGGTCGGATCGACGGGCGCTTCGAGGACGAGCCGCCCGACGTGCTTTGGGTACAGGTGGGCGTAGACCGCGCCGAGCGCCGTCCCGTACGAGACGCCGAAGTAGTGCAACCGCTCGTCGCCGAGGAGGTAGCGCATCAGATCGAGATCGCGCGCCGTGTGCGAGGTGCCGATGTACGGCAGGAGCGCCCCGGAGTGCTTGGCGCAGGCGTCGGGCCCGGCATAGCCGGTGCCGGCTGCGGTTTTCCCGCAGCGCACGGGAATGGTCGCGCCGACGCCACGCGGGTCGAAGGAGACCAAGTCGTAGCGGTCGAGGAGCTGCTTGTACTGGTTGAGGCGTTCGGGCAATCCGTTCACGCCGGACACGCCTGGGCCGCCGAAGTTGAGGACCAGTGAGCCGATGCGCCGGGTGCTCGGGCCGGTGGCCTTGCGGCGGATCAGGGCGACGTCGATCTTCTTGCCGTCTGGTTTCCGGTAGTCGAGGGGGGTCTTCATGGTGGCGCAGTCGTAGCCCGTGCGCGCGTTGGGCGGCGACGTGCAGCGGGACCAGCGGAGGTGCTGGCCGGTGGTGAGAACGGCGGGCAGACCAGTAGGCGGGTTGTTCGCGGTAAACTCCGTACGCGGTTCCGCGCTCCGGCCGGGAGCGTCATGCTTGAGCCAGGCGCCGACGACCCCGATCGCGACGAGGACGACCCCGGCGATGATCAGCGCACCGACCGAGAGGCCCGGTCTACGGCTGCGTAATGGATGTGCGTCACTCATCGAAATCCCCGCGCTCCCGCCCCTGGACGCCCGCCCCGTGCTCGCATGCCCGCGTCGTGATCGTCCGATCGTCGAATGAGTGCAGAGTACAAGCCGTCCACCACAGCAGCTCAGCTCCTGCCAGGTCTACGACTTCTCGCGCTCGAGACCGACAAGCTCAATGCTGCCAGGGGGCCGGACGATCCGGAGCGGCAGATCGTCACTTGCAACACCATCCACGACAAGACATGACATGGGTGCCCGGGGACCATAGGCCCACCAACAGGGGGAGCATGGTTCGGCGTTGCAGTGTGACCCTGTGACCGCACGTGCGGTCACAGGCACTTTCGCCTTGTGTGATTCGTACGTGAACCTCCAGGACGCCAGGGTGCTGACCGTCTCCTGCCTCGCCGCCGCGTAGCCTGCGCAGCATCCGTATGCTCCCGGTCATGAGATTTCTACGGCGGCGTGGCCGCAGCGACGCCCAACAAATGACGGGGACGCCTGTGGCGGAGGCCAAAGCCCTCTACGGAGCTGGGCGTTATGCCGAGGCGGAGGCCGAAGCCCGCGCCGTGGCCCGAACGCGGCCACGCGACGACGAGTACGCAGCTGTGGCGCTGAACATCGCCGCGCTCGCTACGGGCGCCCAAGGCCGCCACGCCGAGGCACTGGCCACCTACGACGAGGCGCTTCCTGCCTTCAGCAGGATATTCGGAGCCGATCACTGGCTGACCCTGAAGCTGCGCTCGGACCGCGCCCAGCAAATGATCTCGCTCGGTCAGTACACCGAGTGCGAGGCAGAATGTGCGGCCGTCGCCGAGGTCGCGGGCCGCGGTACCGGCCCGGAGATGTCATTCCTGGCAGCGGCCGCCCGCAACGGGCTGGTCTTCGCCCTCAATGCGCAGGGGCGCCACCAGGAGGCCGAAGCGGTCGCCCGCGAGGCCCTGGCCGCCCATCGCGAACGTGACCGGGGGGCCGTCGTCCTGCGACTCGGCCTGGCTCGCAGCCTCAACGGCCAAACCCGCTACGAAGAGGCCCTCACCGAGGTACAGGACGCCGACAAGCTGTACCGCGCTCTGCCCGATGACCAGCGCCACCCAGACACGGGCGCCGTCCAACTGGTCTCCGCTATGGCCTTGTGGGGGTTGCGACGGGAACCCGATGCCCGTCACCAGGCTGCAGCCGCTCATGAGGCGTGCCAGGCTTCCTTCGGCCCGGACCACAGCCGCACCGTCGAAGCCCGAACGCTGCTCGAGCACATCGACGGCACTCGGCCATAAACGCATCGTCCATCCCTCCTCTGGGGACAGACGCCTCTTTGGGACGGCGGGTGGCCTGCCCGGTGCCATGTACCACTGGCGCAGAGGAGAGCCGCCGCGGCCGTATTTATGTGCCACCAGCACTCCAGCTCGAAGCGGTGCGAGTTTCATGTGCCGGACCCAAGGCTGACGCGACACGGGCGGCTGCGGTGGCCTTCGGTCGACTCCAGAGGCCTCTGGGCGTTGTCGACGTGGTGGCGGCCGGGCAGGGCCCGTCCACCCAGCCAGCGCAGCCGTACGCTCAGGTCGCCCCCGGCGGCATTGCGGCAACCCGCCTACCATCCAGATGGCAGCTCCAAGCCCTCAACACATTCGACAACCCTCGGCCGGCGCCAGTGCCACCAGCGTCCGCCTCCGGGCTCGGCGCGATCGGCGCTGACTCCCTCGAGGTGGGTCGTAGCGCTTAAATATCGAGCGTCCAGCCTTCTCAACTCGCCGTCACGATGGGAGCGCACCGCTGCGGTCAGGATTGGCCAAGCTTCAGCCAGCCAGTCCCGGCACCACAGGTCGTGGCGGTATTCAAACGCGTACTGTGCATCGAAGCCATCCTCGATGTCTTCAACGACCGATTCCCACCTCTCCAGCATCGCGTTGATCGTGACGATGCCTCCATACCGCAGGGCCAGCGCTCTTCCCGCTTCGTGGATCGAGGCATAGTCATCTGAGCTGAGAGTCGGTTGTTCCACCCGCCCGACCATGGCAACCGACGCCTCGCCGCGCAACCTCAGCCTCCGATCAACCGGTGCAGCGGGATGCGAAGCAGACAGTGGACCTTCCGCACCGCGGGAGCCCCGCCACGTGACACAGCCTGGTCAGCTCCTCATCGCCCAGTCGGGGCGCACCTCCAGGTGGTTCTGAAGACGCGCAAGCAACTGGTTGCTGGCCATATGCAAGGCCGCACGCACCTCGAGGGCGGGAGCTCCGCCGACCGGGAGCCGACTGCCGAGAAGCCGGACGCCCGTCGCGACCACGCCTCCAGGGTTGTGCGCGCACCGTTGTTTTAAGGCGTGCCGGATCTGCGCTTCGGCCCACCGGAGCCCCGTTGTCTTGAGTACCTCGCGCGCCTGCGTTCCCGGCGAACCTCCGCTCCCGTTGAAATTGACGGGACGCTGCGCACGTTCCGTTTCATGTCTTGCTGGTCGGCTCAGTCAGGGCCGAGGTCGCCGGAGTGCCTTGGACCGGCGGCCGATGCCGATACCGACCTGGACGATCCACTCCGCGCTGGCGGGCCGGACGCGCTCGCCGGGCTCTCGTGTAAGGGAGGAGGTGGGTAGGCCGCGAGTGCAGAACGACCGGCCGGCGTGGGGTCGACGGTGATGCTCGTCCGCTGCGCGGAGCGTCTGCCGGAGGAGACCTAGCGGCAGGTCCTGGAGCAGCTGCCGACCTTTCGGCGGTCCCGACTGGCGCGACCAAGGCGCGGCCGCGAGCCTCGCCGTCGACGCGGGGGTGTCTCGGACGGGGAAGTCGACGGTTAACGGTCGGAGCTGGCCCCGCTTTTCCGGGCCGGCGGCGACAACCTGCAACTCCACATATGTCCGGCGTCCCCGGACCATCCCCACGACGAAAATGGTCCACTGAGCCCTCGCGGAAGTCCTCCGCGCTGACGCGTGGTGCCTTAACCAATGCCTGCGGGTTGATACTCGCGTCCGAACGGGCCGCCGGCCGCCACTTCTCGGAAGCGCACCCTTGGCCCGCCGGAGGTGAGAGGGGTCCCAAGAGCGGGCCGCTGAACCAGGGTTCGGGCGGAATGGTGTCTTCGACACGTCTGACGTGCGGAAGCCGCTGTAAAGTCATGACCGCATCAAAATAGAACACTCACCCGAATCGGTGGTGTTGACCCGCTCGTCATGGGCGGGACGAACATAGGGGGAACTAATGTCTCGGCACCTGGCGAGGATCCTCAGACGGAGGATCTTCGTTGCGTCGGGTGGTCTGGCCCTGGTGGTCTCTCTGTTGGCGCAGGCCTCATCCGCACAGCGGCACGAGCAGGCGCAGCCGGCCGTGCAGCCGGTGGCGGCGACCGCAACGGGGGCGGTCTCACCATTCGCCCAGAGCGGCCCGCGCAACATGATCAAGCGGATCCAGGACACCTACATCAGCAACACGGACACCGCCGACCACTCGCAGGAACGCCTCCTGCACATCGGCACGCCGAACGGTGGCGCGACGAAGTACCGCAGCTTCCTGAAGTTCGACGTCTCCCGGCTGACCGGCGCGAACATCAAAAGGGCGTCCCTGCGGCTGTACAACTCCTTCGTGGCAGTGCAGGACTGCCACCAGAACCCTTGGTTCGGTGTCTACCGAGTGGCCGAGGCCTGGGACCAGAGCACCATCACCTGGGCGAACCAGCCCACGGTCGGCGAAGGCGTCGGCAAGTGGTTCGGTGTCGGACACCCCACTTGCGAGGACCAGCCCAACAAGTACCTGCCGGACGAGTCCTCCGGCATCCTGCGGATCGACATCACCGACATGGTCACGGCTTGGACCCGGCCGGGCACAACGACGCCCAATCACGGCATCCGACTCAGCAGTAATGAGGGAGCGCCCCACCCGACGACCGGCACCACCGGGTACAAGGACTTCTGCTCCATGAACCCGACGACCCCGGACAAGGACCGGGCCTGCACCAAGGCTTACTTCGCGCCCACCCTGGAGGTCGAGTTCAACGACGGGTCCACCCCGTTGATCGCGGGCAACGAGTACGGCCCGCCTTACGCCGGCGGCTATCCCGTAGCGACAGAGGCGCTGGAGTTCCTGGACTCCAACAAGCCCTCTGTCTGGGAGGCTTCGAAGCCGTACCAACGGTGGCTCCCTGACGCCTACCACGCGGTGGAGGACACGTCCCTGAACGGTGCCGCCTGGAAGGGCGGAACCTCGCACAAGCTCCGGCCCGGCGGCGTCTACGGTGATCAGGTGCTGGTCACCGGTGACGGAGCCAGCGGTTTCGTCGGCGTCATTCCCTACCCGGCCCTTTCCGGATATCACTGGGCCATCAACGTCAAAAGCTCCGGCGAGCCCGGGGACCTGCACGGCGTAGAACTCCTCCCTGACGGGGGAGTCGTCGCCGCGTTCGCCGGCGGCAACGGCGTCCCCGGCAAGATCGAGCTGTACACCAGGGCGCAGGGCACGCCGGGCAACTGGAGCGGGACGCCCAAACAGACGATCCCACTGGACTCCGCACATGAGGTCGTATACGACCCTAACGGCGGGTATGTCTGGGTACTTGGCGGCCTGGAACTGGTGAGGTTCACATACGACCCCGGCACGAAGCAGCTGACCAACGCCAAACGGTTCGCTCTGCCCAAGCAGCCGGGCGGTGGTGGCGCCTGGGGCCATGACTTGACCCCTGTCTACGGAAACCCGGATCGTTTCTGGGTAGGGGCCAACGGCGGCGTTGCCCAGTTCTCCAAAAGCGGAGCCGCCCGGTGCCACACGAAGGACGATCCCACCAAGTGGCCCGCCCCCACGCAGCTCGCGGAGATCGAGAACGGCTCGAATCACTGGTGCACCGACTACGTCAACGAGCCTCTGGTCAACACGCGGGTCATGCTCAACAGTGTCGGCAGTGATCCGGTGACAGGTCGGGTGGCCACAACCTGCGCCAAGGAATGCGGCCTGGCCAACCTCGACGCGGACGGGAAGCCCACCTACACCACCAGCTGGATTGAGACCATCGACTCCCTGAATGGCTTGAAACAGTACCGCTGGAGCGAGCACAGCAAGCACTACAAGGCGACTTGGGCGGTCGCCTCCTACCAGTAGCAGATGATGGAAGGGCTCCAGCAAAAACATGACCTGCGGGAGCCCTTCTACTGTCCAAGACCCGGCCAGCGTCCTGAGACCCACACCGGTCACAGGCCCGGGACACCTCGCCTTGCTGCACTACTGCGAGCCATACTTCACACTCCGGTCCATGTCGTCGGCCGGACCCCAGCAAGCCTGGATTGGGCCGTGCGCGTGAGTACGTGCTGGAGCAACTGCACCACGGAAATGCGGTCCTAGTGGTCGACGAGACTGGGCCTCTGTAGTACCCCCTGGCCGACTGTCGTCCTCTCAGAGTTCGACGCTCTCGCCGGGGCGGAGCCGCCGGATCTCCGCGCCGGCCCTCTCTTTCCATGGCGAGGACCTCATCCAGGACCTTCAAGCCCCACTCGTTGACGAGTCCGTCGTGAATCGTATAAGCACGGCGCGGTGTCATCCGGCGCAGGTAGCCAATCATGTCAGGCACCGTCAGCCACGGTGCCTGACCAGGTAGCAAGAGCGTCGGGGCCTCGATCACTGTCAGTGCGTCACCCGGGTTAAAGACTTCTCCGTCGATCAGGAACCCGACATTGTCGGCCGGAGGCACATCCGGATGGCTGAATTGATGCTTGTCGCCCGACACCGACACGTGGAAGCCCGCGACAGAGAAGTGGTCACCGTCGCGGACTACGTGCACGCGCTCGCCAAGCTCGCTCAGGTGCCGTGCAACCCCGGCGCAGGTCTAGACGTCGACTGAAACCCGCGAAGGCGATCCGGGTCGAAGTACGCGCACTGCCGCTAGACCGCGGAGTGGGCAGCCACCAAACTCCGCTGGAGCCTGACAGCCGACCAAGGCGAGCTTGCTGCCGTACGAGCTGGCTGACGCCTGTCCGGGGCAATCGGCGGCGTACGAGCCGGCACTGTAGGCCTTGGTGCGTGACTGATCCGCGTCGGCAAGTCAGTGCCGAGGGAGGGAGGCCGCCCGGTCAGGATGCCCCGCACTCCCACCTCGTTCGTGCGGAGTCAGGCGGCGCTCTTCTTGCGGCGCCCGGCGCGGGCGAGAGCGTCGACGAGTTCCTCGCGGCTCATCTTCGACCGGCCGGGCACATGCTGTTCGGTGGCCCGCTGGTACAGCTCCGTCTTGCTCAGCTGCCGCAACTCCCTCTTGCCCGCACCGCGCTGGTCGCGGGAGCCAGCAGATGCGCGGGAAGCCTTCGGCGGAGCCTTCCGGGCGGCCGGCTTCTTCGCCGTCTTTGCAGCAGGCTTCCGTGCCTTCTTACGCGCCGGCTCAGACTGCTTCGCCTTCGACCTGGTGGACTTCCCCGGGCGGCCGCGGGCTTGGTCGAGGCTGCCCTGCAACGCCTGCATCAGGTCGACGACGTTGGTGGCCGCTGGCGCCTCCTCGGCTGCGGTGACCTCCTGGCCCTCGGCCTTCGCCTTCACCAGCTCCCGCCCCTTCTCCTGGTAGGTGTCGCGGTAGCGGGAGGGATCCCACGGCCCTTCGAGAGAGTCGATCAGCTGGAGGGCCATGTCCAGTTCCTTGCCCTTACCAGCGCGACCGGAGGGCAGCTCGGGCAGCTCCTCGCGCGGTTCGCGCACCTCATCGGCCGAGTGGAGAGTCTGCAGCGCCAGGACCTTGTCCTCGGCGCGCAGCGCGGTCAGGTACTCACGGTCAGGATCCGCTGGGCCACCCGGACTCCGACGCCTTCGATGGTGCGGCCGCCGTGCTGTTCGAGGTCGAGCTGGCCCTTGAGGGTGCCGTTGACCGACTCGATCAGCTGCCGCACCGTCTTGAGCAGGGCTTCTGCGGGATGTGGGGTGCCGCGGTTGCGGTAGGAGGGCCGTAGCAGGCTGATGCCGTGTGTGGCGAGGAAGCGGTCGAGTTCGGCGGCGATGTATCCCTTGTCCGCCAGGATCAGCAGCCCCGGCCGGGCAGCTGCCAGGTGCGGTTCATCGTCGATCAGGGCGGCCAGCACCTGCCGTTCGTCGATCTTCGGGTCGGCAAGGGCCCAGCTGACGGGCAGTCCGGCCGGGGTGCACACCGGGTGCAGTTTCAGGCACCAGTAGAACCGGGAGTGGGAGCGGCAGTAGCCGTAGCCTGCCCAGCCGGCCAGGTCGGAGCGTTTGACCGTCGCACGGGAGCGGGCGCATTCGACCGGGGTGGAGTCCACGATCCACACGTCGTCCAGCCATAGGTCGGTGTCTGCGGCCAGTGACCGGATGGCCCGTTTGACCAGGGGCAGAGCGGCTCGCAGCCGCTTGTTGTAGACCGGGCGCTGGGGCAGGTAGGGGAACATGCGGTGCAGGGGGGCGTGGGCGAATCGCGGCCAGCGGGCCTGGCAGTGGAAGCCCAGCATGGCCTGAGCCACGGCCAGCGTCACGAGCTCGGCGTCCGTCAGCCGCGGCGGACGTCCACGCCAGCGCGGGGTCGTCAAAATGGTGCCAGCGAACGCCAAGAACATCCAAGTCCACTGGACCGAGGACGAGGTGAACGGCGAGCCGTACATCTGGGAATTGCCGAAAGGGAGAACACACGCAGCTGGAACACTCAGCTGGACCACTCCGGTCAGGGCCCGGGGCTCGCGCTTTCGTTACGCGCGGACGACGGTGAGGTCGAGGACGGTCATGGTCCGGCTCGGCGGCGTGTCACCTGCGGCGACGGTGCCCCTCACGACCACGCGGGGCCCGGGGGCAATGATGCGGCGCGGGTCCGCAGCCGCTCGAGCCGGTGACGGTGCGCTTCTTGACCCATCGCATTGTCGTTCCCGCGCCGCGAGTCCCGAGTTGATCGTTCTCGGTGTCAGGGCAACTGCGGCAGGGCATAGTTGAGGGCATGGGGGAATTTGTGAAGTTCACCTTCGACGACGGCCAAGCGGTGCTGCTGGAGGTCTTTCCCAGCCCACTCGCAGACGAGGCTGCGGAAGACAGGACGCCCGGGTCAGCGCCGCTCGTGCCCGTCGCGGTTCAGGGGAACGGCCGGGTGGCTCGAGCGGCTCGTGGAGCACTGGAGCAGGTGCTGAAGCCTCTGGTGCCGGTGCTTCAGTCTGTGCACAACACGGTCGCGGCCATGGAACAGCCGCCCGACCAGCTCACAGTGGACTTGGGGGTCAGGGTGGGGAACGACTTGACCCTCGGCATCGTCGCCAACAAGGGCGAGGCTAGCCTCACGGTGTGCGCCACCTGGAATCTTGAAGCCCCTGTGCCGACGGAGTAGCCATGTACGGGCGGTACGGCGACGGCCCTGACGCGCGTATCCGCAGGGCTTGGGTCACGCTTCACGATCGTCACACTGCCGGCGTGGGCCTTGGCGCGGGCGTAGCCGTCGCAGACGGCTATCTCCTGACCTGTGCCCACGTGATCAACGCAATCCTCCGGCGGGACAAGCTGGCATCCGCCGAACCAACGTCGCAGGAGATGCGCCAGGTCAGAGTCTCGTTCCCAGGTGTCGGCAGCGAGCACCACACCGTCGAGCTCGCCGGCTGGCTGCCGCCCAGAGCGGAAGGCCGGCAATGGTGGGAAGGCGATCTCGCGCTACTTAAAGTTGAGTTCCCCGCCCCGGCCGTCAGGCCGCCAGCCATCAAGGAGACTTCCGGACACAGACTATTCACCTGGTACGCCCACGGTGCCCCGCGCTCCCTCGTGGATGTCGTCGTCCAAGCGAGCATGGGGCCCTGGTACATCCTGGACCCCGGGGCAGCGCCGCTGGACATTCAGCCGGGCCACAGCGGAGCACCCCTGTGGGATCGGGAACACGGCTGCGTCACCGGAATGGTCGTCTCCGCCGAACCCGACAATCGCCGCTCCTACGCCATTAGAGCCTCCGAGATGCTGAAGATGCTCGCCACGGCCGGCCTGATGCCCACCGCCGGTGCCAGGGCGTCCGACAGGAGGGACGAAGCCCATCGCCACGAGCTGATCGAGATTCTCGACGGGCTCTCCGATAAAAAGCTGAGGCGGTGTGCCAGGCGTTTCAGCCGCGACCTCCGCTTGCCCTGGAACCCGAGCACCCGAGAGGAACTCGTCGACTCGGCGATCGAGCTTCCACGGGGAGTACCCGCTCTCCTGCATACGCTGACGGCGTATCAGGACGTGAAATGCCGGTTCCAAGAGGCGGCGACGAAGCTGCGCCCGCTGCGCATCCTCACTCCGGGTGAGTACGAAGAACTGAGCGAGTTGCTGGGCCAGGACGCGTATCCAGAGCTGCGCGAGGCTGCCCGCCGTGCCGTACCCCACCTTGCGTTGACCGACTCCGCTGCGACCGACGTCGCAGCGTTGATCGAGAATCTGGAGGACCGGGAGAGCGAGCTCGGCGTGGTACCACCCTTGATACAGGTGATCGAAGAGGTAGCCGCGGCGCGGCTGGCCCACGGCAATGGTTTGCGGGACTGGTCGGACCGCGTGGTGTCCCATCTGAACCTGGCACAAGGAGCGCTGACCCAGTGCCGATGGTCGGCTAGGTCCCGCGCATCCGTCGGCACGCCGGAGCCAGTGCTGCGGGTATGGCTATGGCCCGAACAGGCAGCTGACGCCTTCCACTACGTCATCCGGCTCTATGACGGGCTCGGCAACCTCATGGGGACCTGGGCGGGCGGGGATGCTCCGCGTAGCCGTTCCGAGCTGTGCGCCGATCTGTCCGAGGCCGTGGACCACCTCGACCAATACGAGGACGCGGCGGGCGTTGAGTTCCTGCTGGAAGAAGGATTC
The DNA here is from genome assembly GCF_044759525.1 of Streptomyces sp. NPDC101110. Taxonomy (NCBI): domain Bacteria; kingdom Bacillati; phylum Actinomycetota; class Actinomycetes; order Kitasatosporales; family Streptomycetaceae; genus Streptomyces; species Streptomyces sp. NPDC101110. Next base: position 3,900 of record NZ_JBIVZM010000025.1, on the reverse strand, counting down.
TTCGGCCTGGAAGTGGATCAGCTTCCGACCCGGGCCGGGACGCTGGGGACACGACCTGTGGGACTCGACCGGCCTGTGGTCCTTCGTGGGCAGAACGCGCCTCGCCTCGGACCGTGGAGAGCCAGATGGGAACGCAGGCAGCACCCCACCGCGGGCCCCTACGTCGCGTCCGATCAGGAAGCGGCGAACCGCACACTGACGATCCGGCGTGATATCGCCTGCGTTATCGCCTGCTGCCCTCCCGAACAGCAAGCTCGCACTTTGGCCCTGTGCCGCTTGCTGGGCGTGCCGGTGGTCCTGTGGCACCGGGACGCCCACGGCCCGGACGCGCTCGAGGTTCTTCGGCCGGTCGTACGCGAGGACTGGCAACGGGGCCTGCGAGAAGAAGTCAGACGGCACCGCGCGGAGGCCTTGAACGATCCGTCGCACATGGGCAGCCATTTGGCCCTGTTGTGGGAAGACCCCAGCTGGACACCCTCGCGACCACGACTGTCCAACCCGACGAGATGAGTAGGTGGTGTTGCGTGAGCGGCGGACGTGAGCACGAGCGGCTCTTTCGCGGCGACGGCCACACGTACGATGATGCCGTACCGCTGCCTCAGCCTCCACCGTGGCGACGGCCTGGGCAGAACGACAGTCCTGCCCGCCGCAAACGGCCGTATCTGATCGGCCACGAGCAGGTTGACGTGGTCAACGCTGCTCTGCGCCTGCGCCGTCCTCTCCTGGTCACCGGCCCGCCCGGTACCGGCAAGTCATCCCTCGCCCATGCCGTCGCGGCGGAACTCGGGCTCGGCCCGACACTGGTCTGGCCGGTGAACACCCGTGCCACGCTGACCGACGCGCTATACCGCTACGACGCCATCGGCCGTCTGCGTGAGCGGACCGACGGTGCGGACGACATCGGCAGCTTTGTCCGGCTGGGGCCGCTGGGGACCGCTCTGGCAACCCAGTACAGGGGCCGGCCACGCCTGCTGTTGATCGACGAGCTGGACAAGAGTGACGTCGATCTGCCCAACGACCTGCTGTTCGTTCTGGAGGAAGGCGAGTTCACGATCCCGGAACTGGCCCGTCTGCCTCAGACCCAGGCAGAAGTTGCGATCCATACGGAGGGCTCGCAGGACAAGGTACTGGTGCGGCAGGGCGTCGTCCGGTGCCAGGACTTCCCCTTCGTCGTGATCACCAGCAACGGTGACCGGGAGTTCCCTCCGGCCTTTCTGCGTCGCTGTATCCGGTTGGAGCTGCCCGAGCCCGGACCGATCCAGCTCCAGGACATCGTTCGAGCACACTTCGCGGAAGACGGCCTCGAGAGGCTGGAAGCGCACTGGCCGCGGGTGCAGGCACTTATCCAGACGTTCATCAACCGGCGCAGCCTGGGTGGCCTCGCCACGGATCAACTGCTGCACGCTGTCCATTTGCTGCAGCAGGGCATCCATCCGGAAGCGGAGCACCTCAGGGAGGCGGTGCTGCGTGAGCTCAGGAGCAGCGGAGTCCGGTGAACAAGGCGAACCTATGGTCGCCCGGTTACAGGGCACGCTACGGGGCGCCGGAGTGGAACTCTCGCCCAGGGAATTGAGCGACGCGCTCTGGCTCGCGCTCCACACGCCACCTCGTCAAGCCACAGTTGCCGTACCTGCGCCCAAAGTTGAGCCACGCCCCGCCGTACCTGCGCCCCCAGCTGAGCCACGCACGGCGCCCAAGCCGTCCACCGTGCCACGGCGCCCGTCCCCACGACAGGGCGTCACCGAGCAGTCGGAGGGAAGCCGGCGCCCGGTGTATGCGCTGACCCGCAGGCAGGAAACGGGGGCGTCTGGGGCGCCGGTGCGTATTCCCGGAGTCCGGGGCCTGCCTCGCCCGCTGGGAGTCGCCCGGGGGCTACGGGCCCTGAAACGGAAAGTGCCGTCCCCGCGCGGGTACGAGCTTGACGAAGCCGCCACGGCCGAGGCTATCGCTCACAGCGGCATCCTCGACGCCGTGCTGCGCCCGGCACAGGAGCGCTGGCTCCACCTTGTCCTGGCCCTCGACGACGGCCCGTCCATGAGCGTGTGGCGTGACACGATCCAGGAGCTGACCGACGTCCTCGCCACCTCCGGCATTTTCCGCTCTGTGCGCGTTTGTTCCCTTGAAGTGGCAGTGGGCAGCCTCCTCGACCACACCACCACACTCGTCGTCACGGACGGGGTCGCCGACCATTGGTACACCGGGTCCGCCCACGCGCACCTGTCCGCCTTGGCCCGCAGAGCGCCGACCGCTGTGCTGCATCTATTCCCAACCCGGCTGTGGAGCAGTACCGCGATGGCAGCTGAACCCATGGTCGTCCGTTCACGCGGGCCGGGACAGCCCAACGCTTTGCTTACCTCCCACGCCCCCTGGCTTCCGGCGGCGCTGGGCCCTGAGCTTGGCCTGGCGGTCCCCGTGGTCGAACTGGCCGAGTGGGGTCTTCGTCCCTGGGCCGAACTGCTGGCATCGCCGGGGGGCGTGGCCTCCCTACGCGTCGTCGACGCCGAACGTCCCCCGGACCCCGTGCCCTCCGACGCCGCGATCCGACACGCCCCCGCCGCGCAGCGCGTACGCGCCTTCCGGGCGACGGCATCGCCACAGGCATACGAACTGGCTGGCCACTTGGCTTCTGTAGACCCGTTGACGCTCCCTGTGATGCGTGTCGTGCAGGCCGCCGCCCTGCCCGACAGCAGCACCGCGTGTCTCTCCGAAGTCCTGCTCAGCGGCCTCATGCACGTAGACGACTCGCTCGGCAGCCATGACGTCTTCGCCTTCTCGCCGGATGTACGCGCCATGCTCCGGACCGTCATCAGAGCCAGCTCGGCACAGCGCACTGTCGACGCCGTGAGCGACTTCATCGCGCCGCGCCTCGACCGCACCCCGGACTTTCCCGCGGTCATCGCGCACCGCACCGGCACACTGGCCCTTCCCCGACAAGGCTCGCCCTTCGCGGAACTGCCGCCGTTGACAACGCCGGTACCGCATCCTCAGCGCCCCACGAGCGGGCCGCGTCAGGTCACACCGCCCCAGGGACTTCTCCAGCCGCCCACAGGACAGCCGACTGTCGGCCCCGGATACCAGGCCGTACTGCGCTATCGCGAGCCGAACGGCTCCGAGCAGGTACTCATCCGCCGCTCGGCACCGGGGACTCCGCACCCGGAGTGGCAGATCTTCCACGAGCTGCGGGCCATGAACGTGCCCCCAGACCAGGTTCTGGCGCTGCACACGGAGCTGGAGTCGTGTGACCTGCCGGGCGCGTACTGCGCGCGGATGATCCGTGAGCAGTGGCCACAGGCGCGGATCACGAGCATCGCGCCGTACGGCGCGGACTCCATGAGCCGGCAGCAGGGTATGCGGCAGTTGCTGGAATACCATGCAGAGATGCACCAGGTGGCCGACGGTCATGCCCGTCCGGCTCCGGTGCGGGTGCCGTTGCCGCCGGTGCAGGCGGCGCCGCAGATCTCGTCGGAGGATCTCGCCCGCGAGATGGCGGACGCTTTTGGGACGAGTCTCTTCCAGTTCGAGCGGCAAGCCGTGGCCCGTCAGGGCGTGCCGCCGGTCGTGGCGGAGTCGCTGCTGGTGGCGGGACTGCCGATAGACATGGACCCGTTCTTCTGGGCGCAGACCGAGCACGGGCGGTCCGTGCCGACGCTCGCCGAACTGGCCAGGGAGCGCGGGGTACAGCCGACGTCCGACGCGGAGTCGTACCTCGTCATGGGCAGCGACTACGGTCAGGCGATCTGCGTGCAGTACGGCACGGCGAACATCGTGGCCGTCCCGGTGGAGGCGAACCCCCGTGGGAATCCGGTGTCGACGCAGTTCGTGAACACGGGCCTGCCCGAATTCCAGCGCTGCCTGGCGCTGCTCGGCCGGATGTGGCGGCTCCGATTCGGCCTGAACCAT
>NZ_JBIVZM010000024.1:0-38534 GCF_044759525.1 Streptomyces sp. NPDC101110 | reverse complement strand
CGCCCGGTTACATTCCGAACCCGGAAGCTAAGCCTTACAGCGCCGATGGTACTGCAGGGGGGACCCTGTGGGAGAGTAGGACGCCGCCGAACAATCATTGAAAGGGTTGGACCCGGAACTTCGGTTTCGGGTCCAACCCTTTTTTGTTTCGCGTCACTTGAAGTTCACGTGGCACGACGAGCATCCACAGCATGGGTACTGCTGCAATGCTCAGGGCCGCCGGTGTCGGAGTCGGTGACGAGGTCGTGGTGCCGGCCTTCGGGAACGTCGAGGTCGCCGAGGCCGTTGCCAAGGCCGGGGCTCTGCCGGTGTTCGCCGACATAGACCCCGCCACCTACTGCCTCGACGCCGCTGCTGTGGAAGCGGCGGTGACTCCGCGTACCGCGGCCGTGGTTGTCGTACACCGCTTCGGCCGGCTCGCGGACGTTCCGCGGCTGCACGCGCTCGGACAGCGGCACGGACTGCTCGTCCTTGAACAGGGCGAGTCCGAGGCGCCGTACGACGAGATAGCCCAGCGCAGGGAGCGTGCGGGTTACCTCCACGCCAAGTTGAGGGGTGTCCGGGTGCCGGACGACGGCGACGGGCACACCTACCAGCAGTACGTCGTGCGGGTGCCCGGCAACGGGCGGCCCGATCGGGATGCCTTCGCACGGGCCGTGCGGGCCAGGGGAGTTGCGTGCCGGGTGCCTGTGAAGACGCCCGTGCACCGGCTGCCCGAATTCCGGAGGTGCATCGCCCTGCCGGAGACCGAGCGGGCCTCCGACGAGACGCTCGCGCTGCCTGTGGACGCGTCGCTGACCAAGCGGGACATGCAGCGCATCGTGTCCGCGTGCAACGCCCTCGGAGGGCTGCTGCAGCCCGCGTTCTGACGTGGTTGGGAGCACGGGTGTGTTCGGGGTATGATCTATTCCGTTGCCGCGGGGGAAACTTCGCAAAGCAACAGGCCCCTATAGCTCAGTCGGTAGAGCGTCTCCATGGTAAGGAGAAGGTCAGCGGTTCGATTCCGCTTGGGGGCTCCAGCAGAAAAGGCCCCACCCTCTCGGGTGGGGCCTTTCGCGTTCTCCTAATCCTTGTGCGGGCCGGGGACGCGCATCGCCAGGATCGCCATGTCGTCCGACGGGGCGTCCGACGCGAAGCGTTCCACCGCGCGCATGATGCGGGCAGCGACGGCGCCGGCCGTCAGGCCCGTGCAGGTCGTGAGGACATCGGCGAGGCCGTCGTCGCCGAGCATGCGCGCACCCTCACGGCGCTCGGTGACGCCGTCCGTGACGCACAGGAGGACATCGCCCGCATCGAGGGTGACGGTCTGCTCGTAGAGCTCCAGGTCCTCGATGACGCCGAGGAGCGGCTGGGGTTCCGCGGCCGGTTCGACCGAGCCGTCCTGGCGCAGACGCAGCGGGAGCGGGTGCCCGGCACAGACGACCTTCAGCTCGGCGCTGCCGTCCTCCTGGGGGCGCATCTCGCCGTAGAGGAGGGTGAGGAAGCGGCTGCGGGCGCCTTCGTCGAGGATCGCGGAGTTGAGGCGCTCCAGGACCGCGGGGCCGCTGAGGCCCTCCCGGGCCAGCAGGCGCAGGGCGTGGCGGGCCAGGCCCGTGACGGCCGCCGCGTTCGGGCCGGTGCCGCACACGTCGCCGATGGCGAAGCCGTAGGCGCCGTCGCTGATGGGGAAGACGTCGTAGAAGTCGCCGCCGACCTCGTTGCCCTCGCCCGCGGCGCGGTAGATGACCTCGACCTCGACGCCCTCGATCTCGGGAAGTTCCGGGGGGAGCAGGCTGCGCTGGAGAGACTGGCTGATCGCCGTGCGCTCCGAGTAGAGGCGGGCGTTGTCCAGGGCCAGCGCGGCTCGGCGGGAGAGGTCCTCGGCGAGTTCCAGGATCTCCTGGCGGAAGTGCTCGTCGGTCGGCTTGCCGAGGGTCAGCATGCCGATGACGCGGTTGCGGGCGACCAGGGGAAGGACGACGGTCTCGCCGCCGACGGCGGAGGCGGTGGCCAGGGTGGGGCCGATGCCCGGTGTGACCTGGCGGGTGGGGCTGCCACTGAGGCCGAGGCTGCGCATGGAGCTGCGCAGGGCCGCCTGGTGGGCGACCTCGCCGGGGGCCGTCCACACGCGGGCGCCCGGGGTGGGGACCGGGTCGGGCGGCGGGACCTTCGACAGCAGGGACTTGATGCCGTCGATGAGTTCCTCGTCCTCGTGCAGCACGTAGGAGAGGTAGGGCTCGGAGGCCTGGTCGGCGATCGTGTACACGGCGCACCAGGTGGCGAGGGTCGGGACGGTCATCTGGGCCATGAGGGCCAGGGTCTGGTCCCGGTCCAGGGTGCCGGCCAGCAGGTCGGAGGCCTCGACGAGGAAGCTGAGGGAGCCGCGGCGCAGGCGCTCCAGTTCACCCAGACGGGCCGACTCGACGGCGAGAGCGATGCGGTCGGCGGCGAACTGGAGACGCAGGGCCTCCTCGTTGGAGTATCGGGAGGGCGCTTCGGCGGCGACGCCGAGGGAGCCGGTGAGGCGGCCCTCGACCTTCAGCGGGACGGTGACGACCGAGCGCATGCCCGTGCTGTTGAGCAGCGGTACCGCGCCGGGGACCGCGGTCAGGTCGTCGTGGACGGCGGGCATGCGGGCCGAGCCGTAGCGGCCGGGGCCGGCCTCCACGGGGACACGGGCGAAGCGCTGGCGGGCGGAGGGGAGACCGGTGGAGGCGCGGACCTCCAGTTCCGTCTCGTCGTCGGTGGCCAGCAGGAGGAACGCCGAGTCGCCGTCGAGCATGTCCCGGGCGCGTTCCACCGTGCGCTGGAGGAGACCGTCGAGGTCGTCCGGGGCGGGGGAGCCGATGAAGACCTCGAAGGGGTCGGTGCTCTGGCCCTCGGAGCCGGTCGAACTGTCCGAGGCGGGCCCGCGCAGGGGCGTCTGCAGAACTGCCCGTTCGTGGTCCCGTACCAGGAGGCACACGGTTGACGGCTCGCCGCCGGTGTCGCGGACGCGCAGGTGGGAGGCGTAGACGGGGGTGACGCGGCCGGTGGCGGCGCGGATGCCGTAGCTGCCTTCCCAGCGGGAGAGGCGGAGGGCTTCCGCGATGCCGGTACTGGTGCCGGGCGTGTGGGGCCAGGCCGCGAGGTCGGTCAGAGGCTTGCCGGTGACCTGCTCGGCGGGGTAACCGAAGAGTTCCTCGGCGTCCTCGTTCCAGGCGGAGATGTGGCCGGTGCGGTCGATCTGGATGACGGCGACGCGGACCCGGCCGTCGGCGAGGGGAAGGAGGTCGGAGGGGAGGGCCGGGCCGGCCGCCCGGGTGCCCACCGCGCGTGCGGGCAGGTCCAGTTGGAACCAGACGGTCTTGTGGGTGGGGGTGTACTCGACGCCCCAGCGGCCGGCGAGGGCCGCGCACAGCTGGAGGCCGCGGCCCCCTTCGCGGTCGGGGCTGCCCATGTTGACGGCGGTGCCCTGGAGGGGGATCTCGCGTTCGGGGTAGCGGTCGGCCACCTCGATGCGTACGCCGTCGTCGCTGCGCAGGCACAGCACGTCGGCGGAGGTGCCGGCGTGGACCACGGCGTTGGTCACCAGTTCGCTGGTGAGAACCACGGCGTCGTCGACGATGTCGGCGAAACCCCAGCCCTGGAGGGTGTCGCGGACGAACGAGCGGGCGCTCGCGACCGAGCGCCCGACGGGCTCGAAACTGGCGGCCGCGCGCGCGGTGATCACAGAACTCCTCGACCGGTTCTCGACGTGCTGGGCTGCGGGGCCGACCGGTTCGCGCCGCTGCTGCGGCAGGCTGCCCGTCGGCCGGGGGTCCGAGGGCTGTTCCCCCGGGATCAGTCCGGTGGTCATGTTGTGTGCGGCCGCCCCTCCGATGCCCGCTCGTCTTCGTGCCACCGCCCAGGCCGGACGGGACCGGCGCGGCTGGACAGCCGGATGCAAGGTTACTTACCTTCGCGGTCCGTGCGGATGCCGGTCTGCAGTGTTTCCGTCCGGAGGGTGTGCGGACGATGTGCGAAGCTGCCGAACTGTTATGGCCTGGTTCGGCCGGGGTGAAACACTGGGCAGGCTTCCTGTGAAGGTCCGGGCAGGCTGTGTGTCCGACGGTGAGCGGGGGCAGCAGCCCCCTGGAAGCGGCCTGGTATGCAGGGCAGAGAATACGCAGTAGTAACTGGTACGCCGAGTGCGGTACCCGAGCACAGCAGTGACGGTCGACCCCTGCGGGAGGGACACAGTGGAGTCTGGCGCAGCGACGCGTGGCAAGAAGACGCGCGCCAAGGGCGGACAGTCCCCGGTCAACCAGGGCAAGGTGCGCAGCGGCACGACCGAGGTGGACACGGCTGCCCTGAACCGGCTGATGGCGGCCCTGGTGTCCATGCGGGACGGGAATTTCCGCAAGCGGCTCACGGTGTCGGGCGACGGCGTGATGGCCGAGATCGCGGCGGTCTTCAACGAGGTGGCCGACCGCAATCTGCACCTGACGGGTGAGCTGTCGCGGGTGCGGCGGATGGTGGGCCGTGAGGGCAAGCTGACCGAGCGGCTGGAGACGGGTGCCTGTGAGGGTTCCTGGGCGACGGCGATCGACAACTCGAATGCCCTGGTGGACGACCTGGTGCGGCCGGTTTCCGAGGTCGGCCGGGTGCTGTCGGCGGTGGCGGAGGGCGATCTGTCGCCGCGGATGGAGCTGCGGACCCAGGTGCCTGACGGGAACGGTCAGCCTCTGCGGGGCGAGTTCCTGAAGGTCGGACGGACCGTCAACAACCTGGTCGACCAGCTGTCGACGTTCACCGACGAGGTCACGCGTGTGGCCAGTGAGGTGGGCACCGAGGGCAAGCTGGGCGGGCAGGCCCGGGTGCGGGGCATGTCGGGCTCCTGGCGGGACCTGACGGACTCCGTCAACACGATGGCGTACCGGCTGACGGCCCAGGTGAGGGACATCGCGCTGGTGACGACGGCGGTCGCCAAGGGTGATCTGTCGCGGAAGGTCACGGTCCAGGTGGCCGGCGAGATGCTGGAGCTGAAGAACACCGTCAACACGATGGTGGATCAGCTGTCGGCGTTCTCGTCCGAGGTCACACGGGTGGCCCGCGAGGTGGGTACCGAGGGCGCGCTGGGCGGTCAGGCGCAGGTGCCGGGCGTCGCCGGTGTGTGGAAAGAACTCACCGATTCGGTGAACACGATGGCCGGGAATCTGACGGCTCAGGTACGTGGGATCGCGGAGGTGACGACCGCGGTCGCCAACGGTGATCTGTCGCGCAAGGTGACCGTGCCGGCGCGCGGTGAGGTCGCGCAGCTCGCCGACACGATCAACCAGATGACCGAGACGCTGCGCATCTTCGCGGACGAGGTCACGCGTGTGGCCAACGAGGTCGGTGCCGAGGGGCAGCTCGGCGGTCAGGCGAACGTGCCGGGTGCGGCGGGGACGTGGAAGGACCTCACCGATTCGGTGAACACGGTCTTCCGGAATCTGACCACTCAGGTGCGGGACATCGCCGCGGTGACGACGGCGGTGGCCAACGGTGACCTCTCGCAGAAGGTCACCGTCGACGTGGCCGGCGAGATGCTGGAGCTGAAGAACACCGTCAACACGATGGTGGATCAGCTGTCCGCGTTCGGTGCCGAAGTGACGCGTGTGGCGCGGGAGATCGGTGTCGAGGGTGAACTGGGCGGCCAGGCGCAGGTGCCGGGCGCTGCGGGCACGTGGAAGGACCTGACGGACTCCGTCAACACGGCGTTCCGGAACCTCACCGGTCAGGTGCGGAACATCGCGCAGGTGACGACGGCGGTGGCCAACGGTGACCTCTCGCAGAAGGTCACCGTCGACGTATCCGGCGAGATGCTCAAGCTGAAGAACACCGTGAACACGATGGTGGACCAGCTGTCGAGCTTCGCCGACCAGGTGACGCGGATGGCCCGGGACGTGGGCACGGAGGGCCGTCTGGGCGGTCAGGCCCGTGTCGACGGTGTGTCGGGCACCTGGAAGGAGCTCACCGACTCCGTCAACTCGATGGCCGGGAACCTCACTTCCCAGGTACGCAACATCGCGCAGGTGACGACGGCGGTGGCCCGTGGTGACCTGTCGCAGAAGATCGACGTGGACGCGCGCGGGGAGATCCTGGAGCTGAAGAACACCATCAACACGATGGTCGACCAGCTTTCGGCCTTCGCCGACCAGGTGACCAGGGTCGCCCGCGAGGTGGGCACGGACGGCCGGCTGGGCGGTCAGGCGCAGGTGCCGGGCGTGGCCGGGGTGTGGCGTGACCTGACGGACTCCGTGAACGGCATGGCGTCCAACCTGACCGGCCAGGTGCGCAACATCGCCCAGGTGGCCACGGCGGTGGCCCGGGGTGATCTGTCGCAGAAGATCACCGTGGACGCGCGCGGGGAGATCCTGGAGCTGAAGAACACCCTGAACACGATGGTGGACCAGCTGTCGTCGTTCGCCGAAGAGGTCACCCGAGTGGCCCGTGAGGTGGGTACCGAGGGCATCCTCGGTGGTCAGGCCGAGGTGCAGGGTGTCTCCGGCACCTGGAAGGACCTCACCCAGTCCGTGAACGGCATGGCGAACAACCTGACCATCCAGGTGCGCAACATCGCCGAGGTCACGACGGCGGTGGCCCGGGGTGATCTGTCGAAGAAGATCACCGTCGACGCCAAGGGCGAGATCCTCGAGCTGGTCACGACCGTCAACACGATGGTCGACCAGCTGTCGTCGTTCGCCGAGCAGGTGACGCGGGTGGCCCGTGAGGTGGGCACCGAGGGCATCCTGGGCGGCCAGGCGCACGTGCCGGGTGTCACGGGCATCTGGAAGGACCTGAGCGACAACGTCAACCTGATGGCGAAGAACCTCACCACTCAGGTGCGGAACATCTCCCAGGTCTCCGCGGCGGTCGCCAACGGTGACCTGACGCGGCAGGTCACCATCGAGGCGCGCGGTGAGGTCGCGCAGCTCGCCGACACCATCAACACGATGGTGAAGACGCTCAGTTCGTTCGCCGAGCAGGTCACCAAGGTGGCCCGTGAGGTGGGCACGGACGGCATCCTCGGCGGACAGGCGCACGTGCCCGGTGTGGCGGGGACGTGGAAGGACCTCACCGAGTCCGTGAACCAGATGGCGTCCAACCTGACCGGTCAGGTGCGCAACATCGCCATGGTGACCACGGCGATCGCCAAGGGCGACCTGACCAAGAAGATCGACATCGACGCGCGCGGCGAGATCCTGGAGCTGAAGACGACCATCAACACGATGGTCGACCAGCTGTCGTCGTTCGCCGAGGAGGTCACCCGGGTGGCCCGTGAGGTGGGCACGGAAGGGCAGCTGGGCGGCCAGGCGCGCGTGCGTGACGTGGACGGCACCTGGCGTGACCTGACGGAGTCGGTGAACGAGATGGCCGGGAACCTGACCCGGCAGGTGCGTGCCATCGCTCGCGTGGCGACCGCGGTGACCCGCGGCGATCTGAACCTGAAGATCGACGTGGACGCGTCCGGGGAGATCCAGGAGCTCCAGGACTACATCAACAAGATGATCGCCAACCTGCGCGACACCACGATCGCCAACAAGGAGCAGGACTGGCTGAAGGGCAACCTGGCCCGGATCTCGGCGCTGATGCAGGGCCGCCGGGACCTGGAGGACGTGGCGTCGCTGATCATGAGCGAGCTGACGCCGGTCGTCTCCGCGCAGCACGGCGCGTTCTTCGTGGCGATGCCGCTCGTCGACGGCGAGGACATGAGCGCCACGGATGAAGACCAGTACGAGCTGCGCATGCTCGGCAGCTACGGCTACTCGATGGGCTCGATGCCGACGTCGTTCCAGCCGGGTGAGGCGCTGGTCGGGACGGCTGCCGAGGAGAAGCGCACGATCCTGGTGGAGAACGCGCCGAGCGGCTATCTGAAGATCTCCTCGGGCCTCGGTGAGGCGCCGCCCGCGCAGGTGATCGTGCTGCCAGTGCTGTTCGAGGGCAGCGTGCTCGGGGTGATCGAGCTGGCGTCCTTCACGCCGTTCACGCAGATCCAGAAGGACTTCCTGAACCAGATCGCGGAGATGATCGCGACGAGCGTCAACACCATCTCCGTCAACACCAAGACCGAGCTGCTGCTGGCGCAGTCGCAGGAGCTGACCGAGCAACTGCGCGAGCGCTCGGCCGAGTTGGAACAGCGGCAGAAGGCCCTCCAGGCGTCCAACGCCGAACTGGAGGAGAAGGCCGAGCTGCTGGCCCAGCAGAACCGCGACATCGAGGTGAAGAACACCGAGATCGAGGAGGCGCGGCAGGTCCTGGAGGAGCGCGCCGAGCAGCTCGCGGTGTCGATGCGCTACAAGAGTGAGTTCCTCGCGAACATGTCGCACGAGCTGCGTACGCCGCTCAACTCACTGCTGATCCTGGCCAAGCTGCTCGCCGACAACGCCGAGGGGAACCTCTCCCCGAAGCAGGTCGAGTTCGCCGAGACGATCCACGGGGCCGGTTCCGACCTGCTCCAGCTGATCAACGACATCCTCGACCTGTCGAAGGTCGAGGCGGGCAAGATGGACGTCTCCCCGACGCGGATCGCGCTGGTCCAGCTGGTGGACTACGTGGAGGCCACGTTCCGGCCGCTGACCGCGGAGAAGGGCCTGGACCTGTCGGTGCGGGTCTCGCCGGAGCTGCCCGCGACGCTGCACACCGACGAACAGCGGCTGCTGCAGGTGCTGCGCAACCTGCTGTCGAACGCGGTGAAGTTCACAGACTCCGGTTCGGTGGAGCTGGTCATCAGGCCGGCGCGGGACGACGTGCCGCAGCGGATCAGGGAACAGCTGCTGGAAACCGGGTCGTTGACCGACCCCAACGCCGAGCTGATCGCGTTCTCCGTGACCGACACCGGGATCGGCATCGCGTCCAGCAAGATGCGGGTGATCTTCGAGGCGTTCAAGCAGGCCGACGGCACGACCAGCCGGAAGTACGGCGGGACGGGGCTCGGGCTGTCCATCTCGCGGGAGATCGCCCAGCTGCTCGGCGGTGAGATCCACGCGCAGAGCGAGACGGGGCGCGGCTCGACCTTCACGCTGTATCTGCCGCTGCACCCCAGTGAACTGCCGCCTCAGGGCTACCAGCAGCAGCTGCCGACACTGGAGGCCGGTGAACTGGTGGCGTCGACGGCCGACCCGTCCGAGCTGTCGGACGTGGAGACCGAGACGCCGGCCGAGGTGCAGTCGTACCGCGAGACGCAGAACGGGCCTGCCGCCCTTTTCCGGCGGCGCCGCAGGATGCCCGAGCTGCCGCCGCGACCGGCCCAGCTGGAGCAGTGGACACCGTCCGAGCAGGAGCCGGCGCCGAAGCCGCACCGCGGTATCCGCTTCGGCGGCCAGAAGGTCCTGATCGTCGACGACGACATCCGCAACGTCTTCGCCCTGACCAGCGTCCTGGAGCAGCACGGCCTGTCCGTGCTGTACGCGGAGAACGGCCGGGAGGGCATCGAGGTCCTGGAGCAGCACGACGACGTGGCGGTCGTGCTGATGGACATCATGATGCCCGAGATGGACGGGTACGCCACGACCACGGCGATCCGCCGGATGCCGCAGTTCGCCGGTCTGCCGATCATCGCGCTGACCGCCAAGGCGATGAAGGGCGACCGTGAGAAGGCGATCGAATCCGGCGCGTCCGACTACGTGACGAAGCCGGTCGATCCCGATCATCTGCTGGCGGTGATGGATCAGTGGATGCGAGGAGAATGAGGGGAACGTTGGGCAGTTGCGCGACCATGACGGGAAGGTTCGGTGTTCACACGGAGTCGCGGACTCGGTGTGCGCATAGTCGTGTAGAAGTACAGGATCTGGGGAACCTTCTGGTCTCCTGCTGCGTTTCCGCTACGTGCACAGTGACATCACGGTGACAGGGTGTGGCGACGGGCAGGGTGCGGCTACGATGACCGGCACAAGGACGGGCGGCGCAAGGGAGTCGTCCGCTGGGGCGGCACCCACCGGTGCTGTCACAGGTCCTGCGGACAGGGGAGGCCCCACGCCGGGGCGAGGAGGGCGGGCCATGGTGCAGAAGGCCAAGATCCTCCTGGTCGATGACCGGCCGGAGAATCTGCTGGCGCTGGAGGCGATCCTCTCTGCGCTCGATCAGACGCTGGTGCGGGCATCGTCCGGGGAGGAAGCGCTCAAAGCGCTGCTCACGGACGACTTCGCGGTCATCCTGCTGGATGTCCAGATGCCGGGAATGGACGGCTTCGAGACGGCCGCGCACATCAAACGGCGCGAGCGGACCCGGGACATCCCGATCATCTTCCTCACGGCGATCAACCACGGCCCGCACCACACCTTCCGGGGCTACGCGGCGGGCGCGGTGGACTACATCTCCAAGCCGTTCGACCCGTGGGTGCTGCGCGCGAAGGTCTCCGTCTTCGTCGAGCTGTACATGAAGAACTGCCAGCTGCGGGAGCAGGCGTCGCTGCTGCGGCTCCAGTTGGAGGGCAACGGCAAGGACGCGGGCGGTGAGGCCAAGGAGTCGGCCGGGCTGCTCGCGGAGCTCTCCGCGCGGCTCGCGGCCGTCGAGGAGCAGGCCGAAGCGCTGACCAAACAGCTCAACGACGAGTCGACGGACGCCGCCGCGGTGGCCACGGCGGCTCATCTGGAGCGCAAGCTCACGGGGTTGCGGCGGGCGCTGGACGCGCTGGAGCCGGGCACCGGGAGCACCTCCTCGGTGTCCTCGCAGAACTGACGTGCGGGCAGGCGGCATTGCCCGCCACTGACGCGCGCGCAGGCGGCATTGCCCGCCCGTGACCGCGCGTCAGTTTGGCGCCTCTCCCGGAGCGACACGAACGGGTGAAGCCGTGGACACACGTGTCCCCTGTCGTCTCCCCCGGTAACCTCACACACATGGCCTCACGTCCCTCCGCAGCCAAGAAGCCGTCGCCCGCGAAGAAGGCGGCCTCGAAGGCTCCGGCGAAGAAGGCCGCCGCCAAGAAGGCTCCCGCGAAAAAGGCGCCCGCCCGGAAGGCCGCGGCCAAGAAGGTTGCGCCCAGACCGGCTCCCAGTCCCACCGGTGGCATCTACCGGCTGGTGCGGGCCGTATGGCTCGGTGTGGCGCACGCCGTCGGTGCCGTGTTCCGCGGCATAGGGCAGGGCGCCAAGAACCTCGACCCGGCCCACCGCAAGGACGGTGTCGCGCTGCTGCTGCTCGCCATCGCGCTGATCGTCGCCGCGGGCACCTGGGCCGACCTCAAGGGCCCGGTGGGCGACCTGGTGGAGATCCTCGTCACCGGTGCCTTCGGCCGCCTGGACCTGCTCGTGCCGATACTCCTCGCGGTCATCGCCGTGCGGTTCATCCGGCACCCGGAGAAGCCCGAGGCCAACGGACGCATCGTCATCGGCCTGTCCGCGCTCGTCATCGGCGTGCTCGGCCAGGTCCACATCGCGTGCGGCTCACCCGCGCGCGGTGACGGCATGCAGGCCATAAGGGACGCCGGCGGCCTCATCGGCTGGGGCATGGCGACCCCGCTGTCGTACGCCATGGGCGACGTGCTCGCCGTGCCGCTGCTGGTGCTGCTCACGGTCTTCGGGCTGCTGGTCGTCACGGCGACCCCGGTCAACGCCATCCCGCAGCGGCTGCGGCTGCTCGGGGTGCGCCTCGGGCTCGTCCGCGACCCGGCCGAGGACGAGTTCGCCTTCGCCGACGACGAGGAGCGTTACGACGAGCAGTGGCGCGAGGCGCTGCCCGCGCGCCCGCGCGGCAGGCGCGCGCCGGCGCCCGAGGCGTACGACCCCGACGGTGCCGAGCAGGAGGCCCTCACGCGGCGTCGTGGCCGTCCGCGCCGCTCGGCGGTGCCGCAGCCCGACATGGACCGGCCCAGGGACGCGGTGGACGTCGCCGCGGCGGCCGCCGCGGCCCTCGACGGCGCCGTGCTGCACGGCATGCCGCCCTCCCCGGTCGTCGCCGACCTCACCCAGGGCGTACGCGTGGGGGACCAGGAGGCGACCACGCCGACGCCCGTCCCGGCCGCGCGCCCCCAGCAGGAGAAGCTCAAGCAGGACAAGGCCGAGCAGTCCGCGCCCGAACCGCAGCGGCCGAAGCCCGGCGTGCGCGACCTCACCAAGGCCCCGCCCGCCGAACCCCGCGACATGCCCGCGCGCGCGGAGCAGCTCCAGCTCTCCGGCGACATCACGTACTCGCTGCCGTCGCTGGACCTGCTGGAGCGCGGCGGCCCGGGCAAGGCCCGCAGTGCCGCCAACGACCTCATCGTCGAGTCGCTGACGACGGTCTTCACCGAATTCAAGGTGGACGCCGGCGTCACCGGCTTCACCCGCGGTCCGACGGTCACGCGCTACGAGGTCGAGCTCGGCCCCGCCGTGAAGGTCGAGCGGATCACCGCCCTGACGAAGAACATCGCCTACGCCGTCGCCAGCCCGGACGTGCGGATCATCAGCCCCATCCCCGGCAAGTCCGCGGTCGGCATCGAGATCCCGAACACCGACCGGGAGATGGTCAACCTCGGCGACGTACTCCGTCTGGCGGAGTCCGCCGAGGACGACGATCCGATGCTGGTCGCATTCGGCAAGGACGTCGAGGGCGGCTACGTCATGCACTCGCTGGCGAAGATGCCGCACATGCTGGTCGCCGGCGCCACCGGCTCCGGAAAGTCGTCCTGCATCAACTGCCTGATCACCTCGATCATGATGCGGGCGACCCCCGAGGACGTCCGGATGATCCTCGTCGACCCCAAGCGGGTCGAACTGACCGCGTACGAGGGCATCCCGCACCTGATCACGCCGATCATCACCAACCCCAAGCGGGCCGCCGAGGCGCTCCAGTGGGTCGTGCGCGAGATGGATCTGCGCTACGACGACCTCGCCGCCTACGGCTACCGGCACATCGACGACTTCAACAAGGCCGTGCGCGAGGGCAAGGTCAAACCGCCCGAGGGCAGCGAGCGCGAGCTCCAGCCGTACCCGTACCTGCTGGTCATCGTCGACGAGCTCGCCGACCTGATGATGGTCGCGCCGCGCGACGTCGAGGACGCGATCGTGCGCATCACGCAGCTCGCGCGCGCGGCCGGCATCCACCTGGTGCTCGCCACGCAGCGGCCGTCGGTGGACGTCGTCACCGGCCTGATCAAGGCGAACGTGCCGTCACGCCTGGCGTTCGCCACGTCCTCGCTGGCCGACTCGCGCGTCATCCTCGACCAGCCCGGCGCCGAGAAGCTCATCGGCAAGGGCGACGGGCTGTTCCTGCCGATGGGGGCCAACAAGCCCACCCGTATGCAGGGCGCGTTCGTCACCGAGGAGGAGATCGCGGGCGTCGTCCGGCACTGCAAGGACCAGATGACGCCCGTCTTCCGGGACGACGTCGTCGTGGGCACCAAGCAGAAGAAGGAGATCGACGAGGACATCGGCGACGACCTCGACCTGCTGTGCCAGGCGGCCGAACTGGTCGTCTCCACGCAGTTCGGGTCGACGTCCATGCTCCAGCGCAAGCTGCGCGTCGGCTTCGCCAAGGCAGGCCGGCTGATGGACCTCATGGAGTCCCGGAACATCGTCGGACCGAGTGAGGGTTCGAAGGCTCGTGACGTTCTTGTGAAGCCTGATGAACTGGATGGCGTGCTCGCCCTGATCCGGGGGGAGTCTGAAGGGTAGGGAAGCGGGAGACGGTGGTCGCCGCACGGGGTGTGACGGCAATCGGGTCCGGATCGTGACCCACCCGTGAGGGATCATCGAGCAACCGTTTCCCGTCGGCGTACGTCAAGTTGAGGGAAGCGACGAACAGCGACCCCGCCATCGGAATGTCGGGCCATTCCGATGGCGTACAAAGTGACACCGCCCGGTTGCCCCACCCTTTTGGTACCCCCCTAGACTGAACTTCCAGCACAGGCGGCTACACGCTCGAAAGGCGCCCCCGTGTCCATCGGCAACTCCCCTGAAGACGAGCGTCCGTTCGAAAACGAGCACGTCGAAGCAGATCGCGAGGAAGCCCGCCCCTCCATCGGCCGTGCCCTGCAGCAGGCTCGCATCGCCGCCGGGCTGACCGTCGACGACGTCAGTAGCGCCACCCGGGTCCGCATGAACATCGTCCATGCGATCGAGGCCGACGACTTCTCACCGTGCGGTGGGGACGTCTACGCCCGTGGGCACATCAGGACCCTGGCCAAGGCCGTCCACCTCGACCCCGAGCCGCTGCTCGCCCAGTACGGCGACGAACACGGCGGGCGGCCGGCACCGACCCCGGCAGCACCGCTCTTCGAGGCGGAACGCATCCGTCCGGAGCGGCGCGGCCCCAACTGGACCGCTGCCATGGTCGCCGCGATCGTCGCCGTGATCGGGTTCGTCGGCTTCACGATGTTCCAGGGTGACGACAGCGGCAGCGAGGCGAACGTGGCCGAGGGCTCCACGCCCAGCGACTCCGCATCGCCGACCACCAAGAGCAAGAAGCCCGCCGAGTCCGCCCCCGAACCGTCGGACAGCGCCATCGCCGCCGCGCCCCAGGACAAGGTCACCGTCCGCGTGGCCGCCGCCGACGGCCGCAGCTGGATCGCCGCCAAGGACCACAACGGCCGGATGATCTTCGACGGCGTCCTGAAGCAGGGCGACACCAAGACCTTCCAGGACAGCTCGAAGGTCCAGCTCGTCCTCGGTGACGCCGGCGCGATCGACCTCTTCGTCAACGGCAAGAAGATCGAGGAGAACTTCCAGCCGGGGTCCGTGGAGCGCCTGACGTACACGAAGGGCGACCCCGAGGCCGGGTGATCAGGCCGAAAGGTCCGGTTCGTACGGGGTTGGCCGGGAAACGGCCAACCCCGTCGACGTGGGGTGTCAGCGGGACGAAGTAGTCTTGAGCCCATGCCTGAACGCCGTACCGTCGCACTCGTCACCCTTGGCTGCGCCCGTAACGAGGTGGACTCGGAGGAGCTCGCAGGCCGTTTGGAGGCGGACGGCTGGCAGCTCGTGGAGGACGCCGAGCACGCGGACGTCGCCGTCGTGAACACCTGCGGCTTCGTCGAAGCCGCCAAGAAGGACTCCGTCGACGCCCTCCTGGAGGCCAACGACCTCAAGGGGCACGGCAGAACCCAGGCCGTCGTGGCGGTGGGCTGCATGGCCGAGCGGTACGGCAAGGATCTCGCCGAGGCCCTCCCCGAGGCCGACGGTGTGCTCGGCTTCGACGACTACGCGGACATCTCGGACCGCCTGCAGACGATCCTGAACGGCGGCATTCACGCCTCCCACACCCCGCGGGACCGGCGCAAACTGCTGCCGATCAGCCCGGCGGAGCGCCAGGAGTCGGCCACCGAGGTCGCCCTGCCCGGACACGGCCCGACCGAGCCCGCCGTGGCGCCGGCCGACCTTCCGGAGGGCCTAGCTCCGGCCTCGGGCCCGCGTGCGCCCCTGCGTCGTCGCCTGGACGGTTCCCCGGTCGCCTCCGTGAAGCTCGCCTCCGGCTGCGACCGGCGCTGCTCCTTCTGCGCCATCCCGTCCTTCCGTGGCTCCTTCATCTCCCGCCGCCCGAGCGACGTGCTGAACGAGACCCGGTGGCTGGCCGAGCAGGGCGTGAAGGAGGTCATGCTGGTCTCCGAGAACAACACCTCCTACGGCAAGGACCTCGGCGACATCCGCCTGCTGGAGTCGCTGCTGCCCGAGCTCGCCGAGGTCGACGGCATCGAGCGTGTCCGTGTCAGCTACCTCCAGCCGGCCGAGATGCGGCCCGGCCTCATCGACGTGCTGACCTCGACCCCGAAGGTCGCGCCCTACTTCGACCTGTCCTTCCAGCACTCCGCGCCCGGCGTGCTGCGCGCGATGCGCCGGTTCGGCGACACCGACCGCTTCCTCGAACTGCTCGACACCATCCGGAGCAAGGCGCCCGAGGCCGGTGTCCGCTCCAACTTCATCGTCGGCTTCCCCGGCGAGAGCGAGGCCGACCTCGCCGAGCTGGAGCGCTTCCTGAACGGCGCGCGGCTGGACGCCATCGGCGTCTTCGGCTACTCCGACGAAGAGGGCACCGAAGCGGCGACCTACGACAACAAGCTCGACGAGGACGTCGTCGCCGAGCGACTGGCCCACATCTCGCGCCTGGCCGAGGAACTCGTCTCGCAGCGGGCCGAGGACCGCGTCGGCCAGAGCGTGCGGGTCCTCGTCGAGTCCGTCGACGAGGACGGCGTCCACGGCCGTGCGGAGCACCAGGCGCCCGAGACGGACGGCCAGGTGCTGCTCACGAGCGGCGCGGGGCTGCGTGTCGGCCGTATGGTCGAGGCCAAGGTGGTCGGTACGGAAGGTGTCGACCTGGTGGCCGAGCCGCTGCAGGGCTCGTTCGCATCGCCTGCGTGGAGTGAGGAGGCGGGCAGATGACCGGTGTCCCGGCATCCGCGGCGGGAGGCCCCTCCGGAGCGAGGAGGGCCGCGGCCGGTACGGCTGCGGCGGCCTCGGGGACGGCGCCCGGGGCCGCGGTCGCGCGGTCGGCCGAGGGCGGGCCGTCCGGTGCGGGGCATGCTGCGGCGCCCGGCGCCGGATCCGGCGGGGCCCCTGACGGCGGGCACGACGGGGCTGTCGACGCCGGGGACTGTGGGACCGCCGGTGCTGGTGCCGGTCTCGGTTCCGGTTCCGGTGAGGCGGTCCTGGGTGCGGAGGCCGGTGGAGACGTCCAGGGCGAAGGGAAGACCCCGCGGGGCGGGAAGATCGCTGCCGCGGCCGTCAACCAGGCCAGCGTCTGGAACATCGCCAACCTTCTGACCATGCTCCGGCTGGTCCTCGTACCGGCCTTCGTCGCCCTGATGCTCGCCGACGGCGGTTACGACCCGGCATGGCGGTCCCTCGCCTGGGCCGCTTTCGCGGTCGCCATGATCACGGACCTCTTCGACGGTCATCTGGCGCGCACCTACAACCTGGTCACGGACTTCGGGAAGATCGCCGACCCGATCGCCGACAAGGCGATCATGGGTGCGGCGCTGATCTGTCTGTCCGCGCTCGGAGACCTGCCGTGGTGGGTGACCGGCGTCATCCTCGGCAGGGAACTCGGGGTCACTCTGCTGCGTTTTCTGGTCATCCGGTACGGCGTCATCCCGGCCAGCCGCGGAGGCAAGCTCAAGACCCTCACCCAGGGCGTGGCCGTCGGCATGTACGTGCTCGCACTGACGGGGTGGCTGGCGACCCTGAGGTGGTGGGTGATGGCCGCGGCGGTTGTGCTGACCGTGGTGACCGGGCTCGACTATGTGAAACAGGCCATTGTCTTGCGCAGGCAGGGAATCGCCGCGCGCAAGGCCGCGTTGGAGGAGAAGGAAGCGTGAGTTCCACGGCCACCGACGTGGTCCGACTACTCACGGTGAAGGGTGAGACGCTCGCCGTCGCGGAGTCGCTGACCGGTGGCCTCGTTGCGGCGGAGATCACGTCGGTCCCCGGGGCGTCCAAGGTCTTCCGGGGCTCGGTGACCGCTTACGCCACCGACCTGAAGCGCGACCTGCTCGAGGTCGATGCCGCCCTGCTGGCGGCCCGCGGAGCGGTGCATGCGCAGGTCGCGGCCCAGATGGCGGCCGGCGTGCGCAAGGCGCTCGGCACCGACTGGGGCATCGCGACC
Source organism: Streptomyces sp. NPDC101110 (assembly GCF_044759525.1). Taxonomy (NCBI): domain Bacteria; kingdom Bacillati; phylum Actinomycetota; class Actinomycetes; order Kitasatosporales; family Streptomycetaceae; genus Streptomyces; species Streptomyces sp. NPDC101110. Next base: position 21,041 of record NZ_JBIVZM010000024.1, on the reverse strand, counting down.
ACCGGTGTCGCGGGCCCCGATCCGCAGGACGGGCAACCCGTCGGAACGGTCTTCGTCGCCGTGGACGGTCCCGCCGGGACGCATGCCGGTTCTGCCGGCGGCGGAAAAGTGGAGGCTCTGCGGTTGAACGGCGGCCGTGCGGAAATTCGTAGAGAGAGTGTACGGAGCGTACTCGCACTGCTCCTGAAGGAGCTTGCGGGCGAACAGACTGGGAATGAGCGGGCACAGGATACGGAACGGAACGGGGGGTTTTGATGTTTGCAGCCCTGAGTGAACACGACATCGCTCCCCGCACGGCCGCGGCGCAAGGCGGTACGGTGGGGCGTAATGGATGCGGCTACGCGGTCCGAGGAGGGAGCCACCGATGATTCTGCTCCGTCGCCTGCTGGGTGACGTGCTGCGTCGGCAGCGCCAGCGCCAGGGCCGTACTCTGCGCGAAGTCTCCTCGTCCGCCCGAGTCTCACTCGGCTATCTCTCCGAGGTGGAGCGGGGGCAGAAGGAGGCTTCCTCCGAGCTGCTCTCCGCCATCTGCGACGCGCTGGACGTACGGATGTCCGAGCTCATGCGGGAAGTGAGCGACGAGCTCGCCCTCGCCGAGCTGGCCCAGTCTGCTGCGGCCACACCCAGCGAGCCTGTACCCACGCCGGTTCGCTCGATGCTGGGCTCCGTCTCGGTGGCCGGTGTGCCACCGGAACGGGTGACCATCAAGGCGCCCGCCGAAGCGGTGGACGTCGTCGCCGCGTGAGGCTTCACGCGTACGCGGCATGAGCGAGTGGCGCCCGACCAGGCGCTGAGAAGTGGTGAGGCCCCGGCCGGGCCTCTCCGGGAGATCCGGAGGGGCGTCGCCCGGGGTTTTCGCTTGCCCGGCCCCGGTGGACATCGCCCCACGGGCACGGTGTCCGGTTCGTGTGCGTTTGCCGGTGTGGCGTGCGGCGGTCATCGTTGAGGGGATGGCGGGGGCAGTCCTCGGAGGTGCGGATGTACGTCGTGAAGAGCCCGTTGTCGGACGCGAACCTGAAGACCGTGTCCGAGGCGCTGCAGGGTGCCCTGGTCGATCTCGTTGATCTCGCCCTCGTGGCGAAGCAGATCCACTGGAACGTGGTGGGGCCGCGCTTCCGTTCCGTGCATCTCCAGCTCGACGAGGTAGTCGACACCGCGCGGAAGTACTCCGACACCGTGGCCGAACGCGCCGCCGCCCTCGGTATCTCGCCCGACGGGCGTGCCGCGACGGTGGCGGTCGGCAGCGGGATCGGGGTGACCCCGGAAGGGTGGGTCGACGACACGACCGCCGTGGGCACGCTGGTCGACGCGCTGGGAGCGGTGATCGTGCGGATGCGGGAGCGGGTCGAGACGACAGGGGAGCCGGATCCGGTGAGCCAGGACATCTTCATCGGGATCACGGCGGACCTGGAGAAGCATCACTGGATGTTCCAGGCCGAGAACGGGTGACCCCAGCGGAAGCGGCCGCTGGGCCGGGTGGGAGAGGTGTCACCGCCCGGCCCGGACGGCTGTGCGGCGCGGGAAGGCCGTGTGGTGCGGGAAGGCCGTGTGGCGCGGGTGGGTCGCACCCGCGTGACCCGCGTGGGATCCGCGGTGCAGCCGTGTGCCTGTGGTGCGCCCTGTCGGCATGCGGGGGCGGCGGCATAGCCTCGGGCCGGAGGTGGCGGCCGTGGCGGGGATAGCGGGCTGGGGAGGTCGGAGCTGGGGGGCTCGCGGGGTCGCGCTCGGCCTGGGGATGCTGTGGTGGTGGGCCGTGCTCCGGCTGGTGGCCGCCCCCGGAGCGGGGGTTCTGGAGGCGGCGGTCGCGGCCGGCGGGTGGGGGCTGAGCGTGCTGCCCGTGCATTGCGTGCCCAAGCGCCAGGCGCGGGGAGTGGTGGGGGCCGGGCGGCTGCGGCGGATCTGGCGGGCCGGGGGTGCCGGCGCGACAGGGGCGGCGAGGGCGAAGTCGGGGGAGACGTAGAGCGGTGATTCGGGGTCGCGGGGCAGTGGGGGCCATGCTCCCGTCACCACGGCATGGCCACGCCCCCGTTCGGGCGGAAAATCTGGCCCGTGGTGAAGGCCGAGGCGTCGGAGGCCAGGTGGAGGACCGCATGGGCGATGTCCTGGGGTTCGCCCACACGGCCCAGCGGTGACATGCGAGCCATCACGGACTCCGTGTGCGCCTGGGAGGTGCTGTCGTTGCGGTCGGTCATGGGGGTACGGATCCAGCCCGGGGCGACGGCGTTGACGCGGATGCCGTGCCGGCCCAGCTCCGTGGCCAGGGTCTTCGTCAGCTGGACCACCGCCGCCTTGGCCGCCCCGTAGCAGAGCAGCCCGGGGCCGCCCGTGTCGACGGCGCCCGAGGCCATGGTGACGATGCTGCCGCGGGTGCCCCGGGCGATCATCAGGCGGGCCGCTTCCTGGCAGGCGTACAGGACGCCCTTGAAATTGACGTTCAGTACCCGGTCGAGGTCCTCGTCCCGCGTCTCCAGTACGGGGCTGCTGTGCATGATCCCGGCGACGGCGGCCAGGGCGTCCAGGCGCTCGCAGGAGGTGAGGGCCTGTTTCAGGCGGTGCCGGTCGGTGACGTCGAGCGTGTGGGTGTGGGCGGTGCCGCCGCTGTCCCCGATCAGGGCCGCCGTCCCGTGCAGGCCCTCGGTGTCACGGTCGGCGCAGTGCACCGTCGCCCCCGCCTCGGCGAACAGGAGAGCGCAAGCGCGGCCGATGCCGCTCGCCGCGCCGGTGACGAAGACCGTGCGGCCGGTGAGGTCGTACGCCGTGACGGGCATACAGGGGACCGTACGAGCATTTCTGACGGGCCGTCAATTGTTGTGGCCGCGCCGGGTCGGGGTCGGGGCGGGACCCGGCTGGCAGGTGGGGCACCAGTAGGTGGGGCGTTCACGGGAGCCGTCGCCCTGGTCGGCGACGCGGATCGAGGTACGGCAGCGGAGGCAGGGGCGCGGTGCGCGGCCGTAGACGAAGAGGTCCTGGCCGCGGCGGCCCGTCGTGCTGCGGATCGGACGGTCGCGGTTGGCCTCCAGCAGCCTCTTGGCGAGGGCGGGCAGCTTCGCTGCACGGTCCGGGGGCAGGTCGCCGGCCGGGAGCCAGGGGGTGACGCCGAGCAGGAAGCAGAGCTCGCTCTTGTAGACATTGCCGATGCCGGCGAGGTTGCGCTGGTCGAGCAGGGCCTCGCCGAGTGCCCGGGCGGGGTCCTTCAGGACGTGGGCGAGGGCCCGGTCGGGGTCCCAGTCCGGGCCCAGGAGGTCGGGGCCGAGATGGCCGACCGCATGCTGCTCGTCGGCCGTGCGCAGAAGTTCCAGCACGGGGAGGCGGTAGCCGACGGCTGTGCGGTCGGTGTTGCCGAGGATCGCGCGGATCTGATGGCCGGGGCCGCCGCTCCAGCGCTGGCCGTTCCCGTACACCTTCCAGGAGCCGTCCATCCGCAGGTGCGAGTGGAGGGTGAGGCCGCCCTCGATGCGAGTGAGGAGGTGTTTGCCGCGCGCGGTGACGTCGAGGACGACGCGGCCCGTGAGATCGGCGGTGGCGAAGCGGGGCACCCTCAGGTCGCTGCGGGTCAGGACTTGTCCCGCGAGGGCGTCGTCCAGCCGTTTCGCGGCCTGCCAGACCGTGTCACCTTCGGGCATGGGTCAAGGGTGACACGAAGGCCGCACGCCAGGGCCGGTACGGCTGTGGGCGGCCGGCCGTCACGCGCGCAGGCGCAGCCCTCGGGGCGTCGCGATGAAGCCCGCTCCTTCCAGGAGGCTGCCGATGGGGGAGGTCAGCGCCTGGGCGCCGTTGACGCGTTCCACCGTCACCGTGCCGAGTGAACCCGCGCGGGCTGCCGCGGCCAGGGCTTCCGCGGCGCTGTGCAGCCGGGAGTCGTCGGCGGGATCGCCGTCCGGGTCGGTGGGCCAAGCCAGCAGGGTCTTGCCGCCGCGCTCCATGTAGAGCGTCAGTTCGCCGTCGACCAGGACCACCAGGGAGCCCGCTTTGCGGCCCGGTTTGTGCCCCGCGCCGGTCGGAGGCTCGGGCCAGGTCAGCGCTGCGCCGTACGCGTTCGCCGGGTCGGCGGCCGCGAGCACGACGGCCCGGGAGGCTCCGTCGGGGCGGGTACGACGGCCCGGGAACCCCCGGTCGTACGCTGCGCGGCCCCCGTTCTGCCAGGCCGGGGCGGGCTGTGGGGGGGAGTCACGGGGCGACACCCACTCACCCGGGGACGGCCTTGGGGGCTCGTCGGAGGGGTCCAGACCGGGAAAACCGTCGGGGCCGGGCTCGTCGATGTGCCCGTGAGAGGGGGCGAAGTCGTCGTCCGCGCCGGCGAAGTCATGGGCGGCGAAGTCATGGGCGGAGAACGGGTCGGGTGCGGGGCCGGGAGGCGGACCGGTCAGGTCCTCGCCGCGGTCGCGGGCGTTGGACACCGCCCGCAGGCGGTCCACCGCGCCGTCCATCGCGAACTGCGCGGCACCAAGGCCCTCCACCACATAGCCGCGGCGGGCCTGGCCGCTCTCCTCGAAGACGGACAGGACGCGGTACGTCGCCGAGAAGCCGCCCTCCACACCCTCCGCCGAGACCGCACCCCTGGTGACCACGCCGTGCCGGTCGAGGAGGGTACGGGCGAGCGCGTGGGCCCGGACGGTGGGGTCGGGCTCATGGGCCGGGAGCAGCGACCAGCGGCCGGCGACCGTCGGTGGGCCGGAGCGGGACGAGGAACGGGCCGCGGCCGTCAAGGAGCCGTAGCGGCCGCGCGGGACGGAGCGCTTGGCGCGGTGGGCCGTGGAGCCGGCGGTGCGGCCCGAGCCGAGCAGGGAGCGCATCGGGGTGAGCGTGTCGTTCGTCAGACGGCCGGACCAGGCCAGGTCCCAGAGAGCGTCGGCCAGCTGCGGATCCCCCGCCTCGGGATGGGTGGTGGCACGGACCTGGTCGGCGATCTGGCGGAAGAACAGGCCGTAGCCGCCGGAGAGGGTGTCCAGGACGGACTGGTGCAGCGCGGTCAGCTCCAGGGGGTGCGGGGGCGGCAGGAGCAGGGGGGCCGCGTCCGCCAGGTAGAGGGAGACCCAGCCGTCCTTGCCGGGGAGGGAGCCCGCCCCGGCCCAGACCACCTCTCCGGCGGCGGTCAGTTCGTCCAGCATGGCCGGGGTGTAGTTCGCGACCCGGGAGGGCAGGACCAGCTTCTCCAGGGCGGAGGCCGGCACGGACGCGCCCTGGAGTTGCTCGATGGCCCGGACCAGCCCGTCGACGCCGCGCAGAGAGTGGCCCTTTCCGATGTGCTGCCACTGGGGGAGGAACTGGGCGAGCGCGGCCGGCGGCACCGGTTCCAGCTCGTGCCGCAGGGCGGCCAGGGAGCGGCGGCGCAGCCGGCGCAGCACGGCCGCGTCACACCACTCCTGGCCGATCCCGGCCGGGTGGAACTCGCCCTGGACGACCCGGCCGGCCGCCGCGAGCCGCTGGAGGGCGCCCTCGGTGACGGCGACGCCCAGTCCGAAGCGCGCGGCGGCCGTCGCCGAGGTGAACGGGCCGTGGGTGCGGGCGTAGCGCGCGAGGAGGTCGCCGAGCGGATCCTTGACGGGTTCGGTGAAGGCTTCCGGGACGCCGACCGGCAGAGCCGTGCCCAGCGCGTCGCGCAGGCGGCCCGCGTCCTCGATCGCCGCCCAGTGGTCCGCTCCCGCGACACGCACCCGGATGGCGCGGCGGGCACCGGCGAGTTCCTGCGCCCATTGCGGCTCGGCGCCCCGCTCGGCGAGCTCCGCGTCCCTGAGCGGGCCGAGCAGACGCAGGAGGTCCGCGACCCCCTCGGCGTCCTTGACGCGGCGGTCCTCCGTGAGCCACTGGAGCTCCCGCTCCAGCTCGGTCAGCACCTCCGCGTCGAGCAGTTCGCGCAGCTCCGCCTGGCCCAGCAGCTCGGCCAGCAGCCGCGAGTCCAGGGACAGGGCGGCGGCGCGGCGCTCGGCCAGCGGGGAGTCACCCTCGTACAGGAACTGGGCGACGTAGCCGAAGAGCAGGGAGCGCGCGAAGGGCGACGGTTCCGCGGTGGTGACCTCGACGAGGCGCACCTTGCGGGACTCCAGGTCGCCCATCAGCTCGACGAGACCGGGCACGTCGAAGACGTCCTGGAGGCACTCGCGGACCGCCTCCAGAACGATCGGGAAGGAGCCGAACTCGCTCGCCACCTGCAACAGCTGCGAGGCGCGCTGCCGCTGCTGCCACAGCGGGGTGCGTTTGCCCGGGTTGCGGCGCGGCAGCAGCAGCGCACGGGCGGCGCACTCGCGGAAACGGGAGGCGAACAGTGCCGAGCTGCCCACCTGGTCGGTGACGACCTGGTCGACCTCCCCCTTGTCGAAGACGACGTCGGCGGCGCCCACGGGGGCCTGCTCGGCGTCGTACTCCCGGCCCATCGTCACCGGCTCCTGGTCCAGCAGGTCCAGGCCCATCAGGTCGGCGTCCGGCAGCCGCAGCACGATGCCGTCGTCGGCGTGCATGACCTGCGCGTCCATGCCGTACCGCTCGGACAGCTTGGCGCCCAGCGCCAGCGCCCAGGGGGCGTGCACCTGGGCGCCGAAGGGGGAGTGCACGACCACGCGCCAGTCGCCGAGCTCGTCGCGGAAGCGCTCCACGACGATCGTCCGGTCGTCCGGGACGTGACCGCAGGCCTCGCGCTGCTCACGCAGGTACGACAGCACGTTGTCCGCCGCCCACGCGTCCAGCCCCGCGGCGAGGAGACGCAGGCGGGCGTCGTCCTCGGGCAGCGAGCCGACCTCGCGCAGGAACGCGCCCACCGCCCGGCCCAGCTCCAGCGGACGGCCCAGCTGGTCGCCCTTCCAGAAGGGCAGCCGGCCCGGCACCCCCGGGGCGGGGGAGACCAGGACACGGTCGCGGGTGATGTCCTCGATGCGCCAGGAGCTGGTCCCGAGGGTGAACACGTCGCCGACGCGGGACTCGTAGACCATCTCCTCGTCGAGCTCGCCGACCCGGCCGCCGCCCTTCTTGGGATCGGCGCCCGCGAGGAAGACGCCGAACAGACCGCGGTCGGGGATCGTGCCGCCCGAGGTGACGGCCAGGCGCTGCGCGCCCGGGCGGCCGGTGACCTCGCCGGTGACCCGGTCCCACACCACGCGCGGGCGCAGCTCCGCGAACGCGTCGGACGGGTAGCGGCCCGCCAGCATGTCGAGGACCGCAGTGAAGGCCGACTCGGGAAGCGAGGCGAAGGGAGCGGCCCGGCGGACGGCGGCGAGGAGGTCGTCGAACTGCCAGGTGTCCAGGGCCGTCATGGCGACCACCTGCTGGGCCAGGACGTCCAGCGGGTTGGCCGGGACCTTGAGGGACTCGATGGACCCGGTGCGCATGCGCTCGGTGACCACCGCCGCCTGCACCAGGTCGCCCCGGTACTTCGGGAACACCACGCCGGTGGAGACCGCGCCCACCTGGTGCCCGGCCCGGCCGACCCGTTGCAGCCCTGAGGCGACGGAGGGCGGCGACTCCACCTGCACGACCAGGTCGACCGCGCCCATGTCGATACCCAGTTCCAGACTGGACGTGGCCACGACAGCGGGCAGGCGGCCCGCCTTGAGGTCCTCCTCGACCAGAGCGCGCTGTTCCTTGGACACCGAGCCGTGGTGAGCGCGGGCGATGACCTGGGGTGCACCCTGGGCCGCCCCCGAGCCGCCCATGAGCTCGGCGGGGGAGTGATGCTCGTCGAGGGGCTCGCCCGTGGCCCGCTCGTAGGCGATCTCGTTCAGGCGGTTGCAGAGGCGCTCCGCCAGGCGGCGGGAGTTCGCGAAGACGATCGTGGAGCGGTGCGACTGGACGAGGTCTGCGATCCGCTCCTCCACGTGCGGCCAGATGGACGGACGCTCGGCGCCCTCCTGACCGTCGGCGACCGGAGAACCGCCCAGCTCGCCCAGATCCTCCACAGGGACGACCACGGACAGGTCGAACTCCTTGCCCGACTTCGGCTGGACGATCTCCACCTTGCGGCGGGGCGACAGGAAACGGGCCACCTCGTCCACCGGGCGGACCGTCGCGGACAGGCCGATGCGGCGGGCGGGCTTCGGCAGGAGGCCGTCCAGCCGCTCCAGCGAGAGCGCGAGGTGGGCACCGCGCTTGGTGCCGGCGACCGCGTGCACCTCGTCGAGGATCACCGTCTCCACGCCCGCCAGTGCGTCACGCGTGGCGGACGTCAGCATCAGGAACAGCGATTCCGGCGTCGTGATCAGGATGTCCGGCGGGCGGGTCGACAGGGCGCGGCGCTCGGCGGCGGGGGTGTCGCCCGAGCGGATGCCCACCTTGACCTCGGGCTCGGGCAGGCCGAGGCGCACGGACTCCTGGCGGATCCCGGTCAGGGGGCTGCGCAGGTTGCGCTCCACGTCCACCGCCAGGGCCTTCAACGGGGAGACGTACAGGACGCGGCAGCGTTTCTTCGGGTCGGCGGGGGGAGGCGTGGCGGCCAGCTGGTCCAGGGCGGCCAGGAAGGCAGCCAGGGTCTTTCCCGAGCCGGTGGGGGCGACGACCAGCACGTCCGAACCCTCGTGGATGGCCTGCCACGCACCGGCCTGGGCCGTGGTGGGCGCGGAGAAGGCACCCGTGAACCAGGCGCGGGTCGCGGGGGAGAAACCGTCCAGGGGCCGGTGCGCATTGCTGGGCATGCGTCCATCGTGCACCTCGGCACTGACAACGGGGCCTCACCGGCCCCACGGCCTGCGGTCTCACCCCGGGGGAGGCCCTCGGCAGGCTTCCCGGGGTGGGCAGGGTTTCCCGAGTGCGACGGGTATCCGGGCTGTCGGACTTCGGGCTTCGAGCTGTCGGGGTGCGTTGGGTCGTCCGCTCCTGCGGACGCGGACAATGGTCATATGAACGAGCGCGCACGGCACTGGCAGTACGACGAGCTGCCCGGGGTCGATCTGCTGCGGGCCCGCTACGTGCGCAAGACGTTCGTGCGGCACACGCACGAGAACTTCGTGATCGCCGCCATCGCCGACGGGGTCGAGGTGTTCCACCACCCCGGAGGCGACCAGTACGCCGGAGCCGGGGCTCTCGCACTGGTGAATCCCGACACGCCGCACACCGGGCGGGCCGGGGTTCCCGAAGGATGGCGGTACGGCGCCCTCTACCCGCCGGCCCACGTGGTGGCCGAGATCGCGGCCGAGACGACCGGGCTGCGCGGAACACCGGGGTTCGTCAGTCCGGTGGTCGACGACCCCCATGCCGCGCGGCTGGTGCACCAGGTGCTGCGGGCCGCCGACGAGGGCAACGCCCTGGCAGCGGACACCCTCCTGCGGACCGCCGTGACCCGGCTGCTGCGGTTGAACGGCGGGCCCATGCCGCCACGGGAGGTCCGCACGGCGGGCGCCCGCGTCGCGGCACGCGCGCGTGACGTGCTGGAGGAGCGGATGGCACGCCCGCCGACCCTGGAGCGGCTGGCCGCCGGCCTGGGGACCAGCCCCTTCGCCCTGCTCCGGGCCTTCCGGGACACCTACGGGATGCCACCGCACGCCTGGCTCACGGACGCGCGGGTACGGCGGGCCAGGAGGCTGCTGGACGCGGGTACGACGCCCTCCGACGCGGCCGTCGCCGTCGGGTTCACCGACCAGCCGCACCTCAACCGCCACTTCAGCCGGATGATCGGCGTACCTCCGGGGGCGTACCAGAGGGAGCGCAAGAACGTACAAGACCTCCGGTAGCCGCTGCCCTTAACGTGCGGGGCGTGGCAGATCGGACAGTTCTCGAAGACGCAGACATCGGTGGGAAGACGGACCGGGCGGTCGTGCGCGACGCCCTCGGGGTCGGGGTGGCCGTCGGGCTGTCCGGCTTCGCCTTCGGAGTGACGTCGGCCGGTGGCGGACTCAGCCTGCTCCAGACGTGCGCGCTCAGTCTTCTGGTGTTCACCGGGGCGTCCCAGTTCGCCCTCGTGGGGGCCCTCGCAGCCGGGGGCAGCCCCTTCACTGCGGCCGCCGGTGCCTTCTTCCTGGGCGTGCGCAACGCCTTCTACGGCCTGCGTCTGTCGCAGTTGCTGGCCCTCCCGCGCGCGGTGCGGCCGTTCGCCGCCCAGTGGGTGATCGACGAGACGACGGCCGTCGCGCTCGCCCAGCCCACCCGGCGCGCGGCACGGCTCGGGTTCGTCGTGACCGGGCTGACCCTCTACCTCCTGTGGAACCTCACCACGCTGCTCGGCGCCCTGGGCGCGGAGGCCATCGGGGACACCGACGCGTGGGGCCTGGACGCCGCCGGGCCGGCGGTGTTCCTTGCGCTGCTCGCGCCCATGCTGAAGTCCGGCACCGAGCGGGCCGTCGCCGGGCTCGCCGTGCTGCTGGGGCTCGGACTGCTGCCGGTGCTGCCCGCCGGTGTGCCGGTGCTGCTGGCAGCGCTGGCGGCGCCGGTCGTGCTATGGGCGGACGGCCGACGCAAGGGGCAGGGGGACGCGCGGTGAACGTCTGGATCGCGATCGGGGTGACCTTCCTCGGGTGCTACGCCGTCAAGCTCGTCGGCCTCCTCGTGCCCGCGGAGACCTTGGAACGGCCCCTCGTCAAGCGTCTCGCCGCCCTGCTGCCCGTCGCGTTGCTGGCGGCCCTCACCGCCCAGCAGACCTTCGCCGACGGGCACACGCTGGTGCTGGACGCGCGGGCCGCCGGCCTCGCCGCTGCTGCCGTGGCGTTGCTCCTGCGCGCCCCGTTCCTCCTCGTCGTCGCCGCGGCCGTCCTGGTGACCGCGGCGACGCGGGCCGTGGGAGCGGGATGATCAGTCGACGGCCCTGCCGTACGCGCTGAGCACGCGCAGCGCCTCGATCGTCACGAGCGGGCGTGCCTCCAGAGCGGGGGCGGGGGCCCAGCGGCGCCACCGGACGGGCCAGCCACCGTCCTCCTGCTGCTGCGCCGCGAGGTGGTCCAGGGACCGAGTCATCTCGTCGTCCGTGAACCACGCGCGCGCGAGCGAGCGCGGTGTCCGCGCGAAGTCGTACGGGAAGTGGTGCTCACCCGGGGCGTAGCCGGGAGAGACCGGGTAGGCGTCCGGATCGTCGGGGTCCAGGGCCGCCAGGCGGTGTGCCCGGACCAGGCGGCCGAGCCGGTCGGCGGCCGCCTCCGCGCGCGGGCGGTCCGGGGCGGAGTCCAGGAAGGCCACGGCGGCTTCGACCTCGTACGGATGCGACATCTCCAGGGACTCGACCGCCTGCCAGCAGAAGTCCGTGGCCCTGAACAGCCAGGCGTGCCACACCTCGTTGCGGTGCAGCAGACCCACCACCGGCCCGGTGGCCAACAGGGCGCTGGGCGGGTCGTCCACGACTGTCACGAAGGGGGCTGTGGGGTAGTCGCGCTGGCTGGGGTGGATCGCCGGGAGGGCGCCGTCCGCGGTGGAGACGGACGTCAGGTAGCGGCACATCCGCTCCACCCGCTGCCCGGCGCAGCGTCCGACGGCGTCGAGCACGGCCAGCGCGTGCGCGGTGTGCAGCGGCTGGCTGACCGGACCGCGCAGATCGGGTTCCAGCGCGTGACCGTACCCGCCGTCCTCATTGCGGTAGGCGTCCAGCGCGGTCTCCACGGGATCGGCGGCGGCACCCCGGAACTGGTGGGCGAAGAGGCGCTGCTCGAGCACGCGCGCGGTGAGCCAGACGAAACGCTCCGCGCGCGTGAGGGGGCTGTGCGGCGTGGGCGTCGGGGGGAGATCGGTAGCTCCTGTTTCGGCCATGGGTCAGACCGTAGGGCGCGAAGCGGCACCGGCAGGCGGTCCCGGCCAAGGCCCACCCCCAGGGGCGGGATACTGGAGTCATGCGGTTGACGGTCTTCTGGCAGCGGATGGCGGAGCACTTCGGTCCTGGTTACGCCGAAACCTTCGCGCGCGATCACGTGATGTCCGAACTCGGCGGACGCACGGTGCACGAGGCGCTTGCCGCCGGCTGGGACGCCAAGGAGGTCTGGCACGTGGTCTGCTCGGTGATGGACGTGCCTCAGGAGAGGCGCTGACGGTTTGCGGGTGGGCGCTGACCGCTGTCGGCGGGCGTCGGAGGCGTCGCAGGGGTGGGCGCAAGCCCGGCGGTGGGGCCCGTTGGCCTTGCCGACCAGCGGACCGGACCGGGCTGCCGGTCGTGGACGTCGCTGACCGGTCATGAAGATCGCAGCCGGGCAGACGGCTGTCGGTGGCGTGGGCGAGACTTGGACCGTGGCACCCACTGACGAGACCGGGCAGGCAGCCCAGCAGTCCTCCGCTTCCGGCCCGAGGCCGCCTGCCCGGCCCCCGCTGGGCGGGGCCGGGGCGAACGGGCGTATGCCGCGCTGGCTGCCCCGCGCCATGGTGCTCGCACTGGCCCTCGTCGCGGTGTTCCAGCTGGGTAGCTGGGCCTTCCACCAGCTGACCGGTCTGCTGGTCAACATCCTCATCGCGTTCTTCCTGGCGCTCGCCATAGAGCCCGCGGTGAGCTGGATGGCCTCCCGCGGCATGCGCAGGGGCCTCGCCACGTTCATCGTCTTCATCGGCGTGATGATCGTGTCGGCGGGCTTCGTCATCCTGCTCGGTTCCGTACTCGCGGACCAGATCATCAAGCTGATCGAGGGCTTCCCCGAGTACCTCGACTCCGTCATCAACTGGATCAACACGCACTTCAAGACCGACCTGAAGCGCGTCGACATCCAGGAGGGCCTGCTCCGCTCCGACTGGCTGCGCAACTACGTGCAGAACAGCGCCACAGGCGTCCTGGCCGTGTCCGCCCAGGTCATCGGCGGCCTGTTCCAGCTGCTCACCATCGCCCTGTTCTCGTTCTACTTCGCCGCGGACGGCCCGCGACTGCGCCGTGCGATCTGCTCGGTCCTGCCGCCCGCCCGCCAGGCGGAGGCGCTGCGCGCATGGGAGATCGCGGTGAACAAGACCGGCGGCTACATCTACTCCCGCGGCCTGATGGCGTTGATCTCCGGAGTGGCGCACTTCGTCCTGCTCCAGGCCCTGGAGGTGCCCTACGCGCCCGTGCTCGCCGTGTGGGTGGGGCTGGTGTCGCAGTTCATCCCCACCATCGGCACCTACCTGGCGGGCGCCCTGCCGATGCTGATCGCCTTCACGGTCGACCCCTGGTACGCGCTGTGGGTACTGATCTTCGTCGTGATCTACCAGCAGTTCGAGAACTACGTGCTGCAACCCAAGCTGACCTCCAAGACAGTCGACATCCACCCTGCCGTCGCCTTCGGTTCGGTCATCGCCGGTACCGCCCTCCTCGGCGCGGTCGGCGCGCTGATCGCCATCCCCGCCATCGCCACGCTCCAGGCCTTCCTCGGGGCGTACGTGAAGCGCTACGACGTCACGGACGACCCCCGGGTGCACGGTCACCGGCGACGAGGCGAGGGACCGGGCCTGCTCGCGCGGGCGAAGGGACTGTGGGAGCGGCGCCGCGAGGCCGAGCGGCATGAGAACCGGGGGCCCGGGCAGAACTCCTCCTGACCGGAACCGCCATCGCCTGCGAACCGATCTCATCGCCTGCGATCCGATCTCGTGCCGGTGATCCGGTCTCGGGCGGGCGATCCGGTCTCGGGCGGGCGATCCGGTCTCGTCGCCGGTGGCCGAACGGCTGGCCCGCCCCGGTGCGGATGTGTCGCGTGGTGTGGCTTGACACCAAAATCGAACATCCATTCTCATGGAGGCACCGGCGAGGCTCAACGAAGGGCATTTCGACGTACTTTGGGTAGAGAAATGCCCGAGTTATCCACAGGCCGGACGTGCGTCGGGGCGCGTTGTCAGTGGCAGGCGTTAGCGTCTTTGACGTGAAGCGATCGACTCAAGCAAATCGGGTGGAACCCATGGCAGGAACCGACCGCGAGAAGGCCCTGGATGCCGCGCTCGCACAGATTGAACGGCAATTCGGCAAGGGCGCGGTCATGCGCATGGGCGACCGGACCAAGGAGCCCATCGAGGTCATCTCGACCGGATCCACCGCCCTGGACGTGGCCCTCGGCGTGGGCGGCCTGCCCCGCGGCCGTGTCGTCGAGATCTACGGACCGGAGTCCTCCGGTAAGACCACCCTGACCCTGCACGCGGTGGCGAACGCACAGAAGGCCGGAGGCCAGGTCGCCTTCGTCGACGCGGAGCACGCACTCGACCCCGAGTACGCGAAGAAGCTCGGCGTCGACATCGACAACCTCATCCTCTCCCAGCCGGACAACGGCGAGCAGGCCCTGGAGATCGTGGACATGCTGGTCCGCTCCGGCGCCCTCGACCTCATCGTCATCGACTCCGTCGCCGCGCTCGTCCCGCGTGCGGAGATCGAGGGCGAGATGGGCGACAGTCACGTCGGTCTGCAGGCGCGTCTGATGAGCCAGGCCCTGCGGAAGATCACCAGCGCGCTCAACCAGTCGAAGACCACCGCGATCTTCATCAACCAGCTCCGCGAGAAGATCGGCGTGATGTTCGGCTCGCCGGAGACCACGACCGGTGGCCGGGCGCTGAAGTTCTACGCCTCGGTGCGCATCGACATCCGCCGCATCGAGACCCTGAAGGACGGCACGGAGGCGGTCGGTAACCGCACCCGCTGCAAGGTCGTCAAGAACAAGGTCGCGCCGCCCTTCAAGCAGGCCGAGTTCGACATCCTCTACGGCCAGGGCATCAGCCGCGAGGGCGGTCTGATCGACATGGGCGTGGAGCACGGCTTCGTCCGCAAGGCCGGCGCCTGGTACACGTACGAGGGCGATCAGCTCGGCCAGGGCAAGGAGAACGCGCGCAACTTCCTGAAGGACAACCCCGACCTGGCCAACGAGATCGAGAAGAAGATCAAGGAGAAGCTGGGCGTCGGCGTACGCCCCGAGGAGCCGGCCTCCGAGCCGGGTGCGGACGCCGCGGCCTCCGCGCCGGCCGACGCGACGCCCGCCGTCCCGGCACCGGCCAAGACCGCCAAGTCCAAGGCCGCCGCAGCCAAGAGCTGACCTGTGACACGGCGAACCGACTGGGCGGAGTACGAGTACGCCGCCTCCGGTGCCCCACGGGGGAGGGGCACCGAAGGCGACACGGGCTCAGCCGTGGACAAGGCGGACGACCCGGGGCACGCCCCCCACGAGGGCGACCGGCTGTACGGAGACGGGGGCGACACCGGACCGCACGGGAGCGGCCAACCCGGAGGCGGACCGCGCGACAGCGGCTCGCGTGACGGCGGGCCGGGCGGCAGGCGCGGCCGTCGTCGGCGAGCCTTCGGTGAGGTGGCGGCCGGCACCGAGGACGGAGGTGCCCTCTCCTCGTCGAGGGCCGAGCAGGAGGCGCCTCCGGGGGACCCGGTCGAGCGGGCTCGGGCGATCTGCCTGCGCCTGCTCACCGGGACCCCACGGACCCGAAAGCAACTCGCCGACGCCCTGCGCAAGCGGCAGATCCCCGACGACGCCTCCGAGGAGGTGCTCTCACGGTTCGAAGAGGTCGGCCTCATCAACGACGGTGCCTTCGCGGACGCCTGGGTGGAGTCCCGCCACCACGGCAGGGGCCTCGCGCGGCGTGCGCTCGCCCGGGAGCTGCGCACCAAGGGCGTCGACTCCGCGCTGATCGACGAGGCCGTCTCCCAGCTCGACTCCGAGCAGGAAGAGGAGACCGCGCGCGAGCTCGTCGCCCGCAAGCTCCGCTCCACGCGCGGACTCGACCGTGACAAACGCCTCCGCCGCCTCGCGGGCATGCTCGCCCGAAAGGGCTACTCCGAGGGCATGGCCCTGCGCGTGGTCCGCCAGGCCTTGGAGGAGGAGGGGGAGGACACGGAATTTCTCGGGGACGAGGGGTTCTGAGGAGTGTCCTGGTGATCTGAGGGATGTGCGTGATCTGAGGGGTTATCTGTGCCCTGAGGCCCACGGCGCTGACAGGTTCGCTGCCTGGCCCCAAGCTCAGCGGCCCGGCATCCATGGCTGCGACTGACCGCCGGTGCGCCTCCTAGGCTCACCCTCATGAAGATCAATGTGCGGCCGGCGGATGAAGCGGACGTGTCGGCGTTGCTCGCTCTGTACAGCGAGTTGAACCCGGACGACGCACCATTGCCCCAGTCTTCCGCAGATGCCATCTGGGCAGCCATATCAAGACAGCAGGGACGCACGATCCTGGTGGCTGAAGCCGCCGGCACCCTGGTCGGAACGGCGGACTGCATCGTCCTGCCGAACCTCACGCGCGGAGGCAGGGCGATCCTGTTCGTGGAGAACGTCGTGGTGTCCGGCTCCTTCCAGCGGCGAGGTGTCGGCCGTCAGTTGATGGAGACCGCTGTGCGGCTGGGTGAGTCGGAGCGCTGCTACAAGGTTCAGCTCCTCGCAGCGGACGACGAGTATGTCCACACCTTCTACAAGGCATGCGGTTTCCAAGCTCTCGCCGAGGGATTCCGCCGCTACCTCCCGTAGCAGCCCTCGCTCTCACACCACCGGCAACCCGGCCCTCCGCCAGGCCTGGAACCCTCCGACCAGGTCCGTGGCGCGGTGCAGGCCCAGGTGGTGCAAGGACCGGGCCGCCAGGCTGGAGGCGTAGCCCTCGTTGCAGATGACGACGATACGCAGATCGTGACTGATGGCCTGGGGGAGACGGTGGCTGCCCTGGGGGTCCAGACGCCATTCCAGTTCGTTGCGCTCGACGACCACGGCGTCGGGGATGAGGCCGTCCCGGTCGCGCAGGGCGGCGTAGCGGATGTCGACCAGGAGCGCGTCGCCGGCCCGGGCGGCGTCGTACGCCTCCTGCGGTGCGATCCGCTCGTAGGACGCCCGGACGCGTTCCAGCAACTCGTCGATGCCGAGCGGTGGCTGGCTGCCATGACCCGTCGGCCCGGGTGCGGCGCTCACTGCCAGTCCTCCGGCCGCTCGACCTGCTCGAGTCGCAGGACCGGGCCGCTGCGGCTGTAGCGGCGGATCTGCGGCAGGGGCGGGTAGTAGGCGTGGACGGAGATCGCGTGCCGGTCGGGAGACTCGTTGAGCACCTCGTGGACGTGGTGCCGGCCGAAAGCGCGGCCCTGGCCGGCCCGCAGCCGGCGCTCCCGGTCCACGTCCTCGGTGAGCTCCAGGGTCTTCCAGCCGTCCGCGGGCAGCCGGACGGCGAGCGAGTTCTCCCTGAGCTCACCCGAGGCGGTCAGGAAGGCGCCGACCGAGTCGGCATGGTCGTGCCAGCCGGTGCCCGTGCCGGGCGGCCAGCCGATCAGCCAGGCCTCGCTGCCGCCGGGTCCGTCCAGCCGCACCCATGTGCGGCCTTCCGGATCGAGCGGCAGGGAGTCGATCAGCTCGGTGTCGGCGGCGGTGCGCCGGACGAAGTCGTAGAGGTCGGCCTGCGTGGGAGCCTGACCGGCGGAGACAGAAGGGAGCGCAGAAGGGGATGAAGGCGATACAGACACGGGTGCCGTCCTGAAGGTCCTGAGGGCCCTGAAGAGGGTTCGCGAGTGAGGCGCGGCAACCGGCGGACAGAGCGCGGCGCACGCACAGGAAAGAGGAACGCGAAATCAGCAGGACGGGCGACACACGCAGCCCGCATAGCGGAGAAGGTCCATATGGACCCTCCGCCACAGGCGCACACAGGTGTCGGTCACGCAGCGGAGTACACCACGACCGCCCGGACGGGTCAACTCACTGTCACCATGCGGACGCAGCGTGACAGTGAGCACATCACTCCTGCGGGCATCAGCGTGATCCCGCTGAAGCACCTGCCTCCGCCTGCGCCTTCACCGGACCGCCCACCGTCGCCTCCGCTGCCGCGTACAGATCGGCCGGGCGCACTCCGCCGAGCGCGGTGACGAGGTGACCGTCGGGACGCACCAGCAGCACCGTGTGGGCGGCCGCGCCCGGATAGCTCTCCGCGACGAGCAGCTCGGCGGGATGCGGCAGCGCAGCGACCGCCGCCGCCAGCTGCGGCATGATGCCCGCGCCGACCCAGTGCCTGCGCTCCCAGACACCCGTTCCCGGTGCGATCAGCACCACGAGCAGCGCACCGCGGCCGAGCCGGTCACGCAACCGTACGAACGTGCCGTCCTCCGCGGTGACCCGTACGTCGGTGACCGGTGCTCCGGGCGGTGTGTCGACCGGGACCTCCCCCTCGAGCCGCGAGGGCGCGAGCGGCGAGTCGGCATACGCCCCCGGCGCGCCGAGCTGGCCCTGCCCCAAATGGCCCTCGGTGAGGAGCGCGTCGTGCCCCCGGGAGGAGCCGGGCACGACGGCGCGCAACCCTCCACTGCCGCGCAGCACCGGCAGTGCCTGGTCAGCGGCGCGGAGCCGGGCGGCGACGACCGCCCGGCGTTCCGTCTGGTAGCTGTCGAGGAGAGCCTCGTGCGGCCCGTGGTGCCAGGCCAGGGCCAGTTTCCAGGCGAGGTTGTCGGCGTCCCGCAGGCCCTCGTCCAGCCCGTGCGTGCCCAGAGCGCCGAGCAGATGAGCCGCGTCCCCCGCGAGGAACACCCGGTCGGCGCGCCAGCGACGGGCCAGCCGGTGGTGGACGGTGTGGACACCGGTGTCCAGCAACTCGTACGGCGGGGTCGTGCCGCCCGCCCAGCCGGACAGGGTCTCCCGGATGCGGGTGAGCAGCAGCTCGGGGGTGACCAGGTCCTTGCCGGCCGGCAGGAGCCAGTCCAGACGCCAGACGCCGTCCGGCAGCGGGCGCGCGGTGACCTCGCCGGCCGAGGGGCCGGACGTGCGCCAGGGCGGCAGGCGGTGCAGCAACGCCTCGTCGTGCCAGGGCAGTTCCGTACGGAGTGCGGCGACGGCGTGACGTTCCACCGCCGTACGGCCCGGGAAGCGGATGTCCTGGATCTTGCGGACGGTCGAGCGGGGGCCGTCGCAGCCGACCAGGTAACTGCCGCGCCACCATGTGCCCCCGGGGCCGCGGGTGTGGGCCGTCACGCCCGAGGGTTCCTGTTCGAGGCCGTCGAGGCGGCTGTCCACCGCGACCTTGACGAGCCGTTCGTCCGCGAGGGCCGTGCGCAGGGCGCCGGTCAGCACGTGCTGCGCGATGTGCAGGGGGGCGGGCTCGGTGCCGTCGAAAACGACCTCGCGCATCACCTGCTTGCGCCGCATGGACCGCCATCCGGCCCAGTGCGCACCGGCTCGGTCGAGGGGCACACCGGTCAGTCGTTCCATCAGGGCGGCGGTGTCCTCGCGCAGGACGACGGTGCGCGCCGCGCGAGGTTCGTCCTTGCCCGGGCCCTCGTCGAGGACGACGCAGGGCACCTCCTGACGCGCCAGCGCCAGGGCGAGCGTGAGCCCGACGGGCCCCGCTCCGACGATGATCACCGGATCCACGGCGCGACGCCCCCTGCCCGCGGTGGTGTCTCGAGAGACGTAGGTGAACAGGAGGGTGGAGCAGGGTGCACGATCACAGAACGTATGCAACCTATTGCGGGTGCTTGCGTCAAGTGACTAAGGGGTGTCTGACAATTCCGGTCTGATCAGCGAGATTCGGCTGAGCTGGCAATCCGGAGGTGCGCCGATCGGCTGGGGGGACTGGGCAGTGGCTACGAACGGCGGGCCAGTAGATGGGTGTCGAGGAAGCCCGATCAGAGGATGGATCGTGGAGCAGCCGGGCGAAGGGATCGAGCCCAGCATCGCCCAGCAGTTCGGCGAGGCGATCCACCGGCCAGCTGTAGGCGGGCGCCACCTTGTGGTCGAACCGGACCGGTACTTGTCCGTCGGTCCCGAAGAAGGAGACCAGGAGCAGACCGTTCGGTGCCAGGACGCGTACCTGTTCGGCGAGCAGCTCCGGTAGTTCCCCCGGAGGGGTGTGAATCATTGAGTAGTGGGCCAGCACGCCGCCGAGCGCGGCGTCCTCGATCGGCAGGGATTCCATCCGCGCCTCTTGGAAGCGCAGCGCCGGATGGGCCTGCCGGGCGTGGTCGACCATGCCGGGGGCAAGGTCTAGTCCGAAGGCGTCCAGGCCGAGTTCGTGCAGCATGGCTGTCAGATGTCCGGGCCCGCACCCGACGTCCGCTGTCCGCAGGTTGCCCGTCGCGCGCACCAGTTCGGCGAAGGTGCCGATCATGGCCCGGGAGAAAGGCTGTGTTTCCAGCCGGTTTGCGAACAGCGATGCGTACAGCTCGACGACACCGTCGTAGGCCGTCCTGGTCTCGTCCTGATGATTCGGCACGGGCAGGACTCTATAGCCGGTCTGATAATTGATCTTGTGGCAGGTCGAGGTGAGTTGACGGATGCGGCATGGAGGCGGATAGAGCCCCTTTTGCCTCAGGTGGACGGACGGGGCCGTCCGTGGCGTGATCACCGGCAGGTGGTCAACGGGGTGCTGTGGCGGCTGCGGACCGGGGCTCCGTGGCGGGATCTTCCCGACCGGTTCGGGCCGTGGCAGACCGTCTACGAGCGGTTCGCCCGCTGGGAGGCGGACGGCACCTGGGCACGGTTGCTGGAGCACGTTCAGGTCCGCGATGACGCGGTGGGCCGGGTGGAATGGACCGTCTCCGTCGACTCCACCATCAACCGAGCCCACCAGCACGCAGTCGGCGCCCGCAAAAGGGGGATGTGAACGGGGACGAACTGGAAGATCCGGGCCGCTCGCAGGCGCGCCAGGCCCTCGGCCGCTCCCGAGGCGGACTGACCACCAAAGTCCATCTCGCCGTCGATGGCCGGGGCCTGCCCCTGTCGATTGTGCTCACGCCCGGCAACGTCAACGACGCGACGGCGTTCGGCCAGGTCCTCGACGGCATCCGCACCCCGCGCCTCGGCACGGGCCGCCCGCGCACGACACCGGACCGTGTGCTGGGTGACAAGGCGTATTCCAGCAGGGCCATCCGCCATCTGCTGAGGCGCCGGGGCATCGCTGCCACGATCCCCGAGCGCCGCGACCAGGCGGCGAACCGCCACCGACGCGGAGCCCTCGGCGGCCGGCCGCCGACCTTCGACAAGGTCACCTACCGCGACCGCAACGTCGTCGAACGATGCTTCGCCCGCCTCAAGCAGTTCCGCGCGATCGCGACCCGGTTCGACAAGCGCGGCGACCGCTACCGTGCCGGAGTAGTCCTGGCTTCCTTGCTCCTCTGGCTCCGCGAGTCCACGGGGTAATCATTTGTCAGACAGGCCCTAGGTGTGCTGACCGGACAGGTTGGTGACGCGGCTGGCTGGGGTGTGGCCGCTGATTCCGGTGTGGGGTCGGTGGTAGTTGTACCAGTCCAG
>NZ_JBIVZM010000023.1:0-93710 GCF_044759525.1 Streptomyces sp. NPDC101110 | reverse complement strand
GGGCGCGGGGGGGGGGCGGGGGGGCCCCCCCCGGGGGGGCCCCCCCCCCCCCGCCGCCCCCCCCCCCCCCCCCCCCCCCCCGGGGGCCGGCCCCCCGGGGGGGGGGGGCCCCCCCCCCCCGGGGGCCCCCCCCGCCACCGTGTCGGTGCCGGGGGCCGGTTCAGCCGCAGCTGCCCGAGATCCACCTGTGGGAGCGGACCTTGTAGGTACCGGCCAGGTTGCCGCCGTGCTGCTGCCGAGTGCAGCCGACACGGTCGGAGTAGTCGGCGCCCCGGTAGTAGGCGACACCGCTGGAGCTGCTGGTGCCGGCGTTCCACACGGACTTCACGTTGGTCGTGGCGGCCCAGGAACACCGGACGGCACCGCTCTGCCAGTCGGGGTCGGCCACGTCCCACGCGCACTTGCTGCCGGTGAAGTTGGCGCCCGTCCAGAAGCAGACGTGGCCGGACGCGCAGTCCACCGCGGTGGGCGCGGCCGGGGCCGCCGACGCGGAGTTCGGCACGGCCAGGGCGGTGACGGCCGCGGCGCTGACGGCGAGAACCGCGAGCAGCGGGTTCCTACGGGTGTGCCGGAGTGCGGAAAGGCGCATGGCCTGGTCTCCTCGGAGGTCGGGGCCGGTGGTGCGGACGGCCCGACGCTGGCAAGGCGGGGCCGGGCGGGGCAAGGACGACGGGGCCGGCTGGGATGCCGGGACGTCGTCCCACCGCCTGCCTGGCGCGTTCCACAACCGTTGGGACGGCCATGGGACGCCTTTGGTGGCACAGTGTCGGCACGAGACGCCCGACCAGCGTCCGCTGGGGAATCCGAGGGGGGAGAGGCGTTGTCCGCATGCCCTGAGACGGAGCGGTTCGCCGCGCTGCTGCGTTCACTCAAGAGCCGGTCCGGACTGAGCTACGAGGCCCTCGCCAGGAAGTCCGGCCTGTCCGGTTCGACATTGCACCGGTACTGCCGGGGCGCGTCGGTGCCGCAGGACTACGGAAGCGTCCACCGGCTGGCCACGGTGTGCGGCGCGACTCCGGACGAACTGCGCACCCTGCACCGGCTGTGGGCACTGGCGGACGCGGCGCGGGCCGCCGCGGCCGGGGAACAAGGCGACGCCCCGGACCCGGCTGACCGGTCGCCAGCCCCGGACTCGGCTGACCAGTCCCGCGCCCCGGCGGACCCGACCCCCGACATGGCCGCGGCCCCGCGCACGACCCCCGACCCATCGGGCGAACCGACCCCGGCCGCGGACCACAGCGACGACCCCACCCCGGACCCCCAGCCGGACCCCGAGCCGGACCCCCAGCCGGACCCCGAGCCGGACCCCCAGCCGGACCCCGAGCCGGACCCCGGGGCGACCCCGCTGCCCGCCGCGCTCTCCCGCCGGCGCCGCCTGCGCACCTCCGTCGTCGCGGCCGTGATCGTCGCCGCCGTCAGTGTCTCCGCCTGGGCCCTGACGAATGGCCCGTCGTCCTCGGGCGGCGGGCGCGACACCGGTGAGGACCGGCCGCTGTTCTCGGCCGGCTGCCCGCCGGTGATCGCGATGGGTGAGCACGACGAGTGCGTGCGGGAGGTGCAGCGGCTGCTGCACGCCAAGGGCGCGGACATCGGCGTGGACGGGGACTTCGGGCCGCAGACGCTGCGCCGGGTCACGGCGTTCCAGGTGCTCGCCGGCCTGCAACCCAACGGTGTCGTGGCGGAGCCGACCAAGAAGGCGCTGTACACCTCGCGCGTCCGGATGGGCGTGTGGTCGCCGCAGAAGGTGCGGCAGCGGGTGCGGGAGGTGTTTCCCGAGGTGCCCGGCAAGGCGGTGGCCATCGCCGACTGCCAGTCCTTCCTGGACCCGCTGCACATCCTGCCCAACACCAACGGCACCCGGAACTGGGGCCTGTTCCAGATCTCCGACGCCCGGCTGCGCGAGCTGGGCGGCACGCCGCGCGATGCCCTGGACCCGGAGTGGAACATCCAGGCGGCCCGCACCCTGTGGAGCCGGGACCGTGACTTCGGCGACTGGCCCCACTGCGAACGCGCCGCCGAGGCACCCCGTTCCCCGGCGACAGCCGACTCCAGGACGTGATCAACGCAGAGAGCACCCCTCCACGTGGAAGGGGTGCCCCTGTTCCCGGACCGCTCCGGCCGTCCGGTTACGGACCGCCGCTCCGGCCGTCCGGCTACGCCGCCCGCACCTTGTAAGCGGTCACCCGTACCGTCTCGTCGTCCAGGCACTCGCCCGACGTCAGGTCGAAGCGCTGCTTCAGGAGGGGCGAGGCGACGAAGGGGCGGCCCTGGTGGGTGCCGGTGAGGCCCCGGGAGAGGACGGCCGCGCCGGTGAAGGGGTCGCGGTTGTCGATGGCGAACAGGTCGCCGGAGCGGTCGCGGAAGACCGCGGCCTGCCGGCCGTCCGGCAGCAGTGCGGCCACCCCGCGCCCCGGCAGCAGCGCGCTCAGGTCGCAGACCGGGAACCAGTCGTCGTCCAGGGCGAGTTCGATCTTGAGGTCGGTGGTCTCGGGTGCCAGGGTCATCGCTGGGCGCTTCCTTCCAGTACGTCAGCGGCGGGTCGCATGCCGATGGACAGCAACGGCAGGTCGGGCTTCATCTGGTCGCGCTCGGGCACGAAGGCGACGACGGGGTCCGGGGTGTCCGGGGCGTTCACGAAGGACACGAACCGGGCCAGCTTCTCGGGGTCGTTGACGGTCTCGGCCCACTCGTCGCGGTAGTGCGCGACATGCGCCCGCATCAACTGCTCCAGCTCGTCGCAGATGCCGAGCGAGTCGTGGACGACGACGTCCCGCACGTGGTCGAGGCCGCCGGGAATCCGCTCCAGCCACGTCGACGTGCGCTCCAGGCGGTCGGCGGTGCGGATGTAGAACATCAGGAACCGGTCGATCAGGCGGATCAGCTCCGCGTCCGACAGATCCTGCGCGAGCAGGTCCGCGTGGCGCGGGGTCGCGCCGCCGTTGCCGCCCACGTAGAGGTTCCAGCCGTTGGCGGTGGCGATCACGCCGAAGTCCTTCGACTGGGCCTCGGCGCACTCGCGCTGGCAGCCGGAGACCGCCGACTTGAGCTTGTGCGGGGAGCGCAGGCCCCGGTAGCGCAGCTCCAGGTCGATCGCCATCCGGACCGAGTCCTGGACGCCGTAGCGGCACCAGGTCTGGCCGACGCAGGACTTCACCGTGCGCAGCGACTTGCCGTAGGCGTGGCCCGACTCGAAGCCCGCGTCGACCAGCCGGGCCCAGATCAGCGGCAGTTGCTCGACGCGCGCGCCGAACATGTCGATCCGCTGACCGCCGGTGATCTTCGTGTAGAGGCCGAAGTCGCGGGCGATCTCGCCGATCACGATCAGCTTCTCCGGGGCGATCTCACCGCCGGGGATGCGGGGCACGACCGAGTAGGAGCCGTTCTTCTGCAGGTTGGCCAGGAAGTGGTCATTGGTGTCCTGGAGGGCCGCCTGCTCGCCGTCCAGGACGTAGCCGCTCGCGCCGATCGTCGGGGCGAGGGAGGCGATGATCGAGCCGACGGCCGGCTTGCAGACCTCGCAGCCGTCACCGCCCCGGGCCTCCTCGCGGCCGTGCCGGTCCAGCAGGTCCTGGTAGGTGGTGATGCGCAGGGCGTGGACGATCTCGTAGAGCTCCTCGCGGGTCTGCCCGAAGCAGCCGCACAGGCCCTTGTCGACCTCGATGCCGCTCGCCTCCAGCTCGGCGTTGACGAGCTGGCCGAGGACCTTCACGCAGGAGCCGCAGCCGGTGCCGGCCTTGGTGCACTTCTTCACCTCGGGCACGGTCGTGCACTGGTGGTCGGTGACCGCGCCGCGGATCGTCCCCTTGGAGACGTTGTGGCAGGAGCAGACGATCGCCTCGTCCGGCAGCGCCGACGGGCCGAGCTGGACGGACTCACCGGCGCCGGCCGGAAGAACCAGCGACTCGGGCGAGACCGGCGGGACCGACCCGGTGAACGCCTTCAGCGTGCCGTACGCCTCCGCGTCGCCGACCAGGATGCCGCCGAGCAGCGTGCCGTCACGCCCGATGACCAGCTTCTTGTACAGGCCCGCGCGGGAGTCGGAGTAGACGACGTCGAGGCAGTCCTCGGCGGTGCCGTGCGCGTCGCCGAAGGACGCGACGTCCACGCCGAGGAGCTTCAGCTTGGTGGACAGGTCGGCGCCGGTGAAGGACGCCTCGTCGGAGGCGATCGTGGCCGCCGCCGTCTCGGCCTGCTCGTATCCCGGCGCCACCAGGCCGTACACCCGGCCGTCGGAGGCCAGCGCGCACTCGCCGATCGCGAAGACGTGCGGGTCGGCGACCGTACGGCACTGCTCGTCCACCGTGATGCCGCCACGCTCGCCGACCGTCAGTCCGCAGTCGCGGGCCAGCTGGTCGCGGGGGCGCACACCGGCGGAGAACACCACCATGTCGGTGGCGAGTTCGGAGCCGTCGGAGAGCTTCATGCCGGTGACGGCGCCCTCGGAGTCGACCAGGATCTCCTGCGTGCCCACGCCGGTGTGGACCGTCAGACCCATCTCCTCGATGGTGCGCAGCAGCGCGGCACCACCGCCGTCGTCCACCTGGACGGGCATCAGCCGGGGAGCGAACTCCACGATGTGGGAGGTGAGTCCGAGGCCCTTCAGCGCCCCCGCGGCCTCCAGGCCGAGCAGACCGCCGCCGACCACGGCACCCACCTTGGCCTTCGACTTGGCGTACTCCTCGATCGCGAGCAGGTCCTCGATCGTGCGGTAGACGAAGCAGCCCTCGGCGTCCTTGTGGGGGACCGGCGGGACGAAGGGGAAGGAGCCCGTGGCGAGGACGAGGGTGTCGTACCCGAAGACCGCACCGGACCTGGCGGTGACCTCGCGGGCCTCGCGGTCGACGGAGACCGCCGGGTCGCCGACGTACAGCTCGATGCCGTGCGCGGTGATGAACTCCATGTCCGTCATGGACAGGTCCTCGGGGGTCTTCCCCGAGAAGTACGACGTGAGCGCGACGCGGTCGTAGGCCGGACGCGGCTCCTCGCAGAGTACGACCACGCGGTGCGTGGCGGTCAGGCCGCGCTCGGCGAGCGCCTCGAGGAAGCGCTGGCCGACCATGCCGTGGCCGACGAGCACGATCGTGGGGGTGGCCTCCGTGGCCTCCGGGGTGGCGGTCATCAGGAGCCTCCATCGTTGGTGAGCAGGTGGAGCAGGGGGCCGCCGTCGGAGGGGAGCGGCTCTGCTCCCTCCCAGGCGCGGGCGAGCGCGCCGACGGTGCCGAGTTCGCCGACGAGGACGCCGCCGACCAGCCGGTCGTCGCGGACGACGACCTTGCGGTAGGTGCCGCGGGTGGCGTCGGCGAGCTGGACGACGTCGTCGCCCGGGAGCGCCTCGGTCTCGCCGAACGCGGCGAGGTCGAAGGGGCTGTGCCCCGTGAGGGTGAGCCGGGTCAGCGAGCGCGTGCCGGTGTACCGGGCGCTCGCGTCCCCGGCCAGCAACTCGGCCAGTGCGTCGGCCTGTTCGAGCGCGGGAGTGGCGAGCCCGTAGAGCACTCCGGCGTGCTGGGCGCAGTCGCCGACGGCGTGGATGTACGGGTCGGAGGTGCGCAGCTCGTCGTCGACGACGATGCCCTTGCGGACGTCGAGCCCGGCGGCCTGTGCGAGACCGACGCGGGGGTGGACCCCGCAGGCGACGACGACCAGGTCGGCGTCGAGCGCGTAGCCGTCGGCCATCTCCACCGAGCGGACCGCGCCGCCGACGCTGCGCACGTCCCGCACGCGGCACTCGGTGTGCACCTCGACGCCCAGGTCGGTCAGATGCCGCTCGACGAGCTTCGAGGCGGCCGGGTCGAGCTGGCGCTCCATCAGCCGCTCGGACTGCTGCGCGAGTACGACCTGGGCGCCGCGCAGGGCGAGCGCCCGGGCCGCGGACACCCCGAGGAGGCCGCCGCCGACGACGACGGCCCGCGCGCCCGGCCGGACCGCCTTCGACAACCCCAGGCAGTCGTCCATGGTCCGGAAGGCGTGGACGCCTTCGGGCAGTTCGTGGTTCTCGGTGAACAGCCCCCGCAACGGCGGCAGTACGGGGTTGGAGCCGGTCGCGAGGACGAGCCGGTCGTATGCGATCACCGTCCCGTCCGCACAGGCGACGGTCCGCTGCGCGCGGTCGACACCGACGACCCGGCCGCGCATGATCCGCGCCGGCGCCGGCAGGGCGATCACCTCCGGGCTGTACCGTCCGGCCAGCACCTCGGCGAGCAGGACCCGGTTGTAGGGCCGGTGCTCCTCCTCGCCGATCAGCAGCGCGGGCGTGCCGAGCTCACCGAGCCGCCGGGCGAGCCGTACGCCCGCGAGGCCGGTGCCGATCACCACCACACGCTCATTCGAGGTCATGCACTCGAGCGTGCGGTGCCGGTGTTACCCGGCAGCATCACGTCTGTTTCCCACGGGGAACGCTGCCCTCAGCGGGGGAAGGGGCCGGCTGTGAGGGTTCCCGGGGTGCGGTGACTGCGGGCTGTGAGGGTGCGCGAGATGCGGTGACTGCGGGCTGAGAGGGAGGCGGTCCAGGCCTCGCATAGGGTCTCGATCATGCCCGACATATCGCTGACCATGATCGCACTGCTCTGCCTCGCGGCACTCGCCGCCGGGTGGATCGACGCCGTGGTCGGGGGCGGCGGGCTGCTCCTGCTGCCGGTGCTGCTCCTGGGACTGCCGTCGGGGACGCCCGCCGCGCACGCACTCGGCACGAACAAGGCGGTCGCCATCGTCGGCACCACGGGGGCGGCGGTGACGTACGCCCGCAAGGCCCCGGTGGACGTTCGGACGGCCGTGCGTATCGGGCTGGCCGCCCTCGCCGGGTCCTCCGCCGGGGCCTTCTTCGCGGCCGGGATGAGCACCGACGTCCTCAAGCCGGTGATCATGGTGGTGCTGCTCGGGGTGGCCGCCTTCGTGATCCTGCGGCCCGCGTTCGGCACGGCCCCCGCGGCCGGCCCGGCGGGCCCCCGCCGCATCCTCGCCGCGATCGGCCTCGCGGGCCTCGGCATCGGCTTCTACGACGGTCTGATCGGCCCGGGCACCGGCACGTTCCTGGTCCTTGCGCTCACCGCGATCCTCCACCTCGACCTCGTCACGGCCTCCGCCACCGCGAAGATCGTCAACTGCTGTACCAACGCGGGCGCCCTCGCGACCTTCGCCTGGCAGGGTGCCGTCCTGTGGCAACTGGCCGCCCTGATGGCCCTCTTCAACCTGGCGGGCGGCACCCTGGGCGCCCACACCGCCCTGAAGCAGGGCAGCGGATTCGTCCGCATCGTGCTGCTGACGGTCGTCTTCGCCCTGGTGGGGAACCTGGCGTACGAGCAGTGGGTCGCCTAGTACCGCGCCGCAACGCCCGGTGCCTGCCACGACGCAACGCCCGGCGCCCGGTGCCTGCCGCGACGCTAGGCCCTTCGCGCGTCCAGCAGTTCGACCACGCCCGTCCCGTCCTCGTCCCCGTGCCCCTGCGCGAGCCGACGCTCCATGAGCCGCATGTACGGTGTCAGCAGCTCGGGGCTGACCCGCTGTTCCTCGGCCGTGCGCAGCAGGGTGGCGTTGCCCGCGACCTGCATCGCGAGGTTGGAGACGACGTTGCGGGTGTAGTCGCCGCTGTGGAGCCCTTCGGCGCTCTGGTGCGCGGCCGGGGCCATCGCGGTGAGCCAGTCCACGAGCAGCGGTGCGAAGTCCTTCGGCGCGATGTCCTCCGGGCGGATCAGCGCGAAGGCGTGGGCGATGCCCGCGAACATGCCGCTCATCGCGCTCAGCAGCGCCACGTCGTGCAGCGCGGCGAAGCCCGGGTCGGCCCCGACGTAACGGGTGGCGGCCGGGACGGCGAGCGTGTCGCGGTGCTCCTCGAACAACTCGGCCGAGCCGCTGTAGAGGACGTAGCCGCCGGAGCCCGGGGCGCCGATCATCGGGGGGACGGCCATGATCCCGGCGCCCAGGAACCGGGCGCCGCGCTCCCCGGCCCAGGCGGCGCGCGCCCGGTCCTGGGCCGGGGTGCCGGTGGTGAGGTTCACCAGGTCCCGCCCGGCGAGCGAGGTCCGCTCCAGTGCCTCGCCCACGGACGCGTCGTCCAGCAGACAGGCGATCACGAGCCGGTTCGCGGCCACGGCCTCGGCGGCGCTCGCGGCGAGGGTGGCGCCCTCGGCGGCGAGCGGCTCGGCACGGGCGGCGGTGCGGTTCCAGACGGTCACCTCGTGCCCGGCGGCCAGCCAGGCACGGGCGAGGGCGGTGCCCATGGCACCGGTGCCGAGAAGGGTCAGAGGAGTACGGGGGACAACTGCGGTGTCGGTCATGGCGTTTAGGCTCGTCGCAGGGGCGGCACCCGCTCAAGTACGCACTTCGTAGTGGGTGGTTACTCCGGGGGAAGGGTGCAGGCAGCGCAAGGGGAGGGGCGGGCATGGGGACGACCGGGCGGCGGCCGGGGACGTACGTGTGCGGGATCGACGCGGCGATGGACGTGATCGGCGGCAAGTGGAAGGTGCTGATCCTCTGGGCGCTGAACGAGCGGCCGTGCCGCTTCGGGGAGCTGCGCCGCGAACTGCCCGGCGTCACCGAGAAGGTGCTCGCCTCGCACCTGCGGGAGATGGAGGCCGACGGGCTGGTGCATCGGGAGGCCTACGACGAGGTGCCGCCGCGGGTGGAGTACTCGCTGACGGCCCGCGGCGTGTCCCTGAACGAGGCGCTGGAACCGCTGGGGGCCTGGGGGCGGGCCCATGTCCCGGGCGTGTCACCGGCTGCCGGTCAGGTGGGCGAAGACGACGACGTTCCCCTGGTACCCGGTGCCGCGTGAGTACCCGCCGCCGCAGGTGATGACCCGCAGTTCGGGGCGGCGGGCGGCGCCGTAGACCTTCTCGTCGGGGAAGTCCTTCGCGGCGTACACCTCGACGGCGTCCACGGTGAACACCGCGACGCCGCCGTCCCGCCGGTCCACCTCGATGGTGCTGCCCCGGGCCAGGGCGCCGAGGTCGTAGAAGACGGCCGGGCCGTCGGCGTTGTCGACATGCCCGGCGACGATCGCCGTGCCCGGTTCGCCGGGGGTGGTGCCGGCCTCGTACCAGCCGGCGAGGTTCTCGTCCGCCGCGGGCGGTACGTCGAGGCTGCCCGTCTTCGTCAGGCCGAGCCCGGTCAGCGGGGCGTTCACCCGGATCGCCGGGATGCGGATGCGGTCGGGCGGGGAGGGCGGCAGCGCGGGAACGGCGGGCCGCTCACCGGCGGCCCGGCCGTCCAGCCCGGCCCGGGCCTGCGCGGCGGAGGGCTGCGGCGGGGCGTGTGTCCCGGCGGCGTCGCGCAGCAGCCACACCCCCGAGCACAGGGCGAACACCGTGACGGCCGCCATGGCCGCGTTGGCGGGGCTGCGGACCCCACTGCCGAACCCGGGGAACCTGCGCACCACCCACCCCTTTCTCAGCTCGGGCCCCGTGCCCCCCTCCGGGCCGCGAGGGGCGTCGGACCCGGAGGGGGAGGGGACATGCGGTACCGGCGACGGACAGCGGAGGGTGTCCGTCAGATCCCGTCGCCTCTCGCCCGGCGATGCAGGAGCCAGGTACCGCCCGCGGCGGCGACGGCGAGGGCCGCCACACCGGCCGCGGTCTGCACGGGATCGGGGCCCAGGGCGCCGCCGACCCCCGTCTTCACACTTCCTCGGGGATGGACCTGCCCGCGCACCGGCGTCAGCGTCACCACCAGGTCCCCGGTGATCCGCCGGCCGCTGCCGCCGCAGGTCGCGGTGATCTCGTACGTGCCCGGCTGCGCGCTCGGCGGCACCCTGAACCGCCCCGTCGCGTCCTGCCCGTGTGCGTCCGGGACCAGGCTGAGCGAGCCCGCCCCGACCGCGCTGGCGTCACCCGTCACCGAGCCGCCGCCGCAGGCCGCCGTGCGCACCGTGACCCCGCCCCCGGGCACGACCGACGCCGGGGACACCTCCAGACCGCCGCCTGACGTGCCGTACGCGGGAGCGGCGGCGAGGGCCGCGGCGGCGACGGTGAGCGCGGTGGCGGTCAGCTGCCGGGCGGTACGTCGCATCGGTGCTCCTTCGAGCGGGTCGGTCGTGCGCCTGCCCTTCCGAGGTAACGGGCAGCGGGTCGACCGCGCCCCCTGAGGGAGCGTCAGAATTGGGGTGAACGGGTGTCAGGGGCAGGCGAACCGGCTGCTCCTGATGGCCGTTTCACCAGGTCACGGACGCGCGATGGGGTAGGCCGGGGAAATGCGCGGGGGCGCGTGTGAACGGGTGACCCCCGTGTACGCATCGCCACTTGACCTCAAGGATGGTTGAGGTACGAGGCTGTGCCGCATGAACCCGACCGCCACCGCACCATCCGCCACCGCATCATCCGCCGCCGCGACCGACCCGCTCCGCCTGACTCTCGTCGTGGGCAGCAACCGGCACGGCCGCTTCGGCCCCGTCGTCGCCGACTGGCTTCTCACCCGCATCCGGGAGCGGGAGGACCTGGTCGCCGAGGTCGTCGACGTCGCCGAGGCCGCGCTGCCCATGTCCCTGGAACCCACCCCGGAGGCGACCGCCGCACTGAGCGGCATCACCCCGAAGCTGGCCGGCGCGGACGCCTTCGTGGTCCTCACCCCCGAGTACAACCACTCCTTCCCGGCGGGCCTGAAGAACCTCGTCGACTGGCACTTCACCGAATGGCAGGCCAAGCCCGTCGGTCTCGTCTCCTACGGCGGCCTGTCCGGAGGCCTGCGCGCCGTGGAACACCTGCGTCAGGTCTTCGCGGAGCTGCATGCCGTGACGGTCCGCGACACCGTCTCCTTCCACAACGCCGGCGCCGCCTTCGACGACCGGGGCGCCCTGCGCGACCCGTCCGGCCCGGACGCGGCGGCGAAGACCATGCTGGACCAACTGGTCTGGTGGGGAGGAGCGTTGCGGGAGGCCCGGCAGAGGCGGCCGTACGGGGGCTGAACCCGCCGGGGTGCGCACCCTGCCCGCGGCGCACACCCCTCCTACGGCCCCCAGCACTCCTGGGACCCGCAGCGCGCCTGGGTCGTGTCCGCACAGTCCCGCCTGCCGCGCGACGCCTGGCACGCCCTCTCGCCGCACCGGGCGAAGCCCCGAGTACGTCCAGTACGAGGGTCTTCGCCCGGCACGCCGAGAGCACACACCCGACGCCGCGCGGCCCGCCCTCCGGGCGGACGACGGGACTGTGCGGACACGCCCCAGGCCGATGTCCTCACACCCGCGCCCGCCAGTCCCCGCCCGCGATCGCCCGCCCCCGGGCCCGCAGCCGCGCGGCGACGGCGGGCGCGGCCACGTACACCCACGCCCGCACGGCACCCCCGTCCGCCGCCCGGACGACCTCCCGTTCCACGCGCAGGTACAGACTGCGCGCATCCCCCGGTGCGTACTCCTCCAGCCGGTCCAGCTCCGCCAGCAGCCCCGCGTACGCCTCGGGCAGCGCGGTCACCAGTTCCCCGCTCACCGTGCCGCCGCCCGGTTCCTCGACCGCGTAGGGGTAGCCCGGCCCGTCGTAGAGCACCGCGCCCGCGAGCCCGGCCGGCTCCTCGGAGCGGGTGCGGCCGCGCAGGAAGAGGTCGTGGTTGACCTCCCCCGGACGGAGGGTGCCGTAGACGAAGAAGGGGAGGGTCACAGGAACGATTCTGCACCCTCACACACCTCCACAGCGGGGCTATGGACATGCCAGGTCCGCGCCGAATTTACTCGCGGTCAACATCAACGCCGCCCCCGGTCGACCCCACGCGACCGGGTGCGCCCGTATGAGGAGACCGATGAGTCGGATACGTCAAGTCCGCGGTTCCCGTCTCGCCCTCGCCGGTGTGGCCGTCACCGGCACCACCGCCCTGCTGGCCGCTGTTCTCTCCCCGTCCGCCGGCGCGGCGGACCTGCCGACCAGGTCGGGCGCCATCGAGGACGCGGAGGCGGTGCTCGCGGACCGGGCCGCAGCCCTGGGCCTCACCCCGGCCCAGTCGACGAAGGTCCGGGACGTCGTCGTCGACGAGGACGGCACCCGGCACGTCCGCTACGACCGCACCTACCACCGGCTCCCGGTCCTCGGCGGGGACTTCGTCCTCCACCTGAACCCGGACGGCACCTACCGCGGCACGAGCCGGGCGACGAAGTCCGCGCTCTCCCTGGCGAGCGTCACGCCGAAGGTGTCCGCCCCCACGGCCGCCGACCTCGCGGCGAACCTGCTGCGCGCCGCCCACCTCGGCGAGACCCTGAAGAAGCTCACCGCCAAGCCCCGGCTGGTCGTCGACGCCCTGCACGGCGCCCCGAAGCTGGCCTGGCAGACCGACGCGGTGGCCCACGACGAACTCGGCAACCCCGTCGGGCGCACCCTGCTGACCGACGCGACGACCGGTGCCCGCATCGACGCCTGGGACTCCATGGAGTCGGCGTCGGGAGAGGGCCGGTCCCTCTACGGCGGCACGGTCCCACTGGAGACGACCGCGTCCGGCTCGTCGTACCAGCTGAAGGACGCGACGCGCGGCGGCACCTACACCGGCGACGCCGAGAACAAGACGGACAGGTGCCTGCTCACCGTCTGCCTGACCCGCGCCCCCGCGACGCTCTTCACGGACGCCGACAACCAGTGGGGGACGGGCGCGGCCTCCGACCGGTCCACGGTCGCCGTGGACGCCCAGTACGGCACCGACGTCACCTGGGACTACTACAAGAAGGTGCACGGCCGCGACGGTATCGCCGGCGACGGCAAGGGCTCCTTCAACCGCGTCCACTACGGCAAGGACTACAACAACGCCTTCTGGGACGACAACTGCTTCTGCATGACCTACGGCGACGGCGACGGCAAGCTCATGGGCCCGCTGGTGTCGCTGGACGTCGCCGGGCACGAGATGTCCCACGGCGTGACGTCGAAGACGGCGGCGCTGACCTACTCCGGCGAGTCCGGCGGCCTGAACGAGGCCACCTCGGACATCTTCGGCACACTGGTGGAGTTCCACGCGGAGAACGCCGAGGACCGGGGCGACTGGCTGATCGGCGAGAAGGTCGTCCGCTCCGGCCTCGGCCGCGAGGCCCTGCGCTTCATGGACAAGCCGTCCAAGGACGGCAAGTCGGCGGACTGCTGGAACGCGAAGCTCGGCGACCTCGACGTGCACTACTCCTCGGGCGTCGGCAACCACTTCGCGTACCTGCTCGCGGAGGGCAGCGGCAAGAAGTCCCTGGGCGGCGTCGCCTACGACTCCCCGACCTGCGACGGCTCCACGGTGACCGGCATCGGCCGGGCCGCCCTGGGCAGGATCTGGTACCGCGCCCTGACGGTCTACATGACGTCCTCGACGAACTACGCGGACGCCCGCACGGCGACCCTGAACGCGGCGAAGGACCTCTACGGCGCCGACAGCACCGAGCAGAAGGCGGTGGCCGCGGCCTGGAAGGCCGTCGCCGTGAGCTGACCGCTATCCCTCGACGGCCTCCAGCCGCACCGCGCACGTCTTGAACTCCGGCATCCGGGAGGTCGGGTCGAGCGCGGGGTTGGTGAGGGTGTTGGCGCGGCCCTCGCCCGGCCAGTGGAAGGGCATGAAGACGGTGTCGGGCCGGATGGCGTGCGTGATCCGCGCGGGCGCCACGGCCCGGCCCCGCCGCGACACGACGGCCACCGGATCGCCCTCGGCCGCACCGAGCCGGGCCGCCAGCCTCGGGTGCAGCTCCACGAACGGCCCGGGCGCGGCGGCGTTCAGCTCCGCCACCCGCCGGGTCTGCGCCCCGGACTGGTACTGCGCCACGACCCGCCCGGTGGTCAGCAGCACCGGGTACTCGTCGTCCGGTTCCTCTGCGCTCGCGCGGTGCGAGACGGGAACGAACCGGGCGCGGCCGTCGGGCGTGGCGAAACGGTCGAGGAAGAGGCGGGGCGTGCCGGGGTGCACGGCCGGTGCCTCCTCGCCGGGAAGGGCGTTCTCGCCCGCGTCGGCGGCCTCCCGCGCCGCCGGACAAGGCCAGAACACCCCGTTCTCCTCGGCCAGCCTCCGGTACGTGATCCCCGAGTAGTCCGCCGCGCCGCCCGCCGACGCCCGGCGCAGTTCCTCGAAGACCTCCTCCGGGTCGGTCGGGAAGCCCTTCTCCACGCCCAGGCGGGCGGCGAGTTCGTGCAGCACCTCCAGATCGCTGCGCACGCCGTCGGGCGGGGTGACCGCCCGGCGCCGCAGCAGCACCCTGCCCTCCAGGTTCGTCGTGGTGCCCGTCTCCTCGGCCCATTGCGTGACCGGCAGGACCACGTCCGCGAGCTCCGCCGTCTCCGACAGCACCACGTCACAGACCGCCAGGAAGTCCAGCGACCGGATGCGCTCCTCGATGTGCGCGGCACGCGGCGCCGACACCACCGGATTGGACGCCATCAGCAGCAGCGACCTGATGTCGGTGCCCAGCGCGTCCAGCAGCTCGTACGCACTGCGCCCCGGGCCGGGCAGCCTGTCCGGGTCGACGCCCCACACCTCGGCGACGTGCGCCCGGGCCGCCGGGTCGTCCAGCTTGCGGTAGCCCGGCAACTGGTCGGCCTTCTGCCCGTGTTCGCGCCCGCCCTGCCCGTTGCCCTGCCCGGTCAGACAGCCGTACCCGGAGTACGGACGGCCCGCCCGGCCGGTGGCCAGGCACAGGTTGATCCACGCGCCCACCGTGTCCGTGCCCTTGGACTGCTGCTCGGGCCCCCGCGCGGTGAGCACCATCGCCGACTCCGGCTCGCAGAACAGCCGTACGGTCTCGCGCAGTCGGGGAACGGACACCCCCGTGATCCGCTCCACGTACTCCGGCCAGTGCGCCATCGCGGCGGCCCGGGCGTCCTCCCAGCCGGCCGTGCGTTCCCCGACGTACTCCTCGTCCACCCGGCCCTCGGCGATCACCAGGTGCAGCAGGCCGAGGGCGAGCGCCAGGTCCGTGCCGGGCCGGGGCGCCAGGTGCAGGTCCGCCTGCTCGGCGGTCTTCGTGCGGCGCGGGTCGATGACGATCAGCGTCCCGCCGTTCTCCTTCAGCTCGGTGAAGAACCGCAGCGACGGCGGCATGGTCTCCGCGAGGTTCGACCCGACGAGGATCACGCAGCCGGACTTCGGGATGTCCTCCAGCGGGAAGGGCAGCCCCCGGTCCAGCCCGAACGCCTTGATGCCGGCGGCCGCCGCCGACGACATGCAGAAACGCCCGTTGTAGTCGATCTGCGAGGTGCCGAGCACGACCCGCGCGAACTTCCCGAGCGTGTACGCCTTCTCGTTCGTCAGCCCGCCCCCGCCGAACACCCCGACCGCGTCCGGGCCGTGCTCCGCGCGGGTGCGGCCCAGCCCCGCGGCGATCCTCTCCAGTGCCTCGTCCCAGGAGGCGGGCACCAGCGTGCCGCCCTCGTCACGCACCAGCGGTGAGGTCAGCCGTACGTTCCGGGCGAGCACCGACGCGGCCGTACGCCCCTTGCCGCACAGCGCGCCCCGGTTCACCGGGAAGTCCGCGCGCTCGCTCACCTCGACGGTCCCGTCCGGGGCGGGCGTCAGGTTCATCCCGCACTGCAGGGCGCAGTACGGGCAGTGCGTGGGCGTCGCGGTGCTCTGCATGCCGTCCAGCGTGCGTCGGCCGTGTTACGCCGGGGACGGCTCCCTGTTACGCGGCCGGGACGGCAACCTCCCCGCCGCCGCCCCGCGGGCGTGAGGCAGGGAGCCCGCCGCCCCGCGAGGCACGGGCCCGCCGCCGGGTGAGGCACACGCCTGCCCACCTTCACGTCGCCGCCGACCGGCCCGGACGTTGCCCGTGGGACGGGAAACGCCACATGTGACTCATTGACTTCGGCGCCTGGGAGGAGTTCGCCGACCTCCGCACCCCGGAGATCGCCGCCGTCAACGGGCGTGCCCTGGGCGGCGGTTGCGAGCCGGCGATGATGTGCGACCTGGTCGTCGCGGGGGAGCCGGCGGTCTTCGGCGGGCCCGGGATCAAGCTCGGCGTGATCCCCGGCATCGGCGGCACCCACGCCTGACACGGCTCGTCGGCCGGGCCGAGGCCATGGACCTGGTCCTCACCGGCCGCACCGTGGACGCACAGGAGGCTGGACGCTGCGGTCTCGTCTGCCGTGTGGTGCCGGACGACCGGGTCCTGCCCGAGGCCCTCGAAGCCGCGGCGGCGATCGCCTCGTACGCAAGCGTGCCCGTCCGGGCGGCCCGCGAGTGCGTCGACCGCCCCCTCGAAACCGGCCTACGGGACGGGATCCGCTTCGAACGCCGCGTCTTCCACGCCCTGTTCGCCACCGACGACCAGAAGGAGGGGATGACGGCGCTCCTGGAGAAGCGCCCCCCCCCGCGCTTCCACGGACGCTGAGCCCGGCCCGGTCAACGGAGAGGGTCCCGGGCTGTCGCCAAGGCCCTCTCCACCCCCGGCTCCCGCGGCCCGAGGAACCGCGGGTCCGGCCGGAAGGCCGCGTCCAGCGCGGCCTTGCCGGCGGCGAAGACCTCCCGGGCACCCCCGTAGTACCAGGTCGCGTCGTGCACGGCGTCCACCCCGACTCCGTACGACGCGACCCCCGCCGCCTGGCACAGCGCCACCGCCCGCCGGATGTGGAAGCCCTGGCTGATCAGCACGGCCTCGTCCACTCCGAAGATCTTCTTCGCGCGCACGCAGGAGTCCCAGGTGTCGAACCCCGCGTAATCGCTGACGATCCGCCCGTCGGGCACCCCCTTCCGGGTCAGATACACGCGCATCGCGTCCGGCTCGTCGTGGTCCTCACGGCTGTTGTCCCCGGTGACGAGCACCACCTCCACCCGACCCTCCCGGTAGAGCTTCGCCGCCGCGTCCAGCCGGTGCGCGAGGTACGGCGAGGGCTCCCCCTCCCACAGCCCGGCCCCGAACACCACGGCCACCTCGGTACGTGGCACATCCGCCGTCGTACGCAGCCGGTCACCCGCCACGGCGTACATCCACGTCGCCGGCAGCAACGCGAGCACGCACCCGGCCATCACGGCCTGCACCAGCCGCCGCTGCCCCCGCCGGGAACGCGGCAGCCGCGGTCCGCGCAACGTCACACGACGCATCGGACGGTCCCTCCCCAGGTCGGTCTCTCGACAGTCAGGGACGGCCTCCCCGGCCGCCCGGTTCACCCACAACCGCGTGACCAGCTTCACGCGATATATGGAAACCGCAGGTCAAGGCAGCTCACACACCCTCTGTCCCGCATCGTGAACCGCTGGAAAACACCCGTGACGCCCATGCAACGGGAAGGCAACGTGGCGCCGCGACCATCGGTGCATGCCCAGTCAGCTCAGCCTCGTCCCGCCGGCCGCCCCGCGCCGCCCGGCCCCGCCCGCCCTCGTGGTCGTGGCCCACGGCAGCCGTGACCCCCGCGCGCTGAGCACCGTCACGGCGCTCCTCGACCGGGTCCGGGCCCTGCGCCCCGACGTGCCCGTGCACCTCGGCCACATCGAACTCA
Organism: Streptomyces sp. NPDC101110; assembly: GCF_044759525.1. Taxonomy (NCBI): domain Bacteria; kingdom Bacillati; phylum Actinomycetota; class Actinomycetes; order Kitasatosporales; family Streptomycetaceae; genus Streptomyces; species Streptomyces sp. NPDC101110. The sequence continues at coordinate 76,356 of NZ_JBIVZM010000023.1, read as the reverse complement.
ACGCGCCGCTGCTCCCCGACACGCTCGCCGCCCTGGGGGACTCGGAGGCGGTCCTCGTCCCCCTCCTCCTCAGCCGCGGCTACCACGTCAAGCAGGACATCCCCGAGATGGCGGCGGCCTCCCGGGCCCGCACCCACCTCGCCGCCCCCCTGGGGCCCCACCCCCTCCTGGTCGACGCCCTCCAGGCCCGCCTCACGGAAGCCGGCTGGGGCGGGACACCCCACCGCACCAGCGCGGTCGTCCTCGCCGCCGCGGGCTCCCGCGACCCGGACGCGAAAGCGGACACGGGCCGCACGGCCCACCTCCTGGCGGCCCGCCTCGGCGTCCCGGTCATCCCGGCCTACGCCTCCGCCGCGACCCCGACGGTCGAGACGGCCGTCCGCACCCTGCTGGCGAGGGGCCGCCGCCACATAGCCCTCGCCTCCTACTTCACGGCCCCAGGCCGCTTCGCCACGGAGTGCGCCCAGAAGGCCCCCTGGATAGCGGCGGCCCCCCTGGGCACGCAGCCCTCGATGGCCGACCTCATCCTCCGCCGCTACGAGGAGGCGCTGGCGACGGCGGCTGCTCGACCGGTACTGGCCTCGGCGTGATGTCGCCGACGGGGCCACGCCCTCAAGGGGCGCGGGGAACTGCGCGACCAGCCCAAAACAACCCGCACACGCCCCACAACGGAACCCGGCACGCGCGTTGGCGCTTACTGTCGAGCCATGGACGGCACCGCACAGAACCCCCCGGGCTACGACCCGACGTCAGTCGAGCGCTGGGCCCCGGAACCCGACAAACGCCCCGGCCGCACCGCCTTCCAGCGCGACCGCGCCCGGATCCTCCACTCCGCCGCCCTGCGACGCCTCGCCGGCAAGACCCAGGTGGTGACGCCCGGCACCATGGGCCCCGCCTGGGACGCCAGCCCCCGCACCCGCCTCACCCACTCCCTCGAATGCGCCCAGGTCGGCCGTGAACTGGGTGCGGCCCTCGGCTGCGACCCCGACCTCGTGGAAGCCGCCTGCCTCTCCCACGACCTCGGCCACCCGCCCTTCGGCCACAACGGCGAACAGGCCCTCAACGAGTTCGCGGCGGACTGCGGCGGCTTCGAGGGCAACGCCCAGTCCCTGAGGCTCCTCACCCGCATCGAGCCCAAACGGTTCACCCCGGAAGGCTCCGTCGGCCTCAACCTCACCCGCGCCGCCCTCGACGCCGCCACCAAGTACCCCTGGCCCCGCGGCGCCCACCCCACCGACCCGGCGTCGCACAAGTTCGGCGTCTACGAGGACGACCGCCCGGTCTTCGACTGGCTCCGCAAGGACGCCCCCGGCACCCGCACCTGCTTCGAGGCGCAGGTCATGGACTGGTCCGACGACGTGGCCTACTCGGTGCACGACGTGGAGGACGGTCTGCACGCCGGCCACATCGACCCGAACTGCCTGCACGCCGACCCCGAACGCCGGGACGTCTTCGAGGTGGCCCGCGGCCGTTACGTCCCCGCCGGCACCGACCCCGCCGAGCTCGCCGCCGCCCTGGACCGGCTCCTCGCGCAGGAGTGGTGGCCGCACGGCTACGACGGCACCGCAGTCGCCCAGGCCCGTCTGAAGGACGCCACCAGCCAGCTCATCGGCCGCTTCTGCCTGGCCGCCGAGACCGCCACCCGCACCGCCTACGGCGCCGGGCGGCTCACCCGGTACGCCGCCGAGCTGGTCGTCCCGCGCGAGACCCGGATGGAGTGCGCCGTCCTCAAGGCCGTCGCCGACCTCTACGTCATGCAGCGCGCCGAACAGGAGCGGCTGCGCGCCGACCAGCGGATCGTCGTCGCCGAGCTGGCCGAGGCGCTCACCGCCCGCGCCCCGGACGGCCTGGACCCGCAGTTCCGCGCCCTGTTCGACGGGGCGGCGGACGACCGCGCCCGCAAGCGGGTGATCGTCGACCAGATCGCCTCCCTCACCGACGTCTCCGCCCGTTCGCTTCACGCCCGTCTGACGGGGCAGGGATGAGACTGACGCGACGGGCGGGACGGAAGCACCCCCGAATGTGACCCTCCGTGGCCTGATCGGGTCACTCCCTCTTCCCGCATCACGCTCCGTGCGGGACGCTCGCAAGTGGCGACACCCTGACGAGGAGGCAACAAGTGGTCGACGCGGATCAGACATTCGTCATCGTCGGAGGCGGACTGGCCGGCGCCAAGGCGGCCGAGACGCTCCGCGCGGAGGGCTTCACCGGCCGCGTGATACTGATCTGCGACGAACGCGACCACCCCTACGAGCGCCCGCCCCTGTCCAAGGGCTACCTCCTCGGCAAGGAGGAACGCGACAGCGTCTTCGTGCACGAACCCGCCTGGTACGCGGCCAACGACATCGAGCTGCACCTGGGCCAGACCGTCGACGCGATCGACCGCACGGCGAAGACGGTCCGCTTCGGCGAGGACGGCACCGTCGCCCGCTACGACAAGCTGCTCCTGGCCACCGGGGCCGAGCCCCGCCGTCTCGACATCCCGGGCACGGACCTGGCCGGCGTGCACCACCTGCGCCGCCTCGCCCACGCCGAGCGCCTCAAACACGTCCTGACCAACCTCGGCAGGGACAACGGCCACCTCGTCATCGCCGGTGCCGGCTGGATCGGCCTGGAGGTCGCGGCGGCGGCCCGCGAGTACGGCGCGGAGGTCACGGTCGTCGAATACGGGCCGACCCCGCTGCACGGCGTGCTGGGCCCGGAGCTCGGCGGGCTCTTCGCCGAGCTGCACCGCGAACACGGGGTCCGGTTCCACTTCGGCAGGCGGCTGACGGAGATCGTCGGCCAGGACGGCATGGTGCTCGCGGCCCGCACCGACGACGGCGAGGAGCACCCGGCGCACGACGTGCTGGCGGCGATCGGCGCGGCCCCGCGCACGCACCTGGCGGAGGCGGCCGGCCTGGAGATCGCCGACCGGGCCCACGGCGGCGGCATCGTCGTCGACGAGCGGCTGCGCACCTCCGACCCCGACATCTACGCGGCCGGTGACGTCGTCTCCTTCCCGCACCCCCTGTTCGGCACACGGGTGCGCGTCGAGCACTGGGCCAACGCCCTGAACGGCGGCCCGGCGGCGGCGCGCTCCATGCTGGGCCACGACGTGACGTACGACCGGGTGCCCTACTTCTTCTCCGACCAGTACGACCTGGGCATGGAGTACTCCGGCTGGGCCCCCGCCGGGTCTTACGACGAGGTGGTGATCCGGGGCGACGCCGGGAAACGCGAGTTCATCGCGTTCTGGGTGAAGGACGGCCGGGTGCTGGCCGGGATGAACGTGAACGTGTGGGACGTCACCGACAAGATCCAGCGCCTGATCCGCTCCAGGGCCAGGGTGAACACGGAGTCCCTGGCGGACCCGCACGTCCCCCTGGAAAGCCTCGCACCGTAGCCGCCACACCACCGCCGTGCTGCAATTCCCGGGGGCACCCCCGGGACCCCCGGCCGGAAAGCCGTCTCGCCTCAGGAGTGTCGGTGCGGCCCCGTAGAATCACCTCGTGGCAGGACGGATCAACGACGAGGACGTGAAGGCGGTACGGGACGCGGTCCCGATCGACGCCGTGGTGTCCGAGTACCTCCAGCTGCGCAACGCGGGCGGCGGGAACCTCAAGGGTCTCTGCCCCTTCCACGACGAGAAGTCGCCGTCCTTCCAGGTCAGCCCGAGCAAGGGGTTCTTCCACTGCTTCGGCTGCCAGGAGGGCGGCGACACCATCACGTTCGTGATGAAGATCGACCACCTCACCTTCTCGGAGGCGGTCGAGCGCCTGGCCGGCCAGGCGGGCATCACCCTGCGCTACGAGGAGGGCGGCTACAACCCCTCCCACCAGCGCGGCGAGCGCATCCGCCTGGTCGAGGCCCACAAGATCGCCGCCGACTGGTACGCGGAGCAGCTCGCGACCAGCCCGGAGGCCGACACCGGCCGCCAGTTCCTCGCCGAGCGCGGCTTCGACCAGGCCGCCGCCCAGCACTTCTCCGTCGGCTACAGCCCCCAGGGCTGGGACCACCTCACGCGCTTCCTGCGCGGCAAGGGCTTCACCGACAAGGAGCTGGTCCTCTCCGGCCTCTCCCAGGAGGGCCGCCGCGGCCCCATCGACCGCTTCCGCGGCCGGCTGATGTGGCCCATCCGCGACATCGGCGGCGACGTCGTCGGCTTCGGCGCCCGCAAGCTCTACGAGGCGGACAACGGCCCGAAGTACCTGAACACACCCGAGACGGCGATCTACAAGAAGTCCCAGGTCCTCTACGGCATCGACCTGGCCAAGAAGGACATCGCCAAGGCGTCCCGCGCGGTCGTCGTCGAGGGCTACACGGACGTCATGGCCTGCCACCTCGCCGGTGTGACGACCGCCATCGCCACCTGCGGCACCGCCTTCGGCGGCGACCACATCAAGATCCTGCGCCGGCTGCTCATGGACAACGGCTCGGCCCGCGTCATCTTCACCTTCGACGGTGACGCCGCCGGCCAGAAGGCCGCCCTGCGGGCCTTCGAGGACGACCAGAAGTTCGCCGCCGAGACGTACATCGCCATCGCGCCGGACGGCATGGACCCCTGCGACCTGCGCCTGGCCAAGGGCGACGAGGCCGTCGCCGACCTCGTCGAACCCCGCACCCCGCTCTTCGAGTTCGCCCTGCGCCAGATCGTGAGCCGCTACGACCTCGACACCCCGGCCGGCCGCGCCGCCGCCCTGGACGAGGCCGCGCCGATCGTCGCCCGCATCAAGAACAGCGGCGCCCAGCACGAGGTCGCCGTCCAGCTCGCCGGCATGCTCGGCATCCTCGACACCCAGTTCGTCGTCAAGCGCGTCGCCCAGCTGGCCCGCTGGGCCCGCGACCGCGGCGGCAAGGGCCCGGCCCCCGAGCGGCAGCAGCAGGGCAGGCAGTACGCCGGCCCGCCCCAGCCCGCCGCCCCCCGCGGCCCGGCCCTCAACCTGCGCAACCCGGTCTTCGCCACCGAACGGGAGCTCCTCAAACTCGCCCTCCAGCGCCCCGAGCTGGTCTCCCCGGCGTTCGACGCGTACGGCGTGGACGAGTTCACCGCTCCGCCCTACGCCGCCGTCCGCCAGGCCATCCTCGACGCGGGCGGCGCCGAACCGGGCGTCGCCGACCCCCAGGACTACCTGGTCAGGGTCCGCGAGGCCGCCCCCGACGACGCCGTCCGCGCGATGGTCACGGAGCTGGCCGTAGAAGCGATCATGCTGCACAAGGGCGTGAAGGGCGCCGACGAGGTGTACGCGGGCGCCCAGTTGGTGACGGTCCGCCGCCGGGCCGTCGAGCGCCGTATCCGCGACATCACCGGCCGGCTCACCCGCCTCGGCACCCACGGCGACCCGGCCGAGCTCGCCGCCGTGCAGAACGAGCTGTGGGTCCTCCAGCAGTACGACCAGACCCTGCGCGTACACGGCGCCGCCGCGCTCTGACACGGGTCAGTCCCCGGCCCCCTCGAAGGTCGGCGTCACCGCGCGCACCAGCCGCTCGGCGAACTCCCGCTCGGCGTACCGGAACCGCGGGTACTCGGTGACGAAGTGCTCCCACTCCACGTAGCCGACCGCCTCCGCCACGTCCTCCAGGAGGATCTTCTCGCGGTACGGGTACGGCCACTCGCCCGACAGCCGGAACACCTCGTGCAGCAGCTCGTAACGCAGCGGGTACCGCTCGGCCAGCAGGACGGCGTCGTACAGGTCCTTGCCCTGGGTGTGCACGTCGTTGATCACCCACAGCAGCTTCCAGGCCAGCGACAGCTCCGGCGTCGCGGCCTGGACGAGCGCACCGCCCGGCAGTTCGACCAGTTCGGGTCCCTCGGGCAGCCGCTCGTTGAAGACGAAGTCCAGCTGGACGTGGCCGCCGGGCAGACCGGGCGTGCCCCAGGGGAGCACCATGCGCCGGCCCGGCACGCGGTCGTAGGTCCAGATGTCCTCCACCACCGCGCCGCGTGCCGAGACCCCGACCTCCGGCCCCCGCGCCTCGGCCAGTTCCTGCGCCGCCTGCGCGATCCCGGTCAGCATCCGGTCCGTCCGGCCGTCCTCCATCCGCCAGGTGTGCGGAACGACGACGAAGTCCAGGTCACCGGGCTCGCGCGCGGCCTCCCCGAACCAGACCGACATCAGCACGCTGCCCCGCAGCACCAGTGCGTCCACCCATGGCGAGCCGGCGATCGCGGCCAGCACCAGGTGCAGGGCCCGGCCGCGGGCCGCCCGCCACGCCTCGTTTCGCGCCGGGTCGGTGAAGCACGGGTCGGTGGCTCGATAGGCGTTCTGGAGGTGCTTCAGGGCCGGGTCGAAGACCGGCCGCTGCACCACGTCGTCCCCCGGCACCGGACGCAGCGTCTTCGGCAGGTGTCCCACCCGGCGGGTGGCGTCGTCCAGCGGCTCCCGGGGGATCTCGGAGCTCCGCCAGCCGAACCACTCCCACGCCGTCCCGGTCATGTCCGTACCCCCACCGGCTCCTCCAGCCATCCGTCGTCCACCGACACATCACTGTCGTACAGCACGAACTCCCGCTCCACGCCGAGCACTTCACAACCGCGCAGCTCGGTCAGCAGCCGTTCCAGCGCCCGACCCGCCCCCTCGGCGTCCACCGCGTGGCAGCGCTGGGTCACGAACCGCTCGTGATGCTCGCCCGCAACCCGCCTGGCGTTCCACGACAGATGGGCGCCGTGGGGCGCGACGCGCGCCGCGAGAGCCACCAGGTCCGTGTCCGCGGTGAGCCGCAGCTTCACATGCTGCTCGAAGTACCGCCCGTCTTCGCACGGGCGGCGCGGCACCTCCGGCGCCCAGGGCGACGACTCGATCTTCACGCGCACCGGATCGAAGCCGTCCGCCCGCAAACGCGCGGCCACTTCTCGCACGCGCGCCGCTTCGCGGGAGTACGACGGCGAACCGGACAGGGTGAGCATCGGCTGGTCGCGCATCCGGCCCCTGGCCAGCACGATGTGCGTGAGCTTGAACCCGCCCTTCGCCGCCCAGCGGTGCAGCCGGGCGCGCTCGTCGGGTCCGGCGCAGCGGACCGTCACATGCGACTCGTACAGGGAAGCGGACATCGGACGATCGTTGCAGACCAGGGGCACGTGAGGCATCCGGGTTTCCCACGAGGGGCGATCGCGCGGTCACGGACCGGAAGCAAAAAGTCACCGCACGCCCCTCGTGGCGACGATGTGTCTTACCCCACACTGGGTTCCGGTGCCTGAGTCCTCGGAGCGCGGCCGATCCGTCACCGACGGGTCCCAGACCCCCGCGGTTCCGCTCATCGCGTACGGGACGGAAAGCGGCGAGGCCGTCGACTCCGCCCCCGAAGTACCGCTGTCGTACCCCCTGGCAGCGATCATCCTGGAGGTCGCCCCCGTGCAGACCCAGACCCTCACCCAGACCGACGCCGGTGCCCCTGCCGACGCCGACGGTGCCGCGCCGGACGCGGAGGCGGACTCCCTGTCAGGGGTCCCGGCGCAGAGCCGCGCCGCGCACCACCCCGAGTCGGGGCCGGAGCCGGAGGAGCCGCCCGCCGAGGCCATCGAGGCGGCGGAACCTCCCGAAGCGGTCGAACCCCCACCGGTCCGCACCGAATCGGGCAGCCCCTCCTCGGACCTGTTCCGCCAGTACCTGCGGGAGATCGGCCGCATCCCCCTGCTCACCGCCGCAGAGGAGGTCGAACTCGCCCGCCGCGTCGAGGCCGGCCTGTTCGCGGAGGAGAAGCTGCGGCTCACGCCCGACCTGGACAGCCAGCTCGCCCTCGACCTGGACCGGCTCGTCGTCATGGGCCGCATGGCCAAGCGCCGCCTGATCGAGGCCAACCTGCGCCTGGTCGTCTCGGTCGCCAAGCGCTACGTCGGCCGCGGCCTGACCATGCTCGACCTTGTCCAGGAGGGCAACCTCGGCCTGATCAGGGCGGTCGAGAAGTTCGACTACGCCCGCGGCTACAAGTTCTCCACGTACGCCACCTGGTGGATCCGCCAGGCCATGTCCCGCGCCCTGGCCGACCAGGCGCGCACGATAAGGGTCCCGGTGCACGTCGTGGAGCTCATCAACCGGGTCGTCCGCGTCCAGCGCCGCATGCTCCAGGAGCGGGGCCACGAGCCGACCCCCGAGGAGGTCGCGGCCCACCTGGACCTCCAGCCGGAGCGGGTCAGCGAGGTCCTGCGGCTGGCCCAGGAGCCGGTGTCGCTGCACGCGCCCGTCGGCGAGGAGGACGACGTCGCCCTGGGCGACCTCATCGAGGACGGCGACGCGGCCTCCCCGGTGGAGTCGGCGGCGTTCCTGCTGCTCAGGGAGCACCTGGAGGCGGTCCTTTCGACCCTGGGGGAGCGGGAGCGGAAGGTCGTCCAACTCCGCTACGGGCTGGCGGACGGCCGCCCCCGCACGCTGGAGGAGATCGGCCGCATCTTCGGCGTGACGCGGGAACGGATACGGCAGATCGAGTCCAAGACCCTCAACAAGCTGCGGGACCACGCCTTCGCGGATCAGCTGAGGGGCTATCTGGACTGACGCCGCCTGCGGGCCGGTGGGGGTTGTTCGCGCAGTTCCCCGCGCCCCTGAGAGGGCGTCAGCTGCACGTACCCAAGGGGCGCGGGGAACTGCGCGACCAGCCACAACGGTCCCGCAGCCGCCCCACGACACCACCCGGCCCCCCGGATCGCGACTCAGTCCACCTCGGCCACCGCCTGCGCGAACTGCGCCTTGTACAGCCGCGCGTAGGCACCGTCGGCCGCGAGCAGCTCCTCGTGCGCGCCCTGCTCCACGATCGCCCCGTCCTCCATCACCAGGATCGTGTCCGCGTCCCGGATCGTCGACAGCCGGTGGGCGATGACGAACGACGTACGCCCGTGCGCCAGTTTGGCCATCGCCTTCTGGATCAGCACCTCCGTCCGCGTGTCGACCGAGCTCGTCGCCTCGTCCAGCACCAGGATCACCGGGTCGGACAGGAACGCCCGGGCGATGGTGATGAGCTGCTTCTCGCCCGCGCTCACCCCCGTGCCCTCGTCGTCGATCACCGTGTCGTACCCGTCCGGCAGGGTCCGGACGAACCGGTCCGCGTGTGCCGCCCGGGCCGCCTCCTCGATCTCCCCGCGGGTGACCTCCCGGGACGCACCGTAGGCGATGTTCTCCGCGATCGTGCCGCCGAACAGCCAGGTGTCCTGCAGCACCATGCCGATGCCGGCCCGCAGCTCGTCCCGGGACATCCGCGCGATGTCCACCCCGTCGAGGGTGATGCGCCCGCCGGTGACGTCGTAGAACCGCATCAGCAGATTCACCAGCGTCGTCTTGCCGGCGCCCGTCGGGCCGACGATGGCGACCGTGTGCCCCGGCTCGACCTTCAGCGACAGGTCCTCGATGAGCGGCTTGTCGGGGTCGTAGCGGAACGACACGTGCTCCAGCGCCACCTGCCCGCGCAGCTCCTCGGGGCGCACGCCCGGCACCGGATCCGCCTCCTGCTCCTGCGCGTCGAGCAGTTCGAAGACCCGCTCCGCCGAGGCGACACCCGACTGCACCAGGTTCGCCATCGAGGCGACCTGCGTCAGCGGCATGGAGAACTGCCGCGAGTACTGGATGAAGGCCTGCACATCACCGATGGACAGCGAGCCCGAGGCGACCCGCAGTCCGCCCACGACCGCAACCAGCACGTAGTTCAGGTTCGACACGAACATCATCAGCGGCTGCATGACACCGCTGTTGAACTGCGCCTTGAACCCCGCCTCGTACAGCGCGTCGTTCTGCTCGGCGAACTGCCGTGCCGACTCCTCCTGGCGTCCGAACACCTTCACCAGGGCGTGCCCGGTGTACATCTCCTCGATGTGCGCGTTCAGCTTGCCCGTCGAGCGCCACTGCTGCACGAAGTGCGGCTGCGACCGCTTGCCCACCCGCGTGGCCACCACGAACGACAGCGGCACCGTCACCAGCGCGACCAGCGCCAGGATCCAGGAGACCCAGAACATCATGGCGAGCACGCCGATGATGGTCAGCACCGAGTTGATGAGCTGCCCCATCGACTGCTGGAGCGTCTGCCCGATGTTGTCGATGTCGTTGGTCGCCCGGGACAGCACCTCACCGCGTTGACGCTTGTCGAAGTACGACAGCGGCAGCCGCGACAGCTTCGTCTGGACGTCCTCGCGCATCCGGAACATGGTCCGGTTCACGGCCCGGTTCACCAGCCGTGTCGCCACCGCCATCAGCAGCCCGGCCACCGTGAACACACCCAGTGCGAGCAGCAGCACATGCCCGACGGCCGTGAAGTCGATGCCCTCGCCCGGGGTGAAGTCGGTGCTGCGCAGCATGTCGGCGACGTCACCGTCCCCGCGCTGCCGCATCTGCTCCAGGACCTGCTCCTTGGACGCCCCCTCCGGCATGCCCCGCCCGACGATGCCCGCGAAGACCAGGTCGGTCGCCTTGCCGAGGATCTTCGGCCCGACGACGCTCAGGCCGACGCTGAGCACCACGCACAGCAGCAGCACGTAGATGGTGACCCGCTCCGGCCCGAACCGCGCGACGAGCCGTTTGCCCGACCCCTTGAAGTCGAGCGAGCGCTGGTCGGGGCCGCCCCCGGCCATCATCCGCCCCATGGGCCCCGCCATCAGGCAGCCTCCGCTTCCGTCAGCTGGGAGAGCACGATCTCCCGGTAGGTCTCGTTGTCCGCCATCAGCTCGTGGTGCCGGCCGGTCCCCACGACCCGGCCCTCGTCGAGGACCACGATCCGGTCGGCGTCCCGGATGGTCGCCACCCGCTGCGCGACGATCACCACGGTCGCCTCGGCGGTCTCCTGCGTGAGCGCGGCCCGCAGGGCGGCGTCCGTGGCGTAGTCGAGCGCGGAGAAGGAGTCGTCGAAGAGGTAGATCTCGGGCCGCTGCACCAGCGTGCGGGCGATCGCGAGCCGCTGGCGCTGACCACCGGAGACGTTCGTCCCGCCCTGCGAGATCGGCGAGTCGAGACCCCCTTCGAGACGCTCCACGAAGTCCTTGGCCTGTGCCACCTCCAGGGCGTGCCACAGCTCCTCGTCCGTGGCGTCCGGATTGCCGTAGCGCAGGTTGGTCGCCACGGTCCCCGCGAACAGGTACGGCTTCTGCGGCACCATCCCGACGGTCTTCGCGAGCAGCTCCGGGTCGATGTCCGCCACTTCGACACCGTCGACGAGCACCTGCCCGTCGGTGGTGTCGAACAGCCGCGGCACCAGCCCGAGCAGCGTGGACTTGCCGCTGCCGGTCGAGCCGATGACGGCGGTCGTCTCACCCGGGCGGGCCACCAGGTCCACGGCCCGCAGCACCGGCTCCTCGGCACCCGGATAGCGGAACCCCGCCCCGCGGATCTCCAGATGCCCGTGCCGGCGCAGCTCCCGCACCGGCGCCGACGGCGGGACGACGCTGGAGGAGGTGTCCAGCACCTCCTGGATACGCTCGGCGCACACCTCCGCGCGCGGCACCATCATGAACATGAAGGTGGCCATCATCACGGACATGACGATCTGCATCAGATAGGCCAGGAACGCCGTCAGGTCACCGATCTGCATGCCGCCGCTGTCGATCCGGTGCGCGCCGAACCACACCACGGCGATCGACGACAGGTTCACCACCGTCATGACGATCGGGAACATCAGCGCGAGCAGGTTGCCGGTGCCCAGCGCGAAGTCGGTGAGGTCGGTGTTGGCCTTCCGGAAGCGCTGCTGCTCGTACTCGTCCCGGACGAAGGCCCGGATCACGCGGTTGCCGGTGATCTGCTCGCGCAGCACCTGGTTCACCGAGTCCAGCCGCTCCTGCATCGCCCGGAACAGCGGCCGCAGCCGCCGCACGATCAGCGTCACGCAGATGCCCAGCACCGGTACGACCGCCACCAGCACCGCGGACAACGGCACGTCCAGCCCGAGCGCCAGCACGATGCCGCCCACGCACATGATCGGCGCCGACACCAGCAGCGTGAACGTCATCAGCGCCAGCATCTGCACCTGCTGGACGTCGTTCGTCGTCCGGGTGATGAGCGACGGCGCCCCGAAGTGACCGACCTCACGCGCGGAGAACGACTGCACCCGGTCGAACACGGACGCCCGCAGGTCCCGTCCGACCGCCGACGCCGTGCGGGCGCCGTAGTACACGGCACCGATGTTGCAGCCGACCTGGACCAGCGAAATGCCGATCATCAGGCCGCCGTAGCCCAGGATGTAGCCGGTGTCGCCGTTCACGACCCCCTGGTCGATGATGTCCGCGTTCAGCGTGGGCAGGTAGAGCGTGGCGCAGGTCTGCAGGAACTGCAGCAGCACCAGCAGGGCGATGGGTCTCTTGTAGGGCCTGAGATAGGTCCGCAGAAGTCGTATGAGCACGCTGCTTCTCTCGGAGTGGACGGCGGGGCCGAGTGGTTGCCCCTGGCCCCTATCGTCGAACACTCCACCCGCGTTACCTCAACCGAATTAACCCAAGAGGCGGTCGGACCCGTCAGAGTGCTCCCGGGTGCGTCTGCTCCCGCACCGCCACGAACTGCTGCCGCACCGCCTGCCCCACGGCCAGCTCGTCCCCGGGCTCCAGCACCTGCGCCACCGCGCCCTGCCAGGCCGGCGGGTTCCGCACGTCGAGCGTGCCCTGCGAGGCCCCCAGCGCCCAGGCCGCCTGGCGGGCGGCGCCGATCGCCGCGTAGTCCGCGGGCTGCGGCACCACGACCTGGGTCCCGAACAGCATGGGCGCCGCGGCCTGCACGGCGGGCAGTTCGGCGGCCGGCCCGAGCAGGAACACCCGCCGCACCTCCACACCCCGGCCGCGCAGCACGTCCAGCGCGTCCGCGAGCCCGCACAGCATCCCCTCGAACGCGGCCCGTGCCAGGTGCTCCGCCTTCATCGACTCGCGCCGGAGCCCGGCCAGGGTCCCGGCGGTGTGCGGCAGGTTCGGTGTCCGCTCGCCCTCCAGATAGGGCAGCAGCACCAGCCCGTGCGACCCGGGCGTCGACTTCATCGCGAGGTCGGACAGGCTCTCCAGGTCGGGCAGCCCCAGCAGCTCGGCCGCCCCGCGCAGGGTCCGTACCGCGTTCAGCGTGGTGACGACGGGCAGGTGCATGCCGGTCGCGTCCGCCAGCGCGGTGATCATCCCGGACCCGTCGACCAGGGCCTCGGGATGCACGGCCATCACCGACCCGGACGCGCCCAGCGACACCACCGCGTCACCGAGGCCGATGCCGAGACCGAACGCGGCCGCCATGGTCTCGCCGGTCCCCACGGAGATCAGCAGCCCCTCCGGCGTCGTCCCGGCCGCGTCCGCCGGGCCGATCACCTCCGGCAGCATCACCTGGTGCCCGAGCGCCAGCTCCACGAGGTCGGTCCGGTAGCCGCCGGTCGCCGCCGACCAGTAGCCGGTGCCGGACGCGCCGCCCCGGTCGGTCGTCCGGCGCACCGGCCGGCCCAGCAGCTGCCACACCAGCCAGTCGTGCGCCTGGAGCAGGATCGCCGTGCGCTGCGCGTTCTCGGGTTCGGTCCGGGCCAGCCAGCGCAGCTTCGTCACCGGTTGCGCGGCCTGCGGCACACAGCCCACCGCCTGCGCCCACGCCTCGCGCCCCCCGAGGGCGTCGATCAGATCGGCCGCGGCGACCTGCGTCCGCTTGTCGCCGCCGACCATCGCGGGCCGCACGGTGTTTCCCTGCGCGTCCAGCGGCACGACGGCGTTCTGCTGCGCCGAGACGCCGATCGCCTGCACGCCCTCCAGCAGCCCGCCGCCCGCCGCCTCGCCCAGGGAGAGCAGCCAGGCCTGCGGGTCGACGTCGGACGGCCGGCCGCCGCCCTCGGGGCTCTCCACCGGATGCGGCGCATATCCCTGCCTGAGCACGGCTCCGGAGTCCGTGTCACAGACGACGATACGAGTGAAATCGGGTGAACTGTCCAACCCGGCGACTATCCCCATGGCCAAAATTCTGCCGCACGCTCCGCTGGGGTCGGGCCGTGGGCGCCGTGGGAGAGGTCGCCGGGTTGTGAGCGCGGGCTTCGTCGTGGTCGATCGCGCAGTTCCCCGCGCCCCTTTCGGGGCGCTGACATGCCCGGCATCAAAGGATCACGTGTTGCTCGTGCCCCAGTCGTCCTCGCCGCCGTTGTGGGCGGCGCGGTCGCGGAGGTGGCGGACGCGGTCGGCCACCGCTTCGGGAACACGGTCACCGACCTTGTCGCTCACCACGTGGTACGCCTTGCCCGCGAACTCGCGGCCCTGGTGGGCCGCCGTCTCCGCGGTGTTGCGCACGGCGGGGTTCTGCGCGAACTGCCGGGCTGACTTCTTCAACTGCTCGTAGCGCTCGCGTCCGGCCCTCGTGCCCAGCACGTAACCCAGGACGACTCCGGCGACGAACGTGAGCCGGTAACGCATGGCGGCCACCCTTCCCTTGCGTAGGTCTCCGGTGCGGCGTCGGTGCCGGGGAGTACCGATTGGCGGAGCACCCCCCTGCTTGCGCTAATGTATGTGTCGCAGCGAACGCGCGCCCCCTGGCGGATACCCAGGTAGGTACGTTCGATGCAAACGAGACCTTCCTCGGTAGCTCAATTGGCAGAGCAGCCGGCTGTTAACCGGCAGGTTACTGGTTCGAGTCCAGTCCGGGGAGCTCGGTCCTCCGTAGCTCAATTGGCAGAGCAGCCGGCTGTTAACCGGCAGGTTACTGGTTCGAGTCCAGTCGGGGGAGCAGGTGGGAAACGGACCCCTCTCAGGGGTCCTTTTTCATGCCTCCGCCGCTGCTCCGGGAACCGCGCGGCACCCGGCGCAGTCCTCATGGTCAGGTAGGCCGTGCGAAGCCGCCCAGCCGAAGCAGGAGATCGTATGAGCGGCTATGCTGCGGCAGACGGCGCGCACACATGTACGCGACACGCCGCTATGGGGCGGTAGCTCAGCCGGTTAGAGCAGCGGACTCATAATCCGTCGGCCGTGGGTTCGAGTCCCACCCGCCCCACTGCGCAGGTCTCCGGCCTGCGGAAACGTCTCGGCCTTGGGTGTGCCGCATCTCAGCTGTCTCAGCGCAGCAGGAGCTGGACGATCGCCACGACGCCGACGGCGACGATGACGGCGCGCAGCGCCGCGGGCGGGAGCCGTCTGCCGACCTTGGCGCCGATCTGACCGCCGAGGGCGGAGCCGACTGCGATCAGCAGGACCGCCGTCCAGTCGAACTCGGCGACGAAGAGGAAGAAGCAGGCGGCGACGCCGTTGACGACGGCGCCGAGGACGTTCTTGACGGCGTTGACGCGTTGCAGGTCCTCGTCGAGGAACAGGCCCATCAAGGAGAGGTACAGCACTCCCTGGGCGGCGCCGAAGTAGCCGCCGTACACACTCGCCAGGAGCAGCCCGGCCAGAAGCACGGGCCCGCCGTGCGGGCGGGCGGCGGTGCCGTTGTCCTCGCGGTGGCGCCGTACGACGTCGGCGAGGCGGGGCTGGAGCAGGACGAGGACCAGCGCGAGGGCGATCAGCACCGGGACGAACGTGTCGAACGCCTCGGAGGGCAGCGCGAGCAGCAGGACGGCGCCGCCGAGTCCGCCGACGAGGGCGGTGAGACCGAGGACGAGAGCGCGGCGCCCCTGGCCCCGCAGTTCGGCGCGATAGCCGATGGCTCCGCTGATGGAGCCGGGTACGAGGCCGAGGGCGTTGGAGACGTTGGCGGTGACCGGCGGCAGCCCGATGGCCAGCAGCACCGGGAAGGTGATCAGGGTGCCGGAGCCCACGATGGTGTTGATCGTGCCGGCTGCTGTGCCGGCCGCGAAGACTGCCAGTGCTTCCCAGATGGACAACGCCATCTCCTCACAAGGCTCGGTGTGTCGCCTCCCCGCTGCGCCGAACGCGGTCGAGGGGCTCACACCGATCATGCACGAGCGGGCCGACGGCCCGGCCCCGCGCTCAGTATGTGGGCTCCGCCGGGCGGGGGCACGGTGTCCCGCCGGGGCCGCACAACCCGTTCAGTCGCCCGGGCCCGCCGCAGGGGCCCTCACACGGTGGGCCGCTGACGGTCCGTCGGCCCCGGCGGGCTCGCCCGCCGGGGCCGGAGTCGCGCCGTGGTGGCGCCGGCGGCGGGTGTAGGCGGTGACCGCCTGCCAGAGGTCGCGGCGGTCGGCGTCCGGCCAGAGACCGGGGGTGAAGTGCAGTTCGGCGTAGGCCGACTGCCAGGGCAGGAAGTTGGAGATCCGCTGTTCGCCGCCGGTGCGCCAGAGCAGGTCCACGTCGGGCATGTCCGGGTGGGGCAGGTGCCGGGCGAAGTCGTTCTCGTCGATCAGGCCGGGCTCCAGACGGCCGCCCCGGGCCCGGGCCGCCAGGGCGGCGGCGGTGCGGGTGAGCTCGTCCCGGCCGCCGTAGTCGATGCACATCGTCAGCGTCAGGCCGGTGCGGGCGCGGGTGGTGCGCTCCCGCAGGTGGAGCAGGTCGACGAGGTCGGGAGGCAGGCGGCCGGCGCGGCCGTGCCAGCGCAGCCGGACGTCGAGGTCGCGGAAGGGGTTCTCGGCGAGTTCGCCGCGCAGCAGGTCGAGGATCGCGTCGACCTCCTCCGGTTCGCGGCGCCAGTTCTCGGTGGAGAAGGTGTACAGCGTCAGATGGCGCAGGCCGATGTCCAGGGCGCCGTGGACCACCTCGCGCACGGCCGTGGCACCGGCGCGGTGGCCGGTGTGCCGGGGCAGGCCGCGCTGCTGGGCCCAGCGGCCGTTGCCGTCCATGATCACGGCGACGTGGGCGGGCAGCAGGCCGGGCGGGATCTCCGGGGGCCGCTCACCGCTCGGATGGGGCGGCGGCCGCCGGAAGGCGCCGGTGGGGGCCGGCCCTGCGGGTGCCGGCGGACTGTGGTCGGCGGGGCGTCGCGGCGGCGGCACCGTCAGCGGGGTCAGGCTCCAGGCCAGGGCCGCGCGGGCCCGGGCGGGGACGAGGATGCGGGCCCGGGTGCGCAGCGCGGGCCGGGGAGGGGAGCGCAGCAGGGCCGGGCCGGCCGCGTCGACGGCGTCGAGCTGGGCGTGCAGCAGGGCGGCCATCGTCTGAAGGACGGTGGCGGGGCCGGGGTGCATGCCGCGGGTGAGGGCCTCTTGGGACACCCACTGGCGGGCCAGACCGGTCAGGTGCGTGATCAGCGCGGCGACGGCGGGACTCCAGCGGCACCGCGCGAGGTCGGCGGCCGACCCCGGGTGCAGGTCGAGGGCCTCGGCGGGCAGAAGCAGGTCGCCCTGGGCGAGGTCGGCTGACAGATCGGTGAGGATGTCGGTCAGCCGGACGCCGTCGAGGAACTCCTCGTAGGCCTCCCGGGTGTCCAGTCGCAGTGCCACGGGGACGCCGGCCCGGTCGAAGACCGTGCGGACCTGGCCGAACCAGGGAAGGAGGTTGTCCCGGCCCCAGGTGCGCCACTGCGCCCAGTCGGCGAAGTCCCGGCCCCGGGTGTCGTCCTGGACCTGGGCCATGGCGTCCCGCAGCTCCGACAGGTCGAGGCGCCAGCGGTTCGCGGTGTCCACCAGGGCGTGCCGGACCGGGTCCGGGCTTGCTCCGGTGGGCAGTTCACGATGCAGGGCGGCGATCCAGGCCTCGACCCGGGCGGCCCGCTCGGCAGCCGGCGCCGTACGGTCGTCGCCGAGATCGTCGAGGGCGTTGGCGGCGGCCCACAGCGCGTGCAGGGCCGGCCGCAGCGCCGCGGGCACCAGCCGGATCAGCGTGTACTCCGCCGGGTCCTGCTCCTTCGTCCGGCGGCGGCACAGCCGGTAGGCCGCCCGCAGGGCCGGGTCGACGTCGCCGGTCACCTGACGTTCGGCCGGCTTCGGCGACGCGGCCGGCTCCGCAGATGCGGCCGGCTCCGGGAGTTCGGCCTGTTCCGGCGATGCGGAGGCCGCCGCTCGGTCCGACGGTGCTGTGGTCGCGGGGGGCACATCGCTCACACCGAGGACGATACGTCCTGGTTCAGTGCGGTGATCACAGGGGCGGGGCGCGCGTCAGCGGCGTACGTCACGGGCCCGGGCCCGGGTCCGGCCGCACGGCCTCGGTGATGCCGGCCCGGGCCGCCTCCAACTGGGCGGCGAAGGCGATGCCGAGGAACAGGGCCACACCCGTCAGGTTGGCCCACAGCAGCAGGGCGACGAACGCCGTCAAAGGCCCGTAGACGGCGCCGAACGAGCCGCTCTCGGCGACGTAGAGCGCCAGCAGCCAGGTGGCCGTGATCCACAGCACCAGGTGGACCGCGGAGCCGAACGCGAGCCATGTGTAGCCGGGTTGGTCCCGGCGGGGCGCCCAGCGAAAGATCACCGCGGAGGCGACCCACGCGAGCAGCACACCCAGCGGCACGTTCAGGGCGCCCCACCGGTCGAGCCAGGTGCGGGACCAGCCGAGGGTCTGCACCACCGCGCCGCCGACGGCGTCACCCGCCACGAGCACGAGGAACCCCAGGACCATCGGCATGCCCGCCGCGAGGGCGAGCAGCAGGGAACGGCCGTACTTGGCCACGAACGGCCGGTCGCGCTCGATGCCGTAGATGCGGTTGGCGCCGCGCTCGACCTGGGCCATCGCCGAGGCCAGGTTGAGCACGGCGAACGCCAGGCCCAGCCACATGGCGACGGCACCCCAGACACCGGACCCGGCGCTGCGCTCGGTGCCGTGCAGGGCATCCTCGATCAGGCGGGTGCTGGCGCCGGGCACGATCCGGCCGAGGGTGAGTTCGATGATCCGGCCCACGCTCTCCGTGTGCACGGTGGTGGCCACGCCGACCAGGGCGATGGTGAACGGCACCATGCCCAGGACCACCTGGAAGGCGAGGGAGCGGGAGTTGCTGAAGCCGTCGGCGTAGCGGAAGCGGGTGAACGCGTCGACCAGCAGCCGACGGCCTCCGTAGCGCCGCAGCGCGGTGAACGCCTCGTCCCCGGAGAGTTCCTCCCCGATCATGTCCCGCGTCTGCGGGACGTGCACTGCGGTGCCCATCGAGAAAGGTCTCCTTCGGCCTGCCCTGCGTACCGGACCAGCATGCCGGGTGGCCGGCCGCGCGGTGGGTCAGAAGGGCATGCGGCCGCGGGTACGGCGGCCGGCGGAGCCGCTGCGGCTCACCGCGCGGGAACTCGTGTGGAAGGGCTTGGCGAAGAGCCGGCCCAGGGGGCCGGGCGCCTTGCTTCCGGCCCGTGCGCCCGCGCCGAGCGAACGCTGGGTGCCGCGCTCGGGGTGGCGCGAGAGACGGGGGACGAGGAAGGCGAGCACGGCCAGCAGCACGCACCCGGCGATGACGACGGCGACGATCACGAGCAACTCCCTTGACTGGTGTGGGAGATACAGGTGCCCCGCGAGGCCGTCTCCATGTGGCCTCCGCCGATGTACGAGCCGTCCCTCCCGCGCACGCCTCGCGTACGCCCGCTCCCGCGCTCACCTCACTCCGTCGTACGACCGCTCCCGCGCACGCTTCGCTCCGCCATGTACTCGCTGCGCTGTCCGGGTCGCCTCGTCACGTGCCCTGCTCTGTTCCGGAGCCCTCCGGCGTGTCGCCCTCGTCCGGAACGTTCGCGTCGTCGTGGTCGCCCTCCGCCTGGGACGGGGTGGGACGCGGGGTGGTGTCCCGCTCGTCGTCGCGGTCGCCCTCGGCCTGGGAAGGGGTGTGGTCGCTCATGGTGTGCCTCCTCCGGCAGCGGTCGGCTGCCGGGTACCCCGGTGGGGCGGGACGCACCGGCCCCGCGCGTGTTCCCCCGCCCCGGCCCCCAGCCCCCAGGTATGTCCCCCGACTCCCGCCCCTTCAGCCGCACGGTGCCCGGCACCTCAGCCCCGGCGGCGCCTCGCCACGGCCCGGTGCAGTGCCGTGCGCAGCTCGGCCGGCGGCGGTGGGCCGTCCGCCTCCGCGCTCGCCGTCACCGCCGCAGCGACGTCCCGCAGCTTCGTGTTCGACAGCTGGGACGTCTCCCGCAGGATGTGCCACGCCTCGTCGGACGTGCAGCCGTGGGTGGCCATGAGAATGCCCCGAGCCTGGTCGATGACGGGGCGGGAGGCGATGGCATGACGCAGCTGCTCCACCTCCTCCTGGAGGACGTGCAGGCGCTCCGCACGCTCCAGGGCGACCGCCGAGACGGTGGGGGCGGCCGGTGGTGCGGCGGGGACCGGGCCGGTGGCCTCCAGGCCCCTCAGCGGGTCGGTCGTGTCCAGGCCCGCCAGCTCCAGGATCCGGCGCGGCTGGCCGTTCCAGTTCGTCGCCGTCACCGCCAGCGCACGCTGCCGGCCGTGGTCGGCCAGCACGTCCAGGAACTGCAGCCCCGCCGTGTCCATGAAGTGCACGCCCGCCATGTCGAGGTCGACCCGGGTGACGGTGGCCGGCAGGCCGGCCAGGGTTCTCGCCAGGATTTCCGCGCAACCGTGGACGAGCTCACCCCGCGGGGTGAGCTCGGCGCGGTCCGCGGCAACGCGGCCGGGGATGACCAGGGTGTCCAGCCCTCCTGTGAGATGTGGTGATGCCGCTGAGGTCATGTCACCGCCTTGTCTGTCCTCATCGGTCGTGTGCGTCTCGCCGGACTGCACGACGTCTCTCGCCCCCGTGGACGTCGGTGTGACGGTGCGCCTGCCCGCCGTACGGCTTACTACACCCGCTTTGGGGGAATGAGCTTCTGCCGTACGGGTACGAGCGCTGTGGTCCGGAAACCTGGGGAGAGGGCCTTGATGACTCGGCAGCAGCTCTCGGCGACCGGCCCCGTGCCGGGCCTGGCGGTGTTTCCGCTGGCCGGCCGGCAGGGCGTCCGGGCGGCCGGGGAGGTCGGCCTGACGACGCGCGCGATCTGGGAAGGTGTGCTGGAGGAAGCTGTCCGTGAAGGCGAGGACGTGTACTACCTGGAGCTGTCCGACGTGACGTTCGTCGACGTCGCGGGCGCCGGTGCCCTCGCGGCCGCCGCCGGGCAGCTCCCAGACGGCCGGCGGTTCGTGGTGCGCCGGCCGCCGCCCGCCCTGCGGCGCACGCTGGACCTGCTGTGGCCCGGCCAGAGCGGAATCGAGGTGTCGACGTCATGACCGCTGCCGTGACCGAGCCCTTCGGCCCTCTGGGCTCCTTCGCCCACCCGGCCCTCTTCTACCGGGACGAGGAGGAGTACCTCGGCGGCACCCTGCCTTTCGTGCACGACGGCCTGGAGGCCGGCGAACCGGTCGCCGTCGCGGTGCCCGGCAAGAACCTCGCCCTGATCAGGGACGCGCTGGGGGACGCCGCCGCGTCCGTGCGCCTGCTGGACATGCGCGAGGCCGGACGCAACCCCGGGCGGATCATCCCCGGTGTGCTGCTGGCCTTCGCCGACGCCCAGCCCGCCGGCCGCCGGGTGCGGATCGTCGGCGAGCCGGTCTGGGCCGGCCGCTCCGCCACCGAGTACCCGGCCTGCGCCCAGCACGAGGCGCTCATCAACGCCGCGTTCCGGGGGCGCGCCGCGACGATCATGTGCCCGTACGACGTCGCGCAGCTGCCCGAGCACGTCGTCGCCGACGCGTACGCCACCCACCCCGCCGTCATCCACCCCGGCTCCCGGACGGCGCAGGACAGCGCTGCGTACGCCCCCGAGGACGTGGTCGTGCGCTACAACGAGCCGCTGCCGCCGGTGCCGGAGGCGCTGACCTTCGCCTTCGAGTCCGACTCCCTCCCGCACGCCCGGCATGTGGCCGTCGGGGAGGGCGCCCGGCTGGGCCTGGTCGGTGTGAAGCTCGACGACCTGGCCCTCGCCACGGCCGAGCTCACCACCAACAGCGTGGTCCATGGCGGCGGTTCGGGCGTGCTGCGGGTGTGGTCCGAGGCCGGGTACGTGGTGTGCGAGGTCCGCGACGACGGGCTCCTCGGGGACGCCCTGGCCGGGCGCCGGCCGGTGCCGCGCGACCAGCGCGGCGGGCGGGGGATCCTGCTGGTCAACCTGATCGCTGACCTGGTGCGGGTGCACCGGGGCGACGACGGGACGACCGTGCGCTGCTGGTTCGCCCACTGACCCGGCGAGGGGCGCTCGGGCTCCCGGCGCCGCGGTCGGCGCTCAGGTGCCCAGCGGGTCCAGCGCCAGCGGTGCGATCCTGCCCTCCAGCATCGCGCCGAGCCCTTGCACCGCGCACACGTCCGGACGCTCGGCGATGTGCACCGGCATGCCCGTGGCCTGCCGCAGCATCTGGTCCAGCCCCGGCAGCAGCGCACTGCCGCCGACCATCATGATCCCCCGGTCGGCGAGGTCGGCCACCAGGTCGGGCGGGCAGCCCCGCAGCACCTTGCCGATGCCGTCGAGGACCGCGGTGAGCGGCGTCTGGATGGCGTCCCGCACGGCCGCGGTGTCGACCTGGACGGAGCGGGCCAGGCCCGTGGCGACGTCCCGGCCGTGGATCTCCGTGGAGGCCGGGCCCTGCGCGGTGAGGCCGTTGCCGGACAGGGCCAGCTGCAACGGCCGTACCGACTGGCTCGGCAGCATCAGCTCGTGCTCGTGGCGCAGGTGCTGCACGATCGCGTGGTCGACGGCCTCGCCGCCCACCGGGACCCGGTCGGCGGTCACGATCGAGCCGAGGGACAGCACGGCCACCTGCGTGGCCGCCGCCCCGCACACCATGATCATCGTGGCCTCGGGCTGATCCACGGGCAGCCCGCAGCCGACGGCCGCGGCGATGAGCGTGTCGACCAGTTCCACCCGGCGCGCCCCCAGCCCCACGAGCGTCTCGATCGCGGCGCGCTGGGCCAGCGGGTCGGCGTCGTGCGGGGTGCAGGCCGCGGCGCGCAGGATCGGCTTGCGGCGCAGCGCGCGGCGCATCTTGTCGCCGAGGAGATGGCGCAGCATGCGCTGCGCCATCTCGATGTCGACGACGGTGCCGCCGGAGACCGGCCGGACCACCCGGATGTAGTGCGGGGTGCGGCCCTTCATCTTCTCCGCGAGCTCGCCCACGGCGATCAGCGCACCGGTGCGGGTGTTCACGGCGGCGGCGGACGGCTGGTCGACGACGAGCCCGGCACCCTTCACGTAGACACGTGTGCGGGCCGCTCCCAGGTCGACGGCGAAGTGGCAGCGGCGCAACTGCTCCAGACTGGCGGTCATGGCAGGTCCTCCCGAGAGCACAGACCGTGGGGGGCCGCCAGGTGGCGGGCCTCGCAGACGTGGGTCCGCCGGGTGGCGGGCCTCCTTCGCATCGTGCGCGGGAGGGGACCGGGCCGCCTTTCGTAGGGGGCCGGGCGGGGCGCCGCCGAACGGGGGGTTCGGGCCGTGCTACAGCGAGCGGGCGGCCTCCAGAACCGGCGTCAGGGAGGTGACGGTCGTCTCGCAGCCCGCCTCTTCGAGCAGCCGGCCGGCGGTGGTGTTCCGGGCGAGGCCGACGAAGCCCAGGCCCGCCTGCTGTGCGGCGGTCAGTTCGGCCACCGTGGAGCCGATCAGGACGCCTGTCGCGGCGGCGCCGCCCGAGGAGTGCACAGCGCGCAGCAGGCAGTCGGGGTGCGGGGTGAGCAGGGAGAGGTCGGTGCCGCGGGCGTGGATGCCGGCGAGGGGCAGGCCGTACGGGGTGAGGTAGCGCTGGACGGCCGGGGCGCTGACGTCCGAGACGACGCTGACGCGGCGGCCGGAGTCGTGCAGGGCACGCACCAGCGGCACGGAGTTGTGCGTGGTCGGCGCGTCCGGGACCGCGCGCAGTTCGAGTGCGTCGAGGCGGTCGCGCAGGAGCGGGCCCAGCGGGTCCCGGGCGAAGGCCCGCAGCACGTCGAGCGGGTGGGCGAACGTCTCCCGCACCGCGGCCGGCGGGACGTCCCGGGGGTCGCGGTGCTCGGCGACCAGGGCGAGCAGGTCGAGCGCCGCCTCGCCCGCAGTCCGCGCCGAGAACAGCCGGGCCACAGGTCCGTCGAAGCCGAGCAGCACGCAGCCGGCCCCCGCGAGGAGGTCCGACAGCGGGCGCTGCGCCGGGACCGTGCTCCGCGGTCCGGGCAGGGCCGCGCCCTCCGGGGCCAGCTGCACCGAAACCGACACCGACAGACCCGGCACCGGCCAGCGGCGCAGGCCCGCGTTGACCGCCCGCTGGGCCGCGCCGGCCCGGCGCAGCGGATGCCGGCGGGTGATCCGGGCCGCCTCTTCCAGCAGGTGGGCGAGCAGCGGCTCGGAAACCCGGGTGACCTCGGCGCGGACGAAGGCGACCGGGTCCTCGACGTGCCAGGACAGCTCCACCGCGGCCGCGAAGGCGCCCTTGCCGGAGCTCGGCAGCGAGACCCGGTGGTGGGACTGGTGGGTGGTGAGGTCGACCTTGTAGTACGTCACGGACCGCGACGGCCGGTCGCCGTGCGGATGGGCCGGGTCGAAGAGGGTGAGGGGGCCGTCGGGCCGGGTGTGGACGACGGCCGTGCGGCCGGGTGCCGGTCTCCCCAGCCGGGGCAGGTCGTGCGTGATGAAGGGTCCCTCGACCAGGTCGCGGGCCCCGGGTTCGGGCGCCACGGCGGGGATGAGCGGGCAGTACCAGGCGACGGGCGGGGTGTCGGTGGCACCGTCCTGGTAGAGGGGCTGGAGACGCCGGGGGCCCCGGGCGGCGGAGCTGGCGGCGAACTGCTCGTACACGGCCGGGGAGACGATCACCTGGATGCCGGTGGTTACGGGCGGTGCCGCCGGCGGCGGGGTGGGCCGGTCCCAGAAGGTGACGGTCAGCGGCGGGGGGTCCACGAGCCCGGTGAGGACCTCGGGCAAGCCGCGCAGGACGGCGACCAGGACGGGCAGGACGAAGGTGCCGGGCTCGGTGTGGACGACGTAACCGTCGGGACGGACCCGCACGTCGAACCGGTGGGGGGCCAGGGCGCCGCGGGCGAGCATCTCGTGCACCGCGTACTCGAGGGTGATCCGGGCCTCGGGGCGGCCGGTGAGGTCGTCGGCCTCGAAGATGATGGTGGGGGCGGCCTCCCGGGCCTCGTCCGCTTCGGCGTGCAGAGCCCGGAGCCCCGACTTCAGGACCCGCAGACGGTCCCGGGCCGCGGCCGCCGCGGGGCCGGGCACGCCGTCCAGGGCCGGGCCGTACCAGAGGTCGAGCGCCTGTCCGGCTTCGGCGGGGCCGCACGCCGGGTCGTCGAGCAGTTCCTCGCAGTGGAACGCGTCGACACGCACGTCCGGCACGTGCAGGGCGTAGGCGTCCGGGAGACCGACCAGGGCTCCGGGGGGCAGGACCCGGCGCAGCTCGGGGACGAGGTCCTCGATGCGGGCCGCGGCCCGGCGCTCGTCCGGCGGCTCCTCCCACAGACCCCGGGCCAGCTCGGCGTGCGTCACGCGCCGCCCGTGCGAGAGGAGCAGCATGCACAGCAGCGCCTGGGCCTCCGGGGCGGGGGGCTCCACGGGCCGGGTGCCGTGGCTGATGCGCAGGGGGCCCAGCAGGGTGACGTCGAGCGGGGGCGGCCACGGGGCCGTCGCGGCCAGATCGGCGGCGTACCGGGCGGCCGCGGGCAGCCTGCGCCCGTCGATCAGGTCGAGCAGCTCGCGGTGCTCGTCGGGCACCGGCACACTCGTCGCCAACTGCTTGAGCAGCCAACGGAATTCGCTCAGGTCCCACTCGGGATCCTTGCCCCGCGACTCCTCGCCGAGCGCCACCCGGCTCAGCAGCACGCCCCCGTCGGGACGCAGCAGCAGACCGGTGGGCCCGCGCTCCCCGCGCACCAGGCCGCGGTCGTGCAGCGCCTCGAGGCCGGCCAGTCCCTGGGCCACCAGCCGGGCGAACGTCCTGAAGGAGAGCCCGGAGAGCACCTCCGCGAGGGTCAGCCCGTCCACGAACTCGGTGACCAGGTACGGGCTGCCGTCCGCCACACCGAAGTCAAGGACCCGTGTGACGTGCGGGTCCCGGACTTCGGCCAGGGCGCGGGCCTCGCTCAGGAACCGCTCCTGCGCCGCGGGCCGGACGCGGTAGGGGCGCACGACCACCCGCCGGCCGGTGTGGACGTCGACCGCCTCCCACACGGCAGGGTACGTCGCGCGCTTGCCGGCCAGCCGGTACCTGCCGGCGAACAACCGCTCCGGCGGCCCCTGCCCGCCCAGCCGCCGCACGGTCTCCTCGCTGACGGTGGCGAACGCCGGGCCCGAACCGCCCTGCCCGCCGTCGGCCTGTGCCCGGAACTCCCCGGCCGCGAGCCCCGCCCGCTCGTCGATCAGGCCACCGATCTCCGCGAGGAACTCCCGGGTCCGGCCACGGGCCGTGCGGGGCAGGGAGCGCAGCAGCAACTCCCGTACGCCGGGACGGAACGCGTAGGAGCCGGGCGGGCCGGGGACCGCGGTGAGCATGCCGCTGAGGATCACCTCGGCGAGGTGCTGGGGGCGCGGGTCGCGGTCCACGGCGCGCTGGACGAGGCGCATCACCGGGACGGAGGGCACCGCCAGAGCGAGGTGCCCGGCCAGCCGGAAGGCCTCCGGGGACGCGGTCGCGCGAAAACGCAGCACCAGGTCCTCGGGGAAGGAACCGGCGATGTCCGGGGTCGGTTCCACGGGCGGCGCGGGGGCTGGCGGCAGCCAAACCGCCGCGCCCGGGGTGCGGGCGCCGCCCGGGCCGGCGATCAGGGCCGCCCAGTGGGAGAGCCAGGGCGCGCCCGGCTCCAGCACCGGCAGGGGCAGGGCGCGTTGTGGGGGAGGAGCGGCGGGGTCGTACGGGGTGAAGGCCAGGGCCGCCGACGGTGCCGCCGCGGCCGGGGACGTCAGCAGGCCCGGCTCGGCGGGCAGCGCGGTCGAGGACCACAGGCGCTCGGGCAGAGGTTGCACGACGCCCAGGGGCATGCGGTGCGCCCAGTGGCGCAGGGTGCGGTACCAGCGTTCGCCGGCCTCGCCCGGGCGCCACTGCGGGCCCATGCAGTCGCTGACGACGAGAGTGACGGTCCGTCCGTCGTCCGGGTCGGGCACCCGGCGGGCCCGGCCGTCGGGTGTGGCCGGGTGCAGGGTGACCGTGCGGAAGATGCCCGACTGGGCGAGGGCCGAGTGCAGTTCGCCGACCAGGGGGCGCCAGACCGGCATGGTCGGGCCCGTGTCGTGCACGAGGTTCAGGCGCAGCCAGCGGTCGGGGGCCGGGCGCAGCACCGGGAACCACACGTCGGGGTGGGCGCCGAGCCGCGCGATCCGGTCGGCCGTCGCCCCCTCGTCCAGTACTCGCGCGTGCGGGGAGGGCACCGTGCGTTTCAGCGGGCGCAAGGCACGTTGCAGCGCGAGGGGGTGGGGCAGCATCGGGGGCGCGGGGGCGAGCACGGGGTTTCCGTCGCCGCTTCGGGGACGGTCCGGGGACCGCGGGGCGGGCAGGGTCAGCGGCACGCGCTCGGCCGCCGGCCCGGCCGGCTCCCGGCGCGGGGGGAGGGACGCGTCCTCGGGGGATGCGGGCGGGGCAGGCGCGTTCCGAGGCTCGGCCGCAGGCACCGGTGTCTCGGCCGGAGCCTTCTGTTCCGGCGGCGCGTCCAGCCGCCGCTCGGCGTCCAGCCGGCCGGCCAGCCATACCAGTTCGGCGATCTCCCGCGGTGTCGGCTCGGCCCCCGCCGCGACCAGGACGGCGTCGAGCCGGGCGATGGGGGAGGGGCCGGTGCGCCGTGGGGCCCGGGAGCCGGCCGGTGCCGGTGGGATCGAGGGCGGCACCGGCTCGGCGGTGTGCCGTGGCCGCGGGGGCGGTGGGGCGGGGTCAGAAGCCATCGCCGTCCGCCGTGGCGCTGAGGTAGGGCATCAGCTGTTCGGCCAGGTGGTCGCGGGAGTCGGCGTCCAGTCCGGCCACGCCGGTGAGATACAGGGCGTTCAGCAGCTGGTCGGTGGCCAGCTCGCCGCCGGAGGCCCGCTCCAGGAAGCGGGTGATCAGCCGGTCCGCGTCGCCGTCGGGGGTGTCGAGGTGGGCGCGGACGATGTCGGTCAGCTGGTCGCGGTCGGGGCGGCGCAGCTTCAGCCGGACACAGCGCCGCAGGAACGCCGGCGGGAACTCGCGTTCACCGTTGCTGGTCAGGACGACGAACGGGAACGCCCGGCAGCGGACCCGGCCGCGCCGGACGGTGACGGGCGAGTCCGTGCCGTCGGCGAGGACGTCTGCCGCCCCGCCGCCCGAGTGGCGTGCGGCGCGCACCAGTTCGGGGATCTCGTACTGGCCCTCCTCCAGGACGTTCAGCAGGTCGTTCGGCAGGTCCAGGTCGCTCTTGTCGATCTCGTCGACGAGCAGCGCGCGCGGCCGGCCGTAGGGGAGCAGGGCGGTGCCGAGCGGTCCCAGGCGCAGATGGTCCTCGACTCCGCCGGGCCGGTCGAGCCCCTCCCGGGCCGCGTACAGGCGGGACAGCGGGTCGTACTGGTAGAGGCCGTCGGCGAGGGTGCTGCGACTGGTGATGTTCCAGCGCAGCACCGGACCGAGCCGCAGCTCGCGGGCGACCGCGTAGGCCAGCGAGGACTTGCCGGTGCCGGGTGGGCCGGTGACCAGCAGCGGCCGGCGCAGCACGAGCGCGGCGTTGACGAGCCGGACGGTCTCCGGGGTGGCGACGTACGACTTCGCCCGGTGCACCCGGTCCGGCGAGACGGCCGAGACGTCGTCGCCGTCGTGCGGCGGCGGCAGCGCGGGTCCACCGTCGAAGGCCCGCCAGGGCGGCGGGGCCGGAAGGTCGTCGATGCCGTCGTGCGGCTCGTGGTCGCCGGTGTAGACGGACCAGTGCGGCATGGGGGGTGCTCTCCGCTCTCCGTTTCGTGCAGCTGTTCTCGGACGCGTCGGGCCGCTGTCCGGCGGCCCCGGGCGGATCAGGCCACCGGCGACCCCGCGTGCGCGGCGGCGACGGCGTGCGGGTCGGTGAAGACCCGCGGGTCGTCCCACAGCAGCTGGATGCCGTGCGCCCAGTGGTCCTCCTCCGCGTGCGCCTCCTCGCGCAACGCCAGGACGTGACGCGGGAGTTCGCCCGGCGGTACGGCCGCCACGCACGCGTCGAGCGCGTCCAGGAAGGCCTTGCCCGTGCAGCCGTCCGTCCCGGCGCACTCCTCCTGCCCGGAGCCGCAGCCTCCGTGCGACCAGACGATCACCGGGGCCGGGGCCGTGAGCGAGACGTCGAAGTGCGGCCGGGTGCGGGAGGCGGCAGGGGCGTTGCCGAACCCGGCGAGGCAGGCATCGGGCCGCCGCAGCCGCATCCGCAGCCGCCCGGGCTCCTCCGGGCCGCCGCACTCCACGCGGTGCAGCCGCGCGCCCGGGAAGCCGTCGAGCCGCTTCCAGGCCCGGGTCAGCACATGCCGGGTGCTGGCCTTGCGCCGGGCGTGGTCGGTGACGACCAGCGGGTAGAGGCAGCCGAGCGGGGTGGTGTCGTCCGGGGCGCTCTCCCAGCGGTCCACGGGCCAGTCCAGCCAGTCCCGGGGCAGTGCGAACGCCACCAGTTCGTCGGCGCCGGGCGTCAGATACCCGAACGCCGCCTCGATGCCGTCCCGCACGTACGCGGACAGTCCCTGCTGCTCGACCGTGCCGGAGTCGACCGGGTGCCGCCGCCCCTCGCTGTACGCGGACACCTCGACCCGGACCAGGCCGTCGCCCGCCCCGCTGTGGTCGAGTTCGACGAGGATCGGCGACCAGCCGGGCGCCGCGGGCGTCACGGCCGGGGTGTGCAGCAGGGCTTCGAGCCGGTCGGCGAACCGGGCGACGGTCCGTGCGGCGCCCGGGCCGTCGAGCTCGCACAGCACGAACAGGGCCGCCGACCACAGGGAGTCGAACCCCTCCTCGGGCGGCGGCGGATCGAACGGGTCGGCCGCCGCGCGGTACAGCCGCACCGGGTCGCAGTCGACGCCCGCGCGGGCCGCCCTCTCCACCAGGGCGCGCAGCCGGGCCCGGTCGGCGGTGGTGTGGTCGGAGGTCGGGACCAGACCGTGCAGGGCGGGCCAGTAGCGGGCCATGACCTGGGTGGGCATCATCCGGCCGGTGCGCACGTCCCGGGCCTCGGCCGCCGACGTGACCATACCGATGACCTCGCCGGTGTCGGCCAGCGCGACTGCGGCTCCGCTGAAGCCGGGGACCAGCGGCTGCCCGCCGGCGTGCCAGGCCTCCAGCTGGAGCCACTCCCGTCTGATCAACTGCGGTGCGGTGACGCGGTACTCGGCGAGAGTGCCCTCGTCGAAGCCGACCGGGTAGCCGTAGACGACGAGTTTGCGCGGGGGCGTGCCGTGGGCGGCCTCGACCGGCGCGAGGGCGGCCGGGGCGATCGGCATCTCCCGGTCCAGTTCCAGCACGGCGAGGTCGCCGGGGTCGGCCGCGCCGCCGTTCCAGCCGCCGTGGGCGACGACCCGGGCGGGCACGGGCGCCGTGCCCGGCAGCTCGGTGAAGCTCACTGCCGGTTCCTCGCCGGCGCCCACCACATGGGCGCACGTCAGCACCGTACGGGGCGTGACGAGGAAGCCCGCTCCGGCCACCCGGCCCCGTAACTCGATCCGCGCGTGCCACTCGGCGCTGTTCATGAGGCCGGGCTTGCCTCCGTGCCGGCCGGTGACCAGGTCAGTCTGACCACCAGGTGGCCCTCGGCGGTGCCCTTGGCGATGAACGCGCCCGTCTCGGCGGCCAGCTTGACCCCGAACTCGATCTCCACGCCGTCCGGTTTCAGCGACCCGTCGCGGAACACCCGCAGCGCGGACTCGGCGGCCGCCCGCACCCCGTCCAGGGCACCCTCGAACGTGCGGGTCGCCCGGACCGTGCCGTCGCCCCGGGAGACCGGGCGGGAACCGGAGCGCTCCTCGGCCGCCTCGACCGTGACCACCGCACCGTCACCGGTTCTGAACTCGACCAACCCGTCCACGGCACCCCCGTCGTCCTTGCGCTCGGCATTCCCATTGTGACGGACGGTACTTGATGGCGTGTGAGGCGGCCACCGTTACCTCAGGGTCCCACGGTCCCCCGGATCACTCCGAGCTCCACCAGGTCCTGCGGCCGGATGCGGAGCTGGTCCGCCGTCGTCTCCACTTCGCGCGGGGGGCGTTTGAGGATGGCCGCCGCGAGTTCCGGCGCGATCACGGAGAAGTAGCTGTCGGGCGTGGCCCAGGTGTTGCCGGGGGCGGCCAGGGCCAGGGCGCCGCCGGAGCCGCCCTCGCCGATCACCAGCGTGGTCACCGGGGTGCGGGCGGCCGCGACCGCGGCGAACAGGTCGGCGATCGCCGGGCCCGCGCCCTGTCGTTCCGCCTCCGCGTCGTTGGCCGCGCCCGGGGTGTCCACGAGGGTCAGCACCGGGATGCCGAGCCGGTCCGCGAGGCGGATCAGCCGGGCGGCGGTGCGGTAGCCGGCGGGGCGGGTCGCGGTCCCGGTCTGCGCGGCGTAGGCGACCGTGCGGCCCTCGTGCGTGCCGAAGCCGCACAGCATGCCGTCCGGGTCCGTGCCGCCGCAGCGGTCGCCGCTGATGGCGACCCGGTCGGTGAAGTAGGCGTCCAGGTAGGCGGCGGCGCGCGGTCGTCGCGGGGACCGGGCGCGGCGGACGGCGTCCCAGCCCGTGGCGGGCAGGACCGTGGACTCGCCGAGCGGCTCGGGCGGCGGGGCGGGCGTGGTGGAGGGGCACGTCAGCAGTCGCAGCCACCGCCCCAGCGTCTCGCGCAGTTCCTCGGGCCGTACGACCGCGTCGGCCGCTCCCGCCGCGACCTGCGCCTCCGCCGTGTACGCCGCCGGGTCGGCGTCGGCCGGCCGCACCCGGGAGCCTGCGAAGCCCACCTGGGCGCCGGGCAGTGCGAGCGTCACGTCGGCGCCCGCGCCCAGGGTGGCCCAGCCGCCCCCGGTCGTCGGGTCGCGCAGGACCGCGACCTGCGCCAGACCGGCCTCCCGGGTGAGCGCCGACTGGCCTGCCACCCGCTGGAGTTGGGACAGTGCGAGCATGCCCTCCTGCATGCGGCTGCCGCCCGTGGCCACCAACGGCACCAGCGGGAAACGGCGTTCGCGGGCATGGGTGTACGCCGCCTCCAGCCGGTCACCGGTGCGCTCGCCCAGGGAGCCACCGAGGAAGCCGAACTCGAACGCGATCAGCACGGCCCGGGTGCCGCCGACCCGGGCGGTTCCGCACACCACGGACTCCTGCTCGCCGGTGCGTTCGACGGCACGGGCGCGGGAGGCGTCGTAACCGGGCCAGGCGAGCGGGCCGTCGGGCCTGGAGTTCCGTGCCGGGGCGGGGAGTTCGGCGAAGGTGGCGTCGTCGGCGAGGGCGGTGACGACCGCGCGGGCGGACAGGGGTTCAGCCATGGGCCAGCACCCGCTTCATGATCTTCCCCAGGTCGTTGCGGGGCAGGGCGTCGAGGTGGTGGACGACCCGGGGCCGCTTGTGCGGGGCGAGGCGCTCGGCCACATGGCCGGCCAACTCCTCCAGCGTGGGCGGCGCCTGGGGGTCGTCCGGCACGATCCACGCCACGATCCGCTCACCCAGGTCGGCGTCCGGCTCCCCGGTGACGGCAGCCTCCCGCACCCCTGGGTGTTCGAGGAGCGCGTTCTCGATCTCACCGGCCCCGATCTTGTAACCGCCGCTCTTGATCAGGTCGGTGGCCTTGCGGCCGACGATCCGCACATAGCCGTCGGGGTCGCGCACCGCCATGTCGCCGGTGCGGAAGAAACCGTCGGCGGTGAAGGCGGCGGCGGTGGCGTCGGGGCGGTTGAGGTACTCGGTGAACAGGTTCGGGCCGCGTACCTGGATCTCGCCCACCGTCTCCCCGTCGTACGCGGTGATCTCCGAGCCGTCCTCCTCGACCAGCCGCAGCTCCACCCCCGGCAGCGGCACGCCGACCGTGCCCGGGCGGGCCTCGCCGTCGGCGCGGACGGCGGTGTTCATCAGTGTCTCCGTCATGCCGTACCGCTCGATCACCCGCCGTCCGGTCGCGGTCGCGATCCGGCCATGGTCGTGCACCGGCAGCGCGGCGGAGCCGGAGACCAGCAGCCGCGCCCCGGTCAGCCCCTTCACCAGGTCCGGGTCGCTCGTCACCGCCTCCGCGATGCGGTGGTACATCGTCGGCACGCCGAACAGCATGGTGGCCCCGGAGTTCAGCTCGCGGGCGACGCCCTGGGTGCTGAAGCGGCCCAGGTGCCGCACCGAGCCGCCGCGCCGCAGCGGGCCGAGGATGCCCAGGACCAGGCCGTGGACGTGGAACAGCGGCAGTCCGTGGACGAGGACGTCGTCGCCGGTCCACTGCCAGGCGTCGGCCAGCGCGTCCAGGCTGCCGGAGACGGCCCGGCGCGGGATGACGGCGCCCTTGGGCGGGCCGGTGGTGCCCGAGGTGTAGACGATCAGGGCCGGGTCCGCGTCCGCGGCGCGGTCCCCGGGGGCCGGGCCGGTGGCGTGTACGTCGACGTCCACGCGGGCGAGGTCCCGCAGGGGGGCGGGGAGCAGGTCGTCGGGGGCGGTGAGTACGAGGTCGGGGGCACTGTCGGACAGGATGTGCCCGAGTTCCCTCTCGCCGGACCTGGGGTTGAGCGGCACGGCCGGGACTCCGGCCAGGAGCGCGGCGACCACGGCGACGGCCGTCTCCATCGTGGGCGTCGCCAGGACGGCGACCCGTGTGGCCGCGCCGATGCGGCCCGTGAGCGCCCCGGCCGCGGCGGCGAGCTGCGCGTAGGTGAGGGAGCGCTCGCCGAACCGGAGGGCCGGACGGCCGGCCGGGCTGTCGGTCAGGGCCGGGAAGAGAGGGGGCACGCGTCACATCTCCTTGACTGTTGCCTGCTGTTGCCGGTGGGCGGTCGGCCCGACCGGGTCGTCTCCGCCCGGGGACGACCATCACCCGCCGGGCCGCCGCCGGTACGACCGCGACCACAATCCCTCCGTACACCATCAGCTGCCGGAAGAAACGCCCGCGGCGCAAGTCCGGGTCAGCTCTCCACCACGTCCGCCACCACACAGCTGACGTTGTCCGGCCCGCCCGCCGCGTTGGCCGCCGCGACCAGGGCCTGGACCGCCTCGTCCGGGGGGATGGGCGCGGTGAGGAGTTCCCGGACGCGGCCCTCGGGGACGACGCCCGTCAGGCCGTCGGAGCAGAGCAGACAGCGGTCGCCGGGGAGGGCGTCGTGCAGGCGCAGGTCCGGGGCCGTGCCGGTACCGCCTCCGGTGAGGGCCTTCAGGAGCAGGGCGCGCTGGGGGTGGGAGGCCGCCTCCTCGGGCGCCAGCCGGCCCTCGTCGACCATCGACTGGACCATCGTGTGGTCGTGCGTGATGCGGAACAGTTCGCCGTCGCGCAGCAGATAGGCGCGGGAGTCGCCGATGTGCACCAGCGCCAGCCGCGACCCCGTCCACAGCAGCGCCGTCAAGGTCGTACCGATGCCGTCGGAGCCGTCGGCGACGTCCCGCACGGCCTGTTCGGCACCCCGCACCGCGTCCTCCAGGACGCCGAGGACGCCACCGGCGGGCACCTCGTCCGCGTCCAGGACGCGCAACGCCTCCACGGCGGCGCTGCTCGCGGGGCCGCCCGCCGGTCCGAAGCCGTCGGCCACGGCGAGCAGCCGGCCGCCCGCGTAGGCGGTGTCCTGGTTGACGGGGCGCACACGGCCGGTGTCCGAGTGGGCGGAGTAACGCAGTTCCAGCATCGCGGTGTCCTTCCCGGGCCCGTCCGGGCCCGTCGTCAGGTGATCGACCAGGAACGCGGCGAGGTCCCGCCGGACTGCCGTCTCCGCCTCGACCCGTGCCCAGAAGGCCCGAATCTCGTGGGCGGCCGCCGACGCGTCGCGGGCGTGCAGCAGGCACACCCGGCGGATGTCGGCCAGCGGCATGCCCAGCCGCCGCAGCCACACCACCAGCCGTGCCTGCTCCAGCTGCGCGGCCGCGTAGTACCGGTATCCGGTGTCCGGGTCCACGCGGGCGGGGCGCAGCAGGTCCAGCTCGTCGTACAGGCGCAGTGCCTTCGGCGAGAGCCGGCACGCCTTCGCGAAGGCGCCGATCGTGAGCATGGTCATGCGTCCCCCCGGGGCCTCGGGTCCCTCGGTCGTCCGTTCCGTCTCCGATGCTGAGGCTTCACCGAAGGTGAAGGTCAAACGGGGTGTCGCGGTTCCCGGCGGGGTTGTTAGCCTGCGACGGACATCCCGTCGATCGTCCGTACGAAGAGGGAGTGGCCGTGGCCGGCACCCCGCGCATCGCCGTCGTCACCTACGATCCCCGCGGCGAGGAGCACAAGGACCGCGACCTGCCGGTGCTGGTGGACGCGCTGCGGGAGGCCGGGGCCGATGCCCTCGCCGTCGCCTGGGACGACCCGGACGTGGACTGGGCCGGATTCGATCTCGCTCTCCTCCGCTCCACCTGGGACTACAGCTGGCGCGCCCGGGAGTTCACGGCGTGGGCCGAGCGCTGCGCGAGGGCGACGCGGCTCGCCAACCCGCTCCCGGTCGTGCGGTGGAACGCCGACAAGCGCTACCTGGGGCAGCTCGCCGAGGCCGGGGTGCCCACCGTGCCCACCCGGTACTTCGCGCCCGGCGAGCCCGTCGAGCTGCCCGCCGACGGCGAGTACGTGGTGAAGCCCGCCTCCGGAGCCGGAGCCCGGTACGCCGCCCGCTACCCGGCCGGGGAGCGGGACGCCGCCCTGCGGCAGGCCGAGCGCATGCACGCCGAGGGGCTCACCGTGATGGTGCAGCCCTACCTGAGCGGCATCGACACCCACGGCGAGCGGGCCGTGCAGTTCTTCGGCGGGCGCCTGCTGCACGCCGGCGTCAAGGGCGCCGTACTCGCACCGGGCACGCCGTACGACGCCGACAAGGTCGCGCACCCCGGCATCCGCCCGTGGCAGCCGACCGCCGCCGAACTGGATGTCGCCGAGCGGGCGCTGGCCGCCGTGCCCGGGGACGCGGAGCTGCTGTACGCGCGCGTGGACCTGGCCACCGGGCCGGCGGGCGAGCCGTGCGTGATGGAGCTGGAGCTGATCGAGCCGAACCTGTTCCTCGATCTGCACCCGGGCTCGGTGCCCAGGGTGGTGGAGGCGGTGCTGGCCGCCGCCGGCTGAGCGCGGCACGCGGGGGTATACGTCCCCTGATGGGGCTTTTGGTGTACTGCTAGGGCCATGCCCTCCGAGCGACGGTCCTGGGCACCGCTGCTGGCGGTGTGCGCCGGGTACTTCATGGTGATCCTCGACGTGACGGTCATCAACGTCGCGGTGCCGGTGGTCGGGCGGGAGCTGTCGGCCTCGCTCACCGGCATCCAGTGGATCACCGACGGGTACACGCTCGTCTTCGCCGGGTTCCTGCTGACGGGCGGGGCGCTGGGGGACCGGCTGGGCAACCGGCGGGTCTTCTGCTGGGGTGTGGCGGTGTTCACCGCTGCCTCGGCGGCCTGCGCGCTCGCGCCCAGCACGCCCTTCCTGGTGGTGGCCCGGCTGGTCGAGGGGCTCGGCGCGGCGCTGATCGTGCCCGGGTCTCTGGCCCTGCTCCAGCAGGCCTACCCCGAGCCCGACGTGCGCGCGCGGGCCTTCGGGCTGTGGGGATCGATGGCGGGCATCGCGGCCTCCGCCGGGCCGTTGCTGGGCGGGCTGCTCGTCTCCACCGTGGGCTGGCGCTGGGTGTTCCTCGTCAACCTGCCCGTCGGCGCGGCCTGCCTGGCGCTCACCCTGCGGCACGTGGCCCGCTCGCCGCGGCGCGCCGACCGGGCCCTGGACCTGCCCGCACAGGTCGCGGTCGTCGCCGCGGTGGCGCTGCTGACCGCGGCGCTCAACGAGGCCGGGCGGCGCGGCTGGTCCGATCCGGCCGTACTCGCCGGGCTCGGACTGGCCGTCCTGGCCGCCGCGGCCTTCGCCCTGCGCGAGCGGCTGGCCCGGTCCCCGGCCCTCCCGCTCGACATGCTGCGCTCACGCGCCATGGGCGGCGGCGCCGCCATCGGCCTGCTGTTCAACTTCGGCTTCTACGGCATGGTGTTCACCGCCAGCCTGGAGTTTCAGCACCAGCGCGGCTACAGCGCCCTCGGCACGGGTCTCGCGCTGTTCCCCGCGGTGGCCATGACCATGTTCGCCTCGGTCCTGTCCGGCCGGCTGTCCCGCCGTACCGGCCACCGCCCCCTGGTCGTCTCGGGCATGCTCCTGGCCGCCCTGGGCCTGGCCGGCTGGGCCGCGGCGGGCCCCGATCCCGCCTACGGTCTCCTGGTGCTCCCGATGATGGCCGCCGGCTTCGGCACGTCCTTCGCCCTCACCGGCTCGACCGCCACCGTCATGGGCGCCGCGCCGCCGTCCTACTCGGGCGCCGCCTCCGCCCTGTTCAACACCACCCGCCAGATCGGCAGCGCCGCCGGCGTCGCCCTCGGCGGCAGCCTGCTCGCCTCCGCCGCGACCTACGGCACCGGGATCCGGACCAGCATGGGCATCGGGGCCGCCGCCTACCTGACGGCGGCGGCCCTCGCCTGGTGGTGCGTGCCGTCGAGGACCCGGCGCCCGGACCCGGTCTAGAACTCACGGGTCCGGGCGAACTACTGGCGAATTCCGCCCACTTGGCACAAAGTCGCGATGTACGGTCGTCGCCGACGTGGTCGAGCCGCACGGGGGAGTGGGCATGGGGAGCACCTTTCGCTACTGGGCCGAGCGCATCGTGCTGGGGCTCACCGCCGCAGTCGGCATCGTCGTCACCCTCGCCGACCAACTGGACCTGCTGGACGGTCTGGCGAGCGACACGGTCCCGAAGCTCACGCTGCTGATCCTCAGCACCGTCACGCTGTTCCTGCTGTTCGAGATCGACCGGCTCAAGGCGCTGGACAACATCAGCACCCAGCTGTCCAAGCTGGACATCGACGCCCTCGCGCGGGACCTCAAGCGTGAGCACTACGGCGGTGTGGTGCGGGTGCACCGGCGCTTCCCGGAGGAGGCCTTCGAGGGCTTCCTGAACAGCGCCGAGCGTGAGGTCACCATCCTGCAGACCTGGATCCCGAACGTGCACCGTTTCGAGTCGGCGCTGAAACAGGCCATCGCCGACCGCCGGGTCCAGGTGCGGGTCCTGCTGCTGCACCCGTCCTCGCCGGTCGCGGACCTGCGCAACGAGGCACTGCGCGGCCTGCGGGACCCCGCCCTGGAGGAGGACGTCCAGGCCGGTGTCGCACGCTGTCTGTCGACCCTCGCCTCCCTCTTCCAGAGCGTGCGCGACGGCGACCGGGCGCGACTGCAGGTGCGGGTCTACCAGGCGCTGCCGTCGATCGCCGTCTACAAGGCCGACGAGCACTATCTGGTGAGTTCCTTCCTGCACGGCCAACTCGCCATCGACTCGACCCAGTTGGAGATCGAAGGCGGCAACACCGTGATGGGCGGGGAGATCCAGGAGGAACTGGACACCCTGTGGCGCATCGGCCGCGACGTCGACCTGGACGACTGGCGCAGGTCCGTCGACACCGGCCGGTGAACCACCGGCACCACCCGTGACCCTCGGAAAGGGGTACGACATGAGAGACCTGGACGCCTTCGAGGACGGGCTGATCGAGCGGTTCCGGCAGCATCCCGTGCTGGCCGGCACCGGACGGCTGGCGCAGGACGACTTCGCGGCGCTGCTGCTCCAGCGGCGCTTCGTCTCCCTGGCCTTCACACCCTCGTACGACCTGGCGATCGACCTGCTGACCGACGAGGCCGGCCTGCGGATCGCCCGGGCCATCCTGCGCGAGGAGTATCCGGACGGCCGCGGCCACACCCGCTCGCACCGCGAGGACATGAAGGAGGACCTGCTCCAGCTGGGCATCAGCCGTGCGGAGCTGGTGGCCTCCCGGCCGACCGAGGCCACCCGGCGGGCCATTGACGATGCCTTCGCGCTGATCGCCGACGCGGGCGGGCACGAGGACGCCGACCTGCGGCTGCTCACGTTCCTGCGGTTCTGGGGCGAGGTCCTGGTGTCCGTGGAGTACGAGCACTTGTGGCGGCGCATGGAACCGGTGCTGGCGGGCGAGGACGGCCGCAACCGCTCCCGCTTCTACTACCCGCACTACGTCCACGACGCCAAGGCCCACCCCCTCACCACCGT
The DNA here is from genome assembly GCF_044759525.1 of Streptomyces sp. NPDC101110. Taxonomy (NCBI): domain Bacteria; kingdom Bacillati; phylum Actinomycetota; class Actinomycetes; order Kitasatosporales; family Streptomycetaceae; genus Streptomyces; species Streptomyces sp. NPDC101110. Next base: position 37,637 of record NZ_JBIVZM010000023.1, on the reverse strand, counting down.
CTCCCTGCTGTCGGCCACTCACTCCGACCGCCTGGCCACCCGCATCAGCGACCTCCTGGCACGCCAGGGCGGAGCCGAGGCCTTCCGCGAGACCGAGGAGCGGGCCCTGCGCCTCAAGGCCGCCTTCTACGACCAGTTCCTCCCGGCCCTCGACCGGGTCGGCGCACCTCAGGCCTGAGCGCCGCCCACGGACACCCGCTGCAGCAGCCCCCAGGTGAACTCCGCGACCGTCTCCCGCGGGACACCCCCGGCGTCGGGCGCGGTGAACGCCAGTCCCCACCGGGTCGGTGCCGTGCCCTCCAGGGGACGCGCCGGGGCGAAGGCCCGGGCCGCCTCGTCGACCGTGCAGGACCAGGGGGTCAGGTCGTCCAGCGTGCGCAGCTCGGGGCCCCTCGCGCCCGGCGCGCGAACCAGCCACTCGTTCCACACGGCGCGGTTCGGGGCGGTCAGCACCTCGAAGCGCAAGGCGGGCCAGAGGGGCACCGGCCAGAGCCAGGCCTCGCAGTCCAGGGCGCCGCGCCGGATCGGCGTCCTGGACTCGGGCTCGCCCAGCACCTGGCGGTACCGGGAGAGCGGCGCCCGGGAGCGCGGGGAGCGGACCATCGCCTGCCAGCGCCTGTTCGCCTCGCGCATGTCGGCGATCGACACCCCCAGCTCATGGCGGGCGTCCTCCACCAGGCCGGGGTTGTGGTCGGCCATGCGGCGCAGCAGCACCAGCTGGAAGTCGAGCGGGGTGAAGGGGCTAGCGGGGGGCTTTCCGGAGGGCATGGGACCCATCGTCGCCCACCCGGGCCCGGGCTGGACGGCGGCCGTCGGGCAGGAACAGCACCGAGTTGACGTAGCGCGGGCCGCGCAGGTGCGGCGAGGGCAGGACCCGGCGGAGCAGGCCGTGCGAGACGACGTAGGACGCACGGGCCTGGTGGTCCTCCAGCGGGAACTTCGCCAGCGGCACCCAGGTGTCGCCGGGCAGGACCCAGCCGTCGTAGCCGAGCAGGGCCAGGTAGGTCACCACCGGCGCGATCGGCTGGATGCGGGACTCCAGTTCCACGAACAGGGCCGGCCGGTCACGGGCGAGCAGGCCCGTCGCCCCGCGCAGCACCGCGGGCTCGTTGCCGTCCACGTCGATCTTGATGAAGCCGACGTCGCGCAGTCCCAGCTCGTCCAGCGTGAGGCACGGGACGTCCAGCGCGCGGCCGTGGATGTCGCGCCGGACCAGCGACGACACGCCCCGGTCGCCGGAGTCGTCCGGCGGCAGCCACAGGCGGGCGATGCCCGGCCGGTCCGAGGCCGCCGCGCGGATCACGCGGACGTTGGGCGGTGCGGCGGCGGTCAGCAGCCGGGCCAGATGGGGCACCGGCTCGACGGTCACGACCTGCTCGGCGAGGCCCGACAGGCGGTGCGTCCAGGGCCCGTACCAGCCGCCGACGTCCACCGCCGTGCCGCAGCGGGGCGGGCACAGCTCGGCGAGCCGGGCCAGCTCCGGTTCGAACCGCGGGTACAGCGCCCGGGCCGTCGCGGCCACCAGGCGGGTGGGCAGCAAGGGGGCGAGGCGGGCCGCCAGGCTGGTCACGGGGCCATCCTCTTGAGGAGTTCCTCGTGTTCGTCGTCCGGCACCTGCTCGCCCGAGGACGGCAGCAACTGCGGAATGCCGTCGGTGATCGGGTAACGGCGGTGCAGACGCGGGTTGTACAGCGCCTCCTCCCGCCCGGCCTCCTCGGCCAGCAGGTGCAGCGGGCCCTTGTCGATCGGGCAGGCCAGGATCTTCAGCAGCGGGTCGTCGGGCTTCACGGTGAGGTCAGCTCCTTGGCGGGTGGGGAGGGTTGGGGAGAGGCGTCGTGCTTCGGCATGGTCAGCAGCACGGCCACCGCCAGGGCCGTGCCCGCCACCCGCAGCGCGAGCCGCAGCGGCTCGTCCGGCAGGGCCTCGCCGAACGACAGCGTGCCGAGCACCGCCGTGAACAGGCTCGTCACGGTCGTGCACACCGGCACGATCAGCGAGGCCCGGCAGCGCTGCAACGCCGCCTGCGACATCACCAGGCCGAACGCACCGGTGAACAGGAGGAGATACGGATAGGGGGAGGCCAGCAGGCCCAGCACCGCGCCGCCGAGCCCGTCGGTCGTCAGACGGCTCGAGACGCCCTTGATGGCCAGCGAGCTGACCCCGTACAGCAGGCCCACCGCCACGCCGTACTCGACGCCGGTCGTCGGGCGCCGGTGCCGGTTGCGGGCCCGCCGCTCGGCGGAGCCGTACAGCCACACCCCGGTGGCCAGCGACGGCACGCACACCAGCAGGATCAGCTGGTAGGGCGCGTCCTGGCTGACGGTGTCGGCGCCCTCGCGCAGCGACAGCACCACCATCAGCAGCGCCAGCAGGATCGCGCCCAGCGCGTATCGCTCCCGGCCGGAGGTCTCCTCCCCGAGCAGCCGCGCCGACAGCAGCACCAGCAGCACCAGGCCGGAGACGAAGATGCCCTGCGCGGCGGCGATCGGCAGGGTGCGGTAGACGACGAGCTGCGCGGCGAAACCGGCCGCGAGGGCGAGGGAGCCGCCGATCCACAGCGGACTGCCGACGACGAGGCGCAGCAGCCGGGCCGGCCGGCGGATCGACACCTCGGGCAGGGCGGTGAGCGCCCTTTTCTCCAGCACGAAGCCCAGGCTGTACAGGGTGTTCGCCAGCAGCGCGGCGGCCACTCCCCACCACATGGGCTACGTCCTCCTGGCGTGCAGCAGCAGGATCGACGCGAGCTGCGGCCGGGCGCAGGCCAGCCGGTCCAGCGGCCGCAGCGGGCGCGGCACACCGTGGAAGGGGGCCCCTTCGAGCCGTTCGACGGTGAACCCGGACGCGGCGACGAACTCCTTGAGCGCCCGGGCGGTGTAGAGCCGCAGGTGGCCCACGACCTCCTTGCCCGGGCGGCCGTGGATGCCGCGCAGGCTGACCTCCGAGAACACCGGCTGCACACCGGCCAGCAGCAGGCCGCGGTTGTACCAGGCGGCGAGGTTCGGCGTGGACAGCATCAGATGCCCGCCGGGGCGCAGGATCCGCCGGATCTCGTCGAGGGCCGCGTCCGGGTCGACGAGGTGCTCGACGACCTCGCTGAACAGCACCGCGTCGGCCGACCCGGACGCGAACGGCAGTCCACCGCCGGTGAGTTCGCCGCGCACCGCGTACGGGATGCGGGTGCGGGCGCGGCGCAGGGCGTCCTGGGACCAGTCGACGCCGATGACGCGGTGACCCGGCAGGAGCGGGGCGGCGGTGGCGGCGGCGGTGCCGTCCCCGCAGCCGATGTCGAGGATCGTCTGCGGGCGCGCGCTCGCCGGGCTGTTCAGGGCGCGGGCCAGCATCCTGGCCTGACGGAGACTGCGCGGGGTGCCGGAGGCGACCGGCACGGCGGGGTTCTCGTAGAAGTCGCGCAGGTCGCGGGGTGGGGGGCCGGTCGTGGTCGGTGTCGTCACCCGGTCACCTCCGTGGTGTGCAGGTAGTGCTCGAAGAGATCGCGGAGGTGGGCGCCGTCACCGCTGCTGAGCAGGGCCTTCGACCAGCGCAGGGCCAGGTGGAGGCGGCCGGCCGTGGAGGCGGTGGTCACGGTCAGACCGCGTGGCATCCGGGCCGGGGCAGAGAACCAGACCGCGTGGGCGCGGCCCGCCTCTTCCCCGAAGTCCAGCGGGTAGGGGATGCGGCCGATGTTGCTGAGCAGGGTCGTCGACGTCCAGGGCGCGGCGGCCCGGCGCAGGGTGCGGGTGAGGGCGGCGCGGGCGGCGACCGGCGCCCAGGGCGAGGTCAGGAGGGCGGCGCCGTGGCCGAGTTGAGGACGCGGAAGGGCCTTGAGGGCCCGGGTCCGCTCCGCGGTGCGGCGCAGCAGGGCGGGCATGTCGGTGACGTCCGGTTCCCCCGGCGCGAACGGGACCTCGACCAGGCGGGTGCCGTTGCCGATGGGCATCGTGATGTCGCGGGGCCGGTCGTCCACGGGCATGGTGATGCGCAGGGGGCGGGGACGGGCGCCGTGCTCCCTGTTCCAGTGGGCGATGGTCAGGGCCGTGGTCACCATGAGCTGGTCGTTGACGGTGTACGGGGAACCCTTGGGGCGGTGCGGGAGGGGCAGCTCGGACACCAGCAGGCCGTTGCCGGGGGAGGGTTCGGGCGTTCCGTGCGCCACCCGGGCCGGGGGTGACCAGCCGGCCGGGGCGTCCGGGACCTCCCGCCGCCCGGGGTCGGCCGGGCGGGTCGGGGGCGCCGCCGGGGCGTTGTCCCGGCCCCCGTACACCTCGGCTGCCGTGGCCAGGACGCGCAGGCACGCCGGGCCGTCCAGTGCCGTGTGGTTGATGGTGAGCAGCAGGACCGAGTCCACCACCTCGAGCCGGATCGGCGGGGACGCCGACAGCGGCGGGGCGTGGGTGAGGGCCCGGGCCCTGGCGTCCCGCAGGGCTCGCGGGCCGGGCGCGGCGAAGGACACCACCTCCACGTCGGGCTCCGGTGTCAGCTCCCACTCGTACCGCCGCCGGTACCAGGGCCCCCGCGCCTCCCGCATCAGGATCCGCGGATGCCGGTGCAGGGCCTCCAGGAACGCCTTGCGCAGCCGCGCGTGGTCGAGGGGGCCCGGGAGGTGGACCTCGATGTGGACCGTCTCCGGCTCCGCCTCCTGGAGGCAGTGCCGGGACACCTCGTCCACCACCGGGAACGGGATGCGTACCGGTGCCGTCATACGGGCTTGCCCTCCCCGGTCTCCGTCCTCGGCAGCTGCCGCGTCGGCGCCTCCGACGGCGGCGGCCCCTCGCGCAGGCTCACCAGCCCCGCGAACAGGCCGATCAGCGCCAGCAGTTGGGCCACGTGCCCGAACGCCCCCCCGCCCGCGCCCACCGGCTCCCCGGCGCCGAGGGCCGCGACGAGCCCCGCCCCGGCCAGGGCGGCGAAGGCGATCGGCACCAGCAGGGTGTGCCGCCGCGCGGCGAGCAGCGCCAGCGCCGGGACCAGCAGCGCGAACCAGCCTGCGATCACCACCCCGACCAGGGTCAGCGCGACCGTGCCGAGCCACAGCCCGGGCAGCGGCGGGGCCGGCTGCGGCGCGTCGGGGTTGGGGGCGCGGCGGCGCCACAGCGCCAGGCCGATCAGGACCGCGATGCCGATGCCGCTGCCGATCAGGGCGGCGTCGTAGGTCGTGGCCGGCTCGTACGACAGGGTGACCCGGCCACCCGCCCCGGCCGGGACCCGCCAGCCCTGCTGCCAGCCGTCCAGGCGCACCGGGGTCAGCTCCTTGCCGTTCAGCGTGGCCCGCCAGCCGTCGTTGAAGTTCTCGTACGTCGTCAGGTACGAGGCCGCGCCCGAGCCGACCGTCACCGCGCGCCGGTCGCCCAGCCAGTCCCGGATCCGCAGGTCGCGCCCGGCCACGGCGGCCTCGGGGACCGTGCCGCGGGTCAGGGTCACGTCCGTGAGCGCGAGCGGCCCGGCGTCGCCGCCCTCCAAGCGGTGCTCGCCGGCGTCCAGCCGCACCTCGGGGTCGCCGCGGCCCTCCTGGCAGAGCGTCACCTCCACGCCCCGCCGCTCCACCAGGTCCCGCACGGTCCCCTTCGCGCCCGTCTCGTACAGCTCACCGTCCAGCGCCACCACCGGGCCCTTGCCGCAGGGCACGGAGAACTTCCGGGTGCCGTCCGGCTGCGGGGTGCGGTACTGGTCGAGGGACGGGAGGTACGCCTCCGTGAGGCCCACCGGCAGGCGCAGGTCCTCGTCGGCGACCGGGTTGTGCAGGGTCAGCGGGGCCGTCCGGGTGATCGTGATGTCGAGCCGGTCGGTGGTGATCGGCGGGAAGCGGACCCAGCCGTTCTCGTCGGCCCCGGCGATGGCGGCGCCGTCCGGGGAGCTGATGTGCACCTCGGACGCGCGGGACGACAGGCCGCCCGCGGGGGCCAGCACCAGTTCGCCGACCGGCTGCTTGCCCTCCCAGCGCAGGTGGATCGTCGGCCGGTCGCCCGCGATCCACGCCGTCGTCAGGTCGCCGTCGGTGAGGTTGCGTGCCGTGAGGCCCGCGCCGAGGCTCGCCGTGGAGTCGGCGGTGGCGACGATCCGGGACCGCTGCTCGGGCGCGACCTCGTAGAGCAGTTCGTCGAGTTCCGTGCCCGGCACGGGCACCGCGCTCGCCTTGACCCGGTACGTCCCGGCGGCCGGTGTCGTGAAGCGGCGGTGCAGGCCCGCCTCGGTGCCGGTCGCGGACAGGCCCGTGGGGTCGGAGGCCCGGTGCAGGGACACGACGGTCGCGGCCGCCGCGGCGTCGCCGGCCTCCGCCGGAAGCCGCAGCAGGCGGGTCACCTGCACGTCCGGCAGGCCGATCTCGGAGAAGCCGGCGCCGGTGAGACCGCTTCGGCGTTCCACGGAGTCCACGATCGTCAGCTTCATCCACCCCGTCGCGCCCTCGGGCGCCTTGATCCGCTGCGTCTTGCCGTTCGGCTGGAGGAAACTGGTCTTCTCGCCCTTCTCGGTCTCCACCCGCACCTTCGTCGCCGCCGCACGGACGCTCTCCTGCGGCAGCGGAGTGACCTTGAAGGAGGACGGCATGTCATAGCGGCCGGTGAAGCCGATGCGCAGCCATTGCCCGTCCGGAGTGTCCGGCGCGCCCTCCGCCCACGCGGTGTCCGGGTTGCCGTCGAATGCGTTGACCGGGTCGTACTGCGGAAGATGGAAGAGCCAGTTGCCGTAGGAGGACGCCGACACCGAACGGGCGCCGCGCAGTTCGGCCACCGTCTGGTGATCGGTGCCCTCGGTGGGCAGGATCTGCCGCGGCTTCTCACCCGGGTCCTGAAGCGCGTCCGGCGCGTTCCGCTCGTCGCGCGTGTACGTGTACGACGTACCGGCGCTGACCAGCCCGAAGCGGGTGTCCGCCCGTCGCAGCCCGTCGCCGAGCACCTGGACGGCCGGGGTGCCCAGCCCGGGGTGGTTGTCGCCGGTCAGCACGGTCGCGCGTCCGCGCAGCCGCTCCGCCAGCGGCAGCAGCGCCTCCGGCCCACCGGACACCACGGCCGTGTCGGCGACCGGGGCGAGCCCCGCCTGCCCCGGCCGGACCACGTCCTCACCGGCCGGCCGGTAGATCTCCACGGCCCGCTGCCGCGGGTACAGCCCCTCGACCTGGAGCGGCGCGTCCTGCGCGATCCGGCCGCCGGTCATCACCGGCCCGAGCCCCGTCACCCGCTCGTACCCCGACTGTTCGAGGGTGCGCTTGACCGTCGTCGTGGGCACGTAGCCGATCTGGTCGGGGTCGAGGTCGTTGCGTACGACGACGTAGTACAGCCCGGCCCGGCTCAAGTAGTCGGCCAGCCCCGGGACTTCGGCCCCGGACGTCAGCGCCTGCTCGACGGCGTCCATCGCGCGCCGGTTGCCGGGGGTGCCGAACGGCACGTAGTCGCGCTGCGCCCACCGCGACTCGGCGAGCACGTCGAGCGGCTGGTCGACGGGGGAGCCCCAGGTGTACAGGCCGTGCGCGGTGGCCGGGACGACCAGGGCCCGCGAGTCGGGCGAGTACTTCTCCAGCCAGTCGGCCGTGGCCTGCCAGTGGGTGGGGAGCTTCCGGAACGAACCCGGGTTGAGGATCGATCCGTTGAGGTACGGCCACAGCAGCCCGGGCAGGATCAGCACGGCCGCGACCAGCGGGGCGAAGCGCCGTCCGCGCACCTGCCGGGCCCCGCGCGGCTCGGCGGCCACCCCCACCAGATGCGCCAGACCGAGTACGAGCGCCAGCGCCACGCCGGCCTGGAACTTGTAGATGTTCCTGAACGGCGACAGCCACCCGTCCAGCCAGCCCTGCACCACCCCGTGGAACGGCGCCCCGAACGCCCCGCCGTACCCGGCGAGCAGAACCGGCACGGCAACGAGCACCGTCAGCACCAGCCACCGCCGCTCGGGCATGTCCCGCCGGGCGAGCCCGGCGAGGCCGAGTCCGGCGGCGAGCGCCGAGCACACGATCACGACGACGGAGGAGGCCACGGCCCAGCCGGCCGGCAGCCACGCCTCACCGAGGTGCAGATAGGCGACCCAGTTGCCGGCCCCGCGCAGTGCCTCGGTCGCCGACATGGTGTCCGTCGTCGTCCGCGCGGTCTCTATGTAGGGGAGGAAGTTCTCGCCGTACACGCCGAGCAGCAGCAGCGGCACCCACCACCAGGCGGTCACCACGATCACGGCCGGGGCCCACCAGGCGATCAGCTTGCGCCGGCGCGGGCCGGGCGGCCGGGACAGCAGGTACAGCCCGGCCGGCAGCAGGGAGGCCAGGGTCGCCGACGCGTTGACCCCGCCCATGAACGGCACCAGCAGTGCCGACCGCAGGGCCGCGACCCGGGCTGCGAAGCGCTCGTTCGTCAGCGGCAGCAGCACCCACGGCAGGAACGCCCCGGGCAGCGCCGCGGCAGACGTCGACCCGATGACGGTGGTGAACACCGGCCAGAGCGCGTACGCCACCGCCCCCAGCAGCCGGGACGCCCCACTGCCCACCCGCAGCCGCTCCGCCAGCCGCAACGCCCCCCAGAAGGCGACCGACACGATCAGCGACAGCCACAGCCGCTCCGCCAGCCACACCGGCAGCCGCACGAGGTCGCACAGCCAGTGGAACGGCAGCATCGGCCACAGATAGCCGACGTACTGGTCCTGGATCCCGCCGAACCCGGCCCGGTCGTGCCACAACTGGCCCAGATCGGCGAGGAACCGCCCCGGGTCGACCGTGACCCCGAGCTTGGTGTCGAAGGTCTGCCGCCCGGGCCGCACCGCGAGGAACAACACGAACACCACGGCCCAGAAACCCAGCAGCCAACGTCGCGACCGCGGCCCGTCGGGCGGGCCCGAGGTGGTCGCGGTGGTGGGGACGGCTGCCGGGGGAGGAGCCTGGACCGTGGTTGTCATGTAGGACACCGCCGCAGAATGAGGAGGAGGTTCCAGGTGGCGAACTCACGGATGCCGGGCGCCTTGACGACGGTCTCCGCGAGGAACGGCCAGTAGCGGGAACGCGCCGAGACGAGCGTGACGTCGTCCCGGGCGCGCACCTGCCGCAGGGTGGAGCCGATGTGCACCGCGAACAGGTTCTCGCCGAGGGTGTGCTTGGCCGGCCGGCCCGTCCGCCGCAGGTAGCGGGCCCGGGCCCGCTCGGCGCCGAACCAGTGCCACGGGGCCCACTCGTGCCCGCCCCACGGTGACAGCCAGTTGGTGAACGACACGTAGATCAGCCCGCCCGGCCGCGTCACCCGGGCCAGCTCGCTGAGGAACGTCTCCGGATCGGCCACGTGCTCCAGCACGTTGGAGGAGAAGGTGACGTCCGCGACGCCGTCCCGCAGCGGCAGCAGGTACCCGTCGGCGACGACCGCCGCGGCGGGAGGTTTCCCGCCGAGCTCGGCCGGGTCGGGCTCGAAGAGGAACGCGTGCGCCCCGCGCCGCCTGAACTCCTCGGTGAAGTACCCGCTGCCGCCACCGACGTCGAGGACGGTGCGCCCGGCCACGGGTCCGTCGTAGGCCTCGACCTGATCGGCGGCGTCGCGGGCCAGCAGGGCGTAGCAGGCCTCGGGGTCCTCCTGCTCGCGGCGGAACGCGCGGAACAGGGCGAGGGAACGCCGGAAGGACGGATCCCTCCAGCCGAGGCGCCGCGAGGCGCCTTCCGGGCCAGGGGCGGTGACGTGTGCGGCTCCGCCGCGCGGGCGGGTGGACGGTGTCACGGGGCCCAGCCCTTCACCGCCTCCGTGGCGACGGCCCTGAACTGCCGCACGGTCCGGTCCCACCGGAACTGCGCCGCACGCTCCCGGGCCGCCTTGCCCATCAGCTCCCGTTGCCGCCCGGACAGCGTCAGCGCGCACCACGCCGCGGCGAACGACGACTCACCGCGCGCGAGGATCCCGGTCTCGCCGTCCACCACGGAGTCCTTGAGCCCCGGCACGTCGAAGGCCACACTCGGCGTCTCCCGGGCCGCGGCCTCCGTCACGACCAGACCCCAGCCCTCCACCGCGGACGGATGCAGCAACAGCCAGGCCGCGCACAGCAGTCGGTGCTTCTCCGCCTCCGTCACGTACCCGGTGAACTCCACCCCCGGACCGGCGAGCCGCTCCAGGCGTTCCCGCTCCGGCCCGTCACCGACGATCACCAGCCGGCCGCCGGTCACCGGCCGCACCCGCTCCCAGAGCCGCAACAGCAGATCGACCCGCTTGTACTCGACCAGCCGCCCGACGGCGACGAACAGCGGCTCGGCCGAGCGGTCGGCCCTCGGGCCCGGCTCCTCGACCCCGTTGTGCACGACCCTGATGCGGTCCCGCTCGACCCCGATCGCCCGCAGCGCGTGGGCGGTCGAGGAGGACACGGCGACGAGCAGGTTCCGCTGCTGCGCGCCGGTCAGGGCCCAGTGCTCGAGTCTTCGGCCGATCCGTGCCGCCGGCGCCAGCGGCCCGCCGAAGCGCATCCTCCACAGGTCCGTGTGGACGTGGTTGACCAGACACAGGGTGGGCCCCCGGTGCCACAACGGCGCCAGGTACGGCATGCCGTTGCACACCTCGACCAGCAGATCGCAGTCGCCGACCCGGCGTGTGAAGGCCGATCTGGCGCGCAGGTAGTGCCCGTACGGGCCGCCCGCCGACACGACCCGGTAGTCGCGCAGGGCCGCGGGTCCCCCGCACAGCAGGGTCACCTGGTGGCCCAGGCGGGTCAGGCCGTCGGCGAGTCTGTCGACCAGCAGCTCGGAGCCGCCGGCTGAGGAGTTGCCCAGATCACGGTGGGCGAGGAAGACGATCCGGCGCGGATGTGGGGGGAGCGCCGGAGGGTGCTGCCGTGCGCCCGGGGACGCGGCGCGCAGGGCGGACGGTACGTGCTGGGGCATGGGTGCTCCAACTCGTCTCGGGGTGCGGAACTCAGCGTGGGGAAGACGTGGGCGATGCGGTCGTCGCAGAGGGCGGCCTGTGGGGGGCCTGAGCCCTTCCTGGGAGGGGAGTGTGGACGGGATGTGCTCGGGTGGGGTTGGACAGTTTTCGCCCGGACGTTCGCCAGGGCTACTCACCGACGTGACAATTTCGGGCTTTGTTGGAGCTGACGTCACATCACATCGTGAGGGTGGGCTGGGGTGAATCGGACCTTTCCGTCGGAACGGGGTTCTCCGGCTCCTTCCGCCCACGCGTCACGAGAGCACCCCCCACCACCGCCAGCACGAAGCCGGCCGCCGCGGCCCCGATCGGCAGCGTCGTGCCCACCAGCCGCAGCTGCCCGCTGTCCCGCTTCGCCTGGCGCACCGCCTCCTTCTGCGTAGCGGTCGTGAACGACACCTTCCGGCTGTCCAGCAGCACCGCCGCGTCCTTCTTCCCGTCCGGCGCCCGCAGCGTCCGCCGGGGGCCGGTCCGGGCGTAGAGCACGCGGCCCGTCGCCTGGTCCACGACCAGCTCGAAGCCGTGGTTGGAGTACCACTCCTCGGCCAGCACCTGCGGCCGCTTCGGCTGGTCGACGAGGCTGCCGGGCACCATGCGCGTGCCGGTCCGCGTCGGCGGCACGGAGCCGGTGAACCGGTAGCCGGTGTAGCCCTGGATCTTCGCGGTGCCCCGGTAGCGCAGCACGACCGTGTCGCCGAGGGAGTTGTCCCACCACTGGTAGGAGCGTTTCTGCACGTCGAAGGGGAACTTCAGGTACGCCTCGCCCTCGATGTACGGCTTCTCCCCGCAGCAGTGCACCGGCCGCGTGGTCCGGCGGTCCATCACCCAGCGGTGCGGCACGAAGTCCAGCGCGTCGTGCGGATCGGCGGCCGGCAGCGACTTGTCGGTGTCGACCGTGGTCGTCACGTCCCACACGGCGTTGCCGCTGCGTTCGCTGTCCTCGACGTTGCCCCGCACCCGCTGCGTCACGGTGATCTTCCGGTCGGGCACCGTCTCGATCCGGTCGGTGTCGAAGACGCTGCCCCGGCCGGTGTAGACGGCGGTCGTGTCGATGTCGATCGGGTTGACCGCGGCACGCGGTTCCACGTACCAGGCGAGCAGTGGCGCCAGCACCAGCAGGAACGTGCCGAGACCCAGCAGGACCAGGGAAAAGGGGGAGGTTGTACGGCGCATCCGGGCACTCCAGTGGCTTGGGACGGCTCGACGTACGAGAGGGCCGGCACGGCAGCGAGAAGCGCGCGTGCGGCTGGGCCGGGAACCGTAGGCCGCTCTTGACGGGGTGTCAATGCTTGTCGAGACTGGGCGCGACAGGCAGGGACGGGGTGCCGGGGTGGGGCAACCTCCGGACGATCTCCGGACGAATCCGGACAGAGAGGCTGACCCTGCGATGTCAAGACTGCTCGCTGCCGCACTGACCGTCGCGCTCTCCGCCGCCCTCGCCGTGGGCGCCGCGCTGGGCGTGGTCGCGCTGCTCGAAGCCACACCCGACCAACCGAACACCCCTCTGATCACGTACGAACAAGACAGTCAGGGGAGTTGACGGTGACGGCCGCCCGCACCGCAGCCGTCACGACGCGCTCGGCCTGGCACGACGTACCGCGCTTCCAGGTGCGCCGGTTCGCCGCGATCGCCATGGCCGAGGCGCCCGAGCTCGCCGAAGAGATCCTCCGCGAGATCCAGCGCGAGTACCCGCACCTGCCCGTCGTCCTCGACGACTCCGGCGAGCCGATGGCCCTGGTCGGCATCCGGCGCGCCATCGAGGTGTTCGTGCAGCACCTGGAGCACTCGGAGGGGCGCCCGACCGTCCCGCCGGGCGTCTTCCAGGACTTCGGCCGCGGCGAGGGCCTCAACGGCCGCTCCCTCGACTCCCTCCAGGCCGTCTACCGCATGGGGGTACGCCTGGCCTGGCGCCGCTTCGCCGACATCGGCCAGCGCGTGGAGATCCCGCCCCCGGCCATGTACGAACTCGTCGACGCGGGCTACGAGTACCTCGACGGACTGGTCGACCAGTCCGTACGCGGCTACGCCGAGGCCGCCGCCCGCCAGGCGGGCGAACGTCTGCGCCTGCAACGCCGCCTGATGGAGCTGCTCCTCGCCGAGCACCACCGCGGCGACCCCGCCGAGGCCCTGACCGAACGCGCCGCCCGCATCGGCTGGCCCTTACCGGCGAAGGTCGCGGTCGGCGTGCTGCTCCGCCCGGCCCGGGAGGCGATGGCCCCCGCGGTCGGTCAGGGCGTCCTGCTCGACATGGAGTACGAGCAGCCCCGCATGGTCGTGCCCGAGCCGGACGCCGCGGGCCGCCCCGAGCTCCTGCACCGGGCCCTGGCCGGCTGGTCCGGCGCGATCGGCCCACCGGTCCCGCTCACCGACGCGGCGAAGTCGCTGCGCTGGGCGGAGGCGGCGGTCCGTCTGATGGAACGCGACCTCCTCCCCTCCGGCGAGGTCCTCCACTGCACCGAACACACCGAGGCCCTGGTCCTCCTCCAGCCCGAGGAACTCATCGACGACCTGGCCCTCAGGTGCCTGGCCCCCCTGACCCACTGCGGCCCCACGCACGGCCGCCGCCTCGCCGAGACCCTCCTGGCGTGGCTGGAGACCCGCGGCGGCGCCCCGGAGGTCGCCGCCCGCCTCGGCGTCCACCCCCAGACGGTCCGCTACCGCCTGCGCCAGATCCGCGAACTGTGGGGCGACGAGATCGACGACCCGGACCGCCGCTTCGAACTGGAACTGGTGCTGCGGGCACAGCGGCTGCGGGGCGAGCTGGGGGTGACGGCGGAGCGACGGAAACGAGCGTGAGCCACACCTCGGCGGGCGCTTCTCATCGGGGCGGCTCCGGTCACGAACGTGCCGGGTGGGGGCTGCTTCTCGGCCGGGTGTCTCTCAGTGGGGTGGTTCTGTCACGTATGTGCCGGGTGGGGGCTGCTTCTCGGCCGGGTGTCTCTCAGCGGGGTGGTTCTGTCACGAATGTGCCGGGTGGGGGCTGCTTCTCGGCCATCGCGCGGCCCCCCGCGAGTCTCGCCCTGAGCCGGATGACGGTTCCCGGCGGCAGGCCCTCCACCAGTGCGCCGGGCACCGCGAGTTCCAGGCGCTCGCCCACGTACCGGGACAGCAGGTCGGCGTAGCCGGGGACCGGCCGGGCGTCGAGCACGTCGACGAGCAGCCGGTCCCAGCCGTCCAGCCGCGGGTGCGGACCGGAGGCGACCACCCGGGTGTCCAACGCGGTGAGATTCTCGATCGCCTGCACCATCCCGGTCACCTCCGTGTGTCCGCCGACTGCCGGCCGCGGCCCGTGTCCGCCGAGTCCCGCCCGCCGCGCGACGCCCGGCCCGTGCGCTCTCCGCACCGGACGCCGCGGGGGCCCGCCCTCCGGACGGAGGACGGGGCTCTGCGGAGACGGCCTACGACCTACGGCCGACGGTACGAGTGCCCCACGCCGCCCCCGGTCGAATTCGCCGCACGCGGCGCACCGTTGAGCTCCGGCTGCGAACCCGCCTCGGTGAACGGTTCGGGCCCGCGCGCGGAGGCGCTCATCCGCTGCTCCAGAGCGTCGAGCCGGGCCTGGAGGGCGTGGACCGTCTCGGCCAGCCCGGTCTCTGCCGGCCCGGTCCTGCCCGCCGGTGCCGCGCGCCCCGCGCCGGAGTGGACCGGCATGTGGACGGGACCCGGCACGGTGACCCCGACGGCGGCCGTCATCGTGGGGCCGGAGGCGGAGATGCCGCTGACGGACACACCGGTCGCGGCGCCCGCGTAGGAGTGCGAACTCGGTGCGGTGGACGGGCCGAACGCGGTGTTGCCGGAGCTGCCGGGATAGGCGTCCCCGGCGTCGCCGCGGTTGGCCCCGAGCTCCAGCTCCCGCTCGTCGTCCGCCTGCACCAGACCCACCATGTAGTGGGTCTCGTCGGAGTTGTCCGGCTGGTGCTCGTCGATGTGCCAGATCAGCAGCCCGTCGCCCGGCAGCGAGGCGTCGTACCCCGTGCGCTGGCGGTTCTCGAGCAGGAAGTACTCGCTGCCCGGCAGCCCCCCGGTCCACAACCGGTGCACCTGGTGGCTGTTCTTCACGTCGGGCAGGGACAGCGTCGTGGAACCGGTGACGTTGGCGACCGTCGCCCAGCCCTGGTCGATCTTGCACCAGGCCGACGGATGCGTCGGGACGTCACCACCGCCGCCCCAGGAACCGCCGCCCATCAGGCACCAGTTGCCGACGCCCTCGGACGAGCCGTCGATGTCGTACAGGTCCGGGAAGCCGAAGACGAGGTGCCCCAGCTCATGGGCGCAGACACCGATCCTGGCGTCCTCGGGGATGGTGAGGTAGGCGAAGATCCGTGCGCCGTCGGCGTTGTAGGCGTCCGGCAGGACCCACTTGTGCGACCAGATGTCCCCGGGGTCACCGGTGACCTCGCCGCCCCGCCCCGCGTGCACGACGATGAACGCGTCGACGAACCCGTTGCCGTCGTTGTCGTACGGGGCGTAGTTGATCTGCGGGTCGGCGGTGATCGCGGTGTCCCGGGCCATCAGCTGCGCACGGGCCTCCCCGGAGGGCCGGCCGATGCCGAAGTTGCCGTTGGCGTAGAACGACAGCTTCTTCGGCAGCCTCACCGGGCCGACGACCTCGCCGACGATGTCGACCAGACCGTGCGTCGCCTCCCGGAAGTACTCCCGGACACTGCCGTGCGGCATCGAGCCGAGGGAGAAGAACAGCTCCTCGAAGTGTTCCTGAGTGGCCGTCATCTCCTTGTCGGCGAAGTCGGCGAGGATGACGACCACGCGTACCGCGCCGGTGAGCGGGGCGCGTTCGGCGGCCGCTGCGGCGATGGACTCCCGGGGTGTGCCCACGGGGAACTCGTCGGGTGGCTTGATCGTGCCGTCGTTGAAGCCGGGGTGGTGCGGCTCGCCGCCCACGACGAACTGGCCGCCCAGCGGCGAGGCGGACTCGATGCGCAGCCGCTCCTCCTGGAGCCGCTCACGCAGTTCGGGACTCGGGGAGACGGCGCAGAAGTCGGACCGGACGGCGACGGCGCCCATACGGCGGGGGAGATGGTCGGACATGGTGGTGCCCCTCGAAGTGGGAAGGTCGGGTTTCGGCCAGTGACGCACGCTGCCCGAGCCGTCGCAACCGCAGCGGCCGGCCGCCCCGCGCGGTCCATCTCCCCGTCGCGGGGCCCTCGGTGTGCATGTGCGCGCCGGTCCGATCCGAGGTTTGATGGAAGGGAACGCCGGGCAGCTCCGCCCGCGCGAAGTCCTCAACAGGACGGCACAACATTCAACTTCATCGGGTCGCCCCCGATCCCCGGCGCGGGCCCTCGCACTCACCACCCCCAGCGCCGCTCCAGTGACACACTCCTGTGTGGAGCACCCCCATGCCTGGCACCCCGGACTCGAACCGCCCTCCGCTCTCCGCCGCGGAGATCCGCACCTCCCCCCTCCAGGTCCCGCAGCACGACACTGCGGACCCCAACGGCTTCAAGCCGGCCGAACTGCCCAAGTCGACGGTCGTCCCCGTGCGGGCCGCGGCGGCGGGCGAAACGGCTGCGCCCGACCTCGCGCCGTCGATGCCGACCGGGCAGGACGGCATCCGACTCGAACCGAACCGCTTCCCGGTCGGCGAGCCCCCGCAGCTCGTCTTCGCCGGGCAGGAACTGGAACCGCTCCTGGTCTTCAACCCCGACGGCCGGCGGCCCTACGACGACCGCACCTTCCCCTGGGTGCTGGCCTGCCGGGTGTTCTCCGGCTCGGGTAACGGGTCCGGCGCACTGATCGGGCCGCGGCACGTGCTGACCGCGAGTCACGTCATCGACTGGCAGGCACTCACCGTCTCCGTCAGCCTGATCCAGGGATCCACCCAGCTCGCGAGCGCGGGCGGGACCCACATCATGGCCTACGAGCACATCGTGGACGTGACGTACAGCAACGCCGACGACGACTACGCGATCGTGATGCTGGACCGCAGGCTGGGTGACGGCTTCGGATTCTTCGGCTGCCGCACCTACGACTCCGGCTGGGACAACGAGACCGCGAACTGGTTCAACATCGCCTACGAGCCGCTCCTGCACGCCACGGCGGCGAACTTCCAGACCGGCTTCTTCCTCGACGAGGACGACTTCGACCTCGGCGGCGGCCGCATGCTGATCACCAAGACCGGTGACTTCCTCAAGGGCATGTCGGGCAGCCCGGTCTTCGGCTTCTGGCCGGAGGGCCCGTTCGTGGTCGGTGTGGCCAGCGCCGGCGCCAACGGCGGTGTCTTCGGCAACTACAACGCCATCGCCGGAGGCAACAACCTGACCCGGCTCGTCAACAAGGCCAGGGCCGACTTCCCCTGATCCACGGCCCGCCTGTGCACCGGCAGGAGCCGCCGCAGGAACGCGGCCCCTGCCGGTGCGCGTCCGTGCCGGGCGGGCCTTCGCCCGATGCGTGTCCCGGTCCCTTGCGTGCCTCTGCCCATTGCCCGGGCATACCTCTATGGCTAGCCTGTGTTCGTCATGCCGATCGCCTGTTGAAATCTCGAACACAGGCGCCTGAGACGTATAGGGAGGGGGCCGGTCGTGGGACGCCTCGTACCAGCCGTGACCCGGGCTCTCGACATTCTCGAGCTCTTTCTCGACGGGGACGGGACGCTCTCCGCCCCCGACATCGTGCGCCGGCTCCAGCTGCCGCGCACCACCGTGCACGAGCTGGTGACCACGCTCGCCGCCCGGAAGTACATCGTCCCGGTGCCCGGCCAGCCCGGACGCTACCGGCTCGGCGTACGCCCGTACCAGCTCGGAGCCCGCTACTCCGAGCAGCTCGACCTCGCCGCCGAGGGCCAGCAGGTCGCCCGGTCCGTCGCCGAGACCTGCGACGAGACCGTGCACGTGGCGATCCTGGAGGACACGGACGTCATCTACATCGCCAAGGTCGACTCCACGCACGCCGTGCGGATGGTGTCGGCGGCCGGGCGCAGGCTGCCCGCCCACTGCACCTCCGTCGGCAAGATGCTGCTGGCCTCCCTTCCGGAGCCGGAGCTCACCGCGCGGATCCCGGACGGTGCCGAGCTGGTCGCGATGACTCCCAACAGCATCACCGACCCGGCCGCGCTGCGCGAGGCCCTGGCCGAGATCCGTGAGCGCGGCCTCGCCGTGGAGAACCGCGAGTCCAACCCGGACGTGTCCTGTGTGGCCGCGCCGGTCCGCGACCGCACCGGGCAGGTCGTCGCCGCCCTGTCGATCTCCGTGCCCATGATCCGCTGGAGCGAGGAGCGCCGGGCCGAGCTGGAGCAGCTCGCCGCCAAGGGTGCCGCCGAGCTGTCCGAGCACCTCGGTCACCGGGGCGTGGCATGACCACGTCCTGGGAGGTCGCGGTGCGGGCCGAGGCCGAGCTGGGCGAGGGACCCACCTGGGACGCGGCGGCCGGCCGGCTGCTGTGGATCGACATCCTCGGCTCCCGCCTGCACACCTACGACCCGGCCACCGGGCGCCGCACCCTGCGCCGCACGGAACAGCACGTCGGCGCCGCCAAGCCGCGCGCCGGCGGCGGAATGGTGCTGAACCTGCGCGACGGGGTCGGCCTCCTCGACCCCGACGGCACCTTCCGCTGGCTGCACCACGAGCCGGTCCCCGGCCGCCGCGCCAACGACGCGGCCGTCGCACCCGACGGCGCGCTGTGGGCGGGCACCATGCGCTACGACGAGGCGCCGGGCGGAGGCACCCTGTCCCGCCTCACCGGCGACGGCACGACCGAGGTCGTGCTCGACGACGTGGCCGTCAGCAACGGCACGGGGTGGAGCCCCGACGGGCGGCTCATGTACTACATCGACACCCCGACCCGGCGCGTGGACGTCTTCGACCACGCGGACGGGCGGCTCTCCGGACGGCGGACCCTCGCCGTCGTCGAGGAGGACGCGGGCTTCCCGGACGGGCTCACCGTGGACGCCGAGGGGTGCGTGTGGGTCGCCCTGTGGCAGGGGTCGGCGGTGCGGCGGTACACGCCCGACGGTGAGCTGGACCGGGTGATCGGGCTGCCGGTGCCGCTGGTGACGGCGTGCGCGTTCGGCGGGGACGGGCTGACCGACCTGTACGTGACGACCGCCCGGGCGGGACTGGCCGAGCCGCCCGCGCTGGCGGGGTCCCTGTTCGTGGTGCCGGGGGCGGGCAAGGGACTGGCACAGCCCGCGTTCGCCGGCTGACGAGGGGCCGCGGCACGGGCGCGGCCGGGCCCCCGGCGCGCCCGCACGCGGGACGCCCGTGCCTCAGCGGCCCGTCCGGTCCAGCCGCCGCAGGATCGCGCGCTCGTCGTCCGTCAGCGGCGCCCCCACCGCCGCCGGCAACGGCGGTCCGCTCAGCGTCGCCAGTACCGTCGACGGCCGGAGCAGCCGCGTCGGCCCCGTCGTCATGCTCATCACGTCCCAGAGCGCGGACGCCGCGGTGTACGAGCCGGTCGCCGTGCGGATCATGCGGCGGGTGTAGGCGGTGACCAGACGGTCGGCGACGCCGGGCGAACCGCCACGCGTCCCGGGGTACCAGACGTCCTGGCTCACGGCCATCGTCCACGCGGACTCCACCGGCCTGGCCGCCCGCCGCTGCACCCGCCTCGCGAGCCCGGGCTCGCCGAGGCCGGACCGCCGCAGCTCCCGGCCCAGCTCACGGGCGCCCAACGCGGCCACCGACATGCCCTGCCCGTAGGCCGGGTTGAACGTGGCCAGCGCGTCACCGAGGACGACCAGCCGCTCGGGCCAGGAACGGACCTTCTCCAGATACCGGCGGTGATTGCTGGTGCTGCGGCTGACATGGACGTCGGTGAGCGGTTCCGCGCCGGAGATCAGCCGGCCCACGATGGGGTCGGGCAGATCCAGGGTGTACCGGTGGAACGCGTCCGGGTCGGACGGCGGTTCGCCGCCGCCCCGCGTGCCGGCGAGGCTGACCATCCAGCGGTCGCCCTCGATCGGCAGCACCATGCCGCTGCGGCCGGGCCGCCCCTGGTACGGGTCGGCCTGCACCATGGTGAGAGGGAAACGCTCGGCTCCCTCGGGGGTGCGGTAGAGACGGGTGGCGTTCACCAGGCCGGCGTCCACCGTCTTCTCGCGCACGTCGTGGACGCCCAGCGCCGCCAGCCAGGTCACGATCCGCGAGCCGCGCCCGCTCGCGTCCACCACGAAGTCGGCGGCGAGTTCCTCGTCCCCGGCCGCCGTCGAGAGGCGAACACCGGTCACCCGCTGCCGCGACCCGGTCAGCTCCAGCACCCGCGCCTTGCGTATCACCACCCCGGTGCTGTCCAGCACGGCGCCCCGCACCGCCCAGTCGAGCAGGGCGCGGGTGCAGGTCAGCATCCGCGGTCCGGGGTGCCGCCAGCGCCGGAACCAGCCCTCGGGCGTGAGGGCGACCATGCCCGAACCGAGCGGAATCTCGTGCGCCCCGGCGGCGAGCAGGTGCTTGCGCATGCTCACGCCCGGCACCAGGTCCTCCATGGGGGCCAGACCCCCGGCCATGAGGAGATGCGCGTGACGTCCCTGCGGCAGGCCCTTGCGGTGCTCCGGCCCCTCGGGCAGGTCGTCGCGGTCGAGTACGACCACCTCGTCCGCTACGGCGGACAGGGCCGCCGCGGCCAGCATGCCGGCCAGACCCGCACCGATGACGACAGCTCTACGCGACATGCGACTCCTCGCACTCAGCCATGAAGGCTCCTTCGCCCCTGAGGGCGCTCCCCGACGTCCGGCCACAGCGGTGCGGCGCACAACACCCGTGCGCCGGCACCGGTTTCGAGCCATACGGGCCTCGTTCCGGACAGCTCTCACCGTACCTTCACGTTCCGTGCGCGCGGCCTTCCGTGCGGGTCTCGACCGGGTATCCGGCCGGGCCCGGCCACCGTGGCCGCGGGGCAGACCCGGGGCGCGGTCAGCCGGTGAGCGACCTGCCGTCCGTGTGGTCGCGGGCCAGGGCGCGGATCACCCGCAGGTCCTCGGTGCGGCGCAGGGCCCGGGACACGGCGCCGATCTCGCGCAGCAGGTCCGTGGTGTCACGGGCACCGGTGCCGTCGTCGTCCCGCGTCAGGTGCCTGGAGTCGGCCGCGTCCAGGATCGCCGCGGTGGCGGCGAGTGCCTTCGCCCGGTCGGGCGGGTGGCCGAGTGCCAGGGCGGCGTCGTGGAACCGTTCGCGCCGGTCCTCGTCGATGTGCCGGGCGAGCGGGAGCAGCACGTCGCGGATGAACGTCTCCCGGCGGACCAGCCGCAGCTCCGGCGTCGCACGCAACAGGAACGGGACCCCGGTGCCGTTGACCGTCCTCATCAGCAGGTACAGCGGCCGCAGTTCGTGCAGGGCGAGCCGGACGTGCCAGCGGCCGTGCAGGTACTGCCCGGCGTGCGGCAGGATGAAGCCGACCGCGATGAGCACCGCGGACAGGCAGGCGAGCGGCGGGGCGACGGCGGTGCTCAGCCAGTCCAGGTCCCGCCCGGACCAACGGGCCACCACGGCGCTGATCTTGGCGGCGTCGAAGAGCAACTGCGCGGCATAGCCCACGCCGAGGAACTTCAGCCCCCAGCGCAGCAGCGAGTCGAGCCCGTCCGTGCGGACCCAGTTCCAGATCAGCCCGTTGGTGACCAGCGCGGCCACGGTGTGCGCGAGCAGGTACAGCACGATCACCTCGCGCATGTACGGGGTGTTCGCGTAGTACGTGTCGAGGTCCCGCAGCCGCTCCACCGGCACGTCCGCGAGGGCGAACAGCAGCCACATCGCGACGATCACACCCGCGTAGACCGCGACGACCCCGCGCATCGCCCGCCGGGTGCGGTCCGAGCGGTCGGACAGGCCGTTGCGCCAGGAGATGATCAGCAGCAGGCAGAAGGCGCAGAACGCGGTGAGCAGCGAGTAGACCCAGGGGCCGGAGAAGTTCGAAACCCCGGTGAGCCGGTTGACCCGGGCGATCGTCGACGGCGCCACGAAGACGAACACCGCGCAGGCGAGCAGCAGCAGCCCGCCGACCGCGCGCAGCATCGGGTCCTTCCAGAGCCGGATGATGCTGGGCAGTTTGATCGCCAGGGCCGCGGCCAGGACCCCCGCGGGGATCCACCAGAAGTTCGGATAGAACTGGTTGACGAACTCGGCCGGGGTCAGTGCCACCGTCGTCACGACGTCGCACCTCCCCGCGGACCCCGGTAGTACAGGGACCGCTGCACGGGCTCGAGGGGTGCATCGGGGTCGCGCCCGCCCGGCAGCAGCGCCCGGCACCCCGCCGCCAGCCAGTGTCCGAACGCGTCGGCCTCCGCCTCGTCCCGTTCCCGGGAGCCGTGCCGGGCGGCCACCGCCAGGGCGACGTCCTCCCAGCCGGGCCGGTCGGCGAAAGCGTGGGCCGCCGCCGCACCCACCCCGTGGTGATGCCCGTGTCCCGCGTGCAGATGCCACAGCTCGTGTCCGAGGATGACCAGCTGCTGCACGGCCTCGGCCCGTTCCTCGACGATGACGAGGTCGAAGTCCTGGAACTCGACCCACAGGCCGGTCACTTCTATCTCGTCGGGGAAGCGCTCGAACCGCAGCTCCACGGGCCGCCCGCCGCGCCGCGCGCTCATCTCCTCGCACAGCGCCCGGCACAGCGACCGTACGTCGGTGGGCCGCCGGGGTCTTTTCCGGACCGCGGTGGCGAGCTCGGCGGCCAGCCCGCGCATGGCCGGGCCATTGCATGAGCGCCTGAACGCGGCGGCGACTCGGGCGGCCCTGATCCGCGCGCCCGCGATGTCCATCGCTCCCCCTTCTCGGCCCCCGGCCAACGGCTTTGGCGGCGCGTCCGAGACTACGCGCCCGAAAGTGTGCGCGTCATGCGATCCGATGTCCGTAGTTCATCCGGGAACGACCGAACTCGCCCAAAAGTCCCGCGCGAACTTCATGCATGACCATTGACGCGCAGGCGCTTCGAATTTACGGTCCCGTTCGAAGTTGCGAGCGTCATTCGGGATACCGAACAGGCGAACAGTCGAACAGCAAAGGCAGGGCATGGGACGACCCGACCTGAATCGCAGGCAGCTTCTCGGCGGGCTCGGCGGACCCCGCCGCGCTGGTCCACATCCTCTAGTGGCAGGCGTGGCCCACACAGGCTCGGCCGGGCAATGACGCCCTTCCTTTTGGGGGCGCGGGGAACTGCGCGACAAGCCACGAACCACCCGCAGACGACACTGAACCGCGAAAGGCAAGCATGCACACCGCCCGCTTCACCCTCGACCCGGCCTTCACCGTCGGCGAAGTAAACCCCCGCCTCTTCGGCAGCTTCGTGGAACACCTCGGCCGCTGCGTCTACACCGGCATCTTCGAACCCGGCCACCCCACCGCGGACGCGGCGGGCCTCCGCCAGGACGTCCTGGGCCTCGTCCGCGAGCTCGGCGTCACCGCCGTCCGCTACCCCGGCGGCAACTTCGTCTCCGGATACAAGTGGGAGGACTCCGTCGGCCCGGTCGAGGACCGCCCCCGCCGCCTCGACCTCGCCTGGCGCTCCACCGAGACCAACCGCTTCGGCCTCTCCGAGTACATCGACTTCCTGAGGAAGGTCGGCCCCCGGGCCGAACCCATGATGGCCGTCAACCTCGGCACCCGCGGCGTCGCCGAGGCCCTCGAACTCCAGGAGTACGCCAACCACCCCGCCGGCACGGCCCTGTCCGACCTCCGTGCCGCGCACGGCGACAAGGATCCCTTCGGCATCAAGCTGTGGTGCCTGGGCAACGAGATGGACGGCCCCTGGCAGACCGGCCACAAGACCGCCCAGGAGTACGGCCGGACCGCCGCCGAGACCGCCCGCGCGATGCGCCAGATCGATCCGGGCGTCGAACTCGTCGCCTGCGGCTCCTCCAGCCAGTCCATGCCGACCTTCGCCGCGTGGGAGGCGACGGTCCTGGAGGAGACGTACGACCTCGTCGACTACATCTCCCTGCACGCCTACTACCAGCCCGAGAACGGCGACGTCGACTCCTTCCTGGCCTCCGCCGTCGACATGGAGTCCTTCATCGAGAACGTGGTCGCCACCGCCGACCACGTCGGCGCGAAGCTGAAGTCCAAGAAGAAGATCAACCTCTCCTTCGACGAGTGGAACGTCTGGTACATCTCAAAGTGGCACGAGATCGAGAACTCCGACGCGCGGGACTGGCCCGAGGCCCCGCGTCTGCTGGAGGACAACTACAGCGTCACGGACGCGGTCGTCTTCGGCTCGCTCCTCATCGCCCTGCTCCGGCACGCCGACCGAGTCACGGTCGCCTGCCTCGCCCAGCTCGTCAACGTCATCGCACCGATCATGACCGAGCCCGGCGGCCCGGCCTGGCGGCAGACCACGTTCTTCCCGTTCGCGCAGGCGGCGCGGTACGGCCGTGGCCGGGTCCTGGACGTCCGCGTGGACTCCCCGACGTACGAGACGAAGAAGTACGGCGAGACCGACCTGCTGCACGCCACCGCGGTGCGCGCCGAGGACGGCACCGTCACCGTCTTCGCCGTCAACCGCAGCCGCACCGACGCCCTGCCGCTCGACATCACCCTCAGCGGACTCGACCTGACGCGGGTCGTCGAGCACAGCGCCCTCGCGGACACCGACCCCGACGCCCGCAACACCCTCGACGACCCCGAGCGGGTCACTCCGCACCCCGTCGACGGCACGGCCCTGCGGGACGGCACGCTGAGCGCCGTGCTGGAGCCACTGTCCTGGAACATGATCCGGCTGGGGTGAGGAGCCGGGGCCCGGTCAGCGTTCGATGCGCGGCAGGGCGGTCGAGGACGCCGAGGTCGAGGTCGTCCCGACCGCCCAGTAGCCGTCCGAACCCGGCACCTTCGCCAGGGTGTTCATGACGACGGGGGTCGTGGCCACCGGCCCCCGCTCGCTCACCCAGGCCGCGCCGTCCCAGCGCAGGTAGTGGGCCCGGGTCTGGTCCCAGAAGTCCCAGCCGGCGATCCGGTCGGGCCGCCCCTGTGCGTCGGCGACGATCCCGTTGAGCATGCCGACGCCGAACGGCCCGGTGACGCCCTGCCAGGTGCTGCCGTCACCGTGCAGGAGCAGCACACCCGGGGGCTTGCCGATCGGGCCGCCCACCCCGTAGTCGTGGCCGACCAGCCACAGGTCGTCGTCGGCGACCGGCAGCAACCCCGTGATGGTCGCCCGGATGCCCTGGTGGGCGGGGAGTTCGGTCCAGGCGGAGCCGTCCCAGCGGGCCACGATGCCGACGCCGTACAGCCAGACGTCGCCGCGCGGGGTGAGGCGCACCCCCGAGGGCGTGGCCGCGGGCGCGCCGGGCGGTGCGGGGAGCCAGGTCCAGGTGCCGCCGTCGTGGTGCAGGAGCAGCCGGCCGTCGGAGGTGCGCCCGGAGAACCAGGCCCCGCCGCCCGGGTCGACCGCGACGTCCGTGAGGGAGGTGCCGGACCGGCCGCGGCCCGGGAAGTCGGTCTCCCGCCAGGTTCCGCCGTGCCACCCGAGCAGATGCGTGGCCCCGGCCGTGTCGGTGCCGATCGCCCACGCCGAGCGCGCGCAGGTCCCGGCGACGGAGTGCAGATAGCCGCGGAAGCCCGCAGCGCCGGAGCCGGTCCGCGCCCACGCCGCGCCGTCCCACACCAGCGCCAGCGGCGACCCGAGGGTGCCGCCGCTGCGGCCTTCCTCGCCCACGGCCCACGCCAGGCCGTCCCCGGCCGCCGCCACGTCCCGCAGCTGGGCGGCCGGTGCGCCGTCGGGCACGGGCACGGCCTGCCACGTACGGGCCGCCCCCGCTGCCCCCGCCGCCCCGGCGGGCACCGCCGCGGCCGGCCCGGAGCCCGCCGAGGCGAGCCCCAGGCCCGCCCCCGCCCCCACCAATCCGCCGATGAATCGCCGTCTCCGCACCAGGGCCCCTCCCTGCCGGCAGCGCTGAAGGGTCACACGGTGAACCAGCGTGCGGGAGAAGGCAAGGCGCGCGGACGGCTGGATCCGGTCACACGCGCGTTCCGGAGAGGGCAAGGCGCGCGGACGGCTCGATCCGGTCACACCGGATCGACGGGCACCCCTCCGGCGGCCGCGCCCAGCAGCGTCAGCCGTACCTCACCGGGCCCGGCCGGTGTGGTCCCGTCGGACAGCACCGCCAACGCCAGTGTGTTGGCGCCACGGGTGCGCAGAATCCCGTTCGGCAACACGAACGTGTGCTGCGGACCTACGTCGTTGACGTACTGGCCCATGTTCCAGCCGTTGAGGAAGATCTGGACGCGGTAGGCCCGGTCCGGGTCGTCGTCGAGGACGAGTCCGACCGAGGCGTCCACGCCCGGGGCGACGTCCAGCCGGAAGCCCGTCCGGTACCAGGTGACGCCCTGGCGCCGGTCGGCCCGGGGGAGTTCGGCGGGCTTCCAGCCGCCGTCGTCGTACTCGGGCAGGTGCCAGCCCTCGCGCTCCCCGTGGAGGCCGCCGTTGTTCATCGGCCCGCGCACGGGATCCGGTGTGGAAGCGCCCTGGATACGCCACGTCACCTCGGGGGAGCCGCCCTCGAAGGTGACGGCGGTCAGTCCACGCGCCGCCTTGTGCGTGTCGAGCGCCTCGCCGTCCATGTCGTGCTGCATCCGCCGCACGAGCACGCAGAGCACATGCCGCTCGCGCTTCCCACCCTGCTTGCGCCCCTTCTCCCGCTCCTCGCGAAACCTCTCCCGCAGCCTCTCCGGCAGGTCGAAGGCGGCCTTCGCGGTCCACGTGCCCTGCCGTGCCCGGTCCTTGTCCGGCACCGGCATCCGGTGCGTGCCGAGCGGCTCGCCGTCCATCCAGGCCATCAACAGGCCCTGTGTGCCCGTGCTGTAGGCGAGGGACACGGACTCGACGTCGCCGGCGCCGCTCCACTCACCGCGGTACCAGACGTCGCCGTAGTGGAAGCCGTAGTCGTCGGCGAACAGGACGGGCTGCCCGCCGGGCACCGGCGTGGTACTGAAAGTCGTCTCCTTGTCGGCCGTCGTCCAGTCCGAGTCGTCGAAGTCCGGCTCGGCCTCGGGGTTGCCGGCCCGCCGCCGCCAGCCGTCGAGGGCGGGCAGGACCGGCCGGGCCACGCCGGGCAGCGGCCGCAGGGCCAGCAGACTGCCGGAGGCACTGATCCGGGTGGCGACCGGGCGCCCGTTCCAGGTGACGTGGGTGATCCCGCGCGGCCCCCACACCTCGAGGCCGGTCTGCCCGATGGTGTCGCCGCGGAGATGGACCGTCGAGCCGCGCAGCTCGGCCGACCGCAGCAGGGCCGGGCCGTAGACGAGGAGCTGGCCGGACGGGGTCTCGTAGGGCCACAGCCGCAGCGAGGTGGCGTCGTCGGCGAACAGCACCAGCATCGGCGTGTCCACGCCGTCGCCCTCGACCCGCACCCGGCTCAGTCCGCCGGCGCCGAGCGGGGCGGTGATGTTCAGCTTGTTGAGGTTCCAGGACCACGCGGGCTCCGCGTCCAGCCGCATGGGAGTCGGCTCGTCGGGGCAGTCCAGTACGACCTGCGCGAGATCGCCCCGCCGGCCTGCGAACACGGCGATGTCCAGCCGTCCGGCGGTCAGGCTCAGCATCGGCTGCACGGTGGCGTGCACCAGCGTCCGCTTCCCGAGCTTCAGATCGGCGGCGATCAGCTTGGCGTCCCGCGCGGGGACCGTGACCGGCACGTCGATCCCGGCGTCCGGCAGCGTCATGGAGACCGCCTCGGCGGAGTCGTTGCGCAGGACGTAGAAGTGGGCCCCGGTGTCGGGGTTGGTCAGGTGGTAGACCTTGATCCGCTCGTCGGTGGCCCGCACCGCCTTCGCCCGGTGCAGCTTGGCGAGGTCGGGCACGGACCGCAGCAACTGCCCGATCTGGTGCATCGGGGCGAGCTTCGGGGTGGCGTTGCGCGCCTCGTCGAAAGCGGCGCCGTAGTCGTACGAGGTGTAGACCGCCGGCGCGGGCAGCCAGCCCCAGGAGGTGCCGCCGTACGTCATGTAGACGTTGTGCAGGGTGATTCCGTTGGCGAGGTTGGTGAGGTAGAAGCGCCGTTCGTAGACCGCGTCCCGGGTCCGGCGCGCCTCGGCATACCCCTTGCCGTCGAACGTCGACCCGCCCCACGGGTCGAACCAGCCCCCGCCGAACTCGGGCACGAACCCGGGCGTGCGCGGACTGGCGCTCGCCCCGCCCTTGCGGCCGCCGGCCCCGAACGACCCCCAGTCCGGCGGCACCTGCTCCGGCTCCGGATACCCGTCGAACCCGTAGAGCCAGCGACCCTTTTCACCGCCGGTGCCGAACGATCCCGGGGTCCAGTGACCGTTGCGCCCCTTGTCGTTGTGGAACAGCGGCACGTCGATGCCGTCCGCGCGGACCTTGTCGTACAGGTACGACATGTAGGCGCGCCCGGACGGCTCGTCGGCGTGTGCGTCGTACTCGTTCTCGATCTGGTAGAGCAGGACCGTGCCCGTACCGCGGGTGAACAGGCGCTTGGCCACGATGGCGTTGACGGCGGTCAGCCACTCGTCGACATAGCGCAGATACGTCGGGTCGGAGGTCCGGGCCCGTCCCTCGGTGGCGGTCAGCCAGCCGGGGAAGCCGCCGGCGTCGACCTCCGCGTTGATGTACGGCCCGGGCCGCAGGATCACGTACATCCCCGTCTCGGCGGCCGTCCGCAGGAACAGGTCAAGGTCGCGCACGCCGGTGAAGTCGTAGCGGCCGGGGGCGGGGGAGTGGTGGTTCCAGGCGACGTACACGCTGACGGCGTTGTAGCCGTGCGCGCGCATCTTCTCCAGGACGTCCCGCCACAGCGAGGGGCTCGGCAGCCGGAAGGGGTGCATCTCGCCCGACCACAGCACCAGGCGACGGCCGTCGACGATCAGCGAGAAGTGGTCGAAGCCGATCTCGTGCGGCCTGCCGTCCGCGCCCGGCACCGGCGGCGGCGGGCCGGTCGGTGCGCTCCGTGCCGGGTTGGCGGAGGTCGGCGACCCGCTGCCGGTCAGCGCGAAGCCGAGTGCCGCCGTGCCGGCCAGAGCGTGGAAGGTGCGCCTGCTGAGCTCCAAGGGAGCGCCTCCTGTTGTGCCTTGCGATACGTGGTGTGCGGTGCGTGTGCTTGTCGTACGGGGTGCGTGTGCTCGCTGTGGTGCGCGGTGCGTGTGCTCAATGTCTACAGGGTGACGGCGACAATGGTCCTATGAGGATCTCGGCACGAGCGGACTACGCGGTACGAGCGGTCGTGGAGCTGGCCGTCCGGCAGGGGGAGGGGCCGGTCAAGGCGGAGGCCGTCGCCACCGCGCAGGACATCCCCCACAAGTTCCTGGAGGGCATCCTCGGCGATCTGCGGCGGGGCGGTGTCGTCGACAGTCGGCGCGGCGGGGGCGGCGGCTACCGGCTGGCCCGGGAGGCCTCTCGGATCACGGTCGCGGACGTGATCCGCGCGGTGGACGGGCCGATCGTCTCGGTGCGCGGTGAGCGGCCGACCGGCCTCGCCTATTCCGGCACCGCGGAGCCGCTGCTGCCGCTGTGGATCGCCCTGCGGGCGAACGTGCGCCGGATCCTGGAGGGCGTGACGGTCGCCGACCTCGCGGCCGGGGCACTGCCCGAGCCGGTGGAACGGCTCGCGGCGGAACCGGCGGCCTGGGAGAACCCCTGAGGGGCGGCGCCCGTGCGCGGCGCGGTGCGTGATCCTCATTTCCGTCCTCGGGATGTCCTCGGGTTGTCCTCGGGTTGTCCTCGGGTTGTCCTCGGTCTGACGCCTTGGTGCAACGCACCCTATGCGCCCACCGGAGCCCGGGTGAATTCCCGCCAGTGTGAATGGCCGGAGAGCTACCTGGCCCGCCCCTGCCGCCCTGCGTACGATGCGACCGCTCCCGGCCTTCACAGCTCCTTCATGGAACGGTCACAGACCCGGGGGTGCATGCGCTGTCGCTTTGACATGCTCATGTCTATCGCCTGTTCCACCCCCCACGTACGGATGGGAGAACCATGGCCGGTGGCCTGCTCCTGAGCGGCGCGATCGCCGCACTGCTCACCAGCGCACTTCCCGCACAGACCCCGTCCTCCGGCGGCTTCGACGACCCGCCCCCGGACAAGATCATCATCCAGGTCGCCACGGTGAACGGTTCCGGCTGCCCGCAGGGCACGGCCGCGGTCGCCGTCTCCGAGGACAACACCGCCTTCACGGTGACCTACAGCGACTACCTCGCCCAGGCCGGCGGGAACTCCGACCCGACCGCGTTCCGCAGGAACTGCCAGCTCAACCTGAAGGTCCACGTCCCCGGCGGCTTCACCTACGCCATCGCGAGCGCGGACTACCGGGGATTCGCCTCACTCCAGAAGGGCGCGAACGCCACCCAGCGGGCCTCGTACTACTTCCAGGGCTCGCCCAGCACGGTGTTCAGGAACCACCCCTTCAGCGGCCCTCTCAACGACAACTGGCAGGCCACCGACGAGACCGACTGGGCCCAGCTGGTCTACGCACCTTGCGGAGTCCAGCGCAACTTCAACATCAACACCGAGATCCGCGTCAACGCCGGCACCCAGTCGGCCGACAAGGTCAGCTTCATGACGATGGACTCCACGGACGGGGACATCAGCACGGTGTACCACCTGGCGTGGAAGGAGTGCCCCCCGAAGAAGTCGTGAGGGTGTGAACGGGGGTGGCTCAACGGGCCGGTGGCCCGCGGGGCCGCCCCCGGCGGCGTCCCGGACCGGCGCCGGCCAGTCCTGTCCCGGCCAGGATCCAGACGGTGAGGGCGGGCAGCGGCATGAACCCGCCCGGGCGGTCGATCCCATCGACGAAGGCCAAGGAGAGCACCGCCCAGACCAGTCCGCCGCCGACCATGAGCGCGGTGTTGCCGTGCTCCCGCAGGACGCGCATGCCCGCCCCCAGTAGAAGGGGCATGAGAGCCCAGGAAGCGGCCGTGGTCACCAGCCACTCGACGGCGCCGGCAAACATCGTCGCCTCACCCGCCGCCGCTCTGCCGCGGGCCCAGGCGTAGCCGGCGGCCATCAGGTGTGGCAGGCGGCGGTGGCGACGGCGACGGTGACGGTGCCTTTGACAAGTCGTACGGACCGCATGGGGGAGGATCCCCGTTCCCCGATGAGGGCCGCTCAGCCCCGGGACGTCAGCGCCGCCGCGGTGGCCTCCACGAAGGCCTCCGGGTTGTCCAGCATGATGTTGTGGCCGCAACCGGGGAGCGCGACGACGGACACCCCGGCCTCGGTGAGGGCGCCCGTCCCGGGGAGCGGGCCGTCGGACGCGGGAAGCAGGAAGGTGCGGGGGATCCTCAGCTCCAGCAGCAGCTCCCGCATCGTGGGGGTCGTGCCGCGGGTGAGGTGGAAGGCGCTGCGGTGCAGGGCCTCACGGCCGGCCAGGCGCATCGTGGACCACCAGTGGGGGCCGACCCGGTCACGGACCTCCGCCCAGCCGTCCGCCAGGAACTCTTCCTCCGTATAGGAGGCGATGCCGCTGCTGCCCGATGAACCGGGTTCGCGCGGGATCGGGTCGAGGTTCGCGTCGACCAGCACCAGGCGGGAGACCAGGTGGGGGTGGCGGGCCGCCAGCACGATCGCCACCGAGCCGCCCATGCTGTGCGCGATCACCTCGGCGGCCGAGACACCCGCCGCGGTCAGAGCGCCGGCGAGCGCGTCGGCGTGGGACTCCAGGGTGTAGTCGAAGTGCGCCGGGCGGTCGCTGATGCCGTGGCCCAGCAGGTCGACCAGCAGGGAACGGCGTCCGGCCAGGCGCGGGTCGACCGCGACTTCCGTGAAGTAGGCACCTGACGTGGCGCCCAGCCCGTGCACATAGACCCGCGACGGTTCCTGCCCCGGCAGCTCGACCCAGCGGATTCGGTCGCCCTCGGGCGTTACGGCGGCGCTGCGCACGGTCGGCATCTCCTGCGGGCGTGAAGCGTCGGTGTCGGTGGACGGTCAACAGTAGCCTCAGCGACATGGAGTTCTTCTGCTATCACCGGGATCGGCCCGGGTCCCTCCCGTTGCGCGAGGAGCTGGGGGAGGCGCACTGGGCCTACATGGACCGCTACGAGGCGGAGTTGATCGCCCGCGGCCCGACCTTCGCCGCAGACGGGGAGACACCCACCGGCAGCGTGCACATCGTCGGCCTGCCGGACCCCGCAGCCGCCCGCGCCTTCGCCTTCGACGAGCCCAACCACCAGGCCGGGGTGTACCGGGACGTCCTGCTGCGGCGGTGGCGCAACCTGCTGGGCCGCACCATGTGGGACTTCCCCGGCGGCCGTTCGGGAGGCCACCGCTTCCTGGTACTCGGCCTCGGCGACGGTCCGGCCGCCGACCTCGACGTCCCGTCCTGCCGCGACGAACTGATCGCGTACGGGCCGCTGTTGTCCGACGACGGCGCCGCGTGGCTGGGTACGGCCGCGCTGCTGCGGGCGCCGGACGCCGAGGCGGCCCGGGCCGTACTGACCCGCGAGCGGTACGCCGGCATCGAGGTGCACGACTGGGAGTTCGGCGGGCGGCGGTGAGGGACGGGGGCCGCCCGGTGGACGAACGGCCCCCGCGGTGCGCAAGTATCTGACCGGACAGGTACTTTGAGGGTCCTGGTGGGGCCACTCGCCCCTTGAAGCAGACCGTGGAGGCACGACACTGCGAACAGGCGGGCGGCCGCCGCAGTTACTCGCCGGCGTGCGTGAGGAAGACGGACCAGGCGGTGGGGGAGAGGCGGAGCTGGGGGCCCTGCTTGTTCTTCGAGTCCCGGATGTGGACGGCTTCGGGGGAGGTGGCTATCTCGACGCAGTCGCCGGAACCGCCGCTGCTGTGGCTGGACTTCTTCCAGGCCGGTTCGCTGGTGCTCATAGGTCCCCTCGCATCCGCTGCAACAGGCTCATGGAGTCCTTGAGAGTGAGAGCCTGTGAGCGCATCCTGGCATACCGCATCTGGAGCATGCTGACCACCTTTCGGTCAGCGATGAACTGCCCGCTCTCCTGCCCTTCGCAGTAGGCGAACCACTTGTTCTCCGGGGTTTCCAGCAACTGTATGGGGCCGTCCAGTCCCGCGTGCGTGTCCTGTTCCGTGGGCATGACCTGGATCTCCACGTTGCGCAGCTCGGCGATCTCCAGAAGGTGGCCGATGAGTTCCCGCGTGACCTCGGTTCCGCCGGTGCGTCGCCGGAACAGGTGTTCCTCCAGGATGAAGCCGAAGGCCGTGTTCGGCCGCTGATGCAACAGCCGTTGGCGTTCCGCCCGTGCTGCCCACTGTGCCTCGATCTGGTCATCGCTCAGTGGTGGGAGCTGGTTCGTGAACAGCGTCCGTGCGTACTCCTCGGTCTGCAGCAGGCCCGGTACCAAACGGCACTCGTACGTATACAGCGTGATCGCCGACTGCTCCAGTGCCGCCCACCGTCGAAACCAAGCCGCCAGCCCGGGCTGCCTTTCCAGGCACCCCGCTGCCTTCCGTAACGCCCCCGTCCTGCCGAACACCTCCTCCGCCCGCTCCACGAACACCGGATCCGGCATCCGCCTCCCCAGCTCCACGGAAGCCACCGTGTGTTTGGAGAACCGCACCAGCTCGCCGAACTCCTCCCGGCTCAACCCCGCGTGCTCACGCAGGCCCTGGACCACCGCCCCGAACGTGCGCAGGCTGTCCGAGGACGCCGGCTCGCCGCCCGTGCCCGCCCCCACCACGCCATCGACCACCGTCGATCACCTCCCGCGCGCCATGGTCACGGCACGTCACCAGTACTGTCCAGTCGGTGACCGCGTACGCTGCGTCGGCGTACGCGGCTGCGACCTCGCGCAAACGGGTCGGGGGACGGGACATTGGGCGCATGACAGCACCTGCCTCTCCCCGGCGTCCGGTCACAGTGCGTGTGTTCGTGCAGCGGCTCAGCGCCACTCCCCGCGGCGCCCGCCTGGCCCGGCACCTTGCCGTCGCCCGGCTGTGCGTCTGGGGCATCCCCTACGGCGCGGACGTCTCCGACGCCGTCGGCCTGGTCGTCGCCGAGCTGGCCGCGAATGCCGTGACGCACGGGCGCGTGCCGGGCAGGGACTTCGAGTTGCGGCTGTCACTCGTCGGCGGCAGCGTCCGGGTCGAGGTGACCGACACGCACAGTGGGCCGCCGAGTCTGCCCGGGCCGGACGGGGTGGAGCGGTCGGGCCCGCTCGACGAACACGGTCGGGGTCTGGTCCTCGTCGCCGCGCTCGCCGATCGGTGGGAGGTCCTGGAGCGGAAGCCGTCGCCCGGCAAGACCGTGCGGGCCGAGATCGACCTGCCGGGGTGGCTTTCCCCGCTTCGGGCGGGCACGGCCGGTCCGTAGGCGCACAGCAGGGCGGGAGCGCAGGGAGGGGGCACACTTTCTCCCCTCCAGGCGAAATGAGCCGCCCCGCAACGGTGTTGGCGATGGAATGACGCAAACTCCGGCACCTCGCCTCCTGTCCGACGCGGCCCTCTCCGACCTGCTCGGTGCGCAGCGGTTCGGCACGCTCGCCACCGTCAAGCGCAGTGGCCATCCGCATCTGACCACCATGCTGTACAGCTGGGACCCCGAGTCCCGCATCGTGCGGTTCTCCACGACGGCCGACCGTGTCAAGGTCACACACCTGCGGCGCGACCCGCGCGCGGCACTGCACGTGCAGGGCGGGGACGTCTGGTCGTTCGCCGTCGCAGAGGGCGAGGCGGAGGTCTCCGAGGCCACGGCGGTCCCCGGCGACCCGGTCGGCCGGGAACTGCTCGCGATGATCCCGGCGGATGCCAGGCCGGAGGACGAGGACGCCTTCCTCCGGCAACTGGTCGACGAGCGGCGGGTCGTCATCAGGCTGAAGGCGGACCGGCTGTACGGGACCGCGCTCGACGTCGAGGGGTAGGGCTGCGGCACGATGAGCGCATGAACGCACAACGGGGCAGCACTGACGAACAAACCCTCGCGGACCTCGCCCGGCGACTCCTCGCGGTGGACACCGGCGGCTGGTCGCCGGAGGGGGTGCAGACCATGGCAGATGGCCTCGGCTGGGCCCGGGGCGGCACCGCGGATCATCCCGTCCTGGTCACCGGCCGGTCCGCGGGCAACGCCCGTCTGCGTCCGGTCGGCCGGTACGAAGAGCGCTACACCGAAGGCGAGTCGTACGTGGAACTCGCCGTGCCGGTGGCGAGCACCGCACCCGACGCCGCGGCACAGGCCGCCGCTTTCCGCGCCGCCGGGGAGGAATTGACCGCGGCCCTGGGGCGTCCGTCCGTCATGGGTTCGCACGGAGAGATGGGCCCCTTCTACGACAGCGGGCCGCTCTGGGGCGCCCCCTTCCTGCGCTGGCGCGGCAGTACGGACACCCTGGAGCTGCGCGCCGGGAAGGCGGGACCGGAGCTGGTCCTGCAGCCCACCGGCCCGGCGGAGAACTGGTTCTGGCGGCAGGGCCACGGCGAAGAGCACGCGATCAGCGGCTTCTTCGGCAGCAATCGTGACCCGGCCAACGCCGGCCTCGGCTTCCCCGGCGGCTGGACCGCCCGCAGCTGGGAGACCGTCACCCGGTCGCTGGGAGATTTCCTGGAAGCCCTGCCCGCCGAGGCCGCCGCCCTCGGCGTCGGTTTCGGCATGCCGTTCTACGGGCGGACCCGTGGCAGTGCGCCGCTCCTCTTCGACGTGACGTGCGGGGAGCGGCTGTCGATCGGCTGCTTCGCACCGGACGGCGTCGACGCGGCCTCGCTCGGCTGGGGCACCGTCGCCGAACACCCGGGCACCGCCTCGGTCTGGAGCGACGACGATCCGGTCTGGCGGGTCGACGCGGGTGGCCCCGGCGAGCCCAAGGGCCGTGCCCTCGCCGAGATGCTCGTGGCGACGGCCAGGGCGGCGGGGGTGAGCGAACCGACCGATCTGATCCTCGGCGGTGAGGCCGAGTACGTGGACGGTTATCACGTGACGTACTACGGGCTGGGTCTCCGCACCGGCTGATTTCCGGGGGAGCTGCTACCCCGGGGCGGTGATTCCGCCCCGGGGAACGGTGGTCGGCGCGCGGACCATTGACGCGGTCCGCCGACGGCGACCTGATCGTCCACCACTACTACGAAGGCAACGCGGGCGGCACACCAAGCTCGGCATCAACCTCCTGAACTGGAGCAGCGGATGGCCGGTCGTCGCCCACTGATGGGGCACGAGGTGATTTTCCGTCAGCCCTTCGCCGTATCCCCTGACCGGTGACGGGCTGATCCCAGGGCCGGGGCGTCGTATTTCTCGCCGGAAGGGCATCCGGGCGTGCGTGCCGCTGCACCACGATGCAGTCGGGCCGGACGGAACGGGGCGCTCCCGGAGGCGTCGGTCTGCGATTGCCGCACCACTGGGGGGAAATCTTGAGCCACGCTTCCTTCGACATCCATGACATCCTCCATCCCCTTGATCTCGCCGCCCGGCAGCAGTTGGAGAAGATCCCGGGGTTGCAGGCGGCGGTGAGGAAGTACCGCGGTCTGGTCGCGGACCGCCGTGACCGGGCCATGCTGCTGTCCAACGCGATCCGGCTGGGCCCGCGTCAGGTGCCGGACGTCCACAGACTGCTGCCGCCGATCTGCGCGTCCTTCGGCATCGAGGAACCCGAGCTCTACCTCATGCCGGGTCAGGCCAACGCGATGACCATAGGGCACTCCAGAACCTGCGTCGTCATCCACAACGAGCTGCTCCTGGACCTTCCCGAGGACGAGATCCAGGCGGTGCTGGCCCACGAGTGCGGCCACATCATGGCCGAGCACGTGCTCTACCGCCAGATGTCGATCGCGCTGTTCAGCGGCATGGGTTCGCTGGGCGGCAAGGCGGGCATCGTGGCCGCGCTGTTCTCGGAGCCCCTGAAGGCGGCCCTGCTGGACTGGTACCGCAAGAGCGAACTCACCGCCGACCGGGCCGCGGTGATGTTCATGGGAGGCCCCGAAGAACTGCAGAGAGCCCTCTTCCACCTCCACGGGATTCCCAAGTGGCTGCCCAAGGAGCAGATCGACTACGAGGCGTTCACCGCCCAGGCCGACGAGTTCGACGCGGCGATGAACGAGACGAAGCTGGACCGCTTCCTGCTGCGCCACATGGACAAGGAGATGACCCACCCCAACCCGGCGCTGCGCTTACGGGAGATCGGGCGCTGGGCGCAGTCCGAGACGTACCGGCAGGTCCGCGCGATCGCTCAGGCCGCGAAGACCCCGGCCTCCGCCGAGGGTGACCCGGACGACTGCGGCGGATGCGGCCGCCCCGTCCGGACCGACTGGCTGTTCTGCCAGAGCTGCGGAAACGGCCTCAGGACGACGGCGGAGGCAGGCGCATGAGCGCGTTCAGCAGCGAGAAACTCATCACCGTCGTGGTTCCCGACCTCGCGCCGGTGGCCGACGACGTAGTCGCCCACTTCAGGGAACGGGACTACGACACCGCCTGCGTCGCGGTGCCGGGCGGCGGACAAGAGGTCAGCATCACCAAGGGGGGCGTGTTCAAGAAGGCGCTGGGTCTGCGCACCGCGCTCAAGATCGAGATCCTGCCGCAGCCGACGGGGACGCTGGTCAGGGCAGGGGTGGGGATCTTCGGAAAACAGGCGGTACCGTTCGCGATCGCCATGCTCGTCACCTGGCCGGTCCTCCTGACTCAGATCTGGGGGCTCATCAACCAGGCCGGGCTGGACGACGAGGCGATCAAGGTGACCGAGCTGAGTCTGAACCGCCTGTCCCGGTTGGCGGGCGGACCCGACATCACCGGTGGACCTGCCAAGTCGTCCGACCGGGCACCGGGCTTCTGCCATCGGTGCGGTCAAGCACGGGCCGTCGATGCCGACTTCTGCACGCGGTGCGGTGCTCCACGCCTCGATCACATGGCAATCCCCTAGGTGTGCTGACCGGACAGGTTGGTGACGCGGCTGGCTGGGGTGTGGCCGCTGATTCCGGTGTGGGGTCGGTGGTAGTTGTACCAGTCCA
>NZ_JBIVZM010000022.1:56933-100298 GCF_044759525.1 Streptomyces sp. NPDC101110 | reverse complement strand
AGATGTCGCAATCCACACCGAACCCAGAAGGCCCTCACCTGTTCAAGCACCCAGCACGCGTGTCACCAACGTCCCGGGACAGCACACCTAGGCCTTGCCGGCCGGCGGCTTCTCCTCCGCCCGGGCCGGGCGGGGCCTGCGGGCGTGCACGGCCCGGCTGAGGCGGCGTCCGAGGAGGAGGTAACCGACGAGCGCGCCCGACGTGTTGAGGATGACGTCGTCGATGTCGAAGGCGCGGCCGGTGACCAGGGCTCCCTGGGCGACCTCCACCAGGAGCATCACGATCGCGGTCAGGAACAGTACGCGCAGGATGCCGCGGGTGCGGGGAGCGACCACGGGCACCAGGACGCCGAAGGGAACGCCCAGCAGGATGTTGCCGCCGATCTGCTTGACGGCGTCCCGCAGTTCTGGCTGGTCGAGGTAGGCCTTCAGGGAGCTGCCGGGTTGCAGATTGCTGTGGGTCAGCGCCTCCGAGGCGGGGGAGGGCTGCAGGGTCAGCCGGGCCAGCACCACGGCGAAGGCGACCATGAACATGAACGCGCACAGCATCGCCAGCAGCCGGACGGGCAGCGGGAGGGGGCGGCGCTCGCTCCCTGACCCGGTGGTCCGGGGACGTGAGGCTGCACTGGCCATGGGGGTCCTCCACTCTTCAACTTCCCTGCGTGACAAGGCGGTTACCCACGGACGAGGCGACGATGCCGTGGGGGGCCGTTCCCGGCCACGGTTCCCGTCGGCTCCGCCGGGGACCGTCGCCCCTGCTCCGTTGCCCGCGTTCGGCCCGGGCACTCCTCCGGTGGGCGTGACGACGGGGCGGGGCCCGCGGCCCCGCCCCGTCGCCCGGGAGCCGGATCAGCTCCCGTACGAGACGCGCACCTGCTTGAAACCGAGGGAGCGCAAGAGGCCTTCGAGCATGCCGGTGGTGTTCGACTCGGCGCGTGCGGTCAGCTCGCTCTCCTTCGCCGCGTCGCCGATGTGCCGTACCGCCAGCTTCTGGACGGCCTGTTCGCCGTTGGGATTGTCCGAGAAGAGGTCGCCGAGGCGGTCGAGGAGGCCGCGCTGCTTGGATACGGCGTAGGAGCGGTCGGGGTCGAGGGCGGGCTTGCCCAGCTGTGCGTGGGGCAGCCGGAGCGTGGCGGACGTGCGGTCGTCGTTGACCTTCACGTCGTTCTCGCCGACCTTGCCCAGGTCGACGTAGGCGTCGACGGTGCCCGCACCGACGTACAGCGTGCGGGTCCCGCGGATCGCGTCGGGCAGGAGCTTGGCGTCCTTCTCCAGGTCCACGACGACCTGGAAGTTGCCGGACGCGGCGTCGTAGCGGCTGATGTCCTGGATGGACTTCAGCAGCGCCGGGCCGGACCGGTCCTGGGTCTCGGTGCCGAACAGGTCCTTCAGGCCCGGGATCACACTCAGCCGGAGCCCCGCGAAGAACACGACGAGCAGCAGCACGAGCGCGGCCACCACCTTCGCCCAGCCGGGCATGCGCCTGGGAAGACGCTTGACGGGAGTCGTCATGCGACAGCCCTCCTTCCTACTGTCCGGATGCCCGCCAGGCTTCCGGCCAGACCGCCCGATCCGGGACGGTACGGCCGCGGCGGAAGCACGCGGGGCGCACACCCGTCACGGGCGGGACGTCGCCCCGGGCTGTTCCAGCGCCGCGTCCAGCGTCGGCTGCGGAGGCAGCAGCCGGGACAGGCCGGTGATCCGCAGGACGCGCAGCGTCAGCGGGTGCGCGCAGACGAGGAGCACCTGGCCGCGCCGGTCGAGCACCCGGCTGCGGGCCCGGTACAGCAGCCGCAGTCCGGAACAGTCGAAGAAGTCGATCCCGCTGAGGTCGATGACGACCCGGGCGGCCGGGCGGGCCGTCTCCCGGTCCAGGTGCGGTGCGATCTCCGAGGCCGCGGCGAGATCGATCTCACCGCGGAACTCCAGCACCGTGTGGCCTCGTTCCCGGCGTACGCGCAGATGCCGGGTGAGCGGTGCAGGTTCCTGCCGCACGACGAGATCGCCTCCAGCCTGCTCCGTGCGTGGGGAGGGGCACGGGCTCAACGCCGTTCCCCGCCCTGCAAGTTACCCTCCAACGAGTGAATTTGAGCATGTTCGATTGACATATGTCTGTGAAGACCCGCCGGGATGCCCGAGGTTCGCGCCGGGGCGTGCGCGGGTCTGGTTCACCCGGCGCGTCCCGAGGCCCCGACCGGACTACGACAGGGCGTGCCAGGCCTTGGTGAGTGCCTGACGGAACTGCTCGGTCTGCCGCACGGTGAGGTCGCGCACCATCCGCTCCTCCAGGTCCCGGACCGGCCCGGCGTGCCGGGCGAGCACCTCGCGGCCGGAGTCGGTGAGCAGGATCAGCAGCTCCCGGCGGTTGCGGGGGTTGCGCTCCCGGCGCACCAGCCCGCGGCCCTCCAGGGAGCGCACCAGGTCCGCGATCGACTGGGCGGTGACGAAGGAGTCCCGCGCCAGCTGGGCCGCGGACAGCCCATCGTGCCGTTCCAGCACGGTCAGCGCCGTGTACTGCAGGGCGGTGATCCCGGAGCTCCTGACCAGCTCGTCCAGATGGGAGCGCACGACGAGCTCCACCTGTTTCACCATGTAGAGCAGGGAAGGGGGCGCCTTGGTCGCCTGTGCGTCCAGCATGGAGTCAGGCTAGAGCATTGACAGGATTCCTGTCTCTCATAAAAGCTGCTCACAGACAGGAATCCTGTTTGTTGAAAACTTGGCAACGATGCTGAGGAGTGGCGATGACCACCTTCGAGGGCACACCCGGGCAGTTGTTCATCGGGGGCCGGTGGCGGGAAGCCGCCGACGGGGCGCGCACCGGGGTGGTCGACCCGTCCCGGGGGACCGTCGTCACCACCGTGGCCGAGGCGGGCCCCGCCGACGTCGACGCCGCCGTGCGCGCCGCCCGCGAGACGTTCGACGACGGATCCTGGTCCGGTCTGAGCGGCCGCGAGCGCGGCCGGGTCCTGCAACGCGCAGCCCAGTTGATCCGGGACAACGCCGACGAGCTCGCCGCGCTGGAGAGCCTGGACGTCGGCAAGCCGATCACACTGTGCGGCGCGGTCGACGTCACCAACGCCGCCAACGACTACGAGTACTACGCGCATCTCGCCCAGGGCCAGGACGGCGCCCTGCGCGACCTCCCCGTGAACGCCCTCGCCTACACCAAGCGCGAGCCCCTCGGCGTGGTGGCCGCGATCACCCCGTTCAACTTCCCCCTGATCCTGGCCGGTTCGAAGATCGCCCCGGCGCTGGCCGCCGGCAACACCGTCGTCCACAAGCCCGCCGACGAGACACCGCTCAGCGCCCTGTACATGGCCCGGCTGCTCCAGGAGGCGGGTGTCCCCGACGGCGTGGTCAACGTCGTCACCGGCAGCGGCCCGGTGGCGGGCGAGGCGCTGCTGCGTCACCGCGGTGTCGACAAGGTCGCCTTCACCGGGTCCACCGCGATCGGCCGGCACGTGGCGAGCGTCGCCGGCGAGGCGCTCAAGCCCGTCACCATGGAGCTCGGCGGGAACGCCGCCCACATCGTCTTCGAGGACGCCGACCTGGAGAGGGCGGTCGGCGCGGTCATCAAGGGCTTCGTCTTCAACACCGGCCAGTTCTGCATGGGCGGACCGCGTCTGCTGGTGGCCCGCTCGGTGTACCCGACCCTGCTCGGCATCCTCGCCGAGGCCGTGCCCGGTGTACCGGTCGGCGATCCGCGCGACCCGGCCACGGTCATCGGCCCGATGGCGGCCGAGAAGCACCTGAAGAAGGTCGAGGAGTACGTCGCCCTGGCCCGCAAGGAGGGCGCCCGCATCGTCTGCGGCGGCGAACGACTCGACCTGGACGGCGGCTACTACTACATGCCCACCGTCATCGCCGGTCTGGCGAACGACTCCCGCGTGATCCAGGAGGAGATCTTCGGCCCGGTCCTCACCGTGCAGCCCTTCGACGACGAGGACGAGGCCGTCGCCCTCGCCAACTCCACCCCCTACGGCCTGGCCTCGGGGGTCCAGACCGCCGCCCTCGCCCGCGCCCACCGGGTCGCCGACCGGCTCCAGGCGGGCATCGTCTGGGTCAACGACTGGGCGATGCTCGACCCCGCGGTGCCCTTCGGCGGGGTGAAGGACTCCGGCTACGGCCGCGAGTACGGGCCCGAGGCCCTCGCCGGCTACACCAAGGTCAAGTCCGTCGTCGTCTCGCTCGACTGAGCGACCGTCAAGGAGTCATCGCGATGCCCTTCACCACCCGTGCCGCGGTCGTCGAGTCCGGCGGCGCGCCCTTCACCCTGTCCGACGTCGTCCTCGACGCACCGGGCCCGCACGAGGCGCTGGTCCGCATGGTCGCCGCCGGCCTGTGCCACACCGATCTTTCAGTGGCAAGCGGTGGGCTGCCCTTTCCGCTGCCCGGGGTCCTCGGCCACGAGGGCGCGGGCGTCGTCGAGGCCGTCGGCCCCGCCGTCACCGGCGTCGCGCCGGGAGACCACGTCCTGCTCTCCTTCACCTCCTGCGGCGACTGCCGCAACTGCCGCGGCGGGCACCCGGCGTACTGCGCGACCTGGCTGCCGCTGAACCTGATCGGCGGCAGCCGGGCCGACGGCACGAGCACCATCAGCCGGGACGGCGAGAGGCTGGGCGGCCACTTCTTCGGCCAGTCCTCCTTCGCCGAGCTGGCCCTGGCCGACGAGCGCAGCCTCGTCAAGGTCGACCCGGAGGTGCCGCTGGAGTCGATCGCCCCGCTGGGCTGCGGCGTACAGACCGGTGTGGGCGCCGTGTGGAACGTCCTGCGGCCGGAGACCGGCGGCACGGTCGTCGTCCTGGGCGCCGGAGCGGTCGGCCTGTCGGCGGTGATGGCGGCGGCGCTCACCCCGGCCACCCGGATCGTCGCCGTCGACCGGGTCGCCGAACGCCTCGCCCTGGCAAGGGAGCTGGGCGCCACCCACACCGTCGACACGAGCGGGGCGGACCTCGCCCGGGCCCTCGGCGAGATCACCGGAGGAGGGGGCGCGGACGGGGTCGTCGAGACCACGGGCAACGTCGGTGTCCTGCGTCAGGGCGTCGACGCGCTGGCCGCCCGAGGGACCCTGGTCGTGGTCGGCGCCCCGCCCTTCGGCACCGAGGTCGCCCTCGACGTCAACGGCCTGCTCGGCGGCAAGCGCGTCGTCGGCCTCACCCTCGGCGACAGCGAGACGCAGACCATGATCCCGGCCCTGGTCGCCCTGGTGAAGGACGGACGGCTCCCGCTGCACCGCCTGATCGGCACCTACCCCTTCGACGCCATCGAGCGGGCGGTCCGGGACATGAGGTCCGGCAAGACGATCAAGCCGGTCCTGACGTTCTGAAACCGCCCGGCGTGGTCCGGCTCAGTCGTTCAGCAGCACCAGCTTCCCCGTCGTGCGGCCCGTGTCGCCGAGGGCGTGTGCCTCGGCGGCCTCGGCCAGCGGGAAGGTACCGGCGATCGTGGCGCGCAGCTTCCCCGCCTCCATGAGCCCGGCGACCGCCTCCATGCCGCCGCGGTCGGCGTCCACCAGCATCCGCAGGGCACGCACGCCGAGCCGCTCGGCCTCCTCGTAGAGGTCGTCCGAGCCGACGGGGAGGATCGACACCAGGACACCGCCGGGGCGCAGCACGCGCAGGGAGCGCAGGGCGTTGTCGCCGCCGATCGTGTCCAGCACGACGTCGGCGTCCTTCACGGCCTCGGTGAAGTCCGTCTCCCGGTAGTCGATCGTCTCGTCGACGCCGATGCCGCGCAGGAACTCGTGCTTGCCCGCGCTCGCCGTGCCGATCACGTACGCGCCGCGTGCCTTGGCGATCTGCACCGCCACGTGCCCGACCCCGCCGGCCGCGGCGTGGATCAGCACCCGCTGCCCGGGACGGAGGTCCGCGTGCTCGGTCAGCGCCTGCCAGGCGGTGAGCGAGACCAGCGGGAGCGCGCCCGCCTGGGTGTGGTCGACGCCGGCCGGCTTGCGGGCCAGGGCGCGGACCGGGGCGATGACGTACTCGGCGTGCGAGCCGTGCCCGTACGGATACGGCAGCATGCCGAAGACCTCGTCACCGGGCACGAAGGCCACGACGCCGATGCCGACCGCCTCCACCACCCCGGAGACGTCCCAGCCCAGGACGAAGGGCGGCTCGCCCAGGAATCCGCCGGTGGCGCGGTGCTTCCAGTCGGTCGGGTTGACTCCGGCGGCCCGCACCCGGACCAGTACCTCGTTGGGCTTGGGCGCGGGGCGCTCGATCTCCGCTTCCTTCAGGACCTCGGGGCCGCCGAGGACGTCCTGGGTGATGACTCGCATCGTGTTCTGTGTGCTCATGGTCAACCAGCGTGCCGGTCCGCGCCCCCCGCGCCAATGGCAAGATTGCCAACATTCGATACGATCGTGCCATGCGACGTGAACGAGTGGTGGTCCTGGCCCTGGACGGGGTGTATCCCTTCGAGCTGGGCATCCCCAGCCGGATCCTCGGCGCGGCCGACGGCCGGTACGAGGTCCTCACCTGTTCGGTCGACGGCCGTCCGGTGCGCACCAACGCGGACTTCGGCGTCACCGTGGAGCACGGCCCCGAGATCTTGTCCACGGCGGACACCGTCGTGATCGCGCCCGTCGCCCCCGACCGGCTGGCCGACGAGGTGCCCGACGCCGTCCTCGGGGCGCTCGCGCTCATCCGCCCCGGCACCCGCACCGTCTCCATCTGCACCGGCGCCTTCGTCCTCGCCGCCGCCGGTCTCCTCGACGGGCGCCGGGCGACCACCCACTGGCAGGTCGCCGACCGCTTCCGGCGCATGTTCCCGCGCGTCGACCTCGACCCGGACGTGCTGTTCGTCGACGACCACCCGTTCCTGACCTCCGCCGGGGCCGCCTCCGGCGTGGACATCTGTCTGCACCTGGTCCGCAAGGACCACGGCAGCCGGCTGGCCAACAGCGTCGCCCGCCGCTGCGTCGTCCCGCCCTTCCGGGACGGCGGCCAGGCCCAGTACATCGAGCAGCCCGTCCCCGAGCAGGGCGCCGCGAGCACCGCGGCCACCCGTGCCTGGGCTCTGGAGCGCCTCGACGAGCCGCTCACCCTGGCCGACCTCTCCGGCCACGCGCGGATGAGCCAGCGCACCTTC
Source organism: Streptomyces sp. NPDC101110 (assembly GCF_044759525.1). Classification (NCBI taxonomy): domain Bacteria; kingdom Bacillati; phylum Actinomycetota; class Actinomycetes; order Kitasatosporales; family Streptomycetaceae; genus Streptomyces; species Streptomyces sp. NPDC101110. The sequence continues at coordinate 93,206 of NZ_JBIVZM010000022.1, read as the reverse complement.
GCCCGCCGCTTCCAGGGCGAGGTGGGCCTCAGCCCCGGCCGCTGGCTGATCCAGCAGCGCGTGGTCAGGGCCCGGCACCTGCTGGAGTCCAGCGACCTGACGGTTGACCAGATCGCCGGCCGGGTCGGCTTCGCGACCGGCGCGTCGCTGCGCCAGCACCTGCACGCGGCGATCGGCGTCTCCCCGCAGGCCTACCGCCGTACGTTCCAGACCGCCCGCTGACCTCGACGGCGTCCGTGCGGTGCGACGCGCGCCGGTGTGCCGCAGCCTGACGCTCATTCAATTACCCTGACTGCAAAGCCATTTGTCGACCTGTTGCCTTCTGTCGGAGAGTGACGGAACCCTCACGTCCGCGACAGGGTGAGATTGATCCTTTCGGGCCCGAACCCGATAAGGTTCCGATCGGCGCTGCGAGTTGACGCGATCGCGTCCAGTCGACCCGCGGTGCGTACTCATGAGTGCGGTCCACACACCCCCCCTGTTCGTTCGTGTTGCTTCGAAGGATGCAGATGGAACTCGCCACTCCGCCACCGGCGGCGCGGGCCCCTGTCGCCTGGTACAGCTGGTGGTTGATGCCGCTGGGCCTGGGAGGCGGGACCGTTGCCGCCACGTTCATGAGCTCGGAGCGAATAACCGCGGCCGTCGCCGGAGTCGCGGCGACGGCGGCCGGTGCCGTGTGCGTACGGCTGCTGCTGCGCACCAGGGCACAACTGCACCGGGCGGAGAGCTCCTTCCGCGCCACGCAGGCCGAGCACAACCAGCAGTGGCAGCAGCACGTGACCGGCCTGGAACGCAAGTTCTCCGCCGAACGCGCCGGCCTGGAATCCCAGCTCAACGAGCAGAACGCGACGTACGAGCGACGCCTGGCCGAGCAGAGCGCCGCCTACGAGTCGCAGCTCGCCGACCGGTCCCGGGCCTACGAGGAACGGCTGACCGAGCAGGCCACGTCCTACGAGGCCCAGCTCGCCGACCAGGCCGAGGTCTGGCAGGAGCAGCTCTCCCACCAGCTCGCCGCGGTCGCCCGGCTCGCCGACGAGCAGCTGCCCGACGCGATGGCGAAGCTGCGCGCCGGCGACGCCATCGACGACCTGCTGCCCACCGTCAACCAGTGCGCCAAGGTCAGCTCGGAACTCCAGGCCGAACTGCGCAAGCTGCTGCGCACCTCCCTGATCGGCCTGGAGACGGAGTTCGACCGCTCCACCTCCGCCGAGCAGGCCGTGATCAGCATCGGCAACCGCATCCACGTCCTGACCAGCAAGCTCCGTGGCCGGCTGCACGAGATGCAGGGCGAGCACGGCCGGCTGCCGGCCGTCGCCCGGGGCCTGATGGAACTCGACCAGGAACTCGGCCCCGCCGACTCGCTCGCCGCGAGCATCGGCGTGCTCGGCGGCTCCGACCGGCCCGGCCGGCAGTGGCAGGAGCCGCAGCGCCTGCTGAGCGTGGTGCGCGGCGGCATCGGCCGTATCAAGGACTTCCACCGGATCCAGGTGCGCCACCTGCCCGAACTCGGCGTCGACGGCGGCCTCGTCGATCACCTCACGCTGGTCCTGGCCCACCTCCTGGACAACGCGGCCCGCTACTCGCCGCCCACCGAGCCGGTGCTCATCTCCGGCAGGGAGGTGCCCAACGGCGTCGGCATCGAGATCCAGGACTCGGGCAAGGGCCTGAGCGAGGAGAAGAAGCGCGAGGCCGAGCACGCCCTCGCGGGCACCGCGCCCGGCGCGGGCCTCGGCGGCATCACCGAGGACGCCAACATCGGCCTGCGCGTCGTCGGCGCCCTCGCCCGCCGCTACGGCATCCGCGTCACCTTCGCGGACTCCCCGTGGCTCGGCACCTCCGTGGTGGTCGTGGTCCCGCACAAGTACTTCAGCCCGCTGCCCGCGGCCGCGCCCGCCGCGGCTGCGCCGGCGACTGCCGCGTCCGCCCCGCAGGCCCGTACCGCCACCGACGCCCCGGCCCGCGAGACGGCCACCGTGCCCGGACAACGGGCCGCGCGGGCCGAAAACGGGGACACCACACCCGGCGGACTGCCCCGGCGCCGCAGCAAGCGGAACGAGACGGAGGCGCCCAGGCCCGCCGAGCGAAGCGACCGGACCACCGTGGCCGCCGTCCCGCCGGACGCGTCCTTCTCGGGACTCGCCGCCTTCGCCACCGCCGGACGCGACGCGGCGGAGGCCTCCGAGCAGGCCGTCGACCGTGAGACCCTCGCCGGCCGCGAGTACACCGAGCACCGCACCGAAGAGAGCGACTAGTCCTCATGACGCAACAAGGAACAGACGTGAGCTGGGCGCTCCGCGATCTCGTCGAGAGCATCCAGGAGATCCGTTTCGCCCTCGTGGCCTCCAGCGACGGCAAGGCCATCACCTCCTACGGCGCCGAAGACCCCGACGACGTCGACCGCTTCGCGGCCGTGGTGGCCGGCCTGCAGGCCCTGGCCCAGCCGGTCGCCGAGCAGTTCCCCAACTACGCCGGGCAGTTGCGCCTGGCGATGATCGAGGTGGACGGCGGGCACCTGTTCGTCGTGCGCGCGGGCGTGGAGACGTACCTCGGTGTCCTCGCCAGGGAAGGCCTCGACCAGGGGCTGCTGGGACATCAGATGAGGGACCTGGCCCGCAGGATGGGTGAACTCCTCGGTACCACTCCGCGCCTGGAGGAGCACTCTGGATGAGTGCTCCCCGCAGACCGTCGGACCCGTCCGGTCTCGAGCGCTACTACGTCCTCACCGGAGGGCGCAGCGGACCGGGCGGTTCGGCGTCGAGCCTCGACGTGGCGACCCTGGTCGTCGCCCGCGCCGCCCCGTTACCGGGCATGCAGCACGAGCACGAGGAAATCCTCCGCCGCTGCCGGGACCCGCTGTCGGTCGCCGAACTCGGCGCTCACCTCGGGCTCCCCTTCAACATTCTCGCGGTGCTGCTGTCGGACCTGCTGGACGCAGGTCGCGTCGAAGCCCGTAACCCCATCCCGGCACACGAAGCCGGCCGCGGGCCCGACCTCGCGCTCCTTGAGGAGGTACTCAGTGGACTTGAAAGGCTTTGACCAACCCGGAGGCTCGGCCGGGGACACCCGCTCGGTGAAGGTGATGATCGCGGGCGGCTTCGGCACCGGGAAGACCACCATGGTCCGGTCGGTCAGCGACATCAAGCCGCTCACCACCGAGGAGACCCTCACCCAGGCCAGCGCCGACGTCGACCACCTCATCGGCGTCGCCGACAAGACGCAGACCACCGTCAGCCTGGACTTCGGCAAGATCGGCATCAACCAGAGCCTGGTGCTCTACCTGTTCGGCACGCCCGGCCAGGAACGGTTCTGGTTCCTGTGGAACGGCCTGTTCAAAGGGGCCCTCGGGGCGATCGTCCTGGTGGACACGCGCCGCCTGGAGTCCAGTTTCCGGGCGATCGAGGAGATGGAGCGCCAGGAAGTCCCCTTCGTCGTCGCGCTGAACGTCTTCCCCGACTCCCGGAACTACCCGGTCGAGGAGATCCGGGACGCCCTGGACATCCCCGAACACACCCCGGTCGTGGCCTTCGACGCCCGTGACCGGGCCTCCAGCCGGGACGTCCTCGTCGCCCTGATCCACCATCTGAAGGAACGCTCCGCCGTGGCCCTGGAGCCCCGATGAACGACCAGACCGAAACCAGCCCGCAGGCCGTGCGGGGCTGCCCCGTCGCCCACCACGGCGCCGAACCGGCCCGGCTGTACGGCCCGGAGGCCGCGACCGACCCGGTGGGCATCTACGAGCGGCTGCGCAAGGAGCACGGCTCCGTCGCGCCGGTCCTGCTCGAAGGCGACGTGCCCGCCTGGCTGGTGCTCGGCTACCGGGACAACCGGCGGGTGCTCGACAACCCCCGCCAGTTCAGCCGCGACGCGCGGATCTGGCGGGACTGGCGGGAGGGCCGGGTCGAGGAGACCTCGCCGATCATGCCGATGGTCGGCTGGCGCCCCGACTGTGTGTCCCAGGACGGCGAACCGCACCGCAGGCTGCGCGGCGCCGTCACCGACGGGTTGCAGGCGGCGGCCGCCCGGGGCATCCGGCGGCACGTCACGTACTTCGCGAACAAGCAGATCGACGCGTTCGCCGACGCCGGGCGCGCCGACCTCGTGGCCGACTACGCCGAGCAACTGCCGATGCTCGTGCTCACCAGGATGCTGGGCCTTCCCGCCGCGGACGGGCTGCGCCTGATCGAGTCGTGCGCCCAGGTTTTCAAGGGCGGTGAGGGCGCCCTCGAGCACAACGACCGGATCATGGAGATCCTCGCGGAACTCGCCGAGCGCAAGCGGGCCGAGCCGGGCGCCGACTTCGCCACGGCCTTGCTGGAGCACGCGGCCGGCCTCGATCACGACGAGGTCGTCAGCCATCTGCGCCTGGTGCTGATCGCCGCGCACACCACCACCAGCAATCTGCTGGCCCGGGTCCTGCAACGGGTCCTCACCGACGCCGCCCGGCTGTCCGGTCTGGTCAGCGGGGAGCTGAACATCTCCTCGGTGGTGGAAGAGGTCATGTGGGACGCCCCGCCGCTGTCCGTGCTGCCGGGCCGGTTCGCAACCGCCGACCTGGAGCTCGGCGGCCATCACGTCCAAGAGGGAGAACTGCTCATCCTGGGCCTGGCCGCCGGCAACCTCGACCCGGAGGTACGGCCCGACTCGGCCGTCGCCGTGCAGGGCAACCAGTCCCACCTGGCGTTCAGCGCCGGACCGCACGAGTGCCCCGGGCAGAACATCGGCCAGTCCATCATCGAGATCGGCGTGGACGTGCTGCTGCACCGGCTGCCGGACCTGCGCCTGGCAGTACCGCCGGAAGAACTCGGCTCGACCGCCTCCACGTGGGAGTCCCGGCTGGACGGCCTGCCGGTCGAGTTCACCGTCTAGGCCACGCCCGCGGACCGTCGCCCGGCCGGCTTCCGGCCGGGCGACGCCGTACCTGGGTGCAGCTCGTGTACGGCCATGCCCCGGCCGTGCTTGTCGCGCCCGCGGTGGGGCCGGGCAGGGGCCGGGCCGTCACCCCCACCGGGCGGGTGTGAGCAGCGGCCCGAGAGTCTTGAGAATCGAGGCGTCAGCCGTCGAGCCAGTCGCCTGCGACGCCCGTGGGACGGTATCCCGTGGCGTTCCAGAGGAAATGCGGGTGGGCGCCGCCGAACATGTAGGCGAGCAGAGCGGTGTCCTCCCTGCCGGTCCGAGGATCGTGCAGGGTGTGGAACTTCTCGGAGCCCACCACCCCCGCGTCCTCCTGGATCTGACGGGCGCGCTCCAGGGACGGTTCGGCGCCGGACGCCTCCACGGCGGCGATGTAGGTGCGGCGCAGGATCTCCCACACGCTGTCCGTGTTGCCGTGCCAGGGGCCGTGCAGAGCCTCGAAAGCGTGCAGCTCGGCGTCGAACAGGGCCCATGCCTGCTGGTGTCGGGCCCGGCAGCGCGCGGACAGCTCGGCGGCCCGGGGGCTCAGGCCCGCTGCGGTGCGCCGCGGGGCGATGGTGAGGGTGGTGCCGTGGGTGAGGATGCCGCTGCACGAGTTGGGCTGCAGGTCGCACAGCGGGCAGTCCTCGGCCGGGGGGAGACCCTTGGTGATGCCGTCGAACCACAGGGCATGGCGGCCGGTGAGCCCCATCCAGACGACGGTGGTGGTCATCAGCCAGGTGTTCCACATCGGGTCGTGCGCCTCGGGCATGCAGCCGTACTTGACGATGGCTATGGCGCAGGCGGCGTAGAGGGCCTTGGTGTGGGTGGGCATGTCGGCGAGCCAGAAGTTGCTGATCTCGCCGGTGAGGGCGTCGGCCCGGACGTCGGCCATGTCGTCGATGGCGCGGCACAGCAGCAGGGAGGCGAGGTTCTCCTCCTGCCAGAGCTCGGTGTCGGGCGCGACGTGCCAGAACAGGCAGTCCAGCATCTGCAGGATCGAGTAGGTGCTCTGGGTGAGGGGGTTGGTCTGGGGGAGTACGACGTTGCCCGCGTCGTGCTGTTGGAGCCAGTACTCGTCGACGGACCGCTTGTGGGCCGCGAAGAGGCCGGAGACCAGGGCCCGTGCGCTGTTGGTGCTGAAGTTCTCGGCCAGGCGCTCTTCGACGTGCTGGGTGAGGCGGGTTGTGTCGATGGTGTCGATCACGCGTTTGTACTCGTGGAAGACGAGGATGTCGTCCTCGAAGCGGTGGCGGTGGCCGAGGTCTCGCTCGAGATCGTTCATCTGCCGGGTCCAGGACCAGCCACCGGTGAGAACACTGTCGAGTTCCCGCCGGTGCGGCCAGTTCTTGACGGCGAGGGGGCGACCGGCGCTGTGCCGCCAGCGGTAGTCGTCCAGCGTGCGTGCGGGGGGAGTCGGCAGGCGGCGGCACAGCGGGCAGGTGCAGGCGGCTGTCTGCTCCTGCTCGTGCTGCGGCGCGAGCGCCCGGGTCCTCCAGGCGCCCTCCAGCATCTCGCAGGTCAGTCTGCAGACCTCGATATCCGTGCTGACCTGCGGGAAGGCCTCTTCTATCACGCGCAGGCCGGCGTCGAGACGCCGCAACCTGGCGTATCCCTCCTCGTCGGGCGGGAGGAATGCGGGCCGTGCGAGATGCAGGGCACCCTCCACGCGTAGCGCGGTGCTCGATCCGGGGGATCCGAGTGCGTCCAGCCGCTGCCGGGCGGCGTCCTGGCACCTTCGGAACTCCTGCGTGCTCCCGTTGACACGTTCCACCAGCAGGCGGGCCAGGGCGTTCCCCGCCTCCGCGGACTGGAGCCGGGCGTCCGGCTGGGCTGGGATCAAGCTCTCGGCGGACGCCTTCGGAACAGCACCTGCGACTCGAGATTTCACACCGGTCTCCCAATAAGCTGTGGTCATGACAACGGAATCGGTCGACCGTGGTCGTGGACCGGCCGTGACCGAGAATCTTCTGTACTTTCCGCGACGGCCCCGCCGGACAGCCGGACAGCCGGACTCACGCGACCGGCTCCCGCTACGCAGGACCGCGAGGGGCACGGCTGCTGCGTTGACGGCATTCCTGCGGCAAGGCGCGCGCCTGCCCCGCCGCCTCAGCCGTGTTGACCAGGAAGCACGCGCGGCCGGTCAGGCGCGGCACGACCGACGGAGCCGGGACGCGCTGCTTCACCCGAGGCGTGCCGGCGGCTGACCGGGGTGTCGAAGGGCAGGTCGAACCGGCGTCCTGAGGCATGTGCTTCCTTCCGGGAGACGGACCGCAGAGCCCCCCGCCCCTGCGAGCGGACGGTGTCGTCACCGGCCGCACACTCGAACTCGGCTTCGCAGTCCGAACGTTGAACCGAGAAGCGGTACGAGACTGCCCACGGCGTGATTGCGCCATTCCGTGACACCACCGTGATCTCGGTTACGGCGGGAAGCACTTGAGCTGCGTACACTCCGTCCTCCCTCACCGGGACCGGCTTGTCCGCGGGGCCTCAGGCGTCCCGGCACGCCACACTGGTCCGAGTCCGTATCACGACTCCCAGGAGGCGCACCCGCGATGACGTCCGCACCCGTACGCAGCGCTGAGCAGCGTAAGAAGGACACCCTCAGCCGGCTGGACCACGACGTGGACGCCTGGGTCGCCACGGCCGACGGCGCATCGGGGATGCCGTACCTCGTCCCGCTGTCGTTCCTCTGGAACGGCTCGTACCTGCTGTTCGCCACGCCCGCGTCGAGCCCCACCGGACGGAACCTGGCCGCGTCCGGCCGGGCCCGGGTGGGGATCGGGCCGACCCGGGACGTCGTCATGGTCGAAGGCGTCGTCGAGACCGTGCAGCCCGGTGAACTGACCGAGCAGGACGCCGAACTCTTCGCCGCCAAGACCGGGTTCGATCCCCGCCGGCTCGCCACGCCGTACCTGTACTTCCGGATCGTGCCGCGGCGGGTGCAGGCCTGGCGGGAGGCGGACGAACTCGACGGACGCGAACTCATGCGTGACGGAAGGTGGTTGAAGACCGACTGAATCGGCCGCACCGGGATATCCGCAAGGGAGAGGGCCGCGGGGCACGACCGTCCCGCGCCCGGAATCCTGCGGAGGAGACATGGCACTGGTGAAAGCGGGGGTTCTCGTGCTCGACTGCGCCGAGCCCGAGAAGCTCGCCGCGTTCTACAAGGAACTGCTGGAGGGGGAGGAGTCGGACGCCACCGCCAACCGGGTCGAGATCAAGAGCGCCGACGGCTTCCGGATCGCGCTGCGCCGGGACGTCAACGCGACCCCGCCCAGCTGGCCCCGCCCCGAGAATTCCCTCCAGGCCCATCTGGAGTTCGTGGTGGACGACCTCGACGCGGTGGAGCGCCGCGTCATCAGCCTCGGCGGCCGCCCCCTGGAGGCCAAGGAGCCCTCCGGCCCTCTGGAGGAACGCGGTTACGCGGACCCGGCAGGCCACTCCTTCACCCTGCGCCGGACCGCCCCGACGGCACCCAAGCAGGGCTGAACACGCGTACGCCCGGTGCCGGCGGGGCCTGACCGCCGCTCCGCGCCCCGAGCCGCGCCCACCGCGAGGACGAGCCGGGGAAACGGCCGGGCGCACAGCACGGCCCCGCCCGGCACGGTGCCGGGCGGGGCCGTGTCGCTGTCAGTCCCGGCCGCCCTTCTCGCCGACCGGCCAGGTGCCGGTCGAACGCTCGATGGCCTTGGCTCCCGCGCGGTCCACGGCGCTGCGCACCACCGCGAAGATCGCGCCCTGGATCGCCGCCGCCAGCAGGACTTCGCCCCAGCCGCGGTCCTTGTCGAGCGCGTCGGGCGCGTCTTCCTCGTGCCGGATCGCCATCCACGTCTTGCGGAAGGCCAGCCCGGCCAGCCAGCCGCCCGACCAGCCGAGGACGAACCCCAGGGGCTGGTACGCGAGGGACATCTTCTTCTTCTTGGCCACGGTCGCTCCTTGATCGCTGAGGGGGGGTGAGTGTGGTCAGGGGGTGTGCGCCGCCGGGATCCGCTCCCCGGCGCGGACCGGCCCGGGCGGCGTACCGTCACCGAACGGCCTGCCACCCAGCTCCTCACGGCGGTGCGGGGTGAGCCAGCCGGCCTGGTCCGGGCCCAGCGGCACGATGCGGGTCGGGTTGATGCCCGTGTGCACCTGGTAGTAGTGGCGCTTGATGTGGTCGAAGTCGACGGTGTCGCCGAACCCCGGCGTCTGGTACAGGTCGCGGACGTACGCCCACAGCACCTGGTTCTCCGTCAGCTTCCAGCGGTTGCACTTGAAGTGGCCGTGGTACACCGCGTCGAAGCGGACCAGCGTGGTGAACAGCCGGATGTCCGCCTCGGTGATCGTGTCGCCGACCAGGTACCGCTGCCGCTCCAGCCGCCCGGCCAGCAGCTCCAGCCGTCGGAACACCCCGGCGCAGGCGGCCTCGTACTCCTCCTGCCCGGTGGCGAAACCGGCCCGGTAGACGCCGTTGTTGACGTCCTGGTAGACGTCGGCCATCACCTCGTCGATCTCGTCGCGCAACTTGTCCGGGTACAGGTCGGGCGCGCCCTCCCGGTGCAGGGCCGTCCACTCGGTCGCGAGGTCGAGGGTGAGTTGCTGGTAGTCGTTGGTCACCAGCCGCCCACTGGGCACGTCCACGATCGCCGGCACGCTGACCCCGCCGGGGTAGTCGCTCTCCCGGCGGTCGTAGGCCTCGCTGAGATAGCGGATGCCGAGGACGGGGTCACGGCCGTCCTCGTCCAGCGTGAAGCGCCAACTGCGGTCGTCCTGGATCGGGTCGGCGACGGCCAGGGACAAGGCGTCCTCCAGGCCGAGCAGCCGCCGGGAAACCAGCGACCGGCTCGCCCAGGGGCAGGCACGGCTGACGACCAGACGGTAGCGGCCGGACTCCACCGGCCAGCCGTCCCGTCCGTCCGCCGTGATCCGGTCCGTGAAATGCGCCTTGGACCGTTTGAACGCCCTCCTTCCGTAGTCGGTGTTGCCGTCGTCGCCGTCGTCGCGGCTCATGGGGGTGACCTCCTTGCCGTACGTGGGCCCTGGTGAACGCGTTCCCCGTTTTCCGTCGACGGCACGGTGTGAGTACCCCCGACCGGGGCAATCGGCGGAGGTGACTGATGAAGGAAGTGATCACAAGACACGCGTCACCGTGCTGGTGGCGCTCGCGGCCAATCTGGTGATCGCGGTGGCCAAGGCCATCGGCGGCCTCGCGGCCGGTTCACCGGCCCTGCTGTCCGAGGCGGCCCACTCGGTGGCCGACAGCCTCAACGAGGTCTTCCTGCTCGCGGCACTGCGCCGCAGCCGCCGCCCCGCCGACCGGCGCCACCCGTTCGGTTACGGCAAGGAGCGGTTCTTCTGGTCGCTGCTCGCGGCCGTCGGGATCTTCGTGATGGGTGGCTGTTTCTCCTTCTTCCAGGGCTTCGAGGCCCTGACGAGCGAGACGGAGGAGAAGCTCAGCGGCTATGTGGCCGGCCTGATCGTGCTCGGCGTCGCCCTCCTCGCGGAGGGCGGCTCGCTGCTGCGGGCGCTGTACCAGGTGCGACAGCAGGGCGGCGCGGGCAGCGGGCTGCGCGATCCGGCGCTGCGGACGGTCGTCGCCGAGGACGGCACCGCCGTGCTCGGCGTCACCCTGGCCATCGTCGGCATGGCGCTGCACATGGTCACCGGCCAGGCGGTGTGGGAGGCGTCGGCCTCACTCGCGATCGGTGCGCTGCTCGTCTACGTGGCCTTCCGGCTGGGCCGCGACGCCCGCGACCAGCTGATCGGCGAGGCGGCCGACCCCGAGGCCAGCGGGCGGATCTGCGCGCTGCTGCGGGCACAGCCCGAGATCGACAGCGTGGAAGCGCTGTTCACGATGAAGACCGGACTCGACACGGCCCTGGTGGCCGCCCGCGTCGACCTGGTGCCCGGCCTGGACAGCGAGCGCGTGGAGGAGGTCGCCGTCCGCATCAAGCGGTCCATAGCCCGGACGGTGCCCGAGGCCGACCAGATCTTCCTCGACGTGACCGATCGTCCCGCCGGCGAGGCAGCGGAAAGCCCCGCCGCGACGGGGGAGCGCGGCGGGGCCTGAACCTCGCCTGCCCCCTCGTGGCGGGTTCACACATACGCGGCGGAAGATTTTCCGGCCGGCTGCCCGCACCGGGCAGCCGGTCCGCCGTCAGCCGGCCTCGGCCGGCTCCAGGACGAACACCGGGATCTCCCGGTCCGTCTTCTTCTGGTAGTCGGCGTAGGCCGGGTAGGCCGCGACGGCCCGCTCCCACCAGGCCGCCTTCTCCTCGCCGGTGACCTCGCGCGCGGTCATGTCCTGCCTCACCGGTCCGTCCTGGAGCTCCACGTGCGGATCGGCGCGCAGGTTGAAGTACCAGACGGGGTGCTTCGGCGATCCGCCGAGGGAGGCCACCGCTGCGTACCTTCCCTCGTGCTCCACGCGCATCACCGGTGTCTTGCGCAGTTTCCCGCTCCGGGCGCCGCGCGAGGTCAGGACGACGACCGGCATCTTCGAGCCCTGCAGCGTCGTCCCCTCGGTACCGCCGGAGCTCTCGTACAGCTCCACCTGCTTGCGCACCCACTGCGTCGGGCTGGGTTCGTACTCGCCTTCGAGCGGCATGACATCCGTCCCATCGTCGCGTCCGTGGCTCATCGCCATCTGCCGTCAACAACCGTGCTCCGGCGAATCATCCGCACCCGCGGGATCCGGCCGCAAGCGCACCTCATCCAGGGGCGAGCGCCATCCGCACGGCGAGTGCCGTCATCACTCCGCTCGCCACCCATGCCGTCGCCAGCCGCCCCCGACGGCCGGTCAGCGCCCGGCCCAGCAGTGCCCCGCTCCCGGCCAGCAGCACCTGCCAGCTCGCGGAGGCGGCGAAGGCGGCCACGACGAACACGCCCTGTTCGAGTGCGCCGGCCGGGCTCGTGGCCCGGGATCCGAGTACGAGGGCCGCGAAGTAGATGACGGTGGTGGGGTTCAGCAAGGTGATGCCCAGCAGCCCCAGATAGGCCCGGGCAGGGCCCGGGGGAGCGGGGGCCGACCGGGTCGCGAGCCGATGGCCGCGGTACTCGCGCAGCGCGGTCAGTGCGCCCCGCGCCGCCAGCACGAGCAGCACCAGTACGCAGATCCACCGCAGCGGCCCGAGCACCGGCCGCAGCGCGGACGCCACCGCCGTGCCCCCGAGGGTGGCCGCGAGGGCGTAGAGCCCGTCGGCGGTGGCGACGCCGAGGGCCGCGCAGACACCGGTGCGCAAGCTGGTGCGGGCGGTGAGGGAGACGAGGTAGGTCCCGACGGCACCCACCGGGACGGCGATGCCGTACCCCGCGAGCAGCCCCGCGACGAGCGCGGCCGTCATGACCGCGGCGGCGTCGGTCCTCCACGGCGGCCGGACTGCTGCTGTCGGCGCGACGCGGACGCGGCGGCGGACAGCGGCAGGAAGACGGTGAAGGTAGGCATGGCCGGATCCTGCGGCCCGCCTCACCCTTCCGGCAACCGGTTTTCGCACCGGCGCCCGCACCTCGCAGACCCCGGCCGGTGCCACGGCCCCGCGACCCCGGCCCCCGGCCCCGGCCTCTGGCCTCTGTGCCTGACATCGGCCTCTGGCCCCGGCCCTGTGGGTCTGACATCGGCCTCTGGCCCCGGCCCTGTGGGCCTGGCATCGGTCTTCTGTGCCCGGCACCGGCCCCCGGCCGCCGCCGTTCGAACGGGCGCACGGCATTCCCCGGCCATGTTGCCGCCGTCGGCGATCTGGCCGAACTTCGCGTCGCCCTATAGATGCCTGGGGCATCTAATGAAGATCGGCACGACGCACTACTCGTCTGCGAGGTCTCCATGACGGAAACGACCGCACCCGTCGCCTTCCCCCAGAGCCGGACCTGCCCCTATCACCCGCCCGCCGCCTACGACGCGCTGCGCACCGAACGCCCCCTGACCCGGATCACCCTCTTCGACGGCCGCGAGGCCTGGCTCGTCAGCGGGCACGCCACCGCCCGCACGCTGCTGGCCGACCCGCGCCTGTCGTCCAACCGCGACCGGCCCGGCTTCCCCGCCCCCACCCGGCGCTTCGCCGGGATCCGCAACCGCAGAACGGCCCTGCTCGGCGTCGACGACCCCGAGCACCGCGCCCAGCGGCGGATGGTCGTTGGGGACTTCACCCTCAAGCGGGCCGTCGAACTCCGGCCACGCATCCAGCAGATCGTGGACGAACGGCTCGACGCGATGATCTCCCGGGGTCCGGTCGCCGACCTGGTGAGCGCCTTCGCGCTGCCCGTGCCGTCCATGGTGATCTGCGCCCTGCTCGGGGTCCCGTACGCCGACCACGACTTCTTCGAGGCCCAGTCGCGGCGGTTGCTGCGCGGCCCGGAGACCGCCGACGTACTCGACGCCCGTGACCGGCTGGAGAAGTACTTCGGCGAACTGATCGACAGCAAACAGCGGGAGCCGGGCACCGGCCTGCTGGACGACCTGGTCCACCGGCAGCTGCGCGAGGGCGGCCTCGACCGGGAGGGCCTGATCGCCATGGCCCTGATCCTGCTGGTCGCGGGCCACGAGACGACCGCCAACATGATCTCGCTCGGCACCTTCACCCTGCTCCAGCACCCCGAGCGGCTGGCCGAGCTGCGCGCGGACCCGGGGCTCCTGCCCGCCGCGGTCGAGGAGCTGATGCGGATGCTGTCGATCGCCGACGGCATGCTGCGTCTGGCCGTCGAGGACATCGACGTGGCGGGGACGACGATCCGCAAGGGCGAGGGAGTGGTCTTCGCGACCTCCGTCATCAACCGCGACGAGTCGGTCTACCCCGACCCGGACACGCTCGACTGGAGCCGTCCGGCCCGGCACCATGTGGCGTTCGGTTTTGGCATCCACCAGTGCCTCGGCCAGAACCTCGCCCGCGCCGAGCTGGAGATCGCCCTGCACAGCCTCTTCGAACGGCTGCCCGGCCTGCGCCTGGCTGCCCCGGCCGAGGAGATCCCCTTCAAGCCCGGCGACACCATCCAGGGGATGCTCGAACTCCCCGTGACCTGGTAAGGGCCTGCACACATGCACATCGACATCGACCAGGACGTCTGCATCGGCGCGGGCCAGTGCGCCCTGACCGCTCCGGACGTGTTCACCCAGGACGACGACGGTTACAGCACCCTGCTGCCCGGCGGCGAGGACAGCGGCAGCCCGCTGGTGCGTGAGGCTGCCCGCGCCTGTCCGGTCGGCGCCGTCACCGTGTCCGAGCGGGTGAGCTGACCCGGGAGATCATCCGGCGCCCAGGAGCCGCCGGGCCGCCTCGCGCGCCTCGGCCGCGGGCTCGGCGCTCCTGGTGACGCCCGCCGTGACCATGGCACCCTCGGCCAGCAGGAACAGCTGGCCGGCCAGCGCGTCGGGCCGTCCCGCCGCCGTCACGAGGGCCCCGAGGTACTCCCGGAACGCCCGCTTGTGCGCCCGCACCTGGTCGGCCACGCGCTCCGAGGTGGCGCCCAGCTCGCCGTAGGCGTTGAGCCACGCGCAGCCGCGGAAACCCGGCTCCCCGAACCACCTGCCTAGCCAGTCGAACACGGCCAGGATCCGCTCGTCGGGCTCCGGCCGCCGCTCGACGTACTCGGCCAGCTCCCCGCGCCAGCGCGTGTCGCGCCGCTCCAGATACGCCTCGACCAGCTGCTCCTTCGCCGGGAACAGCTGGTAGAGCCGCTTGAGAGAGACCCCGGAGGTGCCGCGCACGTCGTCCATGCCGACGGACTGCACGCCCCTCCCGTAAAACAGCTCCTCGGCGGCGTCCAGCGCCCGCTCCCGGGCCACTGCCCTGTCCATCTCCGGTCCTCCTTGACGCGAGAACGAGCGTTCTCCTACGGTAGCAGCCACCGGGGAGAACGCCCGTTCTCCTCCGTTGCCGGGGAGGAACCATGACCGACCGCCCGCCGCTGCCGCCCTTCACTCGCGAGACCGCCGCACGGAAGGTCCAGGCCGCCGAGGACGCCTGGAACACCCGCGACCCGCACAAGGTCTCCCTCGCCTACTCGCCGCACTCCGTCTGGCGCAACCGCGACACGTTCGTCACCGGCCGCGCCGAGATCGCCGGGTTCCTGACCCGCAAGTGGGAGCGCGAGCAGGAGTACGCCCTGCGCAAGGAGCTGTGGGCCTTCGACGGCAACCGCATCGCCGTCCGCTTCCAGTACGAGTGCCGGGACACGGACGGGCAGTGGTGGCGCTCCTACGGCAACGAACTGTGGGAGTTCGACGAGCACGGCCTGATGACCCGACGCGAGGCGAGCATCGACGACGTGCGGATCGAGGAGCGCGAGCGCCGCATCTTCGGCCCCCGCACAGAGTCGGAACAAGGAGCCACCTTCCCCGTCCGGTGAGTCCGGGGGAGTCGCTAGGGTTTCCCGGATGACCGACCAGGCCGCCCGCAAGCCCTTCCTCTACGTCGTCGTCTGCGCCGCCGGCATCGCAGAGGACGTCGACAAGCTGATCACCGCCGCGCGGGAACGGGACTGGGAGGTGGGCGTCATCGCGACGCCCGTCGCCATGAACGGCTTCTTCGACACCGCCGCCGTCGAGGCCCTGACGGGGCACCGCATACGCTCCGCCTGGCGCTCGCCCGGCGAGCCGCGCCCGTTCCCGGCGCCCGATGCCGTGGTCGTCGCGCCCGCCACCTTCAACACCGTCAACAAGTGGGCGGCCGGCATCGCCGACACCCTGGCCCTGGGCACCCTGTGCGAGGTCGCGGGGCTCGGGGTGCCGATCGCAGTCCTGCCGTGCGTGGCGGACGCCCTGGCCGCCCATCCCGCCTACCGGGACAGCCTCGAACGGCTGCGGGGGATGGGCGTGCGGTTCGGGGAGCCGTACGCGGGTGAGCCCGGGGAGGACGGCCACCGGCCGGAGTTCGGGTGGAATCGGGCTCTGGACCTGGTCGAACGCCGCTGACCGAGCGGCCCGCGCCGTACCCGGACCGCCTGTCGGGCCGCGTCTTCGAGCGCACACGAACCCGTACGCTCCCCGTGGAACCCTCCCGAAGGCAGGAGCAGCAACGATGAAGTACGTGAAGCTCGGTTCGACGGGCCTGGACGTCTCGCGGATCTGTCTGGGATGCATGACCTACGGTCTGCCCGACCGCGGCACCCACGAGTGGACCCTCGACGAGGAGGCCTCGCGCCCGCTGATCCGGCAGGCGGTCGAGGCGGGGATCAACTTCTTCGACACGGCCAACGTCTACTCCGACGGCACCAGCGAGGAGATCGTCGGCCGGGCCCTGCGCGACTTCGCCCGTCGCGACGACATCGTCCTCGCGACGAAGGTGCACGGCCGGATGCGTCCCGGCCCGAACGGCGGCGGTCTGTCCCGCAAAGCGATCATGACCGAGCTCGACCGGAGCCTCACCCGCCTCGGCACCGACTACGTCGACCTCTACCAGATCCACCGCTTCGACCCGGACACCCCGGTCGAGGAGACGATGGAGGCCCTGCACGACGTCGTCAAGGCGGGCAAGGTCCGCTACATCGGGGCCAGTTCGATGTACGCCTGGCAGTTCTCCAAGGCCCAGTACACCGCCCGTCTGAACGGCTGGACCCCCTTCGTCTCCATGCAGAACCACTACAACCTGATCTACCGCGAGGAGGAGCGCGAGATGCTGCCGCTGTGCGCGGACCAGGGTGTGGGTGTGCTGCCCTGGAGCCCGCTCGCACGCGGCCGTCTCACCCGGGACTGGGACACCACGACCGAGCGCAGCGCCACCGACGCCTTCGGCGGCAGCCTGTACCAGGAGGGCGACCGCGGCATCGTCGAGGCGGTCACCCGCATCGCCGGCGAACGGGGTGTCCCTCGCGCCCGGGTCGCCCTGGCCTGGCTGCTCCACCAGCCCACGGTGACCGCGCCGATCGTCGGCGCGTCCAGGCCCGGGCACCTGGAGGACGCGGTGGCCGCCGTCGAACTCCCCTTGAGCGACGGGGAACTGGAGGAACTCCAGGCCCCGTACGGCCCCCACCCCATCGCCGGGCACTGAACGCACGTCCCGGAGGTCAGTGGGGTCCCTGCGGCGCGAACTCCGTCCCGCAGGGCCCCGCCCCCTCGCTCTCCGCCAGCTCCACCCTCGCCCCGCTCATCGCCAGCGTCCGGTAGTACCGCCCGATCCGCTCGGCCGAGCGCCCCACGTAGTGGCCGATGAACGACCGCCGGAACCGCTCGGCCGCCCGGTTCGGCTGCGACCCGTGCACCAGGCTCCCGTTGAAGAACAAGACGTCCCCCGGCGCCATGTCCACCGGCACCGGCGTCAGCCCTTCCGGGGGCGGAACGTACTCCCGGGCGAACGACACCTCCCGGTCGGCCAGCTCCGGGCAGAACAAGTCCATCCGATGCGTGCCCGGCACGACCTCCAGCCCGCCGTTCTCCCGGTCGATCACGTCGCAGGCCAGCCACGCCGCCACACACGTGCCCGGCTCCGCCCGCAGATAGAAGTTGTCCTGGTGCAGCGCCTGCCCCCGGGCTCCCGGCGGCTTGAAGTAGAACATGCTCTGCGCGGCCAGCACCTCCTCGCCGAGGAGCACCTCCAGGACCGTCCGCAGCCGGGCGTCCAGCAGGACCTCACGCGACACGTCGTTGATCTCGTGCGGGTGCATCACCCGCGGCCACACGTGCAGGGGATCGGCGCTCGGCCCGTCCGCCGCGCGGGGCTCGAAATGCCCGGGTACCGGACCGGCCGCCCGGAGCGCCGCCAACTCGCCGCACAGCCGCTGCGTCTCATCGGCTCCGAAGAGCCCGCGCACCACCGTGAATCCGTCCTCCTCGAACTCCTCCCGGTACCGCCGTAGCCCGGCGGGGTCCAGGATGGAAGCACCGGTGGCCCCGTTGTCCGTGACGGTCATGAACACTCCCCTCGGTCGGGTGTCATCGGTACGAAACGCTAGGCCGAGCGGCCGCCGAGGAGGATGCCCGTGGGCGCTGACGGATTGCCTGTGACTGCTGCCGGGGGACGCCGCGACAACACCGCGACCGCTGCGTCCGCCGCGACCGCAAGGACCACCGCATCCACCGCGACCGCTACGACCACCGCGATCGCCCCGGGCACCGCGTCCGCCGCGACCACCCTGTCCACCGCTACGGCTACGACCACCGCGACCAACGGGGATCCCGCGCCGCCGCCCGGGCTGGTCGTGCTCGGGCACTTCGACCAGCCGTCCGGCTACGGCGTCAACCGCCCTCGGGGATCGGCGAGCTGGCTCTTCACCTGGACCACGGCGGGCGTGGGCCGGTTGCGGCAGGGCGACGCGCGCACCTCTGCCGGCGCGGGCTCCCTGGTCGTGCTCGCCCCGGGGGTCCCGCACGGCTACGGCGTCCAACCCGGCGCCCGTCACTGGCGGTTCTGGTGGGCGCACTGCCAGGCCCGCCCGTCCTGGGCCGCGTGGCTGCGGCCCTACGACACCGGACACGGGATGTACGTGGTCACCTCCGTCCCGGCCGGGGTGCGGGGCCGCGTCGGGGCGGCGTTCCGGCGGATGCACGCCGACGCCCGCTGGACCGGCAGCGGAGCACCGCCCGCGCAGTCGCCGCCGGACGAGGCGTCGCCGGACGGGCAGATCGCCGTGGCGCACGGCAGCGCCGCCCGCGAACTCGCCCTGTGCGCGCTGGAAGAGATCGTCCTCCTCACCGCCGCCGGCGCCCGGCCCACGGAACCTCCGCCAGGCCTCGACGAACGGATCCGCCACGCCCAGGAGCTGATCGACGCCGACCCGGGTGCCCCGCACACCGTCCGCTCGCTCGCGCAGAGCGTGTCGCTGTCCCCGTCCCGCTTCGCCCACCTGTTCAGCAGCCAGCTGGGCCGGTCGCCCATGCGCGCGCTGCGCGAGGCGCGGCTGCGCCATGCAGCCCGGCTGCTGGAGGGCACCGGCCTGCCCGTGGAACGCGTCGCCGCCGCCTCGGGGTTCGTCAGCCCGTTCCACTTCAACCGCCTCTTCCGCGCGCTACGGGGAGCCGCCCGGGGCGTACCGCGCGACGCGCGGTCGCGGACCCGGCTGAGCGGCCTATTGGTTCCGCCGCCGGCCTCGAAAGTCCGATGCGGAATCGCCGCCGACCGCGTGAGCTGCTGCTCGGGAGGCGACCCAAAGGTTTCCGTACGGCCGACGAGAGCGGACAAAATGTGAGCCGCTGAATGGGGGCAGACGGCACAGAAATGCCTTTCGCTGCACTGTTGACTTCTTGTCAAAAAGCCCTGGTCGCAGTCGTCATGCACGAAACCGCGCGATGGCTTGTTCCCTGTCCCTGACCTGTGCAAAGGTGTGCCCTGTCGGCGTGCCCCCTCACGCCTTTCTTTCGTATGCGCGAGGCCGCCGGCCGGCATACCCCTTGGTATGGACTTTATTCCGTATGTCCTTGAGAGGAATGCAGCCGTGAAAGACGCAGGCCCGTCGAATTCCCCGGCCTCGGCCCGCGGGTTCGGTGCGACGGACGAGCAACTGAGCGCGGAGCTCAGGAAGTGGACCGGGGCGACCCCCGCACTCCACCCCGTCGGCGAACTGCTGGACCGGCACTGGGAGGCGGCCTTCGCGTACGCCCGGCTGTGCACCGACGGCCCGCGCTCCGCGGGCATGCTCACCACTGCGGCCTTCACCCGGCTCTTCGGCGAGACCCTCCGGCAGAACGGCCCGACCTCCGCGTGGCGGCCCCATCTGCTGCTCACCGTGCGGCGCATCGCGGCCGAGTGGGCGGGCGACCACCGCTGCGACATGCTCCACCCCGAGCTGCTCGCCGGGACCGGCGAGGGGGAGCGGCCCGCCTCCCGTCTGCTGCCGTCGCGGCACCGGCGCCTGCTGTCCGGGGCCTTCCAGCGGCTGCCCCAGTCCGCGCGGTGCCTGCTGTGGCACGTCGAGGTCGAGGCCGAACCGCTGGCGTCCCCGGCCGGACTGCTCGGCCTGGACGAGGAGGGCGCGCGCGTCGAACTGGGCCGGGCCCGGGACCGGTTGCGCGAGGAGAGCCTCCAGCTCCATCGCGAACTCGCCCCCGACGAGGAGTGCCGGCGTTATCTGCGTCTGCTCGACGTGACGTACCGGCGCGGCGGTCTCGACATCGACCCCGATCTACGCGCGCATATCGAGGGGTGCGGACACTGCAGCGTCGCAGCGGACCAGCTCGACCAGTTCAACCACGGTCTCGGCGTCGCCCTGTCGGAGGCGGTGCTGGGCTGGGGCGGGCGGGGGTATGCGCAGGCCCGTCTGAGCGATGCGGGCGAGAGTGCCGCGGAGCGCGGGCGACCCGGTGGAGCGGCCGGTGCGGCCGCCGCCGAGGCTCCGGCCGTCGCGGCGCGCGCACTGTTCCCGGACCCGGTGGCCCTGGCACGCGAGGTCTTCCCGGACCCGGACCCGCTGGCGTACGAGATCATTCCGGACCCGGCGAGTGCGCCGCGCGGGGCTTCCCCCGGACCGGCGCGTGCGTCGCGTGAGGCTTCTCCCGGGCCCGCCGGTGCGGCGGGTGAGGCCTTCTCGGGGCCGGCACGTGGGGTGCGTGAGACCTTTCCGGGGCAGACGGGCGCAGCGCGTGAGACCCTCGCGGGCCCGGCCGGTCCCGCGCCCCGGGGCTTCCAGGACCCGGTTCGTGCGGCGCGCGAGACGTTCCCCGGCCCGACCGCGGAGGCGCGCGAGACGTTCCCCGGCCCGACCGCGGAGGCGCACGAGGCATTCCCCGGGGCGACCGCTGCCGCACGTGACGCCTTGCGGGGCCCGGACGGCTCGGCTCCTTCGGCCTTCCCCGCCCACGACCGGGTCACCGGTGCCCACGACCCGGTCACCGGTGCGGCCCGTGAGGTCTTCGCGGACCCGGTCGCCCTCGCCGGGGCGGTCGGGGAGTCGTTCACCGATCCGGGCGGACCCGCGGCCGCACCGCCGTTCCCGCCCATGGCCGAGGGTGCTCCACCTGCCCCGGCACCGGCCGGTACCGCAGCACCCGCGCCCCCACGCCACCGGCCCGAAGGCGCGCGCACGGCAGCCCGGAGAGCCGCCCACAGGGCGGCCCGCCGCGCGGCCCGGCGGCGCAACCTCACCGCGGGCATCCTGACCGTCAGCGGCCTCGTCGTCCTGCCCCTGGTCCTGTGGTCCACCGGCGACTCCGGCGACAACGCCCCGGCCGGCGCGGACCGGCCGGCCGGGGAGGCACCCGACTCCGACGCGGGCGACGCGACCACCGACCCGTCCCGGACCGGCGCGGGCGACGCACAGCAGGGCGCCCTGCGAGGCCGGCTGCACAACGTCGCCTCGGACCTGTGCGTCGGCATCGAGGGCGAGAAGGCGGTCCAGGGCGGGGAGGCCGAGCTCACCACCTGCTCCGCGGACGCCGCTCAGCAGTGGACGTACGAGACCGACGGGCTGCTGCGCAACGCAGCCGCCCCCGACCTGTGCCTCGACTCGCGGCTCGGCTACTCCGTGCGGCTTGCTCCCTGCGCGGGCCCCTCCCGGCCGGATCCGAAGAACATCCGCTACGACTTCACCCTCCAGGGCGCCCTGGTGCCCCGCTGGGACCAGGACCTCGCCCTGGCTCCTGCCGCCACCGACGGCTCGGGGGCCCTGGTCGTCAAGGCGCGCAGGGACGACGAGGTCCAGCGCTGGGTGATCGACACCGCCAAGGCCGACCTCCAGATGCAGGCCGTCAACTGGAACGCCGCCCGACCGGCCGCGCGCGCCACACCCACGCCGTCCGCCGGTCCCACGCCGTCGAAGACGCCCGGGACCGCACCGGCCCCGTCCCCGACCACCTCGGCCCCGCGGCCGGCACCGAGCAGCCCGCCCGCCACCGAGCCGCCCTGCGACCGTTTCGGCTACTACTGCGACTCGGACGGCCGGTACGGCAACCCGGACTACGGCTACCCCGGCTACGGCTACGGCGGCCATGGAGGAGGCGGCCGCCGCTGACCCGCTACGCGCTCAGGTGCCGACGACGGTCAGCGACAGCCACAGGGCGGCCACGGCCGACACCAGCGCGGCCGGTACCGCGAGCAACCCGAGCCGGGTGAACTCGCCGAGCCCGACCCGTTGCCCGTCCTGCTGGACGATCCGCCGCCACAGCAGGGTCGCCAGCGACCCGGCGTAGGTCAGGTTGGGGCCGATGTTCACGCCGAGCAGCACCGCCAGTACGGCACCGGGGCCGGACCCGGCGGTCAGGGGCAGCAGCACCAGCACGGCGGGCAGGTTGTTGATGAGGTTCGCCAGCACCGCGGCCAGCACGGCCACGCCCAGCAGCGTGAGCAGCCCCGATCCGCCGGGCAGGACGCGGTGCAACGCGTCGGCGAGCCCGTGGTCGACGACCGCGCGCACGACGACGCCGAGCGCGAGCACGAACGCCAGGAACGCCGGGGCCGCGGACCGCACCACCGTGAGCGGCGTGGCCCGCCGCCGTGCCAAGGCCCGCCCGGCCAGCACCAGCGCACCGGCCAGAGCGGCCCACGCCGGCGCGATGCCCGCCGCGGACGCCACGACGAACCCGGCCAGGGTGCAGCCGACCGTGACGAGGGCGAACAGCGGGAGCGGTTCGGGACGCGGCGCCGGGTCGGGGGAGGGCGCGGGGGCCGTGAGTTCCTCGTCGAAGAAGCGCCGGAACACCAGGTACTCGGCGGCGATGGCGACCAGCCAGGGCAGTGCCATGAGCGCCGCGAAACGGGTGAAGCTCAGGCCGCTCGCGGCGAAGGCCAGCAGATTGGTCAGGTTGGAGACCGGAAGCAGCAGCGAGGCGGTGTTCGACAGATGGGCGCACGCGTACAGGTGCGGCCGTGCCCGGACGCCCATGCGGGTGGCGGTGGCGAGCACCACAGGGGTCAGCAGGACGACGGTGGCGTCCAGACTGAGCACGGCCGTGATCACGGACGCCAGGGCGAACACCGCGGTCAGCAGGCGTGTGGGGCGCCCCGCAGCCCAGCGGGCCATCCACGCCCCGCAGGCCGTGAAGAGCCCTTCGACGTCGCAGAAGTGGGCCAGCACCAGCACGGCGGCCAGGAAGCCGACCACGGGCCCGAGCCGCTGGATCTCCTCCCAGGCGTGGTCCGGCGAGATCACCCCGAGGGCGATGGCGAGACCTGCGGCGGGCACCGCGAGCACGGCCTCGGGCAGGCCCTTCGGGCGTGCGACGGCCCAGACGAGGACGGTGGCCAGCAGCGTCACGGACAGGACTTCGGCGAGCGGGGTGTTCAGGGCGGCGTCCTCCGGAGCGTGATCTGGCCGTGCCCGCCCATGAAAGCAGGCGTTGGTAAGAGAGCAGCCGTCGGCCTGTCCCGTTCCGGGGCCGCGCCCGATGGCGGACCCCGACGAGGGCGCCGTGGGCACGTCCCGCTCACGGGCCCGTCCCCGAGCGCGGACCCCTGCGAGGGCGCCGTGGGCCTGTCCCGCTCACGGGCCCGTCCCCGAGCGCGGGCCCCTGCGAGGGCGCCGTGGGCGTGTCCGGCTCACGGGCCCGTCCCCGATTGTGGACACGGGCAGGGGCTGCCTCCTGCTCGGGACGGGCGCTCGCCGGATCGGGAACGTGCGTTCAGATCTCTTCGTCGAAGACGGCCAGCTCGGCCCAGATCGTCTTGCCCTCGCCGGTGTGCCTGCTGCCCCACCGCTGGGTGAGCTGGGCGACCAGGAGCAGGCCGCGGCCGCCCTCGTCCCAGGTCTTGGCCCGGCGCAGGTGCGGCGCCGTGTGGTTGGTGTCGGACACCTCACAGATCAGCGTGGCCGCGTCATGGATCAGCCGGAGCCGGATGGGCGGTGCGCCGTAGCGGATGGCGTTGGTGACCAGCTCGCTCACCACCAGCTCGGCGGTGAACGTGGCCTCGAGCAGCCCCCAGCGCTCCAACTGGTCGACGACCTGCTTGCGGATGGGGGCCACCAGTGCCGGGTCGGCCGGGATGTCCCAGGTGGCGACCTGGGCGGACGGCAGGCCGCGGGTGCGGGCCAGCAGCAGGGCCACGTCGTCGCTGGAGCCGCCCGGCGGGAGCAGGGTGTTCAGCACACGGTCGCAGGTCTCGTCCAGGGAGCCGGCGGGCGCCGACAGCGCCTCGCGGAGCATCCGGCCGCTCGCGTCGACGTCGCGCTCCCGGCTCACGAGCAGCCCGTCCGTGTGGAAGGCGAGGACGCTGCCCTCCCGCAGTTCCACCTCGGCGGCCTCGAACGGCAGCCCTCCCACCCCCAGCGGGGGCCCCGAGGGCAGGTCGAGCTGGTGCGCCGGGCCGTCCGGCGGCACCAGCAGAGGCAGGGGGTGTCCGGCCCGGGCCAGGGCGCAGCGCCGGGACACCGGGTCGTACACCGCGTACAGACAGGTCGCGCCCACCTCGCCGGTGCCGTCGTCCCCGCCGGACTCCTCGGACAGCCGGACGACCAGGTCGTCGAGGTGGGTGAGCAGCTCGTCGGGGGCCAGGTCGATGTCGGCGAGAGTGCGGACGGCGGTGCGCAGCCGGCCCATGGTGGCGGAGGCCTGGATGCCGTGGCCTACGACGTCACCGACGATCATGGCGACCCGCATCCCCGACAGCGGGATCACGTCGAACCAGTCGCCGCCCACGCCGGAGCGCGTGGCCGGCAGGTAGCGGGAGGCGGCCTCCACCGCCGCCGTGTGCGGCAGGGTGCGGGGCAGCAGGCTGCGCTGAAGGGTGAGGGTCGTCTCGCGCTCGCGGGAGTAGCGGCGCGCGTTGTCGATGCAGACGGCGGCCCGGGCCGTGACCTCCTCGGCCAGCAGCACGTCATCGGGGGTGAACGCCTCGGGCCGGCGGAAGCGGGTGAAGACCGCCACGCCGAGGGTCGTGCCCCGGGCCTGCAGCGGCACGGACATCGTGGAGTGGATGCCGTACTCCTGGACCCGCTGGAAGCGTACGGGGTCCCAGGCGAGCCAGCGTTCGAGGTCGCCGGAGGCGCCCGAGGCCACGACCGTGTGCCCCGCCATCAGGGAGGCGGCCTGCGGGGAGTTCTCCGGGTAGACGTCCACCTGTCCGGGCTTGGCGACGGCCTCGGGGCTGCCCCTGTTGACCGACTGGTGGGCGCACCGGCGCAGGCTCAGCGGCGGGACCGGCGGCCCGGCGGACTCGCCGCCGTACTCCCGGGGGTCGAGCAGGTCGACGCTGACGAAGTCGGCGAGCGTCGGCACGCACACGTCCGCCAGCTCCTGGGCCGTGCGGGTGACGTCGAGCGTGGTGCCGATGCGCACGCTCGCCTCGTTGACCAGCAGCAGCCGTTCCCGCGAGCGGTACTGGTCGGAGAAGTCGTGGGCCGTCACGCACACGCCGCGCACCTGGCCGGCGCCGTCGGTGAGCGGTGCCATCCTGGCCAGCCAGGCGTGGGCCCCCCGGCTCTCACCGGTCGCCTTCATGTACGTCTGCATCTCCTGCCGCTTGCCGGTGCCGAGCACCCGGCGCAGATACTCCTCGAGCTCGACGTTCTGCGGCCGGCTGCCGATGTCGGTGGGCTTCAGACCCAGCATCCGGGCGGCGGGCAGCCCCAGGAGGTCCGCCATGGCGTCGTTGAGGCCGCGCAGCCGCAGCCCCTCGTCGAAGATCATCGTGGCGCAGGGCGACTGCGTCAGGGCCATGCGCACCAGCGGATCGTCCGGCAACCCCTGGCCGCCGGCCTCCGGCGGGGACACCGCGAGCCAGTCGGTCGCCTCCGGTCCGTCGGGCGGCCTGCGGTGGGCGAGCACCCAGACGGACACCGGGTGGCCGTCACGGTGGCGCAAGGTGAGCGTGCCGCTCCAGCGGGAATCGCCCGCCACGGAGGGCGGCTCCGCGCCGTCGGCCAGCAGCGTGGCGGCCGGGCGGCCCACGACCTCGGCGGCCGTGTGGCCCAGCAGACGGCGGGCGCCCTCGCTCCACTCGGTGAGCGTGCCGTCGGCGGCGATGACGGCACGGGCGGCCACGCCGTCGTCGAACGCCTCGTCCGGGCTCATCGTCGCGACTCCATACGGACACTCACAGTGAACAGGGAAGTCAGTTGAGTTCCAGCGTAGTCCGTAGGCGCCCGGCGTGGACGGGTAACCCCGCTGCCGCCTCCCCGGCCGGGGTGAGGCGCACATCCGGACGAAGTGATCGCCGGCTCAGAAGGGTGCTGACGCACCCTTGACGATCGCCCATGACGGGTCGACAGAATCTGTTTGTTCACGATCAGTTGTGAGTACTTTTGGGCCCTGATGAGGGAGAGTCTCCATGTCGGTCATGCGCAGATCCTTCTTGCTCGCCTCCGCGGCCGCGCCCGCGGCCGGAGCGCTGCCCGGCGCCCCGGAGGCGTGGGCCGACGGGGAGGCGCGCGGCACGTCCGGCCGCCGGACGGTCGCACTCCGTGACGGCTGGCGCTTCGCGCTGGTGAACCCCGGCGGCATCACCGACCCGACCGGCGCCCACGCCGACGCCCACCTCCCCGGATACGACGACTCCGGATGGCGCGAGACGGCCGTCCCCCACGACTGGAGCATCGAGCAGACCCCCACCACCGAACACGGCACCACCAGCGGCACCGGCTTTCTGCCCGGCGGCCTCGGCTGGTACCGCCTGTCCTTCACCCTCCCGCCGGCCCTCACCGGCCGGCGTGTCTCGGTGGAGTTCGACGGCGTCTACATGGACTCCACCGTCTACTGCAACGGCACGGAGGCCGGCCGCCACCCCTACGGCTACACCGGCTTCGCCCTCGACCTCACCGACCTGGTGCACACCGACGGCACCACCGGGAACGTGATCGCTGTCGAGGTCCGCAACCGGCTCCCCAGCAGCCGCTGGTACTCGGGCAGCGGCATCTACCGCGAGGCCCGCCTGGTGGTCACCGAGCCGGTGCACGTGGCCCGCTGGGGCACTCGCGTCACCACGCCCGAGATCTCCGCCGAGCGCGGCGTGGTCCGGGTCGCCACCTCCGTGGTCAACGCCTCCGGCGAGGCCGCGGACGTCGAGGTCGTCTCCCGCGTCACCGACCGCAAGGGCCGCACGGTCGCCCGTACCTCCTCCACCGCCCCCGTCACCGGCGAGCACACCGAGACCCACGAACTCACCGTCCGGCGGCCCGGCCTGTGGGACTTCGCGACACCGCACCGCTACACCCTGCACACCGAACTGCGCGTCGGCGGCAGGACCACCGACACCTACCGCACGGTCTTCGGCTTCCGCACCTTCCGCTTCGATCCTGACGAGGGCTTCTTCCTCAACGGCACCCACCACAAGATCAAGGGCGTCGACCTCCACCACGACCTCGGCGCGCTGGGCGCCGCCGTCAGCGTCGACGCCGTACGCCGGCAGCTGGAGATCATGCGCTCCATGGGTGTCAACGCCCTGCGCACCTCCCACAACCCGCCCGCGCCCGAGGTGATCCGGGTCTGCGAGGAGCTGGGCGTCGTCATGCTGGTGGAGGCGTTCGACTGCTGGCGGACCGGGAAGAACCCGTACGACTACGGGCGCTTCTTCGACGAGTGGTGCGAGCGGGATGCCACGGAGATGGTACTCGCGGCCCGCAACTCGCCCGCCGTGCTGGCCTGGTCCATCGGCAACGAGGTCCCCGACTCCACCACGACCGCCGGCCTCGCCATGGCCGACCGGATCATCGGGGCGATCAGGGCCGCCGACGACACCCGCCCGCTGGTCATCGGCTCCGACAAGTACCGCCGCCTGCCCGCAAAGGGCTCCGCCGCCGACCTGATGCTGGCCCGACTGGACGGCCTCGGCCTCAACTACAACACCGCCAAGTCCGTGGACCAGTTGCACGCGGCCTACCCGCACCTGTTCCTCTTCGAGTCCGAGTCCTCCTCGGAGACCTCCACCCGCGGCGCCTACCAGGAGCCCGAGCACCTCAACACCGGTGAGAACCACACCCCGGGCAGACGCGCGACCTCCTCCTACGACAACAACCTCGCCTCCTGGACGATGAGCGGCGAGTACGGCCACAAGAAGGACCGGGACCGGAAGTGGTTCGCCGGGCAGTTCCTCTGGTCGGGCATCGACTACATCGGCGAACCCACGCCCTACGACGTCTTCCCGGTGAAGGCCTCCTTCTTCGGCGCGGTCGACACCGCGGGCTTCCCGAAGGACATGTACCACCTCTTCCGCAGCCAGTGGACCAGCGAACCGATGGTCCATCTGCTGCCGATGACCTGGAACCACGGGAAGGGTGACACGGTCGAGGTCTGGGCCTACGCCAACGTCGAGACGGTCGAGCTGTACCTCAACGGCCAGTCCCTCGGCGTACGGCGGTTCGACACCAAGAGGACCGTCGACGGCCGCACCTACCTGGAGACGACCGAGGCCACCGGCGACGACAAGACGTTCACCGACGGCCCCTACCCCGGCAGCTACACCAGCCCCAACGGCAGCGCCGGCAAGCTCCACCTGACCTGGCGGGTGCCCTTCGCGCCGGGCGAGCTGAAGGCCGTCGCACGGCGGGGCGGCAAGGTGGTCGCCACCGATGTGCTGCGCACCGCCGAAGACCCGCACGCGATACGCCTCACCGCGGACCGCGCGTCCGTCGCCGCGGACGGCCGCTCGCTGGTCTTCGTGACCGCGGAGGTCGTCGACCGGCACGGCGTGGTGGTGCCCGGTGCGGAGCACCTGCTGTCCTTCGCCGTGACGGGCGGCTCCCTCGCCGGACTCGACAACGGCCGGCAGGAGAGCGCCGAGCGCTACCAGGCGAGCACCCGCACCGCCTTCCACGGCAAGGCCCTCGCCATCGTCCGGTCCGGCACGAAGGCCGGCACGGTGACGGTGACCGCCCGTGCCGAGGGCCTGCGCACCGGCACGGCGACCGTACGGGCCACCCGGGCCGATGACCGGGCCGAGACGGCCCCGGCGGCCTTCCGTCCCGGGCACCCGACCCCCGCCGGCCACCCGCACGCGGACGCGAGCTACTCCGGACACCCGGACACCCTGCCCGCCGCCATGCTCGCCGGCGACCCGGCCACCGGCTGGTCCAACGGCTTCTTCAAACAGGCCACGCCCCTGCTGCCGGCCTTCGACGGGGCGCGGGCCGAGGACTGGGTCTCGGTCGACCACGGGCGCCCCCGCGGCTTCGACCGGGTGGACGTCTCCTTCACCGTGGACGCCAGGCACAGTCTGCCCGCGGCGATCGAGGTGGCGGTCTGGGACGGCCGTGCGTGGCAGGCGGCGCGGGACACCGGGATCGGCTGGGCGACCGCCTCCGACGCACCCACCGTGATCACGTTCAAGGCCCTGCGGGGCTCGCGGGTCCGGCTCACCCTCACGAGCCGCCACCCCGGCGAGCCCCGGGGGGCGATCCGCATCAGCCGCCTGGACACCCCGGCCGCCTGAAGCCCGGCGGCCACGGTCCGGCCGGGAAGGGCGCGAACAGCCGGTCTCGTCCGGACCGTTGACGGGGCGTCACATCTGCCACAACCATGGCCTGCATCCGCATCTGGGAGCGCTCCCACGCCGAGCGCCACCCGCACCTCCGACGAGGAGCCCGGACGTGAAACGACGCAGAACCGCCCTGCTGTCCCTGACGGCCCTGCTGGTGACCGCGCTCACCGCGCTTCCGTCGGCGCCCGCCGGGGCCGACGAGGTCGAGCAGGTCAGGAACGGCACCTTCGACACCGGCACCACTCCGTGGTGGACGACCGCCAACGTCACCGCGGGGCTGTCCGACGGCCGGCTCTGCGCCGACGTCCCCGGCGGCACCGCCAACCGCTGGGACGCCGCCGTCGGGCAGAACGACATCACCCTCGTGAAGGGCGAGTCGTACCGCTTCTCCTTCAGCGCGACCGGGACGCCCGCCGGGCACCTGGTGCGGGCGATCGTGGGCCTGTCGGTGTCGCCCTACGACACCTACCACGAGGTGACACCGCAGCTCAGCGTCTCCGGCGACCGCTACTCCTACACCTTCACCTCGCCCGTCGACACCGCGCAGGGCCAGGTCGGCTTCCAGCTCGGCGGCAGCCCGGACCCCTGGCGCTTCTGCATGGACGACGTCTCGCTGCTCGGCGGCGTGACGCCGGAACCGTACGAGCCCGACACCGGCCCCCGGGTGCGCGTCAACCAGGTCGGCTATCTCCCGGCCGGCCCGAAGAACGCCACCCTCGTCACCGACGCCACGGCCGGGCTGCCCTGGCAGCTGAAGAACTCCGGCGGGACGGTCGTCGCCAAGGGCACGACCCGGCCGCGCGGAGTCGACGTCTCCTCCGGGCAGAACGTCCACTCCGTCGACTTCGGCGCCTACCGCACCAAGGGCACGGGCTTCACGCTCGTCGCCGACGGCGAGACCAGCCGGCCCTTCGACATCGACGCGAGGGCCTACGAACGGCTCCGTCTCGACTCGGCGAAGTACTACTACACCCAGCGCAGCGGCATCGCGATACGCGACGACCTGCGGCCCGGCTACGGCCGCCCGGCCGGTCACCTGGGCGTCGCCCCCAACAAGGGCGACACCGCCGTGCCCTGTCAGCCCGGCGTGTGCGACTACACCCTCGACGTCGGCGGCGGCTGGTACGACGCCGGCGACCACGGCAAGTACGTCGTCAACGGCGGCATCTCCACCTGGGAGCTGCTCAGCACCTACGAACGCGCCCGGCACGCCCGCACAGGGCAGGCGGACAAACTGCGCGACGGCACGCTCGCCATCCCGGAGAGCGGCAACAAGGTCCCGGACATCCTCGACGAGGCCCGCTGGGAGCTGGATTTCCTGCTGAGGATGCAGGTACCCGACGGCAGGCCGCTGGCCGGCATGGCCCACCACAAGATGCACGACGAGCAGTGGACCGGCCTTCCGCTGCTGCCGAGCGACGACCCACAGAAGCGCGAACTGCACCCGCCGTCCACCGCCGCCACGCTGAACCTGGCCGCCACGGCCGCACAGGCCGCCCGTCTGTACCGCCCCTACGACAGGACGTTCGCCGGCAAGGCCCTGGCCGCGGCCCGCAAGGCCTGGGCGGCCGCGCTCGCGCACCCCGACCGCCTCGCCTCCGAGAGCGACGGCGTCGGCGGCGGTGCGTACGCGGACGGCGACGTCACCGACGACTTCTACTGGGCGGCGGCCGAGCTGTTCCTGTCCACCGGGGAGAAGCGGTTCGAGGAGTACGTCCTGAAGTCCCCGGTCCACACGGCCGACCTCTTCAAGCCCATCGGATTCGACTGGGCCCGCACCGGCGCGGCGGGGCGGCTCGACCTCGCGACCGTGCCGAACAAGCTGCCCGGCCGGGACGCGGTGCGCCAGTCCGTCGTCAAGGGCGCCGACCGCTACCTGGCCACCCTCGGGGCACACCCGTACGGCATGCCGTACGCACCCGACGGCAACACCTACGACTGGGGCTCCAGCCACCAGGTCCTCAACAACGCCGTCGTCCTCGCCACCGCGTACGACCTCACCGGCTCCCCGAAGTACCGGGACGGCGCGCTGCAGAGCATGGACTACATCCTGGGCCGCAACGCGCTGAACATCTCCTACGTCACCGGCTACGGCGAGGTCAGCGCACAGAACCAGCACAGCCGCTGGTACGCCCACCAGCTCGACCCCGCTCAGCCCAACCCGCCGAAGGGCACCCTCGCGGGCGGACCGAACAGCAGCATCCAGGACCCCTACGCACAGAGCAGACTCCAGGGCTGCGTCGGCCAGTTCTGCTACATCGACGACATCCAGTCCTGGTCGACCAACGAGCACACGATCAACTGGAACGCCGCCCTGACCCGCATGGCCTCCTTCGTGGCGGACCAGGCGTAGCCCAGGGCAGGAGCCGGGCAGCCGCCGCGTGCCGGGGGAGTCCCGCCAGGAGGACGCCTCCGGCACGCGCGCGTAGCCTGGTGTCATGCCAGCGGTGCGGGTCGACGGCATCGAGGTCGCGTACGACCGGGTGGGCCAGGGTCCGCCCCTCGTGCTCGCGCACGGCGCCACCGCGGACGCCCGGCTGTTCCGCCCCCAGGCCGAGGACCTGGCCGACGAGTTCACGGTCATCGCCTGGGACGAGCCGGGCGCGGGCCGCTCCTCCGACGTCCCCGCTCCCTTCACCCTGGCCGACTACGCCCGCTGTCTGGCGGCCGTCATCGAGGACGTCGACCTCGGCCCCGCCCACGTCCTGGGCGCCTCCTGGGGCGGGACCGTCGTGCTGGAGCTCTACCGGCGCCACGCCGAGCTCGTCCGGACGCTGCTCCTCGTCGACACCTACGCGGGCTGGAAGGGGTCACTCCCGGCGGCGGAGGTGCGGTCCCGGGCCGAGGGGGCGGAGCGCATGCTCGCGGTCCCGGCCGAGGCGTTCGCACCCACCATGCCGGGACTGTTCGCGGGGCCGCCACCCGCCGAAGCGGTCCGTCTGCTGTCCGTGATGTCGGCCGACACCCGCGCCCAGAGCATGCGGACCGAGCTCACGATCATGGTCGAGGCGGACCTGCGGGACCTGCTGCCGAAGATCGAGGTGCCGACGCTCCTGCTGTGGGGCGAGCTCGACGCCCGTTCACCCGTGGAGCCCGTCGCCCACCAGTTCCTCGCCGCGGTTCCGCGGGCCACGCTGGTCGTCCTGCCGGGGATCGGGCACCTCAGCAACCTCGAGGCTCCGGAGCCGTTCAACCGGACCGTCCGGGAGTTCTGCCGCGCGCACTCCTGACCGGTCGCCCGGTCCCGCCGCCCCGTCCCGAGGCGCTCACGCAGCCGCCCCGGGCAGATGGGCGAGCTTGTCCGGGTTGGCCACGACGTAGATGCCGCGCACCCGGTCGCCCTGCGGGGTGAGGTCCAGAACCAGGACGGCGAAGGGCGCGTCACCGTCGAACAGCACCGCGGCGTCGTCGCCGTTGACCCGCCGGTAGTGCCAGACCGGCTGGTCCGGGCCGCCCCGCCCGGAGGTGAGCAGCCGGGCCACCTTGTCCCGGCCGTGCACCGGGCGCAGACCGGCCCGCCTGCGCTTGCCGCCCGCGTCGGTCCACGCCGTGACGTCCGGCGCCAGCACCTCCATCAGCTCGGCGATGTCCCCGCCGAGCGCCGCCCGCACGAACCGCTCGGTCGCCTCCCGCCGCACCCGCGGATGCGCCTCGTACCGCGGTCGCCGGGCGTGCACGTGCTCCCGGACCCGGCGCGCCAACTGGCGTACCGCGGCGGGGGAGCGGTCGATGATCTCCGCGATCTCGGCATGCGGGTAGCCGAACACCTCACCCAGTACGAACACGGCCCGTTCCAGCGGGGTGAGCGACTCCAGGACCACCAGCATCGCCAGCGACACCGACTCGGAACGCAGGGCCGGGCCCTCGGCGGTCTCGGCGCCCTCCGCGGCGACCAGCGGCTCGGGCAGCCACGGGCCGACGTACGTCTCCTGCCGGCGGCTGATCACGGCCCGGCGGCGCAGCGCGTGGTTGACCGCCACCCGCACGAGATAGGCGCGCGGGTTGCCGACCCCGGCCAGGGGAGCACCCCCGCCACGGGCCGTCCAGGACAGCCACGTCTCCTGCAGTACGTCCTCGGTGTCGGCGACACTGCCGAGCACGTTGTAGACGACGCCGAACAGCAGCTCGCGGTGGTCGACGAACACCCCGGTCGCCGCGTCGAGCGGGGCATCGTCGAGCGGGGCATCGGTACGGGGTGCGGAGTCGGTACGGGGTGTGGGGATCTCGGTCATGCGGGGGCCTCCCTCGGGCGCGCTCACCACTGCGAGCCGGACAGGGCCCCGAAATATGACACCTCGCGCACCGATGTGACCCACCTCTCAGCCTGGGCGCCCGCCCCGGTGCCGCCGGTACCGTCAGGGGTCCTCCCTGACCTGGGGATATTTACGCGCCAGTACCCGAGCGGTACCGTGAGGGCATGCCAGCTCTCAACGTGGAGTTCAGCGACCGCGAACTTGAGGACCTCAGGCAGATCGCCAAGGAGCGCGGTACGTCCATGAAGGCGCTCGTGCGGGAAGCGGCCGCGGCCGACATCGCC
This sequence comes from Streptomyces sp. NPDC101110, assembly GCF_044759525.1. NCBI lineage: Bacteria > Bacillati > Actinomycetota > Actinomycetes > Kitasatosporales > Streptomycetaceae > Streptomyces > Streptomyces sp. NPDC101110. Next base: position 59,534 of record NZ_JBIVZM010000022.1, on the reverse strand, counting down.
CGTCACCGGGCCCTGCAGGAGGGCGCGGAGGCCTTCCGCCGGTTCTTCGCCACCCACGCCGACGAGTTCGCCGCGGCCTTCCCCGACGACGAACCGCCCGCCAAGGGCGAAGGGCGGGCCGCCTGACCCATGGCGCCCGCGATTCACATCGACGTGCCCTGGCTGCTGCAGCGCCATGAAGAGGTGCTGCCGGACCAGCCCACCGTCAACGACTTCTCCGCGCTGGTCGCCGCCGTGGCCCGGCACCGCGTCGACCCGCCGCGCCTCGGGGTGAACTCCGACCCGGCCTGGCGGGCCGCCGCGCTGCTGCACACGATCACCGTGCTCCGGCCGCTGCCCTCGGCCAACGCCCGCTTCGCCTGCGCGACCGCCGTGGCGTACATGTTCGTCAGCGGCGTGGGCATCGACCCGCCCTACGGCGCGCTCGTCGACCTCGCCCGCGACCTGCTGTCCGGTGCCACCGACGTCTACGGCGCGGCTGACCGGCTGCGCTCCTGGCAGATCTGAGGAACCGGGCCGGATGCCCGATTCACACAGGCCGCAGGGAAATGTCGAATACAGGTGCGAGTGGCGCGCATACGTTCCCCGTTTCTGACTTTCTGTCAATGGTGGGGATGTTGTCCGGGCGCCTTGTTGGCCGTGTGGGGGTTGTGCAAGAGTGAAACGCGCGTGCGGGGGGAATGGCCGGGTGTCGCACGTGCTTTGTGGACCGCGTCCGATTCACCGTCGGTGAATTCGCACCTCCCGCGCCGCGCCAAAAAAGGTACGCACCAACCGGGCCTCCTTTTTCGGCGCCAGGTCTTCTGTGTGTCACATGCGTGGGAAGGAACCATCTCAGTGCCCACCCCCCACCCCCCTCGTCCCCCGTATCCCCCGCCCGGCGGGGATCCGGGGGAATCCGATGAATCACTCGCCGCACCGCTGAGAGGCAGTCCGGAGGGCGAGGTCGCCGCCCATTCCGTCGCACTGCTGATGGCGCGGCACTACCAGCCGGTTCACGACTACGCGGTCATCTGCCTCGCCTCGTCGGCGCAGGTCGCCGAGATGGTGACCGGGACCGCCTTCCACCGGACCCTCAATCGCCTCGCCTTCGGCGAGTCCGCCGTGGCGCTGCGCCCGGCCCTTCTGGTGACCGTGCGCGACACGATCCGGGAGTGGTCCGGCGACGATCGAATATCAGCCGTTCTGCCCGCATTGCAGAAACCGGCAGGCGGGCGCGGGCTGCGCGCGGCGACCTCCATGACGCCCGAGAATCGAACCCTCGCGGAGCGGGCATTCCAGGCACTTCCCGCGGGCGCGCGCTGTTTGCTCTGGCACGTCGAGGTCGAGGCAGATCCTTTAAGCGTCCCGGCCGGCCTGCTGGGCATGGACACGGACATCGCCGCGGCGACCCTCGAACAGGCGCGGGACAAATTCCGTGAAGGCTGTGTACGCGCCCATCGCGAACTCGCGCCGACCCACGATTGCCGGTTCTACAACCGCCTCCTCGACGTCCCGATCCGCCGGGGAGGCGCACTGCTGCCGGACGTCCAGCAGCATCTGGACGAGTGCCGGTACTGCCGGCACGCGGCGGAACAACTCAGCCACTTCGAGGGCCCGCTGGGGCAGTTGATCGCCGAGGCGGTGCTCGGCTGGGGCGCTCGCCGCTACCTCGACTCGCGCCCGGGACGGGCCTCGCACGGCACCCGGGGCGCTCGCGCGGGCCGGCGCGGCGGCGGCCGGCGGGGCGGCGGACGGCACGGGCTGCTGTCCCGGCTCCCCGTGCCCGCCCGCCGGGAGACGCTGCGCACCCCGCGCGCGCTGCTCTCGGGCGTCGGCGCGGTCTCGGCCGGGGTACTGGCGACGGTGCTCATCATCAGCGCGTCCTCCTACGACGGGGGGCAGGCCGACCCGGCCGGCTCCAACAGCGCCGCCGGCGGCGAGGGCTCCACCTCGGCGACGCCACCGGGCACCGCCGGTCTCCCGGCGGCCCAGGGGGTGACACGGCTGCGCAACACCGGCGCCGGCCTGTGCCTGGACATCCGGGACCTGCCGAAGGAGGGCTCGGGCACGAAGCTGGCGCAGTGCTCGACGGTGTGGACCCAGCAGTGGACGTACGAGGACGACGGACTGCTGCGCAGCGTCGCCGACCCGGGGCTGTGCCTGGACTCCCACAAGGACGCCGGTGTCGTGGTCCTCGGCACCTGCGCCGACGAGGATGCCGAGCGGGGCGACGACGTGCGCTACGACCTCACCGCGCAGGGGGAGTTGCTGCCCCGCTGGGACGAGCGACTGGCCCTCACCCCGGCCGACGACGACCCGGACGCCGACCTCGTCGTCAAGGTCCGCGACCGCTCCTCCGACGCCCAGCGCTGGCAGCTGGAGCGGCTGCCGGCGACGGAGGGCTCCCTGTCGATCGAGGAGCAGGACGAGCCGGCCGCCCGGCAGGTGACCGTGTCCGAGGGCCGCACCCCGTGACGAGGGCTTGCGGGCACTGAGCGGGGGGGGGCGGCGCCCCCCCCCCCCCGCCCCCCCCCCCCCCAACCCCCCCCCCCCCGCGGGGCCCCGGCCGCCCCCCCCCGCCCCGCCCCCCCCCCGCCCGGGCCCCGGGCCCCGGGGCGG
>NZ_JBIVZM010000022.1:0-56923 GCF_044759525.1 Streptomyces sp. NPDC101110 | reverse complement strand
GGGGCCGGCCCCCCCCCCCCCCCCCGCGGCGGGGGGGGCGGCCCCCCCCCCCCCCCGGGGGGGGGGGGGGGGGGGGGGGGGGGGGCGCCCCCGCCCCCCCCCCCCCCCCCCCCCCCGCTTCTCACACCGGATCCTCGACGAGGTCGGCCGGTCCGACCGTGCCCGGCGTGGCATGGCCCGACAGGGCGAGTGTCAGGTCGAGTTCGGCGAGCAGACAGCGGATGACGTGCTCCACGCCGGACCGGCCGTCGAGGCCGAGGCCGTAGACGTACGGCCGGCCGACGAGGACCGCGCGGGCGCCGAGGGCGAGGGCCTTGAAGATGTCGTCACCGGTGCGGATACCGCTGTCGAAGAGGACGGTGAGCCGGTCGCCCACGGCTTCCGCCACGCGGGGAAGGGCGTCGGCCGCAGCGACGGCCCCGGCCACCTGGCGGCCGCCGTGGTTGGAGACGACCACGCCGTCCATACCGGCGTCGGCGGCCAGGCGCGCGTCGTCCGGGTGCAGGACGCCCTTGAGGACGATCGGGCCGTCCCAGTTCTCCCGCAGCAACGCCAGGTCCGGCCAGCTCTTCGCCGGGTCGGAGAACATCCCGACGAAGTGCATCACGGCCGCGTTCCGATCCTCGTGCACCGGCTTGGCCAGGCCTGCCTGGAACGCCGGGTCCGAGAAGTAGTTGGCCGTGCCGACCCCGTGCAGGAACGGCAGGTACGCCTGGTCCAGATCGCGCGGCCGCCAGGACAGCAGCGGCGTGTCCAGGGTGACCAGCAGGGCCGTGAACCCCGCCGCCTTCGCCCGGTTCAGGAAGCTGCGGGCCACCTCCGGGTCCTTGGGCCAGTACAGCTGGAACCAGCGCTCGGCGTCACCCATCGCCTCGGCGACCTGCTCCATGGGAGTGCTGGACGCGGACGACAGGACGTACGGCACGCCCTGTGCGGCGGCGGCCCGGGCGGCGGCGGACTCGGCGTCCGGGTGCATGATCGACAGCACTCCGACCGGGGCCAGCGCGAGGGGCGCCGTCAGGGCACGCCCCAGCACCTCGACCGACAGATCCCGGTCGTGCACGTCGCGCAGCATGCGCGGCACGATCCGGCGGCGCTCCAGGGCCGCCCGGTTGGCGCGCGCCGTACTGCCGTTGCCCGCGCTGCCCGCCACATAGCCGACCGGGCCGGGCCCGAGCCGCTGTGCGGTGAGCTCCTCCAGCCGGGTCAGGTCGGTGGGCAGCCGCGGCACGGCGCCCGTCATCCCGTTCAGATAGATCTCGTACTGGAAGTCCGCCCAGTGCTTGCCCACCGTACGCGCCGCCTCTCGTCGTCTCCTCGTCGAGACCGTGCCGTGGGGCGACGATACCGAGCGGTATGCGCTCAGGTGGGTCGGGGGCGGAGCGCTGCCTCGTGCAGTACCCGGGCCAGTGCGCCCGGCTGCGAGAACATCGGCCAGTGACCGGTGTCCAGCTTCACCAGCTCCCAGCGGTCACTCCCGAGCAGCGCGGTCACCGCCGGCATCGGCTCGTCGCCGTCCAGGAGGCACTTCACATACGTCGCCGGCAGCTCGTCCAAGGGGCGGTCGAGGACGGCAGGTTCGGTGAGTGTGACACCCGGGTGCGGGGTCGCTCCCACGATGTGGGCGATCTGCTCGTCCGTCAGCCCCTGCCCCGCGTACTCCTCGGGCCCGGGCGGCGGCCAGTACCCGCCCTGTGCGTCGATCGTCCGCCGTACGTGCCCGCTGGGCCAGCCCGACAGGAACGACTCCCCGTGCACCGGCACGTTCGCGTCGACGAACACCACGCGCCGCAGCCGGTCGCCGATCCGTCCGGCGGCCTGCCCGACCGGCACGCCCGCATAGCTGTGCCCGACCAGGACCACCTCCCGCAGACCGAGCCGCTCCACCTCCTCCACGACGTCCCGGACGTGCGTCCGCTGTCCGGCCGGCTGTGTGTGCCGTCTCTCGGCGAGGCCCGACAGCGTCAGCGCATGGACGTCATGCCCGGCGGCGCGCAGCTCCGCGGCCACCTCGTCCCATGCCCACGCCCCGAGCCATGCCCCTGCCACCAGTACGAGGTCGGTCATGCCGGCAACGTAGCCGAGGGGTCTGACAGCGCCTCACTCCTCCTCGTCCGCGCGCGGTGCGGGGTCCGGCCCGGCGTCCGGGCCCTGGGCCCTGACACGCTGCACGTGTTCGAGGGACTCGCGCAACTCGGCGAGCCAGTCGTCCGTATGGCGCTGGACCAGGCGCACGCACCAGGCCAGCGCGTCGCTGCGGCTGCGGGCGACGCCGCCGGCGATCAGGGTGTCGAGGACCTGGCGTTCCGGCTGGCGCAGCCGTGTCATGACGGGCGCGGCCACGTGCGTGAAGAGGGTCCGCCGCCCGCCGCACTCCACGCCCCAGGACACCTTGCGGCCGAACCGCTGCTCGGCCTCCCGCGCCACGGCCATCCGGTCCTCACGGGTGCGCTCACGGAATTCCTGCGCACGGCTCTGAAGGGCCGCGTCCCGCTCGGCCGCCGGGGCGTCCTCGGCCAGCCGCGGGGCGGGGATGCGGCCGATGACGGTGATCTCCTCGCGGTCGACCGTGATCTCGGTCAGCTCCTCGAAGAGGTCGTCGGGCAGGCGGCCGGCGAACCAGCCGCGGAGCTTCTCTCGCTGCTCTCTCGTAATCATGTAATGACGATTACTCTGCCGTTCCATGAACACAAGGGGTCACAAAGCAGTCGGCTGAGAGCGGAATCGGAATGTTTCAGGCCTATTAACGAACGTGCGGCAATCGGCCATCTGGCCGCTTCGCGTCCCCGGGAACCGTGCGGTTACGGGCTTCACGCGCACTGATTCCGTAACTTCACGCCACTGATTCAATACGCAATGTTACTGAAACCCGTGGGGTCGATGTGTGTTTCCGCTGCGGACTCGGCAGACTCGCGCTCGCCGCTCCGGGCACCGACCGAGCACCGGACGGCACACCCTGTAATCGATGCGGAAGGATGCACACAATGCGGACCACCGCGCGCTGGGCCATGACCATCGGCATGACGGCCACCGCCGTCTGCGGACCCCTCTCCGGGGCCGCGCTCGCCGATCCGGGTCAGGCCCCCACCGCGCTCTACGCCCCCTCGGCCCTCGTCCTCACGGTGGGCCACGGGGAGAGCGCGATCGCAGCGACTCCGGAACGCGCGGTCACCCTGACCTGTGCGCCGACCGCCGCCGGAACGCACCCGGCGGCAGGCGCGGCCTGTGCTGAACTGCGCGGCGTCGGCGGCGACTTCAACGCGCTGACTGCGCGGGGCAACGTGATGTGCACCAAGCAGTACGACCCCGTGGTCGTCACGGTGGACGGCGTATGGCAGGGCAAGCGCGTCTCCTACGAGCGCACCTTCTCCAACGACTGCATGAAGAACGCCTACGGGACGGGAGTCTTCTCCTTCTGAGAGGGCTGAGCCCACAGACCGGGATCGCGCTGTACCCGTGAAGCACAGCGGGCCGTGGCTGGGGAGCCGGGCCGTTGTCACGAGGAGTCGCGATCTCGCGCAAGGGGGCCGGCGGGCGGAGTGGGGCCGCCCGCCGGCCCCTGGGACGTTCCAGAGCCCGGGCTGTCACGCCCGGGCTCTGCCCGTTCACGGGGGTGCCGGGGTTCTCACGCGCGGTCGCGGTGGCTCGTGTCGCACCACGGGTAGCGGCGGCTGCGGCGGCATGTGCACAGGGCCACGCGGAAGCGGTCGGAGGAGACGACGGAGCCGTCCTCCAGCTCCACCTCCACCGGGCCCTCCATCAGCAGCGGGCCCTTGCGCTGGACACTGACACGGCGCGGCGCCGCGGACCGGTCAGACGGGGAGTTCGGCACGGACGACCACCAGCTCTTCCTTGTCCTCTGCGGCGGACAGCAGCCCCCGCTCCCGCAGCCAGCGTTCCCGGCCGCGCAGTACGGGCCCGAGCGCGATGCGGTGCCGACGTGTCACCGCGGCCTTCAGACCCGCCGAGCGCAGCCGCCCGACGGTCAGGTCCGGGCCGCTGAGCGCCGACTGCACGAGCAGCAGCACCCCGCCCGGGCGCAGCAGACCTGGTGCCTCGCGGCAGATCCGGTCGACGACCAGCCGCCCGTCGGCACCCGCGTCCCACGCGCGGGCCGCGCCCCGGGGCGGCCTGTGATGGCCGTGCGGCGACGGTACGTAGGGCGGGTTGGCCAGGATCAGGTCGAACTTCTTTCCGCGCACGGGCTCGAAGAGGTTCCCGTGCCGGATGCGGACCGGGACTCCCGCGAGCCGGGCGTTCAGCCGCGCGGCCCACACGGCGCGCCAGGACACGTCCACGGCGGTCACCCGGTTGCCCCGGCGCGCGGCCTCCAGGGCCAGGGCGCCACTGCCGGTGCCCACGTCGAGGACTTCCGCGCCCGGGGGCAGCGGCTCGTCGGACAGGGCACCGGCCAGCAGCTCGGTGTCCTCCTGCGGGGCGTACACGCCCGGGAGTACCAGTGCAATCACGGACGCCGGGTACCCCGGAAATCAGGAGATATGGGCTTCTTCCAGGTCGAGTGGAGCATGCAGTGACGAACGGGATGCGCGCCAGTCGGTGAGGAGCCGGGCGCTGAAGCGTTCCTCGACGAACTCCGTGGCGTCGATGCCGAAGGCGACGTCCGAGGCGAGATACGGCTCGCGCTCCAGCAGTCCGCCGATGACGTCGTGCCGCACCACTTGCTCGTGGACCGCGTCCGCCTCGACGTGTTCGTCGTAGAAGTGTTCGGCGGCGGGCCCCGCGCCGGTGCGGCGCATCGCCTCGGCGAGCCGCCGCGAACCCGGTGACGAGGTGATCTCCACCGTCGCGAAGTGCCCGACCAGGGCGCCCCTGAGGGCCCGGTGCAACCCGAAGAGAGACATCATGTTCACCGTGACCAGGGCCGGTGCGCACGCCGCGTCGAGATAGCGGCCGTAGGCGGTGTCCAGGCCCAGGTCCGCCATCAGGTCGGCGAACAGGCGGGCGTGCACACGCTCCGCGCGGCCGCCGCCCCACTCGTCGAACTCCACCGCCGCCATGGCCGCCTTCGCCCGGCCCCACAGCCGTGGCAGCACCCAGGCGTGCGGGTCCGCCTCCTTGAGGTGGTACAGGGAGCGCTGCGCCGCGTACTCGCGCACCTGCCAGAGTTCGCCCTCGGCACGCAGGAAGTGGCTGACGCCCGTACCCTCGACGGGCTCGACCAGCAGCCCGGCCAGCGCCTCTTCCACGCTGTCGTGGACCTGGGCGTCGCTGCGCAGGGCGGACAGGAACCGGTGCTCCATGGCCGCGCGGACGCGCAGCAGGTCCGGGTCCCACTCACGCTCCGGGGGAACGCCCGCGAAGCCGCGGTAGTGCAGCTCGTAGCACAGGTAGAGGGCGAGCTGGAGGTCGTCGCCGTACACCTCGGCACGGGCGACCTCCTCCAGACGGGGCAGGTGGCCGGCGCCCCGCAGATAGGCGTCGACGCCCCTGCTCAGCGGTCCGCGCGGGGTGGGAAGAAGTGGTCCTTCGTGCTCCATGCACGCCGGGTACCCGCCCGGCGACCCGGGTCACCCGCCGTTGGCATACGGCCAGGGGAGCGGTCGGCGGAATGCCGGACGCCCCGGGGTGACCGGACGGGCGCCGTGGCGTCCGTCCGGACGGGGCAGCCGGACATGCCGTGCGGACTGGACGGGCAGGGGCAGCCGGACAGGCCGTTGGGACCGGACGGGCTGGGGCGGCGGAGCTGCCCGGTGGAATCCGGGAGCCGGCTGCGCTGCCGCCCGGGGCGTGGCCCCGGTCGCCCGGACCCGCCGGGTTCCCTCAGTCGCGGTCCTCGTCAGTCACCCTCGGACTCTTCCTGTGCGCGCGTGTTCGGAGTGATGGCCTCACCCGCCTCGCCCCGGTGGCGGCGCTCCTCGGCGGAGTCCCGGGTGCGGTTCTCGGCGTCCTCGACCTCCCGCAGCACCTCTTCGAGTGCCGTCTCGGCCGACTTGCCGTGCCGGTCCTCGTCGCGGTGGTGATCCTGGTGCTGGGACACAGGGGCTCCTTTCTTTGTGCGGTATGCCGGTATGCCGGTATGGCGATGTGGTGCGGTCGTCAGCTGGAGGCCCGGGCGAGGCGCAGCGGCACCGGGTCGGCGGGGGCGGCCTCCTCACTGCTCCTGGCGACGTCCGCCCACCAGGAGGGGCCGTCCTCGATGTGGCGCAGGAGTACGCCCTCGCGGATCGCCCAGGGGCAGACCGTGACGGCCTTGATGCCGGTCAGTTTGAGTACGGTGTGCCCCACCACCGCTCCGGCCAGGCTCTGTGCGGCGCGCGGTGCGGAGATGCCCGGCAGGTGCGCGCGTTCGGCGGCGGGCAGGGCGGCCAGCTGTGTGATCGCCGCCCGCAGGTCGGAGCGGTACATCTGCCGGTCCACGAAGGGTCCATGGCGTCCGGGCGCGGCGCCGCACAGCCGGCCCAGCTGCTGGAAGGTGCGGGAGGTGGCGACCGCGGTGCGCGGGCCCTCCCAGCGGATCCGCGCGGCGACGTCCCGCAACTGGTGGCGGACCTTGCGTCGAAGCGCCCGGACCCGCTCCGGTGACGGCGGGTCCTCGTCGTCGAAGAACTCGTGCGTCAACCGCCGCGCGCCCAGCGGCAGCGACGCCACGAAGTCCGGCAACCGGCCGCGCCCGAAGGCGACTTCGAGCGTGCCGCCCCCGATGTCGAGCAGGGCGAGCGGTCCCGACCGCCAGCCCATCCAGCGCCGTGCCCCGAGAAACGTCAGTTCGGCCTCGACCTCGCCCGGCAGGGTGCACAGGTGGACGCCGGTCCGGGCACGGACGGTGCGCAGCACCTCGTGCCGGTTCGGGGCGTTGCGCACCACGGCGGTCGCGAACGCCGGCGGGTCGGCCGCACCCCAGCGGGCTGCGGTCCTGCTCGCCTCGGCCACCGCGTCCACCAGCTGTGCCACGGCCCGTTCCGGGATGGGTCCCCCTGGTGTGACCTGCTCGGACAGCCTCAGTCGCCATTTGGCGGTGTGCACGGGCAGCGGCACCCCGTCCGCCGCGTCCGCGACCACAAGTCTGACCGTGTTCGATCCCACGTCCACCACGCTGATTCGCATGGCCGGTGGGTACCCACATACAGGGCGGCCCAACAGAACGCCGGGGGCACAGCGGCGAGGACGCGCCACGGGCCGGGGCGCAGGGTCAGCGGAGAAGGAGCAGGGAGAAGGACCGCCGCCCCGGCCGCGACACCGCCATGTCGGTGAGGGATTTCTGTGGCATGAGGAGCACCCGCTTTCCAGTGACGGCGTACGAGAACAGGCGAAGACTGCATAAACGAAACGGTTTCGTACACATCGCGGTTAGGTCAGTCCGGGCGAAACGTTAGCGTTTCGCCGGCCCCGTGCTCCGGGGCCTGCTCATATTCCTTGACGCATATATAACGCTAGAGGCATATTGGATCCATGTCCGACGCCGTCCTCTGGAACGCGCTCGCCGACCCCCATCGGCGGGCCATCGTCGCCCTGCTCCTGGAGCGGCCCCGGTCCGTCGGTGAGATCGTCGAGGCGTGCGGACTGAGCCAACCCGGCACCTCCAAGCACCTCAAGGTGCTGCGCGAGGCGGGCCTGGTCCGGGTGCGGCAGGACGCGCAACGCCGCGTCTACGCCCTCGACCCCGCACCGATCGCCGCCCTGGACGCATGGCTCGCCCCCTACCGCGCGCTCTGGAACACGAGCCTCGACACGCTGGGCCGCCGCCTCGACGAGACGCCGGACGCCCCCGAACCACCCCACCGAAGGACTGATCCGCCATGACCGCCGACCTCACCGGCACCTATCTGACCCTGGACGACGGCCGCCCCGCCGTCCGCTTCAGCCGTCTCTACGACCACCCCGTGGACCGCGTCTGGCAGTTCGTCACCGACGCGGACGAGCTGGAGCGCTGGTTCCCCTCCCGCGCCGAGATCGAGCTGCGCCCCGGCGGCACCGTCAGGTTCAGCGGTGACCCGCACATGGAGGACTCCACCGGCCGGGTCCTCGCCGTCGACCCGCCCCGGCACCTGTCGTTCGAGTGGGGCGGGGACGAACTCCGCTTCGACCTGGAGGAAACCGGCGAGAAGAGCACCCGCCTCACCCTCACCAACGTCCTCGACGCCCAGGACAGCGCCGCCGGCAACGGCGCCGGCTGGGAGGTGTGCCTGGCCGCACTGGACGCCAGGGCGCGCGGCGAGGAGACCGCCGGTCCGCACGCCGGGGCCGACGCGCCCTGGAAGGAGCTCTACGCCGCCTATGTCGCGGCGGGAGTGCCCTCCGGCGCACCCGTGCCCGGACTGGACTGACCGCTCACGCCATCTGACGCCGCACCAGCTCGTGCAGCCGGCCTGAGGTGTCGGCGAGCAGCTGGGCCGGCGGGCCCTGCTGGATGACCTTGCCGTCCTCCATCACCACGACCCGGTCGGCGTCCAGCACGGTCGACAGCCGGTGCGCGATGACGATCCGGGTGGCGTTGAGGGCCTTGGTGCTCTCGATGACCGTGCGCTGCGTCTCGTTGTCGAGCGCACTGGTCGCCTCGTCGAAGAAGAGGATGCGCGGCCGCCGGATCAGCGCCTGGGCGATCATCAGCCGCTGGCGCTGGCCGCCGGAGACGGCTCCGCTGCCCGCGACGATGGTGTGCAGACCCATCGGCATCCGCTTGATGTCCTCGGCGAGACCGGCCATCTCGGCCGCCGCCATCGCCTCCTCCGGCGTGTACGGCTCGGTGCCGCAGATGACGTCCAGGATCGAACCGGTGAACGGCTGCGCGTGCTGGAGCACCACACCGCACTGGCGGCGCACCGCCGACTGGTCCAGGGCCGCCAGGTCCTGCCCGTCGTACAGCACGCTGCCCGACACCGGCCGGTCGAAGCCGATCAGCAGCCGCAGCAGCGTCGACTTCCCGCAGCCGCTCGGGCCGACGACCGCGACGAACTCGCCCGGCCGTACCTCGAACGACACGTCGTCCAGGACGAGGGGGCCGTCGTCCGAGTAGCGGAAGGACAGCCGCCGCGCCTCGATCCCCCCGGTCAGCGGACCCGGCCGGGTGCTCGCCGTACGCACCTCCGGCGTCGCGTCCAGCACCGGCTTGATCTCCTCGAACAGCGGCAGCGCGGCCACCGCCGACACGAACGAGCCCGTCAGCTGTGTCACTGAGGTCAGCACCATCGTCACCGAGGTGTTGAAGGTGAGGAACGCCGCCGCCGACATCGAGCCCCGGGCCGGACCCGCCAGCAGCATGAACATCAGCAGGGTGCACAGCGGCAGGTACACCGCGCCCAGCACCGTCGTGAGGTTCTTGATGCGGCCGACCTTCTGCTGGAGCTCACGGCTGCGCGCGAACTCCGACGCCCACGCGGCGTACGCGTAGTTCTCCGCTGCCGCCACCCGCAGCTTGGGCAGGCCCCGCAGCGTCTGGAACGCCTGGTTGTTCAGTTTGTTGGAGAGCACCACGAGACGCCGCTGCCAGCGCACCTGCCACAGCCCGAGCGCCAGGAACACGGCCGCGATGACGACGAGCATGCCGATCGCGGCCATCGCCATCGGCACGCTGTACCAGAACAGCAGCCCCAGGTTCATCACGCCGATCGTCACCGACTGGGCGACCGTCGGCCCGACGCCCGCCAGCAGCCTGCGGATCGAGCTGATGCCCATGGCCGCGCTGGCCAGCTCACCGGTGGAGCGCTCGGTGAAGAACTTCGTCGGCAGCCGTAGCAGCCGGTCCCACACCGCCGGCTGCAGCGTGGCCTCGATCCGGCCCTCGATCCGCAGGATGGTCAGGTTCTGCAACAGCATGAAGGCCGCGGCCACCACACTGCTCAGCATCACCGCGAGACACACCTGCACGATCAGGCCCGTCTGCGCCTTCGGCACGAACTCGCCCAGCACCTTGCCGGTGGCGATCGGTACCAGCGCGCCGATCGCCACCGTGACCAGACCGCTGAGCAGCAGCCCCGTCAGATCGCCGCGCATGCCCTGCATGCAGAACCGCAGCAGCCCCAGCGGACCGAGCCGCTTCTCCGGCAGCGGACGGTAGAACATCACCGCGCGCGGCTCGAACTCGTCCGCGTTGGCCTTCTCGATCGGCGTCTCACGCCCGGTCGACGGATGCACCGCGACATAGCCGCCGCGCCGCCACAGCAGCGCCACCGGCGCACCCGACAGCGCCCGCTGGCCGACCAGCGGCCCGACGTTGTCCCGCCACCAGCGGCCGTCGAGCCGTACGGCCCGGGTACGCACGCGCGAGGCCAGGGCGACCTGCTCGACCGGGTCGAGGCGGTCGCCGCCGGTGCCCTTCTGGGTCGGCTCGGTGATGCGGATCCCGGCCGCCTGCCCGACCAGCTTGCACGCCGCGTACGTGGCGTCGGCGTCGGCCGACGTGGTCCGCTTGCCCGACCGCTTGCCGATGGAGGCGAGCAACGTCCGGTCCGCCTGGGCGCGTACGGCCTCACCGGCCTTGATGCCCTCGGCGGTGCGCGTCTCATGGGTGCGCTCCAGCTGCTCGATCCAGCGGTCCAGCGTGGTCAGCAGCCGGTACTGCTGGTCGACCATGGACTGCCACAGCGCCGGGTCCATCAGCAGGTCGGCCGCGGCCTCCGCGCCGTAGAGCGAGCCGTACTGCACGCTGCCCGGCGGCACCTGCATCCAGAACACGTCGTCGTCGGTGGGGGCCGCGGCCCGCTCGGTGGCCATCGGCGCCTGGAAGAGGATGGACAGGCTGCGGCCGACCCCGAGGGCGAGCGCGTACTCCAGCGGGCTCGTCGTCGGCGGCACGTACTGCGGGTTGCCGTACTCGTCGTACGACCAGGTCGCGGTGTTGGCGGGCTGGTACAGCTCGCGCAGGCCGATGCGGTGCACCACGCAGTCCCGCAGCGGGCGGGCCACCAGGGTGTGCTGCGGGCCCGGCACCGGGCCGAGCACCAGGGAACCGGCCTCCAGACGGCCGAGGTGGTGCCAATGGCCCTGCTGCCCGGCGTCGACGGCGAACAGGTCCACGGCGCCGGACACGATCAGCCACAGCACCTGTGGGCCTTCGAGGTCGAGCCGGTTGAACCCGGCGCAGTCGATGCGCGAACCCATCTGCCCGAAGGCGCCCAGTACCAGGTCGTCGTCGTGCCCTTCGTGAACGGTCGTCATCTCACCGCTCCCTGACCAGTGCCGCGTACGCTCCGCCGCGGGCCACCAGGTCCTCGTGCCGTCCCCGCTCCACGACCGTGCCGTGCTGCAGGACGACGATCTCGTCGCTGTCGCGGACCGTGCTGAGCCGGTGCGCGATCACCACACAGGCACAGCCGCGCCGGCGCAGGTTGTCCATCACGACCTGCTCGGTCTCGGCGTCCAGGGCGCTCGTCACCTCGTCGAGCACCAGGATGCTCGGCCGGCGCACCAGCGCCCGCGCGATCTCCAGGCGCTGGCGCTGTCCGCCGGAGAAGTTGCGGCCGTCCTGTTCCACCTTGCTGTGGATGCCGCCCGGGCGGCGCGTGATCACGTCGTACAGGGCGGCGTCGCGCAGCGCGTCCTCCACCGCGTCGTCCGGGATGGACGGGTCCCACAGCGCCACGTTGTCGCGGACCGTGCCCTCGAAGAGGAACACGTCCTGGTCGACGAAGGACACCGAGGCGGCCAGCGCCCCGCGCGGGATGTCCTCGATGCGCTGCCCGTCGATGCGGATCACGCCCTCCCACGGTGCGTACAGCCCGGAGATCATCCGGGACACCGTGGACTTGCCGCTGCCCGAGCCGCCCACCAGGGCCACCTGCTGCCCCGGACCGACCGTCAGATCGAAGCCGGCCAGCAGCGGCTTGTCGAGAGGGCTGTAGCCGAAGGTGATGTTCTCCAGCTCGACATGGCCCTGAAGCCGGCGCGTCGACTCGGCGGCTCCGGGCCGGCCGTAGAGCGGGTCGGCCTGGAAGTTCTCCACGTCCTTCAGCCGGGCCACGTCCGCCGCGAAGTCCTGGATGCGGCCCGCGACGCCGTTCAGCCGGGTCAGCGGAGCCGTGAAGCGGGTGACCAGGGCCTGGAAGGCCACCAGCAGACCGACCGAGATGTGCCCCTCGACCGCCCGCATGCCGCCGATCCACAGGATCAGCGCGCTGTTGAGGGTGGCGAGCGTCGGCGCGACCACCCCCAGCCAGGCACTCGGCACGCCGAGCCGCTGCTGCTCCTCCAGAGTCGTGGCGTGCTGCCCGGCCCACTTGCGGAAGTAACCGTCCTCGCCGCCGGTCGCCTTCATCGTCTCGATGAGCTGGAGACCCGTGTAAGCGGTGTTGGTGAGGCGTGCGGTGTCCGCGCGCAGCTTCGCCGTGCGGGTCGCGCGCAGCCGGATGACGACCCGCATGGCCACGACGTTCAGCAGGGCCACGCCGATGCCCACGAACGTCAGCTGCGGGTCGTAGGTGTACAGCAGCACCGCGTACAGCACTACCACGATCGCGTCCACGCCCGCCGCCGCGAGGTCCCGGGACAGGGTCTCGGACACCGCGTCGTTGGACTGGAGCCGCTGTACCAGGTCGGCCGGGCTGCGCTGGGAGAAGAACGTCACCGGAAGCCGCAGCAGATGCCGCAGGAAGCGTGCGCTGGACAGCGTCGAGGAGATGATGCGGCCGCGCAGCAGGTTGGCCTGCTGGAGCCAGGTCAGCACGACCGTGAGCAGCACGCAGGCCGCCATCGACGTGAACAGCACGCCCAGCAGAGAGGTCTGGTCGCCGATCAGGAACTCGTCGATGTAGGTGCGGCTGAGCGCGGGCACCGCCGCGCCGACCGCCACCAGCAGCAGGCTTGCCAGGACCGCGGCGGGCATGGTGCCCGCGGTGCCGCGCAGACGCGCGGGCATCGCGCCCAGCACGCCCGGCTTGCGGCCGCCCCGGGTGAAGTCCTCGCCGGGCTCCATCACCAGCACGACACCGGTGAAGCTGCCGTCGAAGTCCTCCATGGGCACGAAGCGGCGGCCCTTGCCCGGGTCGTTGATGTAGACGCCGCGACGGCCGAAGCGCCGGCCCATGCCGTCGTAGACGACGTAGTGGTTGAACTCCCAGAACAGGATGGCCGGCGACTTCACCTCGGCGAGGGCGGCCAGGTCCATCTGCATGCCCTTGGCCGTCAGGCCGTAACTGCGGGCCGCCTTCAGGAGGTTGCTGGCGCGCGAGCCGTCCCGGGACACGCCGCAGGCGATGCGCAGCTCCTCCAGCGGGACGTGCTTGCCGTAGTGGCCGAGCACCATCGCCAGGGAGGCGGCGCCGCACTCGACGGCTTCCATCTGGAGCACGGTGGGGGTGCGGACGGTCTTCGCCCGGGCCTTGGGCACCTTGCGCTTCGGCGGGGCGGCGCGGCGTCTGCTCCGGGGCTCCTGGGCGGTCGCGCTCATGGCAGCAGCCAGTCGACGGGACGCTGGTCGGCCAGCCGGATCGAACCGGAGGCAAGCGTCATGGAGGTCAGCTTGAACGGGGGCCCGTCCGCGGACGACCACCGGTAGCCGCTCTTCGTCGCGGAGGACTTGTCCAGCCGGACCGTCACGGCCACGGGCCTGCCCTTCTTCGTGAACTGCTCGCCCAGCTGGCTGTCCCCGAGGAACGCGGCGATCGTCTGCGGGGACTGCGCCGCTCGGTCCACCGACTTCACATGGCCGCGCAGCACGCCGTACTCCTGTGTGGGCACCGACTGCACGGTGAGGTCCACGGCCGCGTCGTCGGGGATCGACGCGGCGTTCTCGGCCGGGACGTACACGGTGGCGTAGAGCGGGTCGCCGGTGCGGGCGACCTTCTCCACGGCGGCGACGTTCGCGCCGGTCCGGATGATCTGCCCGACGGTCGCGGCCAGCGCCGAGACCCGGCCCGCGGCGAGCGTGCGGACGATTGCTTCGCCCCTGGCCGTGCGGACCTTGAGTACGGGGGAGTTCGCGGGGACCTGCTCACCCTGCTTGGCGAGCACCGTGGTGACCTGGCCCGCGACAGGGCTCTGCAGGAGGTAACTGCCCTGCCCGTGCGTGATGATGGCGGGCGCGCTGACGGTGGAGGTCACCGAGCCGGTCACGGCCCATACCGAGGCGGCCGCCATGGCGACGACCGTCACCGAGAGCACGAGCCAGCCCTGCGGGCGGGCGAAGCGCACCGGGAGGTCGAGTTCCTCCGGGGACTGGAGCTTGGCGAGGGCCTGTTGGCGGAACTGCAAGGAACTTCCCTCACCCGTGGAAGAGGTTCATACGGAGCCGTGGAGAAGGTTCATACGGAGCCGTGGAGAAGGTGCAGACGGAACCGTGGAAGAGGTTCATGCGGAACCCGAAGAACCCGGAACCGCCGGCTGCGGTTCCGGGAATCAACGGCACAAGGGCTCGATCAGAGGCCGGAGACCAGGCCGGTGACCGGGGCCGTGTTCAGGCCGGTGACGCCCTCGACGGTGCCGACGGCGGTGTCGACCAGGCCGGAGACCGGGGCAATGCCGTCAACGGTGTCGGTGACGGTGTTCACGGCGTTCACGGACAGGCCGCCGGAGATGGCGTCGAGCTGGGCGTCAGCGATCTCGACGGTCTCAACCTGGGGGGTGGAGTTCATGGTGGAACTTCCCTTCATATGGATATCTCACAAGGGGGGAGCGGCCCCCTCTGGGGACAGATGACGGCCGCGACCGCGAGCGCCGGACATCCGTTTCCGAAAGCCCTGAGCGGCCCCCGCGGTGCGATGGATCAAAGCACGCTGCGGCTCGCCGCTTCCAATCAACCACCCCCCTCACCAGGCAACTTGCGCCTCGCCGGTACCGATTGGTGGAGGTCTGCGCACCGCTTGACGGCGAGTTCTTCACATGCGCCATCGCATCGGCGCATTCGGGGTCTTGAGTCGCCGGGAGGCGAATCCGGCACTCCCGCCCCAAAGGCGTGACCGACGCGGCCGGGCTGTGGATAACCCTCCTTTCGGTGACCGGGTTGAGCATTCGATGTGCAGATTCGCTGAAGCCGGGGTTTGACTCCGGAACAGCGACAGATCGTTCCCGCACGGATACGGAGCGTTTGCTTCCGGTGGGCTGACGCGGCGTCCGTTGCTGAAAGGCCGTCATCCGGCCATGACCCGTCGCAGGCCCCGCCGGGCCCGTCCACCGGACCGGCCGCCGTGAGCAGGGCGGTCGCCGCGTGTGCGGGTCCGCTTGCCCACGGCGGGAGTTGGCTGATTCCGCGGTGCGAAGGGATCACTTGCAATCGGAATTGAACGCCCCGTGCGGCCCGTGCGTACCAACAGCCATCCAGGCGCCCCCCCAGAAGCTGCCGGACGGCGGCACCTACTCCGTTCCCCAGGAGGAGAGAAGTTTGAGTCACAAGCGAATTCCGAAGCGCAAGGCCGCGATAGCGGCGGGCGGTGTGGTGGCGCTCGGCGCCGCCGCGATCCTGCTCCCCAACGCCAACGCCTCGCAGGACGGTTCGTCCGGCGACGCGGCGGCCGCGCCGAAGACCCTGAAGGCGGGCGACGCCTCGGATCTCGCCTCGCAGCTCTCCGGGCTCCTCGGTGAGGCGTTCGGCGGCTCCTACTACGACGGCGACAACAAGCAGCTCGTCGTCAACGTCGTCCCGGGCGACAACAACAACGTGATCGTGCAGGCGAAGGCGGCCGGCGCGAAGGTCCGCGAGGTCGACAACAGCTGGTCGGAGCTCCAGGAGGGGGCGTCGACGCTGAAGTCCGAGGCGACCATCGCGGGCACCTCGTGGGCGATCGACCCGCGCACCAACAAGCTCCTGGTGACGGCCGACAGCACCGTGACCGGCGCCAAGTGGGACAGACTGGAATCCACCGTGCAGGAGCTCGGCTCCGGCATGGCCACGCTCAAGAAGTCCTCCGGCACCTTCAAGCCGTTCGTCTCCGGCGGCGACGCCATCTTCGCGGGCGGCTCGCGCTGCTCCCTCGGCTTCAACGTCACCGCGGGCGACGGCTCGCCGGCCTTCCTGACCGCCGGCCACTGCACCCTCGGCGGCAACGAGTGGTCCGACACCCAGGGCGGCCAGCCGATCGCCACGGTCGACCAGTCGACCTTCCCCGGCAACGGCGACTTCGCACTCGTGAAGTACGACGACCCGGCGACCGAGGCGCCCAGCGAGGTCAACACCGGCGACCAGACCGTGCCGATCACCGAGGCCGCCGAGGCGACCGTCGGCCAGCAGGTCTTCCGGATGGGCAGCACCACCGGGCTCAACGACGGCCAGGTCCTCGGCCTCGACGCCACGGTGAACTACCCGGAGGGCACGGTCACCGGCCTCATCCAGACCGACGTCTGCGCCGAGCCCGGCGACAGCGGCGGCTCGCTGTTCACGCAGGACGGCCTCGCCATCGGCCTGACCTCCGGGGGCAGCGGTGACTGCACGGCCGGCGGCGAGACGTTCTTCCAGCCGGTGACCACCGCCCTGGAGGCGGTCGGCGCGACCCTCGGCGCGGGCGGTGCCGCGGGCGGCGGCGCCGGTGCCGGTGAAGAGGCCGGTGCGGGTGAGGAGGCCGGCGCCGGCCAGGAGGCCGGTGCGGGCCAGGAGGCGGGCGCCGGTGAAGAGGCCGGTGCCGGCGACGAAGCCGGTGCGGGTGCCGGTGAGGAAGCCGGTGCCGGCGAAGAGGCCGGAGCCGGTGCCGGTGAGCAGGCCGGAGGCGACGAAGCGGGCGCCGGAGCCGGTCAGGGCTCGGGCGCCGGCCAGGACGCGGGTCAGGGTGCCGAGGACCACTCCGGTCTGACCGAGTCGCGCTGACCCCGGCACAACCGTCGGCAGCCGGTCCGACGCAGCCGGCCCGGTTCCGCCCCCTTCCTGGCGGATCCGGGCCGGCTCCCCTGCGTCCCAGGCCGGCTGCCGACCCCCGTCGGCCCTACCCGAGGGCCCTGATCAGCAACAGGGCGATGTCATCGAGCCGTTCCTCCCCGTCCGTGTGATGCCGCTCCTGGTGGACGAGGCTGTCGGCCAGCTCGTCCAGCGGCAGGTCCCCGGCATCGGCCAGCCGCCGGCCGAGATCCGCGAGGGCCTCCTCGAAGTCCGTGCCGGGCGACTCGACGAGACCGTCCGTGTAGAGGACGAGCAGCGAACCGGGGAGCAGGGCGACCTCCGTCGTCGGGTACACCGCCGAGGCGTCGATGCCCAGCAGCGGGCCGCCCGCCAGGTCGAGGACCCGCACCCGGCCGTCCGGGCGTCTCAGCAGCGGCGGGGGATGCCCCGCCCGGGACATCACGGCCCGCCCGTGCTCCGGGTCGAGCCGCAGGTACAGGCAGCTGGCGAACAGGTCGGACCCGAGGTCCAGCAGCAGCCGGTTGGTGCTGCGCATGACCTCCTCGGGCGGCTGCCCCACGGTGGTGTACGCGCGCACCGCCGTGCGGACCTGGCCCATCAGCCCGGCCGCCGTCACGTTGTGGCCCTGCACGTCCCCGATCACCGCCGCCGCGGTGCCCTGGGCGCCGACCAGGTCGTAGAAGTCGCCGCCGATGTCCATGCCCTGAGTCGCCGGCACATAGCGGCCGACCGCCTCGACGCCCGGCAGCGACGGCAGGGAGTGCGGCAGCAGGGCCTCCTGGAGGCCGTGCGCGAGCCGGTGCTTGGCGTCGTAGAGCAGCGCCCGCTCCAGGGCCTGGGCGATCAGCCCGGCCATGCTCGTCATCACCGCCCGCTCCTCCGTCGGGAACGGGTGCGGCTCGGCGTAGGAGAGCACGCACGTCCCCACCGGGCGGCCCTGGGCGATCAGGGGCAGGAACGCCCAGGCCGCGAACCCGTCGGGGGTCGCGGCCCGCGCCGGGTACAGCCGCTCCAGCTGCTCCTGCGACTCGAAGAACGCGGGCACGCCCGTCCGCAGCACCTGGGTGCCCGGTGTCGACTCGGTCAGGGGCATCCCGTCGAACCGCTCCACCACGCGCGGGTCCCGGTACCCGCGGTGCCCGAGCACCCGCAGCCGCTTGGCCCGCGAGCCCAGCACGACCAGGGCCTGGCTGCCCACCGCCGGGACGATCTCGTCGGCGACCAGCTGCACCACGTCCTGCACGCCCACCGCCTCGGTGAGCGCCCCGGCCAGATCCAGCACCTGCGAGATGGTGACCAGCCGGGACGGTGCACCGTCGGGCGGCGGCGCGGTCCGGTTCATCCGGGACACGGCCCGGGACCTGGTGATGCGGACGCTCAGACCCGTCGTGCTCGGGTACAGCCGGAACGACAGCCACTCGCCGGGCGGGCGCAGCGCCACGAACGAGGTGACGTGCTGGCTCAGCAGCGCGGCCCGGTAGCGGTCCTCGTAGACCGGGTCGTTGAGCCAGGGCACCGTCGCCCACAGCTGGGTGCCGAGCAGTCGGCTGACCGGGACGTTCAGCAGCTCGGACGCCGCCGCGTTCACGAAGCCGACCCGTCCGTGCAGGTCCAGCGAGACCAGGCCGTAGGGCAGCCGGCTCACCATCCGCGCCGCCTCGACGGTGCCGAGCGTGCCGGCCATGCCGCCCACCAGGGGCGAGGCGAGCAGGTCGGTCTCGGGGTGCGGCGGGATGCTGTGCTCGGCCGCCCGCTCCAGTCGGACCGCCAGCCGGCCGCAGGCCGCGGTGAGATGCTCACGCTCGTGGTCGGACATCTCGGCCGGGTGCGCACCGGGCCAGGTGACGAAGACCGCGCCGTAGACGGTCGACTCGGTGGCGACCGGCACCGCGGCCAGGGCGAACGGGTAGGGCAGTACCACGGCGATCCGCGGGTAGAGGCGCGCCATCTCCTCCTCGCCGCCGACCCACACCAGCCGCCGTTCGCGCGCCGCGTCGGCCACCGGGATCGGCGCGCTCAGGCCCACCCGCTCCCAGGGCGCCGCGAACGCCCGGGGCAGGCCGGCCATCACCGCCATCTCCAGCACCGGCTGATCCGCCGCCCTCAGGTACACCGCGCCCGAGTGGGCGTGCACCTCGTCCATCATCGAGGCCAGTGCCAGCGAGAGCAGGGGACGGCCGACCGGCGTCCGGGCGGCTGCCGGCGCCTGTGCGGACGACTGCCCGTCGGACACGCAGACCACCTCCTCGCACGGCCGCGCGACCGGGTTCAGGAACAAATCTCCCCCCTGGCGGCCCTTCCCGCACGACGAACGGTTCCGGAACAGTGCCGGTTACCGTCGGCCACGCATATCTCGGCCCTGAAGGGCGCAATCTCGTACCCCGACCGCCCCGACCCATGCCCCCATAGTCGAAGCGTGGCCGGGCGTACGGGTGCTGGGCGTGCGCCCCCGCGCCTCGCGATGGCCGGTTCTTCGCGCCCACGCAGGGTCACGGTCGCGAACAATGGGGCAGGCGTTCACCAAGACGAGGGGGCGTACGGCGAGCCGAGGGGGTGGCAGTGATCCGGGTGCTTCTGGTCCACGACGAGTGTCTGGTGCGGTCGGTGCTGGCGGAGTGGCTGCGGCAGGAGTCCGACCTGGCGGTCCAGGACACGTCGTGGCGCGCCGCGCCGGGCACGGTGCGGTCGTTTCGGCCGGACGTGTGCGCGGCGGACCTGGAGTGCGCGGACTCCTACGGCATCCCGCCCCTGGGCGAGCTGTGCCGGCCCGGGCCGGGCCGCACGCGCCCCCGATTACTCGTGCTGGCCACCGCGAACCGGCCGGGCCTGCTCAAGCGGGCGGCCGAGGCGGGGGCGCTCGGGTACGTCGACAAGGAGGGCTCCCCGCGGAATTTGCTGCGCGGGATCCGCCGCGTTGCCGAGGGGGAACGTTTCGTCAACGACTCGCTGGGCTTCGGGTTCCTCAAGGCGGCCGAGATGCCGCTGACCCGCAGAGAACTGAGCGTGCTGTCCCTCGCGGCCGAGGGAGCCTCCATCGCGGAGATCGCCGGGAGCCTGCACCTGTCCCACGGGACAGTGCGCAACTACATGGCCGCCATCACCCGCAAGACCGGGGCCCGCAACCGCGTCGACGCGATACGCATCTCACAGGGCCAGGGCTGGCTCTGACCCTACGCGATCGCATCCGCGCGCCGGAGCGGGGCTGACCTCGGCCGCATGCGGCCGCATCCCGCCGGAGCAGTGCTGACTCCGCCCCAGGCGGCCGCATCCCGCCGGAGCAGCGCCTACTCCGGCGGCCGGGCCGCCGTATCCCGCCGCAGCAGGGCCGGCTCCGGCCGCTACCGGGCCGGCGCGGGAGCCCAGCCCCCGACGAGGTCCCGGTACAGCGCGGAGGACCGCAGAAGCTCCTCATGGCCGCCGTACGCCGTGCTCCGGCCGTCCATCACCAGCACCCGATCGGCGCGGCGGGCCGAGCTGATGCGGTGGGCCACGACCACCAGGGTCCCGCCCGGCCGCGCGGCGAACGCCCGCTCGGCACGTTCCTCGGCCCCCGGGTCCAGATGGCAGGTGGCCTCGTCCAGCAGGGCGAGCGGGGCGTACGACAGATAGGCCCGGGCCAGCGCGATCAGCTGCCGTTCGCCGGCCGACAGCGCGGTGGGTTCCACCCGGGCGCCGAGTCCGCCGAGCCGGGCGGCCAACGGGGCCAGACCGACCGCCTCGGCCGCGGCCTGCAACTCCTCCTCGGGCACCGGGCCAGGACGCAGGTAGGCGAGGTTCTCGGCCAGGGTGCCGCCGAAGACGTAGGCCTCCTGCGGGATGAGCACCCGCGCGGCGGCGGCCTCGGGGCCGGGCACGGGGTGTCCGGCGACCCGTACGGCGCCGTGCGAGGGCGTGAGCAGCCCGGCCACCAGCGCGGTGAGCGTGGACTTGCCGGTGCCGCTGGGACCGACGACGGCCAGGTGTGCGCCGGGCGGGAGCGTGAGGTCGAGGTCGTGGACGACGGGCGCACTGGCGGGGCCGTAGGCGAAGGTGACGGACGCGAGGGAGAGGGCGGGAGGAGGGGTGCCGCGACCTGCGGTGGTGCCGGCGGGCACGCGAGCGCTGTCCGTTGGACGGGACGGGACCGTGCCGGGGGGCACGCGCCCGCTGTCCGCCGGACGGGACGGGACCGTGCTCGTTCCGGCCAGTCTGCGCAGCACCACCGTCAGGCGGGAGCCGCTCGTGCCCAGTCCGTGGATCAGGTTCCGCAGGGCCGGGAGCAGCGACTGGGTGACGTAGGCCAGGGCACCGACCAGGGCGCCCGCGGTGACGCCGTGGGCCAGCAGCCAGGGGGCGGCGGCCAGCAGCAGCACGATCGGCGCCTGACCGCCGATCGTGAGGGACGCCACCCGCAGCACGCCCCAGTGGGCGAGTGCCCGCGCAGCCCGCAGTTCCGCCTCGACCCGTTCCCCGGTGCCCGCGGCGATCTGCGCCTCGGCGCCGGTCGCCGTGACGTCGCGCAGGCCCGGGCAGACGGTGCCGAGGTCGCCGGCGAGGGCCTCGTCGGCGACCAGGAACGTCTCCTGCCGCCGGGCGAGGGGCCGCAGCGTCACGGCGAACAGCGCCATGCCCACGGCCAGGGGCGGACCCACGACCAGCAGCAGTGGCGGGGCGAGCGTGAACAGTCCCGCCAGGGCACCGACGGAGGTGAACAGGAAGGAGCGGGAGACCATGACCAGTCCGGCGAAGGTGTCCCGGGCGATCTCCACCTGCTGGGTGAGCCCCGACAAGGAGCCCGCCTCACCGGTGCGCACCCCGCGCGTGACCACGCGCTCCACGAGCCGGTCGCGGAGCGGTTCGACCAGGTCGGCGACGGCGGCGTAGACCCGGGCGGTCCCGTACGCGCCGAGCAGGACGCCCAGGCCGGTCAGGGCCAGCCAGACCAGTCCGACCTCCGCCCGCCCGCGCAGGAACCCCTCGTCCAGGGCGCGGGCGGGCCCGTACCCGATGAGGAAGGTCTGCCCGGTCTCCAGCACGGACCAGGCGGTGAGCCGCAGCAGCACGTGCCGACGGGCCAGCAGGAAGCGCAGGCCCTGGGCGGCGAGGCCGGTTGCGGCGGTCATGGCGACACTCCGCCCGTGGCAGCCCCACCCGTCCACGTCCGGCCGCTCATGCCGTCACACCCCTTTCCCCGCTCGTCGTGCCCCGGGTGTCCGGGGCAGGCCGTGAACCGCCGTCCGCCACCGGAGGGTCGGCAGGGTCCGCCCCGTCTTCGAACGCCGCCTCGTCTTCGAACGCCGCCTCGTCTCCGAATGCCGCCTCGTCTCGGTATGCCGCACCGTCTCCGAATACCGCTCGGTACTCCGCCAGCCGCCACAGCTCCTCGTGCCGCCCCACCGCCCGCACCCGCCCGCCGTCCAGCCACGCCACGGCATCGGCGCACGCGGCCGTCGCACCCCGGTGGGCGACCAGGAGCCGGGTGGTTCCCGGGCCGTCGCCGAAGAGCGCGTCGGTGATGTGGCGTTCCGTCACCGTGTCGAGGCTGGAGAGGGCGTCGTCGAGGATCAGCAGACGGCCACCGTGCGCGAACGCCCGTGCCAGGCCCAGACGTTGGGCCTCGCCACCCGAGCACGGGGCGTCCGTGACGGGCGTGCCGTATCCGTGGGGCAGACGGCGCACGAAGTCGTCCGCGCGGGCCGTGCGCGCCGCCTCCCGGATCAGGCCGGCAGAGGGAGCGGCCACGCCGAGGCCGATCGCCCGCTCGACCGTCCCGCCGAGGAGCGCGGGGCGGGCGAAGGCATAACCGACAGCGCCCCGCAGCTCGTCGTGGCGCAGCTCGCGCAACGGCACACCGTCGAGCAGCACCTCGCCCGCGTCCGGTTCGCTCAGCCGCCCGGCGAGCGCGGCCAGCAGCGACTTGCCCGCACCGGACCGGCCGACCACCGCCAGCGTCGTTCCGCCCGGCACGTCGAGGTCCACCCCGTCGAGCACGGTGCGCCCGCCCCGCCGGGCCGTCACCCCGCGCAGCTCCAGCCGCCCGGGCCCGGCGGGCAGCCTGCGGTCGCCGTACGCGATGGCGGGCTCGGTCCCGACCTCGCCCAGGCGCCGGGCCGCGGCCCGGGCCCGGGCCAGTCCCGCGAGGCGGCCGACCAGCACACCGACACCGGTCGCCAGCACCGCGTACCGGGAGGCCGCCAGCACCTCGCCCACCGAGAGCCGGTCCCGGGTGAGCAGGACCCCGGCCACGGCGACGACCGCGAGCTGCAGCAGCGGCGCCACCGCGACCGCCCGGGCCGCGGCCCGGCCCTGCACCCGCCACATACGGTGCCCGGCCCGGGACAGCTCGGGCAGCGGCCGCAGCACCCGGGCCGTCTCCCGGTCCTCCGTGCCGGCCGCCCGCACGGTGCGCACCCCTTCGACGGCCTCCGCCAGCGCGGCCGCGATCCGGCCCTGGGCCCGCTGGTAGCGCGACGCGCTCTCGGAGGTGTCCCGGGAGACGGCGCGCAGGAGGAGCGCCAGCACGGGGGCCCCGGCGAGGAACACGGCCGCGAGCCACCAGTCGATCACCGCCAGCGCGACCATTCCGCCGACCGGGCCGGCGAGCGCGGCCAGCAGGGCCGCCCGAGCCGCCGGAGTGGTGCCCGCCTCGGCGGCGTTGCCCACCAGGCGGGCCACGAGCTCACCGGAGCCGAAGCGGTCGGCGGCCCGCGGGCCGACGCCCAGGACGTGTCCGGTCACCCGGCGGCGCAGCCAGGCCGTGGTGCGGGCGTCGACGGTGCCGGTGAGGACGGTCTGGGCCGCGTCGAGCAGACCCAGCAGCAGGACGAGGCCGGCGCAGCAGAGCACCCACCGGGTCGCCGGGGCGTGCGCCAGCACAAGATCGAGGGCCCGGCCGAGAACGGCCGGGAGCAGTAGTCCGGCACCCGTGGCGACGATGCTCACCAGGCACAGCGCCACGCAGCGGAACCCGCTGTACCGGGTGGCCGTGCGCAGCAGCGTGCGCGCGTGTCCGGCCGCCGGGTCGTCGTCGCCGCGCGGGGTCATACGGGCCTTTCCTGGGACGGGAAGGACCCCGGGCGGCCCCTCCCCGAGGGGAGAGAGCCGCCCGGAGCGAGCAGACCGCGGGTCAGAGACAGAGCAGAACGCTCGCGGCGCTGATGCAGGAGAGCAGGCTCACCGTGCTGTTGCCGCCGCCGTCGGTGCGCTCTTCGGTCTCGATGGTCTGCAGGTCGAGAAGTGCCATGGTGATTCCTTCCGTCGGGTGTCCGTCCGTGGTCATCCGTGGGGACGGGGTGGTGTCACGACTCCGCGGGATCGCGGAACCGCGTCTGGGGGCCGCCGGCGGGCGGCGGGAGGAACGGCAGGTGGGCGCCGGTCGCCGGGTCGAGGGCCGCGCCGAGCGCCAGCAGGCACCCTGCCGTTCCGGTGGCGAGGTCCATGGAGAGCCGCATCATCTGGTGTCCGGGGAAGGCCAGTTGGCCCTCGTAGGCCATCGCGAACCAGCCGAGCCCGGCGATCTGCGCGGCCAGCCTGTCGTCGGTCGCGCCCGGCGTGGTCGTGCGGCTGAGGTGCAGGATCATTCCCGCGCGGCCCTGGAGGAGTCCGGGCTGCGCGTAGAAGCGGGAGGTGGCCGCGGTGAGCACACCGGAACGGGCCGCTGCGAACTCCCCGGCACGGCCGGGGGAGTGGGCCACCAGGTCGTCGAGGACCATGCCCAGGCCCGCGCTGCCGTCACCGAGGTAGGGCAGGGTCCGCCAGCCCTCGTCGACCTCCAGCGACCCGTTCTCGCGGGTCACGCAGGAGGCCAGGTCCCGGTGCAGGGCCGCGGCCGCCGCCTCCAGCCAGGCCTTCTCACCGGTCCACTCGTACTGCCGCAGCATCAGCAGGGCGGCACCGCTCGCGCCGCGCAGCAGGCCGGCGCGCGGCCGGGACGCGGCAGGGACCGGCTCCGTGAGGCGCTGGACGAGGATCCGCGCGGCCTCGTGGGCCCGCTCACCCAGCTCCGCCTCGCCGGTCGTGCGGGCCAGATGTCCGAGGACCAGGCCCAGCCCGGCCAGTCCGCCGTGCAGGTCGGACGAGAGGTTCTGCCACCGCTCGGCGAGGATGCCCTCCACCAGGTCCAGCGCCCGCTGCCGGTGCCCGAGCCGGTCGAGGACCAGGGCGACGCCCGCGAGCCCGTCGTACAGACCGAGCGGGGTGCCGACCGGGGCCGGAGCCGTCCGCTCCAGCAGCCAGCGCTCACCCTCCTCGTACCGCTCGGCGCCGGCCGCGTCCAGCGCGAACAGCACCCCCGCTGCGCCGTGCGCGAGTCCGAGCCCGCCGCCGTCGGAGAACTGGGCGACGTCGCCGGGGAAGAGCCGGTCGTCGCGCTCCGGCGTGGCCGAGGCGAGGATGGCTTTCACCATCGAGTCGCGGCTGTAGGGCCAGTCGCCCGGGTCCACCGGCGCCGAGGGGACGGCCACCGTACGACCGGACACCTCGCGGGTGATCTCGGCGACCGCCTCGTCGAGGAACTCCCGCGGCACGTCCGGGAACTCCCGCGAGATCACCTCCGCCAGATGCGCCGCCTTGCCGCGGTCGACCACGAACAGCGTGGTGACCGGCAGGAACAGGGCCAGCCGCAGACAGGCCAGCGCATAGCGGTCGACGTCGGCGCCGCGGCGGTCCGGCGGGGCGAAGAACCCGGGGTGGGCGACGACCTGACGGCCGTTCTCCCCGGCCGGGGCCGCGGCCTCGAAGTCGAGCAGGAACACGGTCTCCTCGTCCGGGGCGACCATGATGTTGAAGACGTGCAGGTCGTTGAAGACGATGCCCCGGGCGTGCACCGCCGCCACGGCCTCCTCCACCCTGCGGTGGATGCGCAGAGCCCAAGCCGTATAGGAGGCGACGGCCTCGGCGTCGGGGTCCTGGGTGAGCAGCGGATGCCGCTGCGCGAAGAAGGAGTTGAGCGGACGGCCCTCCAGAAAGTCCATCACCAGGAAGTGGTGGCCGCCGAGTTCGAACCAGTCCCGCACTTCCGGGACCACGCCGATGCCCGCGACCTGCTCCAGTGCCTGCTTCTCCCGCTCCAGCCGGGCGATCGCGTCGGCGCCGTCCGAGGCGAGCCCCGCGTGCGGCCGGCCCTCCTTCAGGACGACCTTGCGCCCGTCACGCGTGTCGGTGCCCGCGTAGACCCCGCCGCCGTTGGAGAAGTGCAGCGCCTTCTCGATGCGGTACGGCAGTTCGCCCGTCGTCGTGTTGTTCCGGGCGTCGAGATGCGGCTGGAGGAACGCCGGCAGCGTCACCCACTCGGGCACCTGGAAGGACGGCGACCGCCGGTCCGGCACCAGCCGGCCCTCGCCGTCGCGCACCGCCGGCACCAGCGAGCCCCGCTCGTCCACCACGAACGCCCGGGCGAAGGCGCCGTAGCGCACGTACAGCGGGCCCTCGCCCCAGCGCAGGTCGGTGAGGATGTACGGCCCCTCGAAACCCTTCAGCAGCCCGCCCAGTTCACGCAGCACCCGGTGCAACTGTTCCTCGTCGGCCGGGTAGACCGTGACGAACTTGCCGCTGCCGTCGCGCGGGGCGTACTTGGTGTTGCGCAGGTGGAGCAGGTGCGGACCCGGCACGAACTTGAAGGGGACCCGCTGCTCGACGCAGTAGTCCCACACGATCCGGGCGATCTCCTCCGCGTTCGCCCGCGTCGCCGAGGCATGGATCTTCCACCCCTGGGCCGGGCCCTGGAGCGGTTCGCCGTCCGCGCCGAGCGGGGTCATCGTCTGCCAGTCGCCGATCCGGGCCGACTCCCAGCCCTCGGGCAGCGGCCGGCGGGCCGTCTCGTAGAGGTGGGAGGCCGTGTCCTGCCCGCCCCGCGTGAGCCGGTCCGGCGTCTCGTAGAAGTGCCGGTCGGCCAGCGCGTACACCTCGTACCGCTTGTCCATGCGTCCCCCTCCCTGACGAGCACCGAGCCTTCCAGCCACACACCGGGCACGCACAGTCACGCCTGTCACGAGAACACCGTGCGGAACGCACGCGTTAAGACATGTTCGGTTTCATTCGAGCGACCTCCGTCGGCGCGGGTCCACGGAACGCCCACAGGGGCTGCGCAGGTGTCCCATTAGCGCTGTAATGGCCAACGTGGTCAGTCAGGGCGCCCAGGAGCGCGGAACGCGGACACTGCGTGCCGAAGGTGCCCTCAAGGCGATCGCGGTCGATCAGGAGTCGCCCGGACGGCTGCGCCGCGTCCTCGAACAGGCCCTGGTCTTCGCCGGCGCGTCGCTGGCCGCCGTCTACGCGCCTTCCGAGGACGGCGAGCTGTTGTGCCTGCTGGAGTCGGCCGGGGTCCCGAGGACGCTGTACGGACTGCGTGACAGCTACCCGCGCGCCGGGCGGTCCCCGGTCGCCGAGGCCCACCGCGGCGGCCGGACGGTGTCGCTGGGCCCGGCGGAACTCGCCGAGCACGCCCAGGCCCGGCGGGTTCCGTCCCCCGACTTCTTCCTGACCGCCCTTCCCGTGCGGGCCGAGGGCGGCTGTCTGCTGGCCGTGAGCGAGCACCCGGGAGGATTCGCCGCCGACGACCTCGGATGCCTGGAACTCATCGCCGACGCCGTCGCCTTCACCGCACCGGTCGCGCCCGCCGAGGCCGGGGAGCTGCCGCCGGGCGCCTTCAGTCTCGCCATGGACTCCGGGCGCGTCCGGGTCGGCGACGACCTGCTGGACCTGTTCGGCCTGGACCCGGTGGAGTTCGACGGCCGGGTCGAGACGCTGCTCAGCCTGACCGTCCCCGAGGACCTGCCGTCACTGATGTCCGTGGTGGAGGCCGACCACATGTCCATCGGCGACCGCGAGCTGGAGTTCCGGGTGCTCCAGCCCGCTGGCCCGCCGAAGTGGCTCCGGCTGCGCGGGCGCCTGCTGCCCGGCGGCGAGGGCCGTCCGGCACGGCTGGTGGGGACGGTCGTCGACGTCTCCACGCTGCGCTCCGACGTCACCGACGTGGCCCGGGTCCAGCGCCTGGCCGCCGCGCTGGCCACCGCCGTGACCGTCCGGGACGTCGGCAAGGCCGTGGTCGCCGCGCTGCGCAGGCCGCTCAGGGCCGACCGGATCGCGCTCGCCGAGCTGGAGAGCGAACGGCTCGTCGTCACCGTCCTCGACCCGCCCGAACCCGAGGCCTGGCCGGAGCTGTGGCGGTCGGAGTGGCGCACCGAGTGGCCCGACGCGCCCGTGCGCGCCATGCCCACCCTCGCCGCGGCGCTGCGCGAGGGCCGGGCCCGCATCTGGCCCGCCGGCAGCCCCCTCGAACGCGCCCTGGCCGAGGTCGGTCCCGGCGGCCTCGCCGTGCTGCCGCTGCCCGCCGGGAACCGCATGGCGGGAGCCTGTCTGATCGGCTGGGACACCCCGCACGACTTCGGCGCCGACGAACGCGCCCTGCTCACCGCATGCGCCGGACTGGCCGGACAGGCCCTGGTGCGGGCCCGTGCCTTCGACGCGGAGCACGAACTCGTCGGCATGCTCCAGCGCCAGCTGCTGCCGCGCAGCCTGCCCCGGCTGCCGGGCGCGGTGGCCGTCGCCCGCTACCTGCCGAGCACGGCCGGGCTCGAACTCGGAGGCGACTGGTACGACGTCATCCCGCTGCCCGATCACCACGTCGCCCTCGTCATCGGCGACGTGCAGGGACACAGCGCCGGTGCCGCGACCCTCATGGGCCAGATGCGCACCGCCCTGCGCGCCTACGCCGTCGAGGGGCACCCGCCGGACGTGGTCGTCGCGCACGCCAACCGGCTGCTGACGGACATGGAGAGCGACCTCTTCGCCACCTGCTGCTACGTCGACGTCGACCTGGAGGAGGGCGCCGCGTGGTGCGTGCGGGCCGGGCACCTGCCGCCGGTGCTGCGCTACCCGGACGGCCGGACCGAGATCGCGGAGGCCGAGGGCGGGCCGCCCCTCGGGGTGGTCACCCGGGCCGACTTTCCCATGAGCCCGCTGCGGCTGCCGCCCGGCACCGTGGTCGCCCTGGCCACGGACGGGCTCGTCGAGACACCCGACTCCGACATCGACGAGGGCATGGACCACCTCGCCGCGCGGCTGGCGGACGCAACCCCCGCTGATCTGGGTCTGGTCGCCGACGCTCTCCTGGGCGACGCCCCGCGCAGCGACGACGTCGCCCTGCTCCTGTTGCGCTACGACGGCATGGACCTGCGCCCGCTGCGGGAGAGCTGGACGGTCTGGCGGGTGCCGCAGGCCGTCGGGCACGCCCGCCGCTTCGCCCGGCGCACCCTGCGTTCCTGGGGCGTCACCGCCGACTACGACGCCGTACTCCTCGTCGTCTCCGAGCTCGTCACCAACGCCCTGGTCCACACCGACGGCAAGGTCCGCATGGACCTCACCCTCGTCAACGACCGGCTGCGCGTCGCGATCGCCGACGCCTCCCCGCGCTCACCGGTCAGACCGACCAGCATCGGCTGGGAGGCCACCGGCGGCCGAGGCATCCTCCTCGTCGAGGCCCTCGCCGCGACCTGGGGAACCCTGCCGGTCAGCGGCGGCAAACAGGTGTGGGCGGAACTGCCGCTCGGACACCGGCCGCCCATGTGACCGGCCCCTTCGCGGTGGCCGGCCGTCGCTGTGCGAAGGGTGCGCCTGGGCGGACCCGGCGCCTCGGCCGCAGGGACACCGGCCGGACCGGGCCGGCCGGCTGCCGACACGAACGCCGGCCCGTCGACCGCGGGGGCACGACCGGCCGGGCCTCTCGGCTGTGACGCGAACGCCGGCCCGCCGACCGCGGGGGCACGACCGGCCGGGCCTCTCGGCTGTGACGCGAACGCCGGCCCGTCGACCGCGGGGGCACGACCGGTCGGCAGGGGGCGTGCCCTTGCCCCGGCCGGCCGAGCCGCCGCGGCCGGACCGCCCGGCGGTGTCTGCTCAGCTCAGCCGCTTCAGCAGCTCCTCCGCCAGGGGGGCCGACGACGCGGGGTTCTGGCCCGTGACCAGGTTGCGGTCGGTGACCACGTGCGGGGCCCACGGCTCACCGGCCCGCACCGTCACCCCGGCCTCGGTGAGACGGTCCTGGAGCAGCCACTTCGCGCGATCGGCGAGACCGCCCTGGATCTCCTCGGCGTTGGTGAACGCCGCGACCTCGTACCCGGCGAAGGCGTTCCGGCCGTCGCTCCCGACGGCGGCCAGCAGTGCCGCCGGCCCGTGGCAGACGACGCCGAGCGGCCTGCCCGACTCCAGGGCCCGGGCGAGCAGCCGCCCGGAGTCGGCGTTCACGGCGAGGTCCTCCATGGGGCCGTGGCCGCCGGGGTAGAAGACCGCCGCGTAGTCCTCCAGCCGGACGTCCTCGAGCCGGACGGGATGCCGCAGCTCGGTGAAGGACTCGAGCGCCTTCGCGATCCGGTCGGCGTTCTCCTGGCCGCCGTTCACCTCGGGAGCCAGGGACGCCCGGTCGACGGTGGGCTCGACACCGCCGGGCGTGGCCACGACGACCTCGTGACCGGCGGCCCGGAACGCCTCGTAGGGGGCGACGGCCTCCTCGGCCCAGAAGCCGGTCGGGTGCCCGGTGCCGTCGGCCAAGGTCCAGGTGTCGGCGCCGGTGACGACGAAGAGGATCTTCGACATGGTGGTGCATCTCCATCAGACGGGCCGCGGGTCGGACAGCGCGGCGATGACTCGGACGATGACGACCGTAAGCGCCCGGATCGCATGTTTTCCAATGGCATGACCGATGGCTGCCATAGGTTTTTCCATGGCGGACCCCGGTATGGTCGGGACACGTGAGGCCCCTCGACCCCGTCGGCGCGGCCGGGACACCCGCGCAGCCCGACCTCAATCTGCTGCGCACCTTCCTGGCCGTGTACCGCTCCGGCTCCTTCACGGCCGCCGCGCACCTGCTGGGCCTGTCCCAGCCGACCGTCACCACGCAGATCCGCTCCCTGGAGCGGCAGACCCGCAGGGAGCTGTTCGAGCGACTGCCGCGCGGCGTCGCCCCGACAGCCGTGGCCCACGACCTCGCGGCACGTGTGGCGGCCCCCCTCGACGCGCTCACGGCCGCCACCGGCCACGGCCCGCGGGAGCAGGCGCACGCGGAGCCGGTCCACCTGGCCGGCCCCGCGGAACTGCTGTCGACCCGCGCCCTGCCCGCCCTCGCCCCGCTCGTCACGCAGGGCGTCCGGCTGCGCGTCACGACGGGGCTGACCGATCCCCTGCTCGACGAGCTGCGCGCGGGCCGCCACGACCTGGTGATCGCCACCACCCGGCCCCGCGGCCGCACCCTGTCCGCGGTGCCGCTGTCGGACGAGGAGTTCGTCCTGGTCGCCGCCCCCGCCTGGGCCGACCGCGTCGCCGCGCGCACGGTCGCCGGACCGGCCGCGGCGCACGACGCAGCGGCCGCGGTGCACGACAGACCGGCCGCGGCGCCCGACGTACCGGCCGCCCTGCACGACGTACCGGCCGCCCTGCACGACGTGCCGCTGATCACGTACGCCGAGGACCTGCCCATCGTGCGGCGCTATTGGCGTCACGTCTTCGGCCGGCGTCTCAACTGCCGCGCCGCCGTCTCGGTGCCGGACCTGAGGGCCGTCCTCGCGCTGGTCACGGCCGGTGCCGGCTTCAGCGTGCTGCCGCGCTACCTGTGCGCCGGAGAACTGGCGTCCGGCGCCCTGGTGCTCCTCGACGCCCCCGAGGACGCGCCGATCAACACCGGCTTCCTCGTCCAGCGGCCCGGCGCCTCCGGCAACCCGCACGTCGCCCTCGTCCGCGACCGACTGCTGGAGGCCGGCCGCACCTGGTGACGCCGCGGGCCGACCGGGTACCCGCCGTGGCGTAGGACGGAGAGACCACCACGAGCCGAAGGAAGAGGAACATCATGGCTCTGCATGTCCGCGACATCATGACCGGCGACCCGGTCACCGTCGAGCCGCAGACCTCCGTCGCCGAGGTGGCGCGCATCATGCGCGACGAGGACCTCGGGGCCGTCCTGGTGACGGACGGCGACCATCTGCGCGGCCTGGTCACCGACCGTGACCTGGTGGTGCGCTCGGTGAGCCGCGGCGGCGACCCGGAGCGGATCAGCGTGGCCGGCGCGTGCAGCGACGAACTGGTCACCGTCAGCCCCGACGAGGACCTGGGCCAGGCGGTTCAGCTGATGCGCGAGCACTCCGTGCGCCGCATCCCGGTCGTCGACCACGGGCACCCCGTCGGCATCGTCTCCCTGGGGGACATGGCCATGGAGCGCGACCCCGAGTCCGCGCTCGGCGACATCAGCGCCGCGCGTCCCAACGCGTGACCGGCGCCCCGCTGGACGGCCCCGCGCACCGTGCGGTGCGCGGGGCCGTCGCGCGTGTCGCGAACGCCGTGTCCGCGCGGGGGAGTTCGCCCCGGTGGCACAGACGTTCCGCGCCGGGTTTGTTCGGTTTTCGGCTGGGAACTCGAACAGCAGTGGTAAGAGAAGGAAGATGATGAGTCGTGGAGTCCATGGACACCAGTGAGAAGCCCGTCGTCCGTCAGCACGAGACCGGCTGGTCGAAGGCACGCCGACTGCGCGGCAAGGCCGCCGTGCGGACCTGCCTCCCAGCCGTGGAGGACCGAGGGACCCCCTTGACGTCACGCTCCGGTTCGGAGTGGAACATCGTCCGGGGTGAGGACTGATCCCTCCCCGCGGCACCCCTCCCCGCGGCCGCCCCTTCCTGCGGCACCGCGCGGTGACGATCCGAGCAACTCCGCGCATCGGCAAGTAAAAGAAGTGATGTTCACATCCGCCGGTTCACGACTAAGGTGAACCGAATGAAGGCTCTCGTGCTGTCCGGCGGCGCAGGAACAAGACTGAGGCCGATCACGCACACGTCGGCCAAGCAACTGGTGCCCGTGGCCAACAAGGCGGTGCTGTTCTACGGGTTGGAGTCGATCGCCGAGGCCGGCATCACCGACGTGGGCATGATCGTCGGGGAGACGGCCGACGAGATCGAGGAGGCGGTCGGGGACGGGTCGAGGTTCGGCCTCAAGGTGACCTACATCCCCCAGGAGCGGCCCCTCGGGCTGGCCCACGCGGTGCTGATCGCCCGGGACTACCTCGGTGACGACGACTTCGTGATGTACCTCGGCGACAACTTCATCGTCGGCGGCATCACCGGCCTCGTCGACGAGTTCCGCCGCAACCGGCCCGACGCGCAGATCCTGCTCACCCGCGTTGCCGACCCCCGCGCCTTCGGGGTCGCCGAACTCGACCCGTCGGGCCAGGTGATCGGCCTGGAGGAGAAGCCCGAGCAGCCCAAGAGCGATCTCGCGCTGGTCGGCGTCTACATGTTCACACCCCTCATCCACGAGGCCGTCCGCGCCATCGAACCGTCCTGGCGCGGTGAACTGGAGATCACCCACGCCATCCAGCACCTGATAGACACCCGCGCCGACGTGCGCTCCACGGTCATCAAGGGCTACTGGAAGGACACCGGCAACGTCGGCGACATGCTCGAGGTGAACCGCACGGTCCTCGAAGCCATGGAGCGGCGCATCGACGGCGACGTGGACGACGCGTCGGAGACCATCGGGCGCGTCGTGGTCGAGGAGGGCGCGCGCATCGTCGGCTCCCGTGTCGTCGGGCCGGTCGTCATCGGCTCGGGCACCGTCGTCACCAACTCCTACGTGGGCCCCTTCACCTCCGTCGCCGAGAACTGCCGGATCACCGACAGTGAGCTGGAGTTCTCGATCGTGCTGCGGGACTCCTCGATCGAGGGCGTCGGCCGGATCGAGTCCTCGCTGATCGGCCGGCACGTCGAGGTGACCCCCGCCCCCAGTGTCCCCAGCGCCCACCGTCTCGTCCTCGGAGATCACAGCAAGGTGCAGATCACTTCATGAACCTTCTCGTCACCGGCGCCGCCGGGTTCATCGGCTCCCGCTACGTCCGCGCCCTGCTCGCCTCGGACGCGCCCGACGCGCCACGCATCACCGTGCTGGACAAGCTCACCTACGCCGGCACCCTCGACAACCTCGAACTCACCCACCCGCGCCTGGAGTTCGTACAGGGCGACATCTGCGACGCCGAACTGGTCGACAAGCTGATGGCCGACGCGGACCAGGTGGTGCACTTCGCCGCCGAGTCCCACGTGGACCGCTCCATCAGCGGCGCGGCCGACTTCGTCCGCACCAACGTCCTCGGTACCCAGACCCTGCTGGACGCCGCCCTGCGCCACGACGTCGGCCCCTTCGTGCACGTCTCCACCGACGAGGTCTACGGCTCCATCGAGACCGGCTCCTGGCCCGAGGACCACCCGCTCCAGCCGAACTCGCCCTACTCGGCCTCCAAGGCCTCCTCCGACCTGCTCGCCCTGGCCTACCACCGCACCCACGGCCTCGACGTGCGCGTCACGCGCTGCTCCAACAACTACGGCCCGCACCAGTTCCCCGAGAAGGTCATCCCGCTCTTCGTCACCAACCTCCTCGACGGCCACAAGGTGCCGCTGTACGGCGAGGGCCGCAACGTCCGCGACTGGCTGCACGTGGACGACCACTGCCAAGGCGTCGACCTCGCCCGCACCCGGGGCCGGCCCGGCGAGATCTACAACATCGGCGGCGGCACCGAGCTCACCAACAAGGAACTCACCGGCCTGCTCCTGGAAGCCTGCGGCGCCGGCTGGGACCGGGTGGAGTACGTCGCGGACCGCAAGGGCCACGACCTGCGCTACTCCGTCGACTGCTCCAAGGCCCGAGACGAACTCGGCTACCGTCCCCGCCACGACTTCACCACCGGCCTCGCCGAGACCGTCGCCTGGTACCGCGACAACCGGGCCTGGTGGGAGCCCCTGAAGCGGCGCGTCACCCAGGAGCGGGCATGAGGTGGCTGATCGCCGGGGCGGGCGGGATGCTCGGCCGTGACGTCGTCGAGGAACTCACCCGGCGCGGCGAGACGGTCGTGGGCCTCGACCGCGCCGCCCTCGACATCACGGATCCCGGCGCGGTCGACGCCGCCGTACGGGAGCACCTGCCCGGCCTCGTTGTGAACTGTGCCGCCTACACGGCCGTCGACGACGCCGAGACCGACGAGGCCCGCGCCCTGGAGATCAACGGCGACGGCCCCCGCCTCCTGGCCCGGGCCTGCGCCGCGCACGGCGCCCGCCTGATCCACGTCTCCACCGACTACGTCTTCTCCGGCGAGGCCCGCACCACGCCCTACCCGGAGGATCACCCGACCGGCCCGCGCACCGCCTACGGCCGCACCAAGCTGGCCGGGGAGCGGGCCGTGCTGGAGGAGCTCCCCGGTGCGAGCGCGATCGTGCGCACGGCGTGGCTGTACGGCGTCCACGGCTCCAACTTCGTCCGCACCATGATCGGATTGGAAGCGCGTCGGGACACCCTCGACGTCGTCGACGACCAGCGCGGGCAGCCCACCTGGAGCGCGGACGTCGCCGAGCGGATCGCCGATCTCGGGCCCGGGATCGGCCCTGCCGCGCACGGCGTCTTCCACGCGACCAGCTCCGGCGAGGCATCCTGGTACGACCTCGCCCGCGAGGTGTTCTCCCTCATCG
The DNA here is from genome assembly GCF_044759525.1 of Streptomyces sp. NPDC101110. NCBI lineage: Bacteria > Bacillati > Actinomycetota > Actinomycetes > Kitasatosporales > Streptomycetaceae > Streptomyces > Streptomyces sp. NPDC101110. The sequence continues at coordinate 21,739 of NZ_JBIVZM010000022.1, read as the reverse complement.
GCGCGGACCCCGACCGGGTGCGCCCCACCAGCAGCGCGGCCTTCCCCCGGCCGGCGCCCCGCCCGGCGTACAGCGCCCTCGCACACCGGCGGTGGCAGGAGATCGGCCTGCCGCCGCCCCGTGACTGGCGCTCCGCCCTGCACGAAGCACTGCCCCGCATCCGCAAGGAAGGTCTTCCTCGTGAAACGCCATGAGTTCCTCCGGGAACTGCACAAGGTCAGCGCCAATCGCAACTACCTGGAGATCGGCGTCAATGACGGGCGCAGCCTGACGCTGTCCCGCGTGCCCAGCATCGCGATCGACCCGGCCTTCAAGGTGGTCTCGGAGCTGAGGTGCGACGTCCACCTGGTGAAGGCGACCAGCGACGACTTCTTCGCGCGTGACAATCCGCTCCAGCACCTCAAGGGCGGCCGTCACCCGCTGCGCAACCTGCGCCGCGGCCGCAGCCCGATCGGCTACTGGCGCCGCACGACGCTGGACCTGTCGTTCATCGACGGCATGCACCTCTTCGAGTTCGCGCTGCGCGACTTCATGAACGTCGAGAAGTACTCGGACTGGGGCAGCGTGATCGTCCTCGACGACATGCTGCCGCGCAGCGTGGACGAGGCGGCCCGGGACCGTCACACCAACGCCTGGACCGGCGACGTCTTCAAGATCACCGAGGTGCTGGCGCGTTACCGCCCCGACCTGGTCACGGTGCAGGTGGACACGGCCCCCACCGGCCAGCTGGTCGTCTTCGGTGCCGACCCGGACAACCGGGTCCTGCACGACAAGTACGACGAGATCATGGCCGAGTACAAGATCCCCGACCCGCAGAAGGTTCCGGAGGCGATCCTGGAGCGGGCCGGCGCGGTCCGCCCCGAGGCCCTCCTGGAAGCGGGCTTCTGGCGGCCTCTCACCCAGGCCCGTAACCGTGGCCTGCCCCGTTCCGTCGGCTGGGAGCCCCTGCGCAAGGCCCTGCAGCAGGTCGGCGTCAGCCGCTGAGACGACGGCGCCGGCCACCGCCCGGGGGCGGCCGGCGCCGACGCTCTTCCCGCCCCGGCGCGATACTGCCCCGGGGGCGGCACCGGACCGCGGTACTGCCCGCGGCGATACCGGCCCGGGACGCGCACGGCGCAGGCCCGGACGCTGCTCGCGTCCGGGCCTGCGGTATGTCCCTCGTTCTGCCGCTGCGGAGCTACGCCCCCTGCCCGCCCCGCAGTTCCTCGTAGTACGCCAGGCAGGCCTCGTACGAGGGCAGCAGCCCCCGGCGCTCCGCCTCAGCCAGGGTCGGGGCCTGCTGGTCCTTGGGGGACAGGAGCGGGGTGATGCCCTCGGGCCATTCGATGCCCAGGGCCGGGTCCAGCGGGTGGATGCCGTGTTCGCGGCCCGGGGCGTAGCCCTCCGAGCACAGGTAGACCACCGTCGCGTCGTCCGTGAGGGCCATGAAGGCGTGACCGAGGCCCTCCGCGAGGAACACGGCGTGGCGCGTGTCGTCGTCGAGCCGTACGGCCTCCCACTTCCCGTAGGCGGGGGAGCCGACGCGGATGTCGATCACCACGTCCAGGACGGCGCCGCGCACGCACGTGACGTACTTGGCCTGGCCGGGCGGCACGTCGGCGAAGTGCACACCGCGCAGCACGCCCCGCTGCGAGACCGAGCAGTTGGCCTGGGCCAGGGACAGGTCGTACCCCGTCGCCTCACGGAACTCGGCACCGCGGTACCACTCGTGGAAGCTGCCCCGCTCGTCCGGGAAGATCTTGGGTTCCAGGACCCAGGCGCCCTCCATCCCCAGGGGTCGCATGCCGTCACCGCCCTCCGGTCTTGATACGGGAATTCACCTTCCGGCGCGCGGCGCCGAGCACGCGTCGCGCACGCCGGGCCAGCCGCAGCGCGACACCGGGCCCGGGCGCCGGTGTCACCAGCACGCTTCCGCCCCCGGCCCGCAGTGCGAACGGCAGACCGGCGAAGCGCGCTCCCTCGGCGCCCGGGTTCAGGCACACGGCAACCCGCCAGACGTCGCCGGAGAGGACCTCGCCGGGCAGGTCCGCCGCCAGCACCGAGCCCGCCCGGTCCGCGTCGGGGGAGAGGGCACCGGAGGTCTCCAGGATCCGGCTGGAGGAGACGAACCGCAGCCGCGCCCGGGTACCGGCCGGGACGTGCACCGGGAGCAGGACCCCGAAGCGCCCGTCGGAGACGGTGACGTCCCCCAGCTGCACACGGCCCAGCCCGAGCCGCTTGCCGCGCGCGCCGAGCTCCAGGGAGAGGTTGCCGTGCGGTTCGGTCCAGTACGGCAGCACCGCACGGTCGCCGACGATCCCCGCACGGGGCGTGGGCCGCTCCTCACGCGCTTCCGGGCCCAGACGGCACTCCTTGGTCCAGCCGCCCGACTTCACCCGGACGAGGGCGTCCCAGACGCCGTCACGGGGCAGTTCGGCCGGGTCGACCGTGGCGGTCGCCCGCAGCACCAGCCGGACCTCCTCGCCGTCCCCGGCCGGCACGGTCTCGCGGGTGAACTCCACCGGCTGGAAGTACTGCGCGGCGCTGGAGCGCTCCCGCAGCAGCAGATCGGCCGTGGCCTGCCCGAACCGCGCGGCGGTCTCCGAGGCCACCCAGCGCACCGCCTCGGTGACGTCCTTCGGCACGTCGGTCAGCGGCGCGGCCTCGGCGTCGGCGGGGAACAGCATCGGCTCGCCGCCGGACAGGTACTCGGCCGTGAAGCCGATGTGGAGTGAGCCGTCGCGCCACTCGATGTCCCCCGGGGTCGCCTTGGGTGCGACACCCGCCTCCCACTCCGCGAAGGCCACCACGTCGTCGTACCGGTCGGCCGCCGTCAGCGCGGCGATGACCTGCTGCGTCGGCTGCAGTCCGGCCGCGACGCCGGGCCCGAAGCGCTCGACCACGAGCTCGTGGATCTCTCCGAACAGTTCCCTGCGGTAGTCGTCGGGCAGGTTCAGCAGGCGCCGCGCGCGCAGCCGCTCGACCATCTCCACCCTCAGCCACCGCCGGAACAACCGGTCGCGCACCGGGCCGGGCTCCGTGTACTGCTCGACGACGTCGAGGGCCTCGCGCAGGTTCTCGAAGTAGCCGACGGGATCGAAGCGTTCGAAGCCCGCGTTGGAACCGTCCTCCCGCCGGATGTGGTAGTAGCAGACGTAGTCGCTGAGCACCGAGACGTTCTCCGCGCGCAGATACGCCTCGGCGATGAACACGTGGTCCTCCAGGCGCCGTCTGCCCTCGGGAAAGCGCAGGCCGATACGGTCCAGGAAGGCCCGGCGGACCATCTTGTGCGGAGTGAGACTGTCGATGAGCGGGGCGTTCTCGACGGTGGCACGCGGACGGTTGCGGCGGAACAGCTCCACGGGAACCCCGCGGTTCTTGCCGGCCATCTTGCCCACGACCACATCGGCGCCGTTGGCCACGCCGTAGTCGTACATCCGCTCCAGGGCCTCGTCGCCCAGATAGTCGTCGTTGTCGACGAACATCACGAACTCGCCCCGGGAGGCCTCGATGCCGACGTTGCGGGGCTTGCCCGACCAGCCGGAGTTCTCCTGGTGGATGACCTTCATCCGGGGGTCCTCGGCGGCGAGCGCGTCGAGCCGGGCCGGGGTCTCGTCGGTCGAGCCGTCGTCGACGAAGATCACCTCGAACTCGTCGGGAGGCAGCGACTGCCGCTGCAGCGAGGAGATGCAGTCCTCGATGTAGATCCCCGGGTTGTACACGGGGACGATGACGCTGACCTTGACCGGCATCGGGTTTCCGGGCCCCTTCGGGTCGCTTGCCGTAGACGTCCTGTTGTACTGCGTGTTGCCCGATGCTAACCCGCTCGGCGAGGTCGCCTCACCTTTCGAGACCTCGCCGTGATCACTTCCACGGGCAGGGCAACTGAGCTGCGGCGTCTGTCTGTTCGCGGTCAAAGAGCTCGTCAGCCGGCGACATCCACACCATAGCTCCGGGCGAGATCCACCAGCCCCCGGTCGTACCCCTGGCCCACCGCGCGCAGGCGCCACAGCGGACCGCGGCGGTAGAGCTCGGCGAGCAGCATGGTGCGCTCGGTGGTCGCGGCGTCCAGAGTGGCCTGGACCAGGGGCGCGGCGCTGGTGCCCGGCCCGGAGCTGATGTGGATCGCGCCGACGTCGCCGAAGGTGGGCGAGCCGTCGATGGCGGCGGCGACCACGACCTTGCGCGCCGAGGGTGGCAGCGAGGCGAGATCGACGCCGATCGTCTGCTCCGTCGGCCCGTCGCTGTGCAGCCGCACCGTCCCTCCCGGATTCTCCGGCGCGCCGTAGAAGACGAAGTCCTCGTCGAAGCAGACCTGTTCCTCCTCGTCGACGACGAAGGCGACCACGTCGATCTCGCACGACGTCTGCTGCGCCCAGGTCGCGGTGACGGTCCAGGGCACCGCGGAGGCGGAACCGCCCGGCTGCGGCAGGTCGACGACACCGCCGCGCGGGAGGACACGCGGTGCCGCCGGCCCGTCGTGCCGGGTGAGCGGGGTGATGACCGGGGCGTCGAGCCACGCTGCCTGGTGTGTCGGGAACGCGAGGGCGGTGATCCGCTTCATCCTGCGGTCCCGTTCGCCGCCCGCCAGGAGCACGACGTCGGTGACGCCGGCGGAGAGATTGATCGCCGCCGCACCGCCGAGCTCGACGATCCTTCCGCGGGCCGCGACGGCATCGGGGTGGGTGCCACCGAGCACCAGGACACGTCGCCCGGAGAGAGGACGGTCATCGGTGGCGGGGTGGGCCGCACGCGGTAGCGTGGGCGGTGCCGAAAGCGCGGCTTCGGCAAGGACTACGGCGGGGGCGACGGCGGGGACCGTGGGCTCCTGGGCGGTCTGCGGGGTGCGGGCTGTGGCCGGGGGCGTCGCGGGCGAGGGGATCACGGCTTCCGCACTGCGCGTCCGCTCGTGCGGCATCCCGGGCCGGACGTCTCCCAGCAGCCGCACGAACGTCGTCTCGTCGAGCACCGGCACGCCCTCGGTCAGTGCGCGACGTGCCTTGCCGGAGCCGGACGAGGCGTCGTTGGTGACCAGGGCGCTGGTGTGCCTGCTGACGGACGTCATGACGTTCAGCCCGGCCTCGGCGGCCTGCCGCTCCAGCTCCGCGCGCGGCGTCAGCGTCTCACCGGTGATCGCGACCTTCATCCCCTGCACCAGCGGCCCGCCCGGCTCCGGCCGCCCCGGATTGCGGTAGGCGCACGGCGTCTTGGGCGGCCGGGGAGCGAACCGGGGGTCCTGGCGAGGCGGGCAGGACACGAACGGCAACGGCAGTCCGAGGCGCGCCGCCTCCCGCAGCGAGCCGCGCAGCACGCCCGCCAGCACCCGGGTGTCGTCGAGCGCGTCATGTGCCCTGAGCTGCGGGACTCCGTAGTGGGCGGCGAGCGTGCCCAGCCTGAGGTCCTCGGTCGGCGGATCGACCCGTCGATTCAGGGCGAGGGTGCACAGGCGACGGGCCACCGGCAGGGCTGTGCCCGCGCGGGCGAACTCGTGGGCGAGGAAGTCGTAGTCGAACTGGGCGTTGTGTGCGACGAGCACCCGGTCCCGCAGCATCTCGGCGATCCGTGGCGCGACCTGGTCGAAGGCCGGTGCACCGCGCAGCCGCTCGGCCGTGAGCCCGTGGACATGCACCGGTCCGGGGTCGCAGCCGGGGTCGAGGAGAGTGGAGAACTCGTCCGTCTGCTCCCCGTCCGGCCCCAGCACCACCACGGCCACCGACAGCACCCGGTCCCGACGGGCGACGAGGCCCGACGTCTCCACGTCGAGCACCGCCCAGTCGTGGGCGTAGTCGCGCAGGCCGGGCGCATCGAAGACAGGCGAGAGGAGAGACATGGAGGAAGGATGGAGGGATCTTCACCCGTCCTTCAACCGGGATGTCGATTCATCCCTATAAGTGGATATTGGCGGGCACCCTCTAGGGTGATGATGTGCGACTGCTCCTGATGTCCGACACCCACCTGCCCAGGCGTGCCAGGGAACTGCCCGCCCCCCTGCTCGCCGAACTCCCGCGCGCCGACGTGGTGTTCCACGCCGGGGACTGGGTCGACACGGACACCCTCGATCTGCTGGAGGCGCGCTGCCGCAGGCTCGTCGCGGTGTACGGGAACAACGACGGGCCCGAGCTGCGGGCCCGGCTGCCGGAGGTGGCCTTCGTGGAGCTGGGCGGGCTGCGCTTCGGGGTGGTGCACGAGACGGGCGCCAAGCAGGGCCGGGAGCAGCGGTGCGCCGCCCGTTTCCCCGACCTGGACGTGCTCGTCTTCGGCCACAGCCACATCCCCTGGGACACCACGGCCGCCACCGGCCTGCGCCTGCTGAACCCGGGCTCCCCGACGGACCGGCGCCGCCAGCCCCACTGCACCTACATGACCGCCACGGTCGCCGACGGGCGGCTCGCGGACGTGGAACTGCACCGGCTGCCGCCCCGTGCACCACGCTGAAGCGCCCGGGCTTCGAGGCGCTCCGCACGACATCGGCCGCGACGCCTCTCCGCCCGGTCCCTCCGGCCTGGGACGAGGAGATCGACGGGCACCTCGCCGCCGTGAAGGCGGGCCTCCTGGACCCCGCCGCCTCGCCGATGATCTCGGCGTGGGGCCGCGGACCGGCAGGCGACGACTTGCAGTACCTCGTCTAGAGTCGCCCCCATGACGGAGGCACCGGCCCTGGACCGCGGCGCGCGGTCCCGTGACGCGATCCTGGACACCGCCGGTGAGCTGATGTCGCGTCACGGCTACGCCGCCACGTCCATCTCGATGATCTCCACTGCGTGCGGTCTGCCGGTGAGTTCGATCTACTGGCACTTCGGCAGCAAGGACGGGATCTACGTCGCCGTGCTGGAGCGCGCGAGGACCGCGCTGCTCGACGCCTTGCCTCCGGCCGAAGTGCCGGGCGCCGACGTCGCGCAGCGTCTGGGCACCTTTCTCGCGGACCTGGCGGGCGCCTTCCGGCACCACCCGCGAGGTGTGAAACTGCTGTTGGGGCTGGGCATGGTGCAGAAGGACGCCAGCGCGGCGGCCGTGGCGGAGGTGCGGCACTACCGCGACGCGCTGGTGACCTGGGCCCGCGATTCCGTCAGTTGCGTCTTCGCACTGCATGACCGCCCCGAGGTGGCGGAGGAGCTGGCGCGCTTCACCCTGAGAATGACGAGCGGAACCGCGGTGGCCCGTTGGTTCGAGCCGGACGCGGGCCTGGAGACCGAACAGCTGCGCGTGGCACTGCTGGCGCTGGCCGCCCACTACGGCGTTCCCGTGCCGGGCGTCCCTGGTGAGGACGGCCTCTCGGGCGGCGGCACGACTGTGCCCGCGCCGTGAGGTCGTCGCACGGCTCCTCGGGGAACGGGAGGGGGCTGCCCGTACGGGCAGGGGCGGCCGGCCGCGAACGCGGTGTCGGATCCGGTCCGGTCCGGCCGCCCCGAGCGCCGGCGTCAGCAGGGCTTGTGGTGCGGCATCATGACCGTGCCTCGTAGGCGCCGATGTCACAGGCTGGGCCCTGGGGGCGCGCGACGCCACGCTGGTCGGTGCCCGGGCAGCCGTAGGCCGCGTCCAGAGCGGGGCTGCCGGGGAGCAGCGCGACGGTGTCCGTGGGGCCGCCGTTGTCCGCCAGCGGGCCGATCAGCGGCGTGCGGCTGGGCAGATCGCCCGCCGCGGTCAGTCGGCAACTGCCGTCCCCGTCGAGGTTGTTGCCCTGCGACGTGATGGTCGCGAAGGCCTTCTTGCAGTCTGCGGGCGCCCCCTCGACCGTGTTGTTCGCGATCACGGAGTTGCGCAGCGTCAGACGCCCGAGGGGGAGATCGACGATGTCGGGGATCGGCGCGGGCAGGCTGTCGAGGTAGGCGGGGGCGATGTTGATCCCGCCCCCGCCGTCGCTTGAACGGTTGCCGGTGATGGTGGAGTTGAGGATCTCCACCGCTCCCGTCCCCCGGATGTCGATGCCTCCCCCGTATCCGGCGAGGCTGCCGGGGCGGTCGCCGGGGTTCGTCACCCGGTTGTCCGCGATCGTCGAGTTGGTCACGGTGCCGGTGTCGTCGAATCTGATACCCCCGGCCTCTCCCGCGGTGTTCTGGCTGACGGTGCTGTCGATCAGATCGAGGTGGGAGTCCGGGACGTTGAAGACGCCGCCGCCGTAGCCGGCGGAGTTCCCGGTCACGGTGACCCGCCGCAGTGTCATGTGATGTCCGTTGGCGATCGCGCCACCACCGGTGTCGGTGATGGGGAGCTCGCGTTGTCTGGTCACTCCTCCGGTGATCGTCAGATCGGACAGCCGGGAGTCCGCCTGCATGCGGAAGGCCCGGTCCAGACGATTGGCGTCGATGACGGTGGTCCGTGCGCCGCTGCCCTTGATCGTGACAGGGGCGGCGACGTTGAGGTCGCCCGTGGTGGGGTCGGGGTTGTCGCCGATGATCAGCCGCGGGTCGGGCGGGATCGTCAGCCGGTAGTGGCCGGGAGGCAGCGTGATCGTACTGCCCGGCCGGGCGTTGGCGGCCATCACCGCGGCACGCAGGCTGCACCGGCCCGAGACGGTGAGGCACCGGCCGTCCGCACCGTCGGCGTCGACCGCGTCGGACGTGGTGTCCACGGTGTAGTCGGCAGGACGGGTGTCCACGGGTGCGGCGGCTTGGACGACGGGGAGTGGTGCGGTGGCGAGGAGGACGGTGGTGACGGCGGCCGTGACAACTGTGCGTTTCATCTGGAACCCCTCTCGGCGAGGCATCCGGGCGTGCCAGGACTCGGCTTCTGCGAGGACTTCGTGGAGCACTTCGTGCCGATGAGCGATGCGCGATGAGCGATGAGTGGTGCGACGGTGCGTACGGGAAAGGCCTGCGGGCGTCCGCGCGTCCGGGGGCGTGTCTTCCGGATACGGTCCCGCGGTCTGGAGGGAGCGTTCCATTCAGAGCGCGTCATGTCCACGGACGCACTCGGAAATGGCCGAATGGGGAGGAGCGGAGAGACGCCTCCCGCCGAGGGCTTTCGCAGGCGGCGGGGGAGATCCCGGCATCGAGGTGTTGCGGGCCCGGCCCGGACAGGCATGGACGAGCAGGCTCGAAGCGAAGGTTTGAGGACCAGACGGCCGTCGGCGTCGAGGTGCGGGACGTCGCTGCGCAGACGGGTTTGGAGAACGACAGCGCGTCCCGGATCACCAGAAGCTCCGGGCGCCCCCTCACCCGTGCTGCCCTTCCCCCGGGGCCCGGGCCGGGGCCGGGGAAGGGGAAGCCGGCGGTGAAGGCCCGGGAAGCGGTCAGCCCGTCGGGTCGAGGACGATCTTGCGGACGCCGTCGGAGCGCCCCGCGAACAGTTCGTACGCCGCCGGTCCTTCGGAGAGGGCGAAGCGGTGGGATACCACGGCCTCGGGCTTGATCCGTCCGGCCCGGGTGAGGGCGATCAGGGGAGGGAGTTCGTAGTGCACCGAGCACAGCCCGATGGCGAACTCCAGTTCCTTGACCTGCGCCAGGTACATGTGGAACGGGAAGGCCTTGTTCTGGCTGACTCCGATCACACTGACCCGGCCCGCCTGGCGTACGGCCTTGCAGGCGAGCTGGATGGTGGCGTCGGAACCCACGGCCTCCACCACGGCGTCCGGCCCGCGGCCGGCGGTCATGTCCCGGATGGCCGACCGTACGTCGTCACCCTCGACCGGCTCGACGCCCAGGCCGGCGGCGAAGACGCGGCGCTCCGCGACCAGGTCCACGCCCAGCACCCGTGCCGCGCCCATCGCGAAGGCGGACTGAGCCGCCATCAGGCCCACCGGGCCGAGGCCCACGACCAGGACGGTCTCGCCCGGCTGAATGCGGGCACGGCGGCAGCCGTACCAGGCGGTGGGGGCGTTGTCCGTCAGGACGACGGCGGCCTCGTCGGAGATGTCCTCGGGCACGTGCACCAGGTTGACATCGGCCTGGGGGACCGCCAGGGCCTGGGCCTGGCTGCCCTGGAGCTTCGGGCCGACTCCGTAGCAGAGTTCCGTGCTCGACGTGGCGCGCTCGCACCGGGCGGTGAACCCGGCCGCGCACTGCCGGCACTGCGCACAGCCGACGGAGGCGGGCACCAGGACCCGGTCGCCGGGCTTGAAGCGGGTGACCCGGCTGCCGGTGTCGACGACCACGCCGACGCACTCGTGTCCCGGCGTGTAGCCCAGTTCCGGGCTGAACGCGTTGCCTTCGTAGATGTGCAGGTCGCTGCCGCAGATGCCGGCCGCGGTCACCCGCACCACCGCGTCGGCGGGGCCGGTGACGGCCGGGTCGGGGACGTCCCCGAAGCGGATGTCGTGACGGCCGTGGTAGGTCAGTGCCTTCATCGGATCTCTCCCTTCCCAGGCCCGGTCAGTCCGCGATCTTCAGCACCAGCTTGCCGTGGTTGTCACCACGGAACAGGCGCATCAGGGTCTCGGGGAACGCCGCGACCGGGCCGGTCACCACGTCCTCCAGGGACTTCAGCCGGCCCTCCGCCCGCCACGCGGCCATCTGCGCGATGCCCTCCGCGTACCTCTCGGCGTAGTCGAACACCACGATGCCCGTCATGGAGGCGCGGTTCACCAGCAGCGACAGGTAGTTGGCGGGGCCTTGCGGCTTGGTGCTGTTGTACTGCGAGATCGCGCCGCAGACCACGACGCGGGCACCGCGCGCCAGCCGCAGCAGCACGGCGTCCAGAACGTCGCCCCCGACATTGTCGAAGTACACGTCCACGCCGTCGGGGGCGTGCTCGCGCAGCGCCTTGCGGACGTCCTCGCTCCGGTAGTCGATCGCGGCGTCGAACCCGAACTCGTCCACCACCAGGCGGCACTTGGCCTCGCCACCGGCGATGCCGATGACCCGGCATCCCAGGATCTTGGCGATCTGACCGACGACGCTGCCGACGGCCCCGGCCGCTCCGGAGACCACGACGGTCTGGCCCGGCTCGGGACGCCCGACCTCGATCAGGCCGAAGTAGGCCGTCAGACCCGACATGCCGAGCGTGCCGAGATAGGTCGGCAGGGGAGCGGCCGCGGGGTCGACCCTGGTCACGCCGCGCCCGTCCGACACGCAGTACTCCTGCACACCGAACGTGCCCGACACATGGTCGCCGACCGCGAAATCGGAGTGCCGGGAGGCGACCACCCGTCCCACCGCACCGGCGCGCATCACCTCGCCGATCTCCACCGGCCGGATGTACGACCTGCCGGCGTTCATCCAGCCGCGCATCGCCGGGTCGATCGACAGGCAGAGCACCTGTACCAGGAACTCCCCGTCGCCCGGCTGCCCCACCGGCTCCTCGACGTGCTCCCAGTCGGTGGGACCGGGCTCTCCCACGGGACGTGCGGCCAGGCGTACCTGGCGGTTGATCGTAGTCATCTGCGGCGACTCTCCTCGGCTGCATACCGTCCAGTCGGTACGGCCGTGAGCGTACGGGCGCCCGCCGTCCGAGGCAAGAGCCGGTCCGGCACGACTTACGGCTCATGCGGGTGGAGGTGCCGGGGCGGGCGGCGGTGCAGAGGGGCGGTGGCGGGGGTCGGTGCCGAGGGGCGGTGTGGGGGTCGGTGCCGGAGGGCGGGTCATTCCTGTCCGGGCACGGCCATTTCGCCGAGGAGCGACCAGTCGTCCTGCGCGACGTTCGCGTTCACGATGCGCGGCGTCTCGGCCAGATGCGGGGGCAGTGTCTGCTGCGCGGCCTTGAAGTGCGCGGACTGCACGTGTGCGGCCCCGGCCTCGTCGTCGCGGAAGGCCTCGACGAGGACGTACTCCGACGGCTCCTCCACGCTGCGCGACCAGTCGAACCACAGGCAGCCGGGCTCGGCACGGGTCGCCCGGGTGAAATCACCGGCGATCTCGGGCCAGCGGTCGGCGTGCTCGGGGCGGACCCGGAACTTGGCGGTGATGAAGATCATGGGATTCCCTCCAGTTGCTGAGTTGCTGAGTTGCCGAAGCCGGCTGCGGGCTGAACCGCTGTGTCTCGGAGCTGCCGTGCGGCGCCCGTGTTCAGGACCGGCGCGGGTGCACCGCCCCTTCCGTCGTGGTGAGCGGTGCCCCCGTGCCGCCCCAGCGCAGTGCCACGATCTCGGCGGCGACCGACACCGCCACCTCCTCGGGCGTACGGGCCCCGAGGTCGAGGCCGACCGGTGAACGCAGCCGGGACAGCTCGCCTGCCGTGAGCCCGGCCTCGGCCAGCCGGGCCGCCCGGTCGGCGTGGGTGCGGCGGCTGCCCATCGCCCCGATGTAGGCGGCCGGGCGGCGCAGCGCCTCCGTCAGCAGCGGCACGTCGAACTTCGGGTCGTGCGTCAGTACGCAGATCACCGTGCGCTCGTCCGTGGCCGTCTCCCGAAGGTAGCGGTGCGGCCACTCGGCGACCACCTCGACGCCCTCGGGGAAGCGCCGCGGCGTGGCGAAGACGGGGCGGGCGTCGCAGACGGTGACACGGTAGCCCAGGAAATCGCCGATGCGGGCCACGGCCGCGGCGTAGTCGATCGCGCCGAAGACCAGCATCCGCGGTGGCGGGGCGAACGACTGAAGGAACACACTGACGGCGTCCTCGCGGCGCTGCCCGCCGGGCCCGTAGTGCCGCAGTCCGGTCGCGCCGAGGGCGAGTTCGCCGCGGGCGTCGGCGGTCACGGCCGCGTCCAGGCCGCTCGTGCCGAGCGAGCCGAGGGCCCGGTCCGGCCACACGGCGAGGGCGGCCCCGCGCGGTGCCGGTCCGTCGGTCACCGTCGCCACGGTGACGGGTTCGCCCGCCGCGACCGAGTCCGCGACCGCGCCGAAGCCGGGATCGCGCTCGGGGGTGACGGCACGCACGAGCAGCGTGATCTCGCCCCCGCAGGTCAGGCCGACCGCGAAGGCGTCGTCGTCGGTGTAGCCGAAGGTCTCCAGCCGGGCCTCCCCGTCCGCGGCGACGGCCTGTGCCAGCTCGAACACCGCGCCCTCGATACAGCCTCCGGAGACGCTGCCCACGACCTCGTCGTCCGGGCCGACCGCCATCGCCGCGCCGGGGTCGCGCGGTGCGCTGCGGCTGACCTCGACCACCGTCGCGAGGCCGAACGGGACCCCGGCCGCGTACCAGCGGCCCAGTACCGGGAGAACGTCACGCACGAGCCGCTCCTCTCCATCCGGGCTGCCTGACCGGGTACCCCGGCGGCGGTTAATTCCGTTGTGGCCCCCCGCGCCGGTCTGCTGCCCTGCACAGGACAGCGACCCCGACGGTTCCGAGGAGTTCCCGAATGCGCACTGCGTGCATGTCCCCCCAGTCAGGAAAGGACCTCTCTCCGAAGGACATGACGCTCCGTGCACATGCTCAACCTTGGAATTCTCGCCCATGTCGACGCCGGTAAGACCAGCCTGACCGAGCGGCTGCTCCATTCGGCCGGTGTGATCGACGAGATCGGCAGCGTCGACGACGGCAACACCCGCACCGACACCCTCGCCCTGGAACGGCAGCGCGGCATCACCATCAAGTCGGCCGTCGTGTCGTTCCCGCTTGACGGCGTGACTGTCAACCTCATCGACACCCCCGGCCACCCGGACTTCATCGCCGAGGTGGAGCGCGTCCTCGGCGTGCTCGACGGTGTCGTCCTGGTGATCTCCGCAGTGGAGGGCGTGCAGGCGCAGACGCGGGTGCTGATGCGGACGCTCCAGCGGCTGCGCATCCCGACCTTGCTCTTCGTCAACAAGATCGACCGCGGTGGGGCACGCCACGAGGCGCTGCTGCGGGAGATCTCGGCGCGGCTGACGCCCGCGATCGTGCCGATGGGGACCGCTACCGGCCTCGGCGCCCGCACGGCCCGCTTCATCCCCGGCCCCGGTCCGGGCGGAGCGCTGGACGTCCTGGCCGAGCACGACGACACCCTGCTGGCGGCGTACGTCGAGAACACCGTCACGGACGCGCTGCTGCACGCGTCCCTCGTCAGGCAGACCCGGGAGTGCCTCGTCCACCCCGTCTACTTCGGTTCCGCCGCCACGGGCGCGGGCGTGGCGGCGCTGCTGTCCGGCGTCGAAACCCTGCTGCCGGTGGCCGACGGGGACGCGGACGGCCCGGTCTCCGCCACCGTGTTCAAGATCGACCGGGGTCCGGCGGGGGAGAAGGTCGCCTACACCCGGATGTACTCCGGGACCCTGCGCGTCCGCGACAAGGTCTCCTTCGGAGCGGACGGGGCCGAAGGCCGGATCACCGGCATCAGCGTCTTCGGCGACGGCACGGACATCCGGGCGGACTCCGTTACGGCCGGCCGGATCGCCCGCCTCACCGGGCTCGGCCACATCCGGATCGGTGACGCCATCGGCGAACCCCGCAAGGCGCACGAGCACTTCTTCGCCCCGCCGACCCTGGAGACGGTCGTCGTCCCCGGTCCGGACGTCGACCGGGGAGCGCTCCACGTGGCGCTCACCCAGCTCGCCGAGCAGGACCCGCTGATCGGCCTCCGCCGCGACGAACGCCGCCGGGAGACCTCCGTCTCCCTGTACGGCGAAGTGCAGAAGGAGGTCATCCAGGCCACCCTCGCGGGGGAGTACGGCCTGGACGTCACCTTCCGCGAGACGACGCCCCTGTGCGTCGAGCGGCTCGTCGGCAGCGGGCAGGCCGTGGAGTTCAACAAGAAGGACCCCAATCCGTTCCTCGCGACGGTCGGCCTGCGCGTCGACCCCGCCCCGGTCGGCTCGGGCGTCGGCTTCCGGCTGGAGGTGGAGCTCGGCTCGATGCCGTACGCCTTCTTCAAGGCCGTCGAGGACACCGTCCGCGAGACCCTGGAGCAGGGCCTGCACGGCTGGCGGGTCGACGACTGTGTGGTCACCATGACCCACAGCGGCTACTCACCCCGTCAGAGCCATGCCCACCAGGGCTTCGACAAGAGCATGTCGAGCACGGGCGCCGACTTCCGCGGAGTCACCCCGCTGGTGCTTTGCGAGGCGCTGCGGCGGGCCGGGACGCGCGTCCACGAGCCGCTGCACCGCTTCCGCGTCGAGGCACCCGCCGACACCGTGGGCGCCCTGCTGCCGGCCCTCGCCCGGTTCTCGGCCGTACCGGAGACGACGCGCAACAGGAAGGACCTCTGCGTCCTGGAAGGCACCGTGCCGGCCGCCCGGGTGCACGCCCTCCAGCAGGAGCTGCCGGGGCTCACCCGTGGGGAGGGCGAGCTGGAGAGCTCCTTCGCCCACTACGCGCCGGTCACACACGGCACGATCCCCGAACGCCCGCGCACCGACCACAACCCGCTGAACAGGAAGGAGTACTTGTTGAACGTGACACGAAGGGTGGGTGGTTGACGTGTGAGGATTCCCCGAGCGGGAACTTACTCCCGAGTCAGGGGTGTTGACGGTGTCCTGATATGGCCGGACTGTAATGGACATGCCGACTATCCGAGCGCGTCTGCTGGTCGTCCTGGCTGTCCTCTTCGGCTCCGTCTCGGTGGCGGGGGTCCCACCGGCCACCGCCGCGCCCCCGGCCGGCTCCCTCTGGTTCGACGACCCCACCGTCACCGTGCAGGGCGGCCGTTTCACCGACGCCTACGGCCGCGAGATCGTGCTGCGCGGCTACAACGTCTCCGGCGAGACCAAGCTCGCGGAGAACAAGGGCCTGCCCTTCGCCTCGGTCGCCGACGCCCGTACGTCGGCGACCGCGCTGCGCGCCCTCGGCGGCGGCAACACCGTCCGCTTCCTGCTCTCCTGGGCGTACGCCGAGCCCGAGCGTGGCCAGGTCGACACGGCCTATCTGACCGCCGCCACCGATCAGATGAAGGCCTTCCTGGACGCCGGAATCCGGGTCTACCCCGACTTCCACCAGGACCTCTACTCCCGGCACCTCTTCGACACCGACAGCTGGTACACCGGCGACGGTGCCCCCGAGTGGGCTGTGGACGCCGGGAACTACCCGGACGAGTCCTGCGGGATCTGCCTCTTCTGGGGACAGAACATCACCCAGAACGAGGCCGTGAAGCGGGCCTCGTACGACTTCTGGCACAACGCGCAGGGCGTGCAGGACGCCTTCCTCGCCACCGCGCAGAAGACCATGGAACACCTGCGGCAGCACCTGAGCGCGGAACAGTTCAAGGGCATCGCCGGCTTCGACCCCTACAACGAGCCGCACGCGGGCGTGTACGACTCCGGGCAGACCAGCCGCGCCTGGGAGAAGGACGTGCTCTGGCCCTTCTGCGAGAGGTTCCGGGCCCGCATGGACACGGCCGGCTGGCATGACAAGCCGGCCTTCGTCGAGCCGAACCTCTTCTGGAACGCCAACCTGGACTTCCAGAAGCAGGAGGGCGGCCTGCTGGACGCCGGCCGGCTCGGCCCGCGTTACGTCTTCAACACGCACTTCTACGACCAGAAGGCCATCTCCGGGGTCTTCATGTGGGGCAAGGCGGCCGACGGCCAGTACGCGGGCGACTTCCGCACCGTCCGCGACCGGGCCGCCGCCGCACGGACGGCCGCCGTGGTCAGCGAGTTCGGGCACCCTCTCGCCGGCACCGTCTCCGACAAGGCGCCGACCGTCCTCAAGGCGATGTACCAGGCGCTCGACTCCCGCCTCAAGGGCGCCGACTGGTGGTCCGACCCGGCCGCCTCGGGACCCGTGCTCTCCGGCTCGCAATGGCAGTGGGACATCTACAACGGCCGCCATCGCGAACCGATGAACGGCAACCCCGGCAAGGTGCTCACCACCGGCGACGCCTGGAACGACGAGGACCTGTCCGCCGTACGCCTCGACGACACGGGCAAGCCCGTGCTGCGTCAGGACGCCCGGCTCCTGGACCGCCTCTATCCGAGCGCCACCGCCGGTGAGACCGTCGCCTTCACCTACGAGGACCGCTCCCGGGACGGGGCGACCACCCTGACCTGGAACCCGGTGCCCGGCTCCCTGCCGAACGTGCAGCGGCTGGTGGGGTCGGGACAGTACGGGCTGCTGCTGTGGCGCTCCAACGGCGGGCCGGCGCCCACCGAACTGCACCTGCCGGCGAGCTTCCCGACCGCGTCCACCTCGGTCGTCTCCGACCTGGGCGCGGTCCACGCCCCACCGGCCTACACCCCGGCGACCGCGGTCGGCGTGGCGCAGGAGCCCGGCGGCACGGGAAGCCGCCGCCTGCTGCTCACCGCGCCGGACTCGGGCGCCCTGCACTACGCGCTGGTGACCAACGGGGCGACGGCTCCCTCGGCCGAGCTGCTCACCGCGGCCCGCTCCGAACTCGCTGCGTGGGCGTCGAAGGAGGTCAGTTAGCGGACGGGCTCGTCCAGTCGGCCGCCACATGGCCGAGCCGGACGCGCTGCGGGTGGTCACCGACCGGAACGGACACGACCTTCTTCCCGGAGGCGAAGTCGATGGCCGTGACCTGGTCGGTGCCGCTCTCGGACACCACGCAGGACTTGCCGTCACCGCTGACCGTGGCCCAGTAGGGCTTGGCGGCGGTGATGGGCGGGCCCTCCTGGAGGGTGGCGCGGTCGACGACGGTGGCGTAGTCGTCCATGGTGCCCGCGACGCACAGTTTGCGGCCGTCCGGGCTCATCGAGATCCCGTGGTGGCGCGAGTCGTTGACGAAGGTCGTGCGGTCGTCGCCGGTCGCCGGGTTCTTCGGCAGGGTCTTGGTGCGGGTGATCTTGTCGGCGGCGACGTCGTACTCGAAGAAGCCGTTGAAGAAGGAGACCTGGAAGTACAGCTTCGACTCGTCCGGGGAGAAGACGGCCGGGCGGACCGCGTCGGAGTGGTCCTTGAGGCCGAGCGCGTCGAGGTGCGGACGCATGTCGATGACCTTGACCTGCTTGTACGTGGTCGCGTCGACGACGGTGATGCGCCGGTCGCCCTTCGTCCAGTCCAGCCACGGGGCGTCGGTCTGCGTGTTCACGTCCCCGATCGCCATGTTGTAGATGTACTTGCCGTCGCGGGTGAAGATGTTCTCGTGCGGCTTGTCGCCGGTGCCGAACTTGCCCAGTTCCTTGCCGGAGACGATGTCCAGCACGTGCACCGTGTTGGAGGTCGACGCCGACACCGCCACGCGTTTGCCGTCGGGGGAGACCGCCATGTGGTCGGAGCGGTAACCGGACACCGGGAAACGCCAGTTGAGCTTCCCGGAGGCGAGGTCGATGGAGACGACGTCGGCGAAGCTGGGCCGCGAGACGACCACCGCCGTCCCGTCCGGCGTGGAGTACATGTCGTCGACGAACTGGTCGTGGCCCTCGCCGACGCTGTTGCGGATCGCCATGAAGTAGATCCACTTGATCGGATCGGCGTTGATCGCCGCCATCCGCTCGTCCTTGTCGGGGATGACGTTGATCCGCCCGATCCTCGCGAAGTCACCGCCGGAGCGGATGACATCGGCGGTGCCGTCCCAGTTGTTGCCCACGAACAGCACCTCGCGCAGCGCGGCGGAGGAGCCCGGGGCCGCCGCGGCTGCGGTCGCGGGGACGGTGACGGTCAGGGCCAGGGCTGCGGCTACGGAGCACAGGTGCCGGCGTCGGAGGACGGGCATGACGGCTCCCCTCTCTGCTGTGGGGTCGCTGCTGCGGGGGCGAGCATGATGAGTGGGACATGCCAAAGCGGATGGCGCGTGGAAACTGAACACACGTGCTTTCAGAGTCAACTTACTGCAAAGTAAGGAAGGGGTGGCCTTCTCCACAAGACTGCGTGCACGACAAAATCGGTGTTCGAACGACGAAAGGAGAGCCGGTGCCGGGCAGACTCAGAGCGCCGACCGGCCGCTACGGCGGCAAGACCGCCGAGGAACGGCAGGCCGAGCGACGCCGGCGGTTCCTCGACGCCGCGCTCCAGCTGTTCGGCGACGCCCCAGGCTTCCGCTCCACCACGGTCGCGGCCCTCAGCGAGACGGCCGGGCTGTCCACCCGGCAGTTCTACGAGGAGTTCCGCACGCTCGAGGACGTACTCGCCGCGCTGCACCTCCAGGTCAACGGCTGGGCCGAGGCGGCGGTCCTGGAGGCGGCCGCGGGCGCGGCGGAGCTGCCGCTCGTCGAACGCGCGACCGCCATCTTCCGCGCCTACGCCGGGAACGTCACCGCCGATCCGCGCCGGATCCGCATCACCTTCGTCGAGATCATCGGCGTCAGCCCGCGCCTGGAGGAGCAGCGCCTCGCCCGCCGGGCCGGCTGGGTGGACCTCATCTGCGCCGAGGCCGACGCCGCCGCAGCCCGCGGGGAGGCCGCACCGCGCGACTATCGCCTCCCTGCCACGGGCTTCATCGGCAGCGTCAACGGCCTGCTGCACGACTGGAGCACCGGCTGGGTGGACGCGACCCTCGACGAGGTCGTCGACGAACTGGTCCGTCAGTTGCTGGGCATCCTGTGGCCGCCGGAGTGGAAGCGGGAAGGGTGAGGGCGGGGGAGAGGGTGAAGGTGGATGTCTGGTGCGGGGGAGTGTCCGCCGCCCGCCGCCCGCGCCCGCCGCCCGCGCCCGCCGCCCGCGCACGCCGCCCTCCGCCCTCCGCACGGAGGAGCCACCCCTCGGTCAGGCTCTGACCGGCTATGGGCTCAACAACCGCTTCCTGACCGCGGCGAGGACTTCCGTGCGGCTGCGCGGGCCGTTGTCGGCTGCGATGAGGTGGTCGCCGATGCGCAGTGAGAAGGTGATCAGGCAGCGGGCCTCGACATCGCCCTCGTCGGGACAGAAGGCTCCGTAGAGCTCGCGCAGATAGTCCATACGCCGGTTGTCGGCCCGGCGCAGGCACCGCGCGACGCCTTCGTCGCGCCGGGCCCAGTCGCGGATCGCGAGCTCGACCCCGGCGCTGGTCACACGCGACTCGCCCGACCCCACGAAGTCGAAGAGACGCCCGAGCCGCTCGCGGGCGTCGCCCCCGTCGCGCTCGATCCGCTCGATGACATCCTCGGTGACCGCTCGCTCCCAGGTGTCGAGCATCTCCTCCAGCAGGCCGGCACGGTTGCGGAAGTAGCCGTAGAAACCGCCCTTGCTCACGCCGAGCGCCTGGGCGAGGACCTCGACCCGGACAGCCTCGGGGCCACCGGCGGCGAGCGCCCGCAGCCCCTCCTCGATCCACTTGTCCCGCGGCGTACGGATCGCGCCCATGCCGTGTCTCCCCTCACATGCCCCAGCCAGTATACGGAGCCGTATAGATGGGTCTATGCTCGATCTATACGCCACCGTATAGACAAGGATCCGCCATGAGCGATCTGCGCCTCCCCTCGACCGACCACACGTCCCGCCCCTGGCGGATCCACGAGATCGCCGGCGACTTCCGGCTCGAGGACCTGTGGGCGCTGCCGACGCCGGGCGGCCCGGACGACCTGCACCACCTGGTCCGGCAGATGGCGGGTGGCGAGGGCGGTCCGCACGGCGGCAACCGTGTGGGTCGTTTCCTCTTCGCGGTGCGCTGGAAGCTCGGCGCGCTGCTCGGCTGGGACAAACCGGACTCGGGCGTCGGCGGCCGGGTGGCGACGCTGCGCGACCGGCTGCCGGACGACCTGCGCGCGGGGCCGCAGGGGCCCGACCTCAGCTCGGCGCCCTTCACCTCGGTCTTCCAGACACACGACGAATGGGCCGCCGAGTACGCCAACAAGACCATGCACGGGGTGATGCACATCGGCTGGGTCGCCGACGGCAACGGCGGCTATCGCGGCCAGATGGCCGTCCTGGTGAAGCCCAACGGCCGCCTCGGCTCCCTGTACATGCTCGGCATCAGACCCTTCCGGTACCTGGGGGTGTACCCGGCCCTGATGCGGTCGATCGGCCGGGAGTGGCGGGAGAACGCCGCGCGCCGAACCGCACGCTGAGGGGCACCGGAAGCGCTCAGACCGACACCAGCACCACGAGGTCCACCGCCACCAGCAGTACGACCCCCAGCAGCAGTGCGGTCAGCATCCGCGCGCGGAGCCTTCGGTACAAGGCCTCGTACTCGTCCCGCAGTTCCTCCCCACGGCGGACCGTGCGCTGCCACGAGGCGCGGGCGAGGGCCAGATGCTCCGCCGCGAACCGCCGCTCCACTTCCGCCCGTTGCTCCGCGGGCAGCCAGTCGAACCCGCGGGCGACCCGAGCGGCGGCCCTGCGTGCCTCCTCGTGCGCGGCGGCGGCGAGCAGATGCCCCTCGACCTCGTTGTGGAACGCCCGCAGATCCACGGGGAGCCCTTCCATGGCGGTCATCGCAGCGTCAGCTCCCGCTCCGCCGCCGCGATGGCGTCGTGGTGCAGGTCGAACGCCGGGGACTCGCTGCGGATCCGCGGCAGGGTGACGAAGTTGTGCCGCGGCGGCGGGCAGGAGGTCGCCCACTCCAGGGAACGCCCGTAGCCCCACGGGTCGTCGGCCGTGACCTTCTCGCCGTACTTCGCCGTCTTCCACACGTTGTAGAAGAACGGCAGCATCGACATGCCGAGCAGGAACGAGAAGACGCTCGACACCGTGTTGAGCGTGGTCAGGCCCTCGACAGCCAGGTAGTCGGGGATCCGCCGCTGCATGCCCCCGGCGCCGAGCCAGTGCTGGACCAGGAACGTGCCGTGGAAGCCGATGAACAGCGTCCAGAAGGTGATCTTGCCGAGACGCTCGTCCAGCATCCTGCCGGTGAACTTGGGCCACCAGAAGTGGAAGCCGGAGAACATCGCGAACACGACCGTCCCGAAGATCACGTAGTGGAAGTGCGCCACCACGAAGTACGTGTCGGAGACGTGGAAGTCGATCGGCGGCGAGGCCAGCAGCACCCCGGTCAGCCCGCCGAACACGAACGTGATCAGAAAGCCCATGGCCCACAACATCGGTGTCTCGAAGGACAGGCTGCCGCGCCACATCGTGCCGATCCAGTTGAAGAACTTCACACCGGTCGGGACGGCGATGAGGAACGTCATGAAGGAGAAGAACGGCAGCAGCACACCACCGG
>NZ_JBIVZM010000021.1:0-122658 GCF_044759525.1 Streptomyces sp. NPDC101110 | reverse complement strand
TAGATGTCGCAATCCACACCGAACCCAGAAGGCCCTCACCTGTTCAAGCACCCAGCACGCGTGTCACCAACGTCCCGGGACAGCACACCTAGGCCCCGGTCGGGTCCTCGCCGCGGTCGAGCGCCTTCCAGAGGTCCTCGGGCCGGTCGGGGTCGGCGGCGGGGGCCCTGCGGCGCGGCTGGGGCGCGCCGGATCGCTCGTAGCGGCCGGACATGGCGGGCCACAGGCGGCCGTACCGCAGCGCGAGCAGCCCGGCCAGGAGGATCAGGACGCCGCCGACGACCGCGACGTACGGCCAGGCGGTGTGGCTGAGGGCGTCGACGGAGGCCGAGGTGTCGCCGGAGGCCTGCGCGGCCTGCTCGTCGAGCGCGGAGCTGTCGGAGGCGCCCAGCAGGGCCGCGACGACGATGCCCGCGCCGGACAGCGCCAGCAGCGTGGCCACGACGAGACGGCCGGCGCGGCGGACCGCGAACACGGCGACGAGCGCGGCGAGGCCGACTATGGCGAGCGCCGCGGGAACGCCCGTGACGTCGCTGCCCTTGGCGGTCAGGGGGAAGGCGCCACCGGCGACCGTCGCGGTGCCCTGCGACCATTGCTGCCGGGTGGCGAGCAGCGCCACGGCCGCGCCGAGTGCGCCGCTCAGCAGCGCGACGGCGAGGCTCAGGCGGCCGGCCCGGGCGGATCCGGGGGCTTCGGAACGGGGGTGAGGTACAGCAGTCACGTACCCCACTATCGCCTGAACCCCGGGCGAACCGTCACCCGGGGTTCATCTCATGCGTTTCCCAGCCGGTTCGCCGTGTGCACGGCCCGCAGCACCGCGGCCGCCTTGTTGCGGCACTCGGTGTCCTCGGCGACCGGGTCGGAGTCGGCGACGATGCCGGCGCCGGCCTGCACGTACGCGGTGCCGTCGCGCAGGAGGGCCGTGCGGATGGCGATGGCCGTGTCGGAGTCGCCGGCGAAGTCGAGGTAGCCGACGCAGCCGCCGTAGAGGCCGCGGCGGGACGGCTCGAGTTCGTCGATGATCTGCATGGCGCGGGGCTTCGGGGCGCCGGAGAGGGTGCCGGCCGGGAAGCAGGCGGTGAGGACGTCGAACGCCGTGCGGCCTGCGGCGACGCGGCCCGTCACGGTCGAGACGATGTGCATCACGTGCGAGTACCGCTCGACGGACATGAAGTCGACGACCTCGACCGAGCCGGGCTCGCAGACCCGCCCCAGGTCGTTGCGCCCCAGGTCGACGAGCATGAGGTGCTCGGCGCGCTCCTTGGGGTCGGCGAGCAGCTCCTCGGCGAGGGCCTGGTCCTCCTGCGGCGTGGCGCCGCGCCAGCGGGTGCCGGCGATGGGGTGGACCATGGCCCGGCCGTCCTCGACCTTGACCAGGGCCTCGGGAGACGAGCCGACGACGTCGAACCCGTCGAAGCGGAACAGGTACATGTACGGGGACGGGTTGGTGGCCCGCAGGACCCGGTAGACGTCCAGCGCGCTCGCGGTGCACGGCGTCTCGAAGCGCTGGGAGGGGACCACCTGGAAGGCCTCGCCGGCCCGGATGCGCTCCTTGATGTCCTCGACGGCCGCCTGGAAGTCGGGGCCGCCCCACAGAGCGGTGTACTCCGGGAGCTCGGAGGGCGGGAGGACGGCCGGAGGCTGGGCGACGGCGCGGGAGAGGTCGGCCTCCATGGCGTCCAGGCGGGCGACGGCGTCGGCGTAGGCCTCGTCGACGCCCGTCTCCAGATCGTTGTGGTTGATCGCGTTGGCGATCAGCAGGACCGAGCCCTCCCAGTGGTCCATGACGGCCAGGTCGCTGGTGAGGAGCATGGTCAGCTCGGGCAGCCGCAGGTCGTCGCGCTCGCCGGGGCCGATCTTCTCCAGGCGGCGGACGATGTCGTAGCCGAGGTAGCCGACCATGCCGCCGGTGAAGGGCGGCATGCCCTCCTGGTGGGGCGTGTGCAGGGTTTCGATGGTGGCGCGCAGGGCGGCGAGCGGGTCGCCGTCCGTGGGGACGCCGACGGGCGGGGCGCCGAGCCAGTGGGCCTGACCGTCGCGTGCGGTCAGGGTCGCCGCGGACCGCACGCCCACGAAGGAGTACCGGGACCACGAGCGGCCGTTCTCCGCGGACTCCAGCAGGAAGGTGCCGGGCCGCTCGGCGGCGAGCTTGCGGTAGAGCGCGACCGGGGTGTCGCCGTCGGCGAGGAGCTTGCGGGTGACGGGGATGACCCGCCGGTCGGTGGCGAGCTTGCGGAACGTCTCGAGGTCCATGGCCGCTGACCTTACTGATCCCGGGCGGGGCGGCCGCTGCCGCCGTCCTTGAGGAGCACGTCCTCGTCGAAGCAGGTGCGGGCGCCGGTGTGGCAGGCGGCGCCGACCTGGTCGACCTTGACGAGCACGGTGTCGGCGTCGCAGTCCAGGGCGACGGACTTCACCCACTGGAAGTGGCCGGAGGTGTCGCCCTTGACCCAGTACTCCCGGCGGCTGCGCGACCAGTACGTGCACCGGCCGGTGGTGAGGGTGCGGTGCAGCGCCTCGTCGTCCATCCAGCCGAGCATCAGCACCTCTCCGGTGTCGTACTGCTGGGCGATGGCGGGCAGGAGGCCGTCGGGGCTGCGCTTGAGGCGCGCGGCGATCTCCGGGTCGAGAGGGCTGGGCGTGCTGGTCATGGTGACCATTGTGCCGGGCGCCACTGACAGTGCTGGTGGAGTGTCCATTGGGCGGACCCCCGGCCCGGTCGTAGGCTGGGCCGCATGTCGACCCATGCCAAGCGTGAACGACTTCTCCTCGCCGACCTGTTGGAGACCGCGGGCCCGGAAGCGCCCACCCTCTGCGAGGGCTGGACGACCCGGGACCTCGCCGCACACGTGGTGGTGCGCGAGCGCCGCCCGGACGCGGCCGGCGGGATGCTGATCAAGCAGCTCGCGCCCCGCCTGGAGAAGGTGATGGCGGAGTACGCCGACAAGCCGTACGAGGAGCTGATCCAGCTGATCCGTACGGGGCCCCCGCGGTTCTCCCCCTTCTCCCTCAAGCCGGTCGACGAGGCGTCGAACATCATCGAGTTCTACGTCCACACCGAGGACGTCCGCCGCGCCCAGTCCGACTGGTCGCCGCGCGATCTCGACCCGGTCTTCCAGGACGCCCTGTGGTCCCGCCTGGAGCGCACCGCGCGCCTGATGGGCCGGGGCGTCCCGACGGGCCTGGTCCTGCGCCGGCCCGACGGCCAGACGGCGGTCGCCCACCGCGGCACGCCGGTGGTCACCGTCACCGGCGAGCCGTCCGAGCTGGTGCTGTTCTCCTACGGCCGCCAGAGCGCGGCCAAGGTCGAGCTGGACGGCGACGAGAACGCGATCGCGAAACTCAACGAGTCCAAGCAGCTCGGCATCTGAACAGCTCACAGACCGCCACTCGGCATCGGAACAGCTCGCAAACTGCCGATCGGCATCTGAACAGCCCGCAGCCCGCCGCTCGGGATCTGAGCGGCTCGGGATCCCGGGTAGGCATGCCGGAGCCCCGGTCGCACGGCGCGGCCGGGGCTCTCGGCGGACGGGGACGTCACCGCACCGGGTGCCCCGCCTCCCGCAGCGTCTCCTTGACCTGCCCGATCCGCAGGTCCCCGAAGTGGAACACCGACGCGGCCAGGACCGCGTCCGCGCCGGCCTCGACGGCCGGGGGGAAGTCGGTCAGCCGGCCCGCGCCGCCCGAGGCGATGACGGGGACCGTGACGTGCTTGCGGACGGCCCGGATCATCTCCAGGTCGTAGCCGTCCTTGGTGCCGTCCGCGTCCATCGAGTTCAGCAGGATCTCTCCCGCGCCGAGTTCCGCGGCCCGGTGGGCCCATTCGACGGCGTCGATGCCTGCGGAGCGGCGACCACCGTGGGTGGTCACCTCGAAGGAGCCCGAGTCGGTACGGCGGGCGTCCACCGACAGGACCAGGACCTGGCGTCCGAAGCGCTCGGCGATCTCACGGATGAGTTCCGGGCGGGCGATGGCGGCGGTGTTCACGCCGACCTTGTCCGCTCCGGCCCGCAGCAGCTTGTCCACGTCCTCGGCGGTGCGGACACCGCCGCCGACCGTGAGCGGGATGAACACCTGCTCGGCCGTGCGGCGCACCACGTCGTAGGTGGTCTCGCGGTTGCCCGACGAGGCGGTGATGTCCAGGAACGTCAGCTCGTCGGCGCCCTCGGCGTCGTACACCGTGGCCATCTCGACGGGATCGCCCGCGTCACGCAGGTTCTGGAAGTTGACGCCCTTGACGACCCGGCCGTTGTCCACGTCCAGGCAGGGGATGACTCGGACCGCCAGGGTCATGAATCGTGCTCCTCTAGTGTTCCTCGGAAGGTGTCCCTCTGAATGCTTCCACTTCCACCGACACCAGGACCCGGGAGTCGATGAAGCCCTGCACGATCAGCAGGGTCGTGACCGGGCGCACGGGGTCGAACAGCTCCTTGTGGGCCCGGCCCACCGCGTCGACGTCCCGTGCGTGGGCCAGGTACACCCGGGTGCGGATCACGGACTCGGGTGGGAGCCCGAGGTCGCCGATCGCCTCCAGGGCGGTGGTGAAGGCCACCTTGGCCTGCTCGTACGGGTCGCCCTCGCCGTAGAGCACGTCGCCCTTGAAGGCTGTCGTGCCCGCGACCAGCACTCGGTCGCCCGCCTCGACGGCGCGTGCAAAGCCGACGGACTCTTCCCAGGGACTTCCGCTCTGCACACGCCGCACGGTCATGACGACACAGCCTCCAAGGCCTCTTCCAGGGTGAACGCCTTCGCGTACAGCGCCTTCCCTACGATCGAGCCTTCGACACCGAGCGGGACGAGGTCGGCGATCGCACGGAGGTCGTCCAGCGAGGACACGCCGCCGGAGGCGACGACCGGGCGGTCGGTGGCGGCGCAGACGTTCCTCAGCAGCTCCAGGTTCGGGCCCTGGAGGGTGCCGTCCTTGGCGATGTCGGTGACGACGTACCGCGCGCAGCCCTCCTTGTTGAGGCGCTCCAGCGTCTCGTAGAGGTCGCCGCCGTCGCGGGTCCAGCCGCGGCCGCGCAGGGTGGTGCCGCGGACGTCCAGACCGACCGCGATCCTGTCCCCGTGCTGGGCGATGACCTTGGCGACCCAATCCGGCGTCTCCAGGGCGGCCGTGCCGAGGTTGACGCGCGTGCAGCCGGTGGCGAGGGCGGCGGCGAGGGTGTCGTCGTCGCGGATGCCGCCGGAGAGCTCCACCTTGATGTCCATGGCCCGGGCGACCTCGGCGATGAGTTCGCGGTTGTCGCCGGTGCCGAACGCGGCGTCCAGGTCGACCAGGTGCAGCCACTCGGCGCCGGAGCGCTGCCAGGCGAGGGCGGCCTCCAGCGGGGAGCCGTAGGAGGTCTCCGTACCGGACTCGCCGTGCACCAGGCGGACGGCCTGGCCGTCACGGACGTCGACGGCGGGGAGGAGTTCGAGCTTGCTCACAGTGTTCCGATCCAGTTGGTGAGGAGCTGGGCTCCGGCGTCGCCGGACTTCTCGGGGTGGAACTGGGTGGCCCACAGGGCGCCGTTCTCGACGGCGGCGACGAACGGCTTGCCGTGGGTGGACCAGGTGACCTTGGGGGCCGTCATCGCCGGGTTGTGCGTCTCCAGCGACCAGTCGTGGACGGCGTAGGAGTGCACGAAGTAGAAGCGGGCGTCCGCATCGAGGCCGGCGAACAGCTGCGAGCCGGGGGCCGCCTCGACGGTGTTCCAGCCCATGTGGGGCACGATCTCGGCCTGGAGCGGCTCGACCGAGCCGGGCCACTCGTCGAGGCCCTCGCTCTCCACGCCGTGCTCGATGCCGCGCGCGAAGAGGATCTGCATGCCGACGCAGATGCCCATGACGGGGCGGCCGCCGGAGAGCCTGCGGTCGACGATCCAGTCGCCGCGTGCCTCGCGCAGGCCCGTCATGCAGGAGGCGAAGGCGCCGACGCCGGGCACCAGCAGGCCGTCGGCGTTCAGGGCCTTGTCGTAGTCACGCGTGATCTCGACGTCGGCACCGGCGCGGGCGAGGGCGCGCTCGGCGGAACGGACGTTGCCGAAGCCGTAGTCGAAGACCACCACGTTCTTGCGGGGGGCGCTCAATTCCACACCTCCAGCCTCACCACACCGGCCGCCAGGCACATCGCGGCGCCGATCGACAGCAGCACGATCAGGCCCTTGGGCATCTTCTGCTTGATGAAGGAGTAGATCCCGCCGACGAGGAAGAGACCGACGACGATCAGCAGGGTCGAGGTGCCGTTCACAGGGCGCCCTTCGTGGAGGGGAGGATGCCGGCCGCGCGCGGGTCGCGCTCGGACGCGTAGCGCAGGGCCCGGGCGAGCGCCTTGAACTGGCACTCCACGATGTGGTGCGCGTTGCGCCCGTAGGGCACGTGCACGTGCAGCGCGATCTGCGCCTGGGCCACGAAGGACTCCAGGATGTGCCGCGTCATGGTGGTGTCGTACTCGCCGATCATCGGCGCCATCTTCTCGGGCTCGGTGTGCACGAGGTAGGGGCGGCCGGACAGGTCGACGGTGACCTGGGCGAGCGACTCGTCCAGCGGGACCGTGCAGTTGCCGAAGCGGTAGATGCCCACCTTGTCGCCGAGGGCCTGCTTGAAGGCGGCACCGAGGGCGAGGGCGGTGTCCTCGATGGTGTGGTGCGAGTCGATGTGCAGGTCGCCCTCGGTCTTCACGGTCAGGTCGAACAGACCGTGCCGGCCGAGCTGGTCGAGCATGTGGTCGTAGAAGCCGACGCCGGTCTTGATGTCGGTCTTGCCGGTGCCGTCGAGGTCGATCTCGACGAGGACCGAGGTCTCCTTGGTCACCCGCTCTATGCGGCCTACGCGGCTCATGCGCTCTGCTCCTTCTTCACTTCACGTACCGCGTCGAGGAACGCGTCGTTCTCTTCGGGGGTTCCGGCGGTGACCCGGAGCCAGCCGGGCACACCGTTGTCCCGGACCAGGACGCCCCGGTCGAGGATCTTCCGCCAGGTCGTGTGGGAGTCCTCGAACCGGCCGAACTGAACGAAGTTCGCGTCCGACGCGGTCACCTCGTAGCCGATCGCGCGCAGTTCGGTGACCAGGCGGTCCCGTTCGGTCTTGAGCTGCTCGACGTAGCCCAGCAGCGTGTCGGTGTGCTCCAGGGCGGCCAGGGCGGTCGCCTGGGTGACGGCCGACAGGTGGTACGGCAGCCGGACCAGCTGGACGGCGTCGACGACGGCCGGGTGCGCCGCGAGGTAGCCCAGACGCAGGCCCGCCGCGCCGAACGCCTTCGACATGGTGCGGGAGACGACGAGGTTCGGGCGGCCCGCCAGCAGCGGCAGCAGCGAGTCGCCGTGGCTGAACTCGATGTACGCCTCGTCGACCACCACCATCGAGGGCTTCGCCGTCTGGGCGGCCTCGTACAGCGCGAGGACCGTCTCGGGCGGTACGGCGGTGCCCGTGGGGTTGTTGGGGGTGGTGATGAAGACGACGTCCGGCTGGTTCTCGGCGATGGCCTTCTCGGCGGCGGCGACGTCGATCGTGAAGTCCTCGCCCCGCGGACCGGAGATCCAGCCCGTGCCGGTGCCGCGCGAGATCAGGCCGTGCATCGAGTACGACGGCTCGAAGCCGATGGCGGTGCGGCCCGGTCCGCCGAAGGTCTGCAGCAGCTGCTGGATGACCTCGTTGGAGCCGTTGGCCGCCCAGACGTTGGCCGGGCCGACCTCGTGGCCCGAGGTGTCGGTGAGGTATTCGGCCAGCCGCGTGCGCAGCTCGACCGCGTCCCGGTCGGGGTAGCGGTTGAGGTTGCGGGCGGCCTCACGGACCCGCTCGGCGATCCGCTCGACCAGCGGCTCGGGCAGCGGGTAGGGGTTCTCGTTGGTGTTCAGCCGTACGGGGACGTCCAGCTGGGGCGCGCCGTAGGGGGACTTGCCGCGCAGCTCGTCCCGTACGGGGAGATCCTCGATGCGTACGTCGTTCACTTGCCCTGGGGAACCTTCCAGTCGAACCTCGCCTTGATCGCCGCGCCGTGCGCGGGCAGGTCCTCCGCCTCGGCCAGCGTCACCACGTGGTGCGCGACCTCGGCCAGCGCGTCCTGCGTGTAGTCGACGATGTGGATGCCGCGCAGGAAGGACTGGACGGACAGGCCCGAGGAGTGGCAGGCGCAGCCGCCGGTGGGCAGGACGTGGTTGGACCCGGCCGCGTAGTCGCCCAGCGACACGGGTGCCCAGGGGCCGATGAAGATCGCGCCGGCGTTGCGGACCCGGTCGGCCACGGCGGCTGCGTCGGCGGTCTGGATCTCCAGGTGCTCGGCGCCGTACGCGTCGACGACCTTCAGGCCCTCGTCGACGCCGTCGACCAGGACGATCGCGGACTGCCTGCCCGACAGGGCCGGGACGATCCGGTCCGCCACGTGCTTGGTGGCGGCGACCTGCGGCTCCAGTTCCTTCTCGACGGCGTCGGCGAGCTCGACCGAGTCGGTGACCAGGACGGCGGCGGCCAGCGGGTCGTGCTCGGCCTGGCTGATCAGGTCGGAGGCGACGTGCACGGGGTCGGCCGTGTCGTCGGCGAGGACCGCGATCTCGGTCGGGCCGGCCTCGGCGTCGATGCCGATCCGGCCGGTGAAGTAGCGCTTGGCGGCGGCGACCCAGATGTTGCCGGGGCCGGTCACCATGTTCGCGGGCGCGCAGGACTCGGTGCCGTAGGCGAACATCGCGACGGCCGTGGCACCGCCGGCCGCGTACACCTCGTCGACGCCGAGCAGGGCGCAGGCGGCGAGGATCGTGGGGTGCGGCAGGCCGCCGAAGTCGGCCTGGGCGGGTGAGGCGAGTGCGACGGATCCGACGCCGGCCTCCTGCGCGGGCACCACGTTCATGATCACGGAGGACGGGTAGACCGACCGGCCGCCGGGCGCGTACAGCCCGACGCGGTCGACCGGCACCCACTTCTCGGTCACGGTGCCGCCGGGCACGACCTGGGTGGTGTGGGTCTCGCGGCGCTGCGCGCGGTGGACGGTCCGGGCGCGGCGGATGGACTCCTCCAGGGCCGCGCGCACGGCCGGGTCGAGTTCCTCCAGGGCACGGGTGAGCGCGGCGGCGGGCACGCGCACCTGGTCGAGCCTGACCCCGTCGAACCGCTCGGCGGCGTCGATCAGCGCCGCGTCGCCCCGATGATGCACGTCCTCGCAGATCGGACGCACCTTCTCCAGGGCGGCCGCAACGTCGAAGTCGGCTCGGGGCAGCAGGTCGCGCAGGGCGGGGCCCTCGGGAAGGGCGTCGCCACGCAGGTCGATTCGGGAGATCACGTGCTCAATTCTCTCAGAACCCGGTGAGGCGTCGTTCGCGCGTATCAATGGCTGATACAGAACACCGCGGGGAGCCGGAAGATCACCCTTACGTGGTGTGTTCGGTAGGTCACTCGGCGGGCATGAACAGGTGTACGAGGAAGTGACTCACGAGTACCCGGGGAGGAAGGAAGACCTGTGACCGAGGGGGCCGGTGTGCGCGCCGGGGAGCTGCCCGAGGACCTGACCGCGGCCGAGGCCGGTATGTGGCAGGCCTTCCGCAACGGCACCGTGTACGACCTGACCAGCGGCGACGCCGTGGTGGACGATCCGCACGGCGGCCACCCCTGGGGCGCGGAGCGGACCGTGCGAGCCAGGATCGTCTGCTGGCTGCTCCTGGACGGCCCGCCCGCGCTGGCCGGCCGCGTGTCCTCGCTGAAGCTGGTCGGCGTGCAGGTCAGCGGCTCGCTCGACCTCGCCGGTGGCACGGTGGTGCCGTACGTGGAGATGCGCCGGTGCCGTTTCGAGCAGGACGTGCTGCTGCCGGAGGCCCGCTTCACGACGCTGCGGATGGTGGACTGCTCGGTGCCCCGGCTGGAGGCGGCCCGGGTGCACACCGAGGGCGATCTGCATCTGCCGCGCTGCCGCTTCCACCACGGCATCCGGCTCACGGACGCGCAGATCGGCACGGACCTGATGCTCAACCAGGCGATCGTGCACCGGGACCACAGCGGCCGCTCGATCGCCGCGGACGGCATGACCGTCGGCCAGGACTTACAGGCGGAGCTGCTGGAGTCGCACGGCGAGCTGAGCCTGCGCGCCGCCACCGTCGGCGTTTCGCTGAGCCTGCGCGGGGCGCGTCTGTCCAACCCCTACGAGCGGCTCGCGCTGAACGCCCCGCAGCTGACCGTCGAGCGCAGTCTCTATCTCACGCCCGCGGGGGTCGGCGCCCATGCGATGAGCGGGATCACCCCGGCGCAGGGGACGCGGATCCAGCGCTTCGCGTGCGCGGGCGGGGTCCGCCTGGACGACGGCCGGTTCGGGGACGCCGTCGATTTCGAGCGGGCCCGGTTCACCCTCACGGACGACCAGGAGCTGTCGCTGCGCCGGGTGCAGACGCCGGAGCTGCGCTTCCTCGGGGAGCAGCCGGTGCGCGGGCGGGTGGTGCTGTCCGGGGCGAAGGTCGTCAACCTGATGGACCGGTCGGACGCCTGGCCGGGGCCGGGGCGGCTGCACATGGGCGGCTTCGCCTACGAGAACCTGGTGCCGCGCGGGCCGTTCCCGCTGGCCGAGCGGCTGGACTGGGTGGCGGCCGCGACCGCCGAGTACAACCCGGAGCCGTACGAGCGCCTCGCGGCCGTGCTGCGGGCGGGCGGTGAGGACGAGGACGCCCGGGAGGTGCTGCTCGCCAAGCAGCGCCGGCACCGGGAGAGCCTGCCGATGGCGGCCAAGCTGTGGGGCTACGCGCAGGACTGGACGGTCGCCTACGGATACCGGCCGGGCCGGGCCGCGGTGTGGATGGCGGTGCTGTGGGCGGCGGGTTCCCTCGCCTTCGCGCAGGCGGGTCACCCGCCGATGAAGCGGGGCGAGCACCCGGAGTGGAACCCCACGCTGTTCACCCTCGATCTGCTGTTGCCCGTCATAGACCTGGGCCAGACGGGCTTCTGGCAGCTCCGGGGGGCCTGGCAGTGGCTGGCGACGGCGATGATCCTGCTGGGCTGGATCCTGGCCACGACGGTGGCGGCGGGGGCCACGCGGCTTCTGCGGCGCAACTGATGGTGCCGGTGTGACCACAGGTGTCGAACTGGCGCGGTTTTACGCTCTCTTGACCATCGGATGTACAACTTTCCGTAGGTTCCATGAACGGTCTGGCGCCGCCATGACCAGCCGACTTTCAATGGTCGGCACCATGGCAATGCAGCTCCCGTTCATCCGCGCGACCCGGATGGCAAGGACCGTCTCCCGCCTCGCCGGCAGGCCGTACGCCGACGACGAGGTGCTGCTCGACGCGCCCGACGCCCGGCTGAGCCCGGCGTTGGTCGCCGCCGCCCGCGGCGACCACGGGCCGGCCGCCACGCTGCTCCTGGCCACCCGCGCGGCCTCCGAGTGGGAGCGGCGCGACCGGTACGTGACCCGGCTGGCCGCCTTCGCCCGGTCGCGGCCCGAGTGGCTGGACGCCTGGCTCGCGACCGCTCCGCAGGATCCCGACGCGCTGCTCCTCGGGGCCCAGCTGGCCGTGGACCACGCCTGGCGGTCACCTGCCCGGGCCGAGCTGCTGCGTGAGGTGAGCCCGCTGATCACGGCCGCCGCACGGGGCGACCAGCGGGACCCGGTGCCCTGGCGGCTCGCGCTCGACCACGCCCGGGGTGCCCAGGCCGGGCACACGTACTTCGAGGAACTGTGGGCGGCGGCGGTACGCCGCGCCCCGCACCACTACGGCTGCCATGTGGCGGCCCTGCGCTACCTGGCCACCTACTGGCACGGTTCGCACCACGAGTGCTTCGACTTCGCCGACCGGGCCGCCCAGGACGCTCCCGCCGGTGCGCTCGTCCAGGCCCTGCCGCTGCGGGCGGCCTTCGGCTACCTCACCGATCGTTGCGGGCCCGAGGTGCCGCGCGAGCGGCTGGACGCGGCCGCCGACCGGGCGATCGCGCTGTCCCCGTTGCTGCCGGCCGCCGACCCCTGGCCGGCCCGGATGCGCAACCTGCTGCTCTTCGTCCTGGTGCGCCTGGAGCGCTGGCACGACGCCGCGGAGCAACTGCGCCTGAACGGCCCGTACGCCACCTCCTTCCCCTGGGACCAGGTGTCGGACGACCCGCTCGGCCACTTCCTGCGGGTGCGCGAGGACGTCCTGGCCGGAGCGGCCGGGAACCCGTCCGGGCATCCACGGAGTGAACGGGGCGGACGAGTCCCGCCCGGCGACCATTAGGCTTTTGCGTCGTGACCACCGTCCGGCTCCCCCTCTTCCCCCTGAACTCGGTGCTGTTCCCGGGGCTCGTGCTGCCGCTCAACGTCTTCGAGGAGCGGTATCGCGCGATGATGCGCGAACTGCTGAAGACGCCCGAGGACGAGCCGCGCCGGTTCGCCGTCGTGGCGATCCGCGACGGCCACGAGGTGGCGCCGAGCGCGCCCGGCATGCCCGACCCGACAGCCGTGCCCGAGCGAGGGCCCGCGGCGGGCTTCGGCGCGGAGCCGGCCAAGGCGTTCCACGGGGTCGGCTGCATCGCGGACGCGGCGACGATCCGGGAGCGCACCGACGGCTCCTTCGAGGTGCTGGCGACCGGCACGACCCGGGTGAAGCTGCTGTCGGTGGAGGCCTCCGGGCCGTTCCTGACCGCCGAGCTGGAGCCGTTGGAGGAGGAACCGGGCGACGAGGCCGCGCCCCTGGCGGAGGGGGTGCTGCGCTCGTTCCGCCAGTACCAGAAGCGGCTGGCCGGGGCGCGGGAACGGTCCCTGACGACGGGGGCCGACCTGCCGGACGAGCCGGGCGTGGTGTCGTACCTGGTGGCGGCCGCCATGATGCTGGACACGCCGACCAAGCAGCGCCTGCTCCAGTCCCCGGACACGGCCTCCCGGCTGCGTGACGAGCTGAAACTCCTTCGCTCCGAGACGGCGATCATCCGTAATCTGCCGTCGTTGCCGGCGTCGGAGCTGACGCGCGGCCCGATGAGCCTCAACTGAGCGGATCGGCATGGCGAAGAAGTCGAAGAAACAGCAACAGCCGGGCGGTACGCCCGCGACGGTGGCCCTCACGGCGGCGGGCGCGAGCTACACGGTCCACTCCTACGACCACGACCCCGCGCACCCCTCCTACGGCGAGGAGGCGGCCGAGGCCATGGGCGTCTCCCCCGACCGCGTCTTCAAGACCCTGGTCGCGGACGTCGACGGCGCGCTGACCGTCGCGGTGGTCCCGGTGGCGGGCCAGCTGGACCTGAAGGCCCTGGCGGCTGCCGTCGGCGGCAAACGCGCGGCGATGGCCGACCCGGCCCTGGCGGAGCGCACGACGGGTTACGTCCGCGGCGGCATCTCACCGCTGGGCCAGCGCAAGAAGCTGCCGACGGTCCTCGACGCCTCGGCGTCGGCCCACACGACGATCTGCGTGTCGGCGGGCAGGAGGGGCCTGGAGGTGGAACTCGCCCCGGACGACCTGCGGCAGCTGACCGGGGCGGTCCTGGCGCCTATCGGCCGTTAGCCGCGGACGACTCCTGGTACGGCCCGGCCGGGAACTCCGGTTCCGGGTCGCGAGGGCCGAACAACGCCATGAGGCCGAGGTGCAGCACCAGCGCGGCCAGCGGCCACGCCAGGAGCGACCCCTTCGCACCCAGCTTCAGCGGCGCGTCGAAGGTCACGCCCCGTCCGACCTCCCGCGCGTGCGCGACGACGTCCTCGGCGGGTCCGAGCCACACCCCGATCCGCCAGGCGAGCAACGACCCGAGCAGTCCGCCGAGGGCCAGCCCCACCACCAGCGGTACACCCCCGCGCCGCCGCAGCAGGAAGACGGCCAGCGCGCTGACGGCCCCGAAGGCCAGCCCGAGCAGCGTGAACGTGCCGTCGACGCCGATGGCCTGCTCCCCCTCGGTGTCCTTGAGGAAGACGACCCAGTTCTTCTCCACCACGTCGCCGACCAGCGGCACATGCGGCGCGAGCCACCACCACAGCACTCCGAGCAGCACCCCGCCGAGCGCCACGGCCACCGCGATCACGGCGGCTTCCCGCAGTTCCGTCTTCATCCCGGGGCCGTCCTGTCCGTACCAGCCGTGCCCGGCGTACTCGGCGTGCTGCGACCCGGGAGCCGCAGGCCCGGCGTCCGGCGGCTGCCACGCGCCCTGTGCGGAGTGTTCGTGCGGTGGCGGAGGCGGAGTCAGTGGTGCGGTCACTCTGCCATCGTGCCAGGCCCGCCTGTGCGCCGCGTCACCGGACGACCGCTCCCCGCTCATCGGACGGCCGCCCGGCGGTACGCCCAGGTCGCCACGGCCAGCGAGACGACGCCCACGGCCCCGCACACCGCGAGGTCCCCGAGCACGAAGGCCCAGTCGGGGTGCGGCCCGAACGTACGCGCGAAGGCTTCCACTCCGTACGTCGACGGCAGCAGGTCCCGCGCGAAGCGCACGATCTCCGGCATCCGGTCCGCCGGCAGCACACCCAGCAGCAGCGCCGCCGACATGCCGAGCTGCCCGAGCAGCGTGGCCAGTTCCGGCCGGGGCGCGAGCAGGCCCAGCGCCGCGCCGAGCCCGGCGAGCGCGGCGCCCGCGAGCGGGATCACGGCCATGAGGACCCACAGATGGGCCATCGGCAGCCCGAACAGCACACAGCCGAACACCGCGGTCACCACGGTCCCCGGCACGGTGAACGAGGCGTACGCCCCCGCCGCGCCCAGCACCACCGCCGCCGGCGGCACCGGCAGCGTCGCGTAGTGGTCGAGCCCGCCACTGGCCCGCAGCTGCCCGAAGTACTGCGCGAGCAGGTTCAGCGCGACGAAGGCGACCACCAGGACCGACGACCCGGCGACGACGGCCTGCGCCTCCGCCCCGTCGTCCACGACCCCGCGCATCAGGATCATGATCCCGACCGACTGGAAGGTCGCCACGAACAGCAGCGGGATCCGCGCCACCCTCGCCCGGGACAGCTGGGCCCGGTACACGGCTGCCAGCGACGGCCAGAGCCGCGCCCGGGGCCCGAGCTCGGCCGCGCCCTCGGCGCGCCCCTCGGCGGCCAGGGCACTGCCCGGCAGGACATCGGCGGGTACGACACTCACGTCGCGCTGCTCCCCTTCGCTCGGGTCCACTGCGGCAGTCGCCTGTTCGGTACGGATACGGCGGCCGGTGCACTCACGGCCCGCCCGCCCGGCGCTGTGGTGCTCACACCTTCACCAGCCCCTGCTGCACGGCACCGCCGAGGGCCAGGTAGACGTCCTCCAGGCTCGGCGTGGCCAGGGTGAAGTCGTCCAGGGCGGCGAAGGCGGACCCACCGGTGACGGTCGCGACGACCGCCCTGGCCTCCTCCGGCCCGAGCCGCAGCGTCCAGCGGCGGCCCGACTCCACGACACGGTCCCGCAGCGCGGCCACCTCGGGCACGTGCAGCGGAGCCGCGTCCCGCCACACCAGGTCGACCCGCACCTCGCCGGCGACCTGTTCCTTGAGCCCGGCGGGGGTGTCGCAGGCGATCACCCGCCCCCGGTCGAGGACGGCCACCCGGTCCAGGACGGTCTCGGCCTCGATGACGTTGTGCGTGACGAGCAGCACGGTCGTCCCGCGCTCGGCCCTGCGCCGGTCGACCGCGGACCACACGGCGCGCCGCGCCACCGGGTCCATGCCGGTGGTCGGCTCGTCGAGGACGAGCAGCGGCCGCTCCCCCACCAGGGCCGCGGCGAGGCACGCCAGGCGCCGCTGGCCCCCGGAGAGCTTCTTCAACGGCCGGCCGGCGAGCGGCGCGAGTCCCAGCTCGTCGAGGACGGCGTCCCGCTCGGCCCGGGCCTGCCGCACGTCCAGGCCGCGCAGCCGCCCGGTGGTCTCGGCGGCGAGGGACACGGTCAGCTCGTCGAGAGCGGTCGACTCCTGCCCGAGGTAGGCGAGGATCCGCGCGGCCCGCTCGGGATGGCGCACGATGTCGTGGCCGAGGATCTCCACGCCGCCCCGGTCGGGCCGCATGAGCCCGGTCAGCTGGCGCACGAGGGTGGACTTGCCGGCGCCGTTCGGGCCGAGCAGGCCGAAGATCTCGCCGCGGCGGATGTCCAGCGTCACGTCGTCCGTGGCCCGGACCTCGGGTGTTCCCGGGGAGCCGCGCCGGCCGCGGACGGCCGGGTAGGTCTTGGTCAGCCCGCGCACCGCGCACACGACGTCACCATCGTGCCGAAATGCCTGTGCCGCGCCCGTACTCACAAGGGACGAGACTACGGGGTCGGCGGCCCTGGTCGGTCCTCGGGTCGGCCCTCGGGTCGGTCCGTACCGGGAAATCGCCGGCGGAGAACTCAGGCGTCGACGGGCGGGTGCTCCACTCCCGTGCGCACGCTGATCTCCCGCCAGAAGCCGGCCCGGATGGCGTACCGGTCCCGCTCGTCGATCTGGTCGTCCTTGTGGGCGAGCAGGCCGAAGCGGGCCGCGTAGCGCAGCAGCTCACCGTCGACACGGTGCGGGATGCGCGGGTACATGCCGGACAGCTTCTGCAGGTGGCTCTGGTCTCCCAGGCGCTCGACCCAGCGCCGGGCGAAGACCTGTCCCACCTCGAAGGGGTCACCGCCGACGGTGGTGATGTCCTCCTCGCGGTCGGCCCAGCGCTGCTCCGCCGTGGTCAGCTGGGCGAGCGTCGGCATCGAGGCGGCCTCGGGGGGCTCGGCCGCGGGCCGGTCGACCCAGCCCTTGTCGGAGGACCACCGGAGGGTGGCGGAGGCGGGGTGCTGGGCGGGCTGGTTGCCGGGGGCGCGCAGGGCGGCCAGGTCTTTGGGCGTGGGGACCCCTTTGGCGGCGGGCACCCGCTCCTCGGTGCCGTTCTGCCCGGCGGCGGCCTCCTGGTGCCGGGGCTGCGGGGCGGGCCGGTCGGTCGCGGCGCCGAGGGCGGACTCGGGCAGCGGCGCGGAGAGGATGGCGGCGATCTCGGGCCGGGGCGCGGACTGCGGTGCGCACACCCCGGTGTGGTCCTTGGCGCGGACGGCCTTGGTGATCCACGTACGGTCCAGGACGCGCCGCTCGTCGGCTTCCGCGACCAGGTCCTCGGACTGGTTGTAGTCGCCGTCGGCGGCCTGGACGGCCCACAGGTGGACGGCGACGCCGTGTTCCTTGGCGGCCATCATGCCGGGCAGCAGATCGCCGTCGCCGGTGACGAGGACGACGTCGGAGCAGGCGCGGTTGCGGGCCAGTTCGGTGAGTTCGGCGTGCATCGCCGCGTCCACGCCCTTCTGCGCCCAGCGGCCGTCGCTGCGGGTCAGGGCACCGAGCCGGACGGTGACCCGGGGCATCACGCGCAGTCTGCGGTGTTCGGGCTGCGGAACGCGGTCGGGGGCGCCGTCGAACCAGTAGATGCGCAGCAGCGGCTGCTGGGTGTCGGACTCGGCGCGCTCACGCAGCCCCTGGATGAGGGCGGTGTGGTCGACGGTGATGCGGGACCGTGAGGGCTCCCCGGCGAGGAGACTCGCCGCGGCTCCCAGCAGATACCCAGCGTCCACCAGGACGATGCAGCGGTCCACGCGACTCACCCTCTTCCCAGGAGGTTTGCTTCGGGCTTGCTTCGAGTCTGCCCGACGGCGCAGAGGTTAACGGCCCGAACTCGATCTTCGGCGTGGCGTTTCAGCGCCTCCCGCTCCGACCACCCCTGTCACGCACGGTAATTGTCCGACATGCGATCGTTGTCGGCCTGTGTGAATCTGGTCCCGGCCCTGGCCCCTAGTCCCCCACAGGAGGCATCACCATGGCCAAGAACAAGAACCGTGACCGTAAGCAGCAGCGTCCGACCGAGCGTGGCCAGCGGGCCGACCGCAGCCCCGCCTCGCAGTCCGAGCCCCAGCCCGAGGTCGAGACGACCCCCGGCGAGATGGCGTCGGCCAAGCGAAAGCGCAGCTTCGGCCACAACTGACGCCTGTGTGACGGGGTGTTGATCCCGCGCACATGCACGAGGGGCGTACCCGGTTGCGGGTACGCCCCTCAAGCGCATCGAGAGCCGGATCATCACCGCGGGCCAGGATGAGGACTGAGGCGCGCGGCGGCCGGTGCCCGCCTCACCCGGCCAGGCAGGACGGTCCGAGCAGCACCTTCAGGTCGCCGAACAGCGCCGGGTCCGGCTTCACCCGGTGCCGGTCCAGCCGCAGCACGGTCGTCTTGGTCGGCCCCTGGAGCTTGATCCGGACCTCGCTGTCGCCCTTGTGGTGGCTGAGGACCTCGCCGAGGCGGCTGACCAGCGGCGGGGTGACCCGGGTGGCCGGGATGGTGAGGACCACGGGCGCGTTGGTGCCCGCGTTGGACAGGTCCGGGATCATCAACTCCATCGCGACGAGCCGCGGGACGTCCTCGCGCTTGTCGAGGCGGCCCTTGACGAACACCACGGCGTCCTCGACGAGTTGCGTCGAGACGAGCTGGTAGGTCGCGGGGAAGAACATGCACTCGATCGAGCCGGCGAGGTCCTCGACGGTGGCGATGGCCCAGGCGTTGCCCTGCTTGGTCATCTTGCGCTGGAGGCCGGAGATGATGCCGCCGATGGTGACCACGGAGCCGTCGGAATAGTCACCGCCGGTCAGCTGGGAGATGCCCGCGTCGGCCTTGTCGGACAGGATGTGCTCCAGGCCGAACAGCGGGTGGTCGGAGACGTACAGGCCGAGCATCTCCCGCTCCTGGGCGAGCAGGTAGGTCTTGTCCCACTCGTCGGGGGAGAACTCCACGTCGAGCCCGAAGCCCGGCTCGCTGGTCTCGGCCTCGCCCATGCCGCCGAAGAGGTCGAACTGCCCCTCGGCCTCCTTGCGCTTGACCGCGACCACGTTGTCGATCATCGGTTCGTAGTGCGCGGTGAGGCCCTTGCGGGTGTGGCCCATGGCGTCGAAGGCGCCGGCCTTGATCAGCGACTCGGTGGTGCGCTTGTTGCAGACCACCGCCTCCACCTTGTCGAGGTAGTCCGGGAAGGAGACGTACTTCCCCTTGGACGTGCGGCACCTGATGATCGACTCGACCACGTTGGTGCCGACGTTGCGGACGGCGGAGAGGCCGAAGAGGATCACGTCGTCGCCCTGGGCCGCGAAGTTGGACATCGACTCGTTGACGTCCGGCGGGAGCACCTTGATGCCCATGCGGCGGCACTCGTTGAGGTAGACGGCCGACTTGTCCTTGTCGTCCTTCACGGACGTGAGCAGCGCGGCCATGTACTCGGCGGGGTGGTTCGCCTTGAGGTACGCCGTCCAGTAGGAGACGAGTCCGTACGCGGCGGAGTGCGCCTTGTTGAACGCGTAGCCGGCGAAGGGGACCAGCACGTCCCACAGGGCCTGGATGGCCTCGTCGCTGAAGCCCTTCTTGCGGGCGCCCTCCTGGAAGAGGACGAAGTTCTTCGCCAGTTCCTCGGGCTTCTTCTTGCCCATCACGCGGCGGAGGATGTCGGCCTCGCCGAGCGAGTAGCCGGCGATGATCTGGGCGGCCTTCTGCACCTGCTCCTGGTAGACGATCAGGCCGTAGGTGACGTCCAGGACCTCCTTGAGGGGCTCCTCCAGCTCGGGGTGGATGGGCGTGATCTCCTGCTGCCCGTTCTTGCGCAGCGCGTAGTTCGTGTGGGAGTTCATGCCCATGGGGCCCGGGCGGTACAGGGCCGACACGGCGGAGATGTCTTCGAAGTTGTCCGGCTTCATCAGCCGGAGCAGGGAGCGCATCGGGCCGCCGTCGAACTGGAAGACGCCGAGGGTGTCGCCACGCTGGAGCAGCTCGAAGGTCGTGGGGTCGTCGAGCGGGAGGCTCAGGAGATCGACGTCGATCCCCTTGTTGGACTTCACCATCTTGACGGCGTCGTCCATGATCGTCAGGTTGCGCAGGCCCAGGAAGTCCATCTTCAGCAGGCCGAGCGACTCGCAGCTCGGATAGTCCCACTGGGTGATGGTGACCTTGTCCGTGTGCCTGACCCAGACGGGCACGTGGTCGGTGATGGTCTCGCTGGACATGATCACACCGGCGGCGTGCACGCCCATCTGCCGGACCAGGCCCTCGACGCCCTTGGCGGTGTCGATGACCTTCTTCACGTCCGGCTCGTTCTCGTACATCGCCCGGACCTCGCCCGCCTCCGAGTAGCGGGGGTGCTCGGGGTTGGTGATGCCGTCCAGGTTGATGCCCTTGCCGAGGACGTCGGCGGGCATGGCCTTGGTGATGCGGTCGCCCATCGCGTACGGGTAGCCCAGCACGCGCGCGGAGTCCTTGATCGCGTTCTTGGCCTTGATGGTGCCGTACGTGCCGATCATGGCGACCTTGTCGGCGCCGTACTTCTCCGTCACGTACCGGATCACCTCGACGCGCCGGCGCTCGTCGAAGTCGATGTCGACATCGGGCATGGAGATGCGCTCGGGGTTGAGGAACCGCTCGAAGATCAGGCCGTGCGGGATGGGGTCGAGGTCGGTGATGCCGAGGGCGTAGGCGACGATCGAGCCGGCCGCTGAGCCTCGGCCGGGG
This sequence comes from Streptomyces sp. NPDC101110, assembly GCF_044759525.1. NCBI lineage: Bacteria > Bacillati > Actinomycetota > Actinomycetes > Kitasatosporales > Streptomycetaceae > Streptomyces > Streptomyces sp. NPDC101110. The sequence continues at coordinate 102,303 of NZ_JBIVZM010000021.1, read as the reverse complement.
CCGACGGCGATGCCCTGCTTCTTGGCCCACATGATGAAGTCGGCGACCACGAGGAAGTAACCCGGGAAGCCCATCGAGATGATGGTGTCCATCTCGTACTCGACCTGCTTCATGCGGTCGTCCGGGATGCCGTCCGGGAAGCGGCGGTGCATGCCGCGCAGGGTCTCCTCGCGGAACCAGCTGACCTCGGTGTAGCCCTCCGGGATGTCGAACTTGGGCATGAGGTCGCGCTTGACGAACATGCCCTTGGTGTCGACCATCTCGGCGATCAGGCGGGTGTTGGCACAGCCCTCCTGCCAGGCGTCCGAGGAGTCGATGGCGTACATCTCGTCCGTGGACTTCAGGTAGTAGCCGGTGCCGTCGAACTTGAAGCGGTCCGGGTCGGAGAGGTTCTTGCCCGTCTGGATGCACAGCAGGGCGTCGTGGGCGGTCGCCTCGTGCGCGTAGGTGTAGTGCGAGTCGTTGGTGACCAGCGGGGGGATGCCGAGCTTCTTGCCGATCTCCAGGAGGCCGTCGCGGACCCGGTGCTCGATGTCGATGCCGTGGTCCATCAGCTCCAGGAAGTAGCGGTCCTTGCCGAAGATGTCCTGGTAGTCGGCGGCGGCCTTCAGCGCCTCGTCGAAGTGGCCGAGGCGCAGCCGGGTCTGGACCTCGCCGGAGGGGCAGCCGGTGGAGGCGACGATCCCCTCGGACCACTGGGAGATGGTCTCCTTGTCCATCCGGGGCCACTTCTGCAGCCAGCCCTCGGCGTACGCGTCGGAGGACAGCCGGAAGAGGTTGTGCAGACCCGTGCTGTTCACGGCCCACATCGTCTTGTGGGTGTAGCCACCGGAGCCGGAGACGTCGTCCCGCTTCTGGTGCGGCTGGCCCCACTGGATCTTGCGCTTGTTGCGCCGGGACTCGGGCGCGACATAGGCCTCGATCCCGATGATCGGGGTGACCCCGGCCTTCTGCGCGGAGTGGAAGAAGTCGTACGCCCCGTGGAGGTTGCCGTGGTCGGACATGGCGATGTGCGACATGCCCATCTCGTTGCACGCGTTGAACATGTCCTTCAGCCGCGCGGCACCGTCCAGCAGCGAGTACTGGGTGTGGACGTGCAGGTGCGTGAACGGCGGCTTTGACACGGCTGCGGCCTCCAGGGAGAACAGGGGTCGGACGGGCCCGGCAGGCTGCGGACAGCCTGGGGGACAGCGTCGAAGTCTATGCCTCGGCACTGACACCCGGAGGGCTGACCCGCGTACCTTCTGGCAAGGGCCGCGGGCACTCCCGCGGGCCGCCGCACGTTAGCCGTCAGGGCGGACCAGCCGCCCTGACACGCATGCACCAGGAGGCACCCAGCGATGTCGTTCCCGCAGCTCGACGAGGAGCACCGCGGCGAGGAGATCCTCGCCGTCTTCGACACCGCCTTCGGCGAGCTCCTGGCCGCCGACCCGGCCGCGTTCCGCGTGAAGTTCCGGAAGATGGCGGCCTCGGCCTTCGCCTTCTACCGGGGGACGGCGTGCCTCTTCTACCACGATCTGGACGAAGAGAAGCAGGGCGGGCCGTACCTGGACGAGCGCACCTCGCGCGTGTGGATCCACGGCGACCTGCACGCGGAGAACTTCGGCACGTACATGGACGCCAACGGCCGCCTGATCTTCAACGTCAACGACTTCGACGAGGCCTACGTCGGCCCCTTCACCTGGGACCTGAAGCGCTTCGCCGCCTCCATCGCGCTGATCGGGTACGCGAAGGCGCTCGGCGACGAGCAGATCAGCGAGCTGGTGCGGGTGTACGCGGGCGCGTACCGCCGGCGGATCCACGCCCTGGCGACGGGCGCGAAGAGCGAAGAGGTGCCGCCCTTCACTCTGGACAGTGCGCAGGGCCCGCTGCTGGACGCGCTGCGTGACGCCCGCTCGCTGACCCGCTTCGGCCTGCTGGACTCGATGACGGAGATCCGTGACTTCGAGCGCCGCTTCGCCTCGGGAGGCGGTTCGGTCGAGCTGGACGCGGCCACGCGCTACAAGGTCCTCGCCGCCTTCGACGGCTACCTGGAGACGCTGCCGGACAGCTCCCTGGCCCGCCCGGACTCCTACCGGGTGAAGGACGTCGTCGGCCGGCGCGGCATCGGCATCGGCTCGGCGGGGCTGCCGTCGTACAACATCCTGCTGGAGGGGCACAGCGACGCCCTGGAGAACGATGTCGTGATCTACATCAAGCAGGCCCAGACCCCGGCGGTCTCCCGGCACATCACGGACCGGGCGATCCGCGACTACTTCCAGCACGAGGGGCACCGCACGGTCATCTCCCAGCGGGCCCTCCAGGCACACGCCGACCCGTGGCTGGGCTGGACCGAGCTGGACGGCGCCGGCCAGCTGGTCGCGGAGGTCTCGCCGTACGCGGTCGACCTGGACTGGGGCGACATCGACGACCCGGAGGAGATCGCCCAGGTGGTGGCCGACCTGGGCCGGGCGACCGCCGCGATGCACGCGGCGGCGGACGACCAGTCCGGCGAGTCCCTGGTGCCGTTCTCCACGGAGCGGGCCATCGACGCGGCGATCGCGGCCGACGAGGAGGGCTTCGCGCCGCTGCTGGTCGACTTCGCGCACGGCTACGGTGCCCGCGCCCGTGCCGATCACCAGACCTTCGTGGACCTGTTCCGCAACGGACGGATTCCGGGCCTGTGACGGCGAGGCCTCGCACAGGCATCCTTTAGGGGTCCCTTACAGGCCCACGTGACACACTCTCCTATCGCTATGGACATATCCGGGATCCCGCTCAGAGCCGTACGCGCGGCGCTGTTCACGGCCGTGGTCGTGACGCTCAGCACCGCGTCGCACGTGCTGCTGTCCGGAGCCCCGCTGCCGGTGAGCACGGTGGCCGCGGTCGCCGCCGCCGTGTTCGTGATCGCGTTCGCCCTGGCGGGCCGCGAGCGCTCCTTCGGGAGGATCGCGGCCCTGCTGATCCCGCTGGAACTGGCCGCCGACACGGTGTTCACCACGGGCCAGCACGCCTGTTACGGCCGGGCGGGCGGCCCGGTCGCCGGTCCCCTGCGCTCGGTCGGCCTCGACGTCCTGTGCGGCGGCGAGGTCGGCACACCCCTGGCCCGGATGGCCGGGGCCACCGGCAGCGAGCGGCTCGCGGTCGCGGTCGCCCATGCCGACCCGGCGACGGCCTGGCTGCTGCTCGGCGCGCACATCGGCGTCGGGCTCCTGGCCGCCGTCTGGCTGCGCCGCGGTGAGCGGGCCCTGGCCCAGCTGCTGCGGGCGGTGACGGCCACCACGTTCCGGCCGCTGCTGCTGGCGGTCGCCGCGGTCGCGGTGGAGCGGGCCCCGGCCGGGCGGCACCTGCCGGCGCGGGCCGCCGGCCGCACGCCCACCGCCCGCGACCGGATCCTCACGTGCTCCCTGGGACGGCGTGGACCGCCGTGCTCCCCCGCCTTCGCGTAAGAAGGCACTCGCCGCCAAGAAGGCACTCGCCCGCCGCGGGAGGCTCCTGCGTCTTCCCCTGCGGCACTTCCGAGCACCGGCAGTCCCCCTACGTATCCCGCACACACAGGTGTGCGCGTCCCCCACGGAGAAGATCACCATGAGCAAGCGCAACAGCCAGACGGCGAAGACGGCGGCCCGTGAGCGACTGCGCATCGAGCGCGAGCGCGAGGCCAAGCGGGCGAAGACCAAGCGGCAGGTCGTCGTCGCCTGCTCCATCGTCGGCGTCCTGGCGATAGCCGGCGGTATCGGCTACGCGGTCGTCCAGGCCAACAAGCCCGACGACTGGGAGGCCGCAAAGAGCGCCGAGCTCGTCGAGCCGGCCAACACGTCGGGCAAGGACGGCACGACGGTCGTCATCGGCAAGGACAGCGCAAAGAAGACCCTGGTCATGTACGAGGACCCGCGCTGCCCGGCGTGCGCCCAGTTCGAGCAGACCCTCGGCTCGACCATCCACAAGGACGTCGAGGACGGCAAGTACAAGCTCCAGTACGTCGGCGCGACCTTCATCGACGGCAACGTCCCCGGTGAGGGGTCCAAGAACGCCCTGAGCGCCCTGGGCGCCGCCCTGAACGTGAGCACCGACGCGTTCCTCGACTACAAGACGGCGCTCTACTCGGCCAAGTACCACCCCGTCGAGACGGATGACAAGTTCAAGGACGACAGCTACCTGATCAAGGTGGCGAACACGGTCGATGCCCTCAAGGGCAACAAGGCGTTCCAGAAGGCCGTGAAGGACGGCACCTACGACAAGTGGGCGCTGCTGATGGCCGAGAAGTTCGACGCAGACGGCAAGAAGTACGACTTCAGTGGTACGCCGACGCTGCTCATGGACGGCAAGAAGCTCACGGGCAGCGACGGTCAGAGCGCCCCCGGGACGCTTGCGGACTACAAGAAGGCGATCGACTCAGCGCTCAAGAGTTAGTCACTTCTCGTTGCGGTGGCCGGCCCCGGCGGCGTCGGGGCCGGTCGTCCCCGCCCTCTGGAGGCGCATGTGGAGTCCCGCGCCTCCAAGAACGGCAAGGCACAACGCCGAGCAGCCCCGGTATCCGGAGCTGAAAGAGCGGGCGAACTTCGGGAGTTCGCCCTCTCCCGTCGCATACCGACCAGTAACCTGATCGGTCGTGACCAGTCGATACAGATCATCGAAGACGTCAGAGGGCCTCAACTCCCTCACTCCGCGCCGCCGTACGGTCGTCAAGGCCGCGGCGGCGACTGCTGTCCTGGCCGGGCCGCTGGCGGCGACCCTGCCGGCGCGCGCCGTCGACCAGGCCCCCGCCTTCCTGCACGGCGTCGCCTCCGGTGACCCGCTGCCGGACGGCATCCTGTTGTGGACCCGCGTCACCCCGGTGCCCGAGGCGATACCCGGTTCGGGAGTCGGCCCGGACACCGAGGTGAGCTGGGTCGTCGCCCGCGACAAGGCGTTCACCACGGTCGTCGCCAAGGGCTCCACCACCGCCACGGCGGCCTCCGACCACACCGTCAAGGCCGACGTCCGCGGCCTTCAGCCGGGCACCGACTACTGGTTCCGCTTCTCCGCCGGCGGCACCGACTCCCCCGCCGCGCGCACCCGTACCGCCCCGGCGCACGACGCCGCCGTCACGGGCCTGCGCTTCGGCGTGGTCTCCTGCGCCAACTGGGAGGCCGGCTACTTCTCCCCGTACCGGCACCTCGCCGCCCGCGGCGATCTGGACGCCTGGCTGCACCTCGGCGACTACATCTACGAGTACGGCACCGGCGAGTACGCCACCCGCGGCAAGGTCGTCCGCCCGCACGCCCCGACCCACGAGATCGTTACCCTCGCCGACTACCGCACCCGGCACGCCCGTTACAAGACCGACCCCGACCTCCAGGCGCTGCACGCCACGGCCCCGGTGGTGGCGATCTGGGACGACCACGAGTTCGCCAACGACACCTGGTCGGGCGGCGCGGAGAACCACACCGAGGGCGCGGAGGGCGCCTGGTCCGCCCGCCAGGCCGCGGCCAAGCAGGCCTACTTCGAGTGGATGCCGGTGCGCCCGGCCATCGCGGGCACCACCTACCGCCGGCTGCGCTTCGGCAAGCTGGCCGACCTCTCGCTGCTGGACCTGCGCTCCTTCCGCTCGCAGCAGGTGAAGGTCGGCAACGGCGAGGTCGACGACCCGGACCGCACGCTCACCGGCCGCGCCCAGCTCGACTGGCTCAAGGCCGGGCTGAAGTCCTCGGACACGACCTGGCGGCTGGTCGGCAACTCGGTGATGATCTCGCCGTTCGCCATCGGCTCGCTCTCCGCCGACCTGCTGAAGCCGCTCGCCAAACTGCTGGGCCTGCCGCAGGAGGGCCTGGCCCTCAACACCGACCAGTGGGACGGCTACACCGACGACCGCCGCGAGATCCTGGCGCACCTGCGGACGAACGCGATCCGCAACACCGTCTTCCTCACCGGCGACATCCACATGGCGTGGGCCAACGACGTACCGGTGGACGCCGGGACGTATCCGCTGTCCCCGTCGGCCGCCACGGAGTTCGTCGTCACGTCGGTCACCTCGGACAACCTCGACGACATCGTGAAGGTCCCCGAGGGCACGGTCTCCGCGGTCGCCTCACCCGTCATCCGCGCGGCCAACCGCCACGTCCACTGGGTCGACACGGACCGCCACGGATTCGGTGTCCTGGACATCACGGCCGAGCGCGCGCAGATGGACTACTACGTGATCTCCGACCGCGCCAAGCGCGACGCGACCGCCAAGTGGTCCCGCTCGTACCGCACCCTCAGCGGAACGCAGAAGCTCGAGCGCGTCCAGAACCCGGTGTAACCGCCTACAGGGTCTCGAGGAAGCCGAGTGCCACCCGCCAGGTGGCCTCGGCGGCCTCCTCGTCGTAGTCGGGCAGGCCGGGGTCGGTGTAGAGGTGGCCGGCCCCGGCGTACCGGTACACCTCGACGTCGGCTCCGGTGCGGCCCATCCGGAGGTACCAGGCGCTGAGCCAGTCGTCCGTCTCGAAGGGGTCCGGCTCCGCCACGTGCAGCTGGACCGGCAGGTCCGGCGCGGTGGCGTCCGGTGCGATGTCCGACGTGCCGTGCAGCAGGAGCAGGCCGCGCGCCTTGTCGTCACCGAGGGCGAGGGTCTGCGCGATGGAGGCGCCGAGCGAGAACCCGGCGTACACCAGCCCCCGCTCGGAGTACGGCGCGGCGGCCAGCACCGCCCGCTTCAGCAGCTCCTCCTTGCCGATCTTCTCCTTGTGCTCCATGCCCTCCTCGACCTCCTCGAAGGTGCGCCCCTCGAAGAGGTCCGGCGTCCACACCTCGTGTCCGGCCGCTCGCAGGCGGTCAGCGGCGTGCAGCACCGCGGGCCGCAGCCCGAAGGTCGAGTGAAAGAGCATGATGTTCATGAGGCCATGGTGCCAGCCGGGTGTGACGACCCGGCATCGCGGCACTACCCACGACGCAGCGGAAGTCACATGTTCATGCACCCCGGGAGCCGGTTAGGTTCGGGGGCATGGAGAACCTGCTACGACCGCTGATCGTGGTCGGTGGCTCGGTCGTGCTCACGCTGGTGATCGGCTGGGCGACCGACTTCCTGCTGCGCAAGGCCGACGAACGACACCACGAGACCCCGCTGTGGGGCCTGCTCCGACGTGGCCGCATCCCCTACATGCTGGTCCTCTTCGCAGCCCTGTTGAGAGGGTCGTACGACGAGGCGCAACTGCTGGAGCAGCGCCGGGAGGCCATCGGCCAGACGTTGACGCTGGTGCTGATCGGGTCGACCGCCTGGCTGGTGATCCGTATCGCGGCGGCGATCGTCGAGACGTCCTACAGCCGGTACGCCCACGCCCGTGCCCATCGCGACCCGGCCCGGGTCCGCCGGGTGCGCACCCAGGTGACGCTGATCATGCGGGTGGTGTCCGCGGTCGTCGGAGTGGTGGCCGCGGCGAGCATGCTGCTGACCTTCCCGGCCTTCAAGGCGGCCGGTGCGTCGCTGCTGGCCTCGGCCGGAATCCTCGGCATCGTGGCCGGTGTCGCCGCCCAGTCCACGCTGAGCAACATGTTCGCGGGGTTCCAGATCGCCTTCGGCGACATGGTCCGCATCGGGGACACGGTGGTGGTGGACGGCGAGTGGGGCACGGTCGAGGAGATCACGCTGACCTTCCTGACTGTCCACACCTGGGACGAGCGCCGCATCACCATGCCGGTGTCGTACTTCACGTCCAAGCCGTTCGAGAACTGGTCGCGCGGCACCCCGCAGATGACGGGGATCGTCTTCTGGCACGTCGACCACTCGGCGCCGGTGGAGGCGATGCGCGACAAGCTCCGCGACATTCTGCGCGAGTGCCCGGCCTGGGACGGCCGCGCCTACAACCTGTCCGTCACGGACACCACCCCGAACACCATGCAGGTGCGGGCCCTGGTGACGGCCAAGGACGCGGACGACATCTGGACGGTGCGGGTCACCGTCCGCGAGGAGATGATCCGCTGGCTGACCCGCGAGCACCCCTACGCGCTGCCCCGGGTCAACACGGCGGACGCGGCGCTCCCGCCGTCCTCCGGCAGCAACGGCCACCGGCCGTCCGCCGAGGCCGTACCGGCCCAGCAGCGCCGCTACCACGGCAACGGTTCGGGACGGCCCGAGCGCTGACCGCCACTCGAACGTTCCGGACGTGTGGAGGGGCTCCCCGCGGCGCGGGGAGCCCCTCCTGGTTTCCGCCGGGTCAGTGGCCGCGCTCGGCACCGCCGTTGACCTGGATGATCTGCGAGGTGATGTGCCCGGCGCCCGGGGAGGCCAGCCAGTGCAGGGTCGCGGCGACGTCCCCCGGGGTTCCGGCCCGTCCGTTCGACGTCTCGCCGACGAGCCGGGCCCGGCGCTCCTCGGCCATCGCGTCACCGAAGAACTCGGTGTCCTCGATGTAGCCGGGCGCCACCACGTTCGCGGTGATGCCCCGCGGCCCCAGTTCGCGGGCCAGGTCGTGGGCGTAGGGATGCAGCCCGGCCTTGGCCGCCGCGTACGCCCCGCTTCCGGATCCCCGGTAGGCGGCGATGGAGCTGAGGAACAGCACCCGGCCGCCGGGCTCGGCCAGCCGCGGCTTCAGCGCCTCGGTGAGCAGGACCGCGGTCAGGGTGTTGAGCCTGAAGTTCACGTTCCAGGTGTGCGCGACGGCCGCGAGGGGATCGCCCTGCGGTGCCTCCGGTTCGAGCAGCCCGCTGCCGCCGGCGCTGTGCACGAGCACGTCCACCGTGCCCAGCTCGCGCTCCACGAAGGCGGCGACAGCGCGCACGTCCTCCGGCTCGGCGAGATCGGCCGCGTAGGTCGACGCGCCGGGCACCTCGGCCTTCTCCAGCACCTCGGCGCGCCGCCCGAGCAGCAGCACCCGATCCCCGTCGGCGGCGAACACCCGCGCCGCCGCGAGCCCAATTCCCGTACCTCCACCACTGATTACCACATTCCGTGCCATACGAACGACCCTACGACGCCCCGGCGGCCCACCGTCAAACCGACAGCCCCGGCCGCCCGCCGTCGAGCCCACGGCCCTGACCGAGCGCCTTCGAACCAACGGTCCTGACCACCCGCCGTCGGATCAACAACCACGGCCCCCGCCGTCAATCCGCCGGCCCCGGCCGACCACCGTCAATCCGCCGGCCCCGGGCCGCCGCCGTAACGGAGCCGAAGCCCCCGCCGTCGGCTCAGCGCAGACTGCGCACGTCGAGGTGCCGCAGGACCCGGTCCACCACCTCGGGATCGGCGCCCGGCTCACTGCGTGCCGCCAGCACCTCGTGCCGCGCCGCACTCAGCATCTCCTGCTGGATCCGCCGCACCCGCTTCACCCGGCGCGCCCCTTCCCGGTACGCCTCCCTGCGCTCGTCCTCCGCGAGTTCGGGGCTGATCCGCACGCCGATGTCGTAGGCCCGCCGCAGCATCTGCTCGGACAGCTCCTCCGGCAGTTCCTCGTCCCCTTCGATCTCCCGCAGCCGCTGCTTCGCCGCCTTGGCCGCCCGGATCGCGAGTGCCTTCGCGAACTCCTTCTCCTGGTCCGTGTCGGCCTTCACCCCGAGCCTGCGCACCAGCCACGGCAACGTCAGGCCCTGGAGCACCAGCGTCGCCATGATCACCCCGAACGCGATGAAGATGATCTCGTCCCGGCTGGGGAACGGCGCCCCGGCGTCGGTCTCCAGCGGGATCGCCAGCACCAGGGCGACCGAGGCCACCCCGCGCATCCCCGACCACCACATGACCACGGTCTCGCGCCAGCTCACCGGGATGTCCTCGTCGTAGTCCCGCCGCGCGTGCAGCCGCTTGGTCAGCCAGGTCGCAGGCAGCAGCCACAGCAGCCGCACGAGCACGACGACGGCCACCACCACCGCCGCCCACCAGAGCAGCTCGCCCCACCGGCCGGAGGCCGTGCGGATGGCGTTGTGCAGCTCCAGCCCGACCAGCCCGAACGCGACGCCGGTGACGAGCGTGTCGACGATGTTCCAGAACGTGTGCCCGGCCAGCCGTGTCATGACGTCGTCGGCGTCGGAGCCGTACTCCGCGAGGAACAGGGCGGTGGTGAGCACGGCGAGCACACCGGAGCCCTGCAGTTCCTCGGCCATGACGTAGGAGGCGTACGGCACCAGCAGGGTCAGCCCGATCTGCAGGGTCGCGTCGCCGAGCACCTCCATCAGCTTGTTGGCGCCCCAACCCAGCGCGAGCCCCACGGCCACCGCCACCACGGCGGAGAGCACCAGGTCGAGCCCGGCCTTCCAGGGCGAGAACGTCCCACTGACGGCCGCGGCGATCGCCACGTGGTAGAGGACGATGGCCGTCACGTCGTTGAACAGCCCTTCGCCTTCCAGGATCGACACCAGCCGGCGCGGCAGCCCCAGCTGCCCGGCCACGGCGGTCGCCGCGACCGGGTCCGGCGGCGCCACCAGCGCGCCCAGCGCGAACGCCGCCGCGAGCGGCAGCCCCGGCACGATGGCGTCGGCCGCCGCGGCCACGCACGCCATGGTGACGAACACCAGCGCCACCGCCAGCAGGAAGATCGGCCGCCGGTTCGCCGCGAACTGCCGCCAGGACGTGCGCCGTACGGCGGCGTACAGCAGGGGCGGCAGGAGCAGCGGGAGGATCAGGTCCGGCGGGATCTCGACGTTGGGGACGAACGGGAGCAGCGCGAGGACTATCCCGAGGAGCGTCATCAGAACCGGCGCCGGGAATCCGAACCGGTCCCCCGCGGGGACACTGATCACGGCCCCGAGCAGCAGCACGAACAGCAGGGCCAACTGATCCACGGTCAGCGCTCCGGAAGGTCAAATGTTCACACGACTGACCTCAAGCCTGCCACGCAACTCCCGGGACAAACCGTTTCGGCACCCCCCACGGAGGGCTAAAGCGAACGCCGCATCCCCTGGTGCAAAACGCCCGCTTCCAAGTACTCGGCCCCGTACGGCTCGTAGCCGAGCCGCTCGTAGAAGCCCCGCGCGTGCGTCTGTGCGTGCAGGTCCACGGCTGTGAGCCCCCGTGCGCGTGCCGCGTCCTCGATGGCCCTCACCAGGGCGGCACCGACGCCGAGTCCGCGCGCGGAGGCCGTCACGGCGAGCCGGCCGAGGGAGCCCACCGACGGGCCGGCTCCGGTTCGCGCCACGGCCGCCTCCCCGTGCAGCAGCCTTCCGGCCCCGAGGGGCAGGCCGTCCTCCCGGATCGCCAGCACATGGACCGCGCCGGCGTCGTGCTCGTCGTACTCCACGTCCTCCGGCACACCCTGCTCGGCGACGAAGACCTCCTTGCGCACCGCGAAGCACGCCTCCCGGTCGGCCGGGTCCTCGGCGACCCGCACCACGTACCGGGTGCTCACGCGTACGTCTCCTCGCGGACCTGGTCGAGGGCCTTCTGCAGGTCCTCCGGGTAGTCGCAGGAGAACTCCACCCACTGCCCGTCCCCGGGGTGCTCGAAGCCGAGCCGCACCGCGTGCAGCCACTGCCGGGTCAGGCCGAGGCGCTTGGCGAGCGTCGGATCGGCGCCGTAGGTGAGGTCGCCCACGCAGGGGTGCCGGTGGGCGGCCATGTGGACGCGGATCTGGTGCGTGCGGCCGGTCTCCAGCTTCACGTCCAGCAGGGACGCCGCGCGGAACGCCTCGATGAGGTCGTAGTGCGTGACGGACGGCTTGCCCTCGGCCGTGACGGCCCACTTGTAGTCGTGCTGGGGGTGCCGGCCGATGGGCGCGTCGATGGTGCCGCTGGTGGGGTCGGGGTGGCCCTGGACGAGCGTGTGGTAGCGCTTGTCGACCGTGCGCTCCTTGAACTGGCGCTTCAGCGACGTGTACGCGTACTCCGACTTGGCGACCACCATCAGCCCCGACGTGCCGACGTCGAGCCGGTGGACGATGCCCTGGCGCTCGGCGGCGCCGGAGGTGGAGATCCGGTACCCGGCGGCGGCCAGGCCTCCGATCACGGTCGGCCCGGTCCAGCCCGGAGACGGGTGCGCGGCCACGCCGACGGGCTTGACGATCACCACCACGTCATCGTCGTCGTGCACGATCTCCATGCCCTCGACCGGCTCGGCCACCACCTGCACCGGAGCGGGCGCCTGCGGCATCTCGACCTCCAGCCAGGCGCCGCCGTGCACGCGCTCCGACTTGCCGACCACCGACCCGTCGACCGTGACCTTCCCCGCGGCGGCGAGTTCGGCCGCCTTGGTACGGGAGAAGCCGAACATGCGGGAGATGGCGGCGTCGACGCGCTCGCCCTCCAGACCGTCGGGCACGGGCAGGGTACGGATCTCGGGAATCGTGCTCACCCGTCGAGTATGCCGGACGGCTACGACGGGGCCGTACGCACGCTCAGTCCTTGTGGACGGTCCCGTCCGGGTCGAGACCCCGGAAGGAGAGCAGCACGATCAGGATGCCGCCGCACACGATCGCCGAGTCGGCCAGGTTGAAGACGGCGAAGTGCTTGGGCGCGATGAAGTCCACGACCGCGCCCTCGAAGACGCCCGGGGCCCGGAAGATCCGGTCGGTGAGGTTGCCGAGCGCACCGCCGAGCAGCAGGCCGAGCGCGATCGCCCAGGGCAGGCTGTACAGCTTGCGGGCGAGGCGGGCGATCACCACGATCACCGCCGCCGCGATCATGGTGAAGATCACCGTGAAGGCCTCGCCGAAGCCGAAGGCCGCGCCCGCGTTGCGGATCGCCTCGAACTTCAGCCAGTCCCCGATGATCTCGATGGGCGGGTGGTGCTCCAGCTTGGCGACCACGATCAGCTTGCTGATCAGGTCGAGGGCGTAGGCGAACGCGGCGACGGCGAACAGCACCGCGATCCGGCGCCTGCCGCGGGGCTCCCCGGCGGCGGCATCCGGCTCGCCGGCACCGGGCGCTCCCGCCGGGGCCGCGGGGACCTCCGGGTCGGTGCCGGGCTCCCCGGCCGGGGAGCCCTCGGCGCCGGGCCGCTCCTTGCCGCTCCCGGCCGCGTCCGGTGTGTCCGGCGTACCGATGATGCGCTCCGCCTCTGCCACGTGAGTCCCTCAACCTAGGTGCCTGACTGAGGACGAGGGTACGGCACGGCCTGCGCGTCCCACGTGTTCAGGAGGCATTCGGCGGCCGGTCAGTACCGGCGCTCCTGCTTCTGCTTGCACTCCACGCAGAGCGTGGCCCGGGGGAAGGCTTGCATACGGGCCTTGCCGATGGGGTTGCCGCAGTTCTCGCACAGGCCGTAGGTGCCCGCGTGCAGGCGGTCCAGGGCGCGCTCGGTCTGGAGGAGCATCTCGCGCGCGTTGGCGGCCAGGGCCAGTTCGTGCTCGCGGGTGATGTTCTTGGTGCCGGTGTCCGCCTGGTCGTCGCCCGCGCCGTCCCCGGAGTCCCGCATCAGGCCCGCGAGGGACCGCTCCGACGACGTGATCTCCTCACGCAGCCGGGTCTCCTCGGACGTCAGCTCGGACCGCGCCTCCTCGACCTCCTCCGCGGTCCAGGGGTCCTCACCGGGACGTACCGCGAGCTCGCCGGGCTCCGCCGCGGCGACCCGTGCCTTCGGAACGGCGGTCTTCGCCGCCGCGGCCGGGCCAGGAGTCTTCTTCGCACGCACCGTCGTCGCTCCCGTCTGCTGCGCGGCCTCGGCCGCACCCGCCTTCTTGGCCGTGCTGGTCGCGGCCGTGTCCTGTGTGACCGCGCCGGTGCGGGCAGTGCCCTTCCCGGCCGCGCTCTTCGTGGTGGTGCTCCTGCCTCCGGCGCCCTTCCCGGCCGGGGCCTTCTTGGCGACGGCCTTCTTCCCGGCCGCCTTCCCCTCCACCGCCCTGTCCGCGGCAGCGCCACCGGCGGCCTTCCCGCCCGAGGCCTTCTTCCCGGCGGTCTTCTTCCCCGCCGCCCCACCGGCGGCGCTCCGGGCACCTGTCCCGCCGGCCGCGGACTCGCCGGCCACGGCCTTCTTCACCGCCGTCTTCCTCCCGGACGCCCTCGTCCCGGCGGTCTTCCCCTCGCCCGCCTCGGCCGCGCGCCCCGCCGAGGCCTGCGCGGACTTCTTCCCGCCCACGTCCTTCGCAGCGCCGCCGGAGGCCTTGGCGGACCTGCCGGACGCCGGCTGCTGTACGGCGGTCTTCTTCGCCACCATGGCCGCGGCCCCTTCACATATTGTGATCTTGCTCGCGCATCGTGCTGGGACGATAAATCGACTCGAGTCCCGCGGCAACGGGGCACACCGCCCGATTCGCCCGCCTCGCGCACGCCGCGCGGCGAACCTGCATCCGTTGTGCCCAGCTCCCCGCCGGGTAATCCGCCGAGCCGGACGTCCCAGGATCCGAACACCTATACCGCGCTATTTGGGTCATGAAACCCCATATCGCCCCCACGCGGCCCCACCCCCGGCGGTCGGGAAAACCGGTCGGCCGCCGCCCGCGCGGCGCCGTACACTGGGCGGAGCGAAAAGCGTGGATGGGGACGAGTAGCGGCGTACGCAGCCCAGAGCGACCCGGGGACGGTGGAAGCCCGGGGGCGAGCGCGACGTGAAGATCACCCCGGAGCCGCCGGAAGAAAGCCGGAGCCAGTGAGCGACGGCCGGTAGACCCGGCATCGCGACCCCAATGAGGGGGCTCGCCGGCGCACACCCCGTGCCGGAGGGCCAAGGAGGGTGGTACCGCGGGAGCGCGCCGAAGGCGGCGCAGGCAGACGTAGCTCTCGTCCCTCCGGACGGAAGGCAGCAAGTCCGCCGGAGGAAGCCCGCTGATGACATCGCCGACGTACCGCCAGGTCCCCGCCCAGGTCGACCTGCCCGCCCTCGAGCACGCCGTGCTCGATTTCTGGCGCGAGCAGAAGGTCTTCGCCAAGAGCCTGGAGCAGTCCGAGGGCCGCCCCGAGTGGGTGTTCTACGAGGGCCCGCCCACCGCCAACGGCATGCCAGGCGCCCACCACATCGAGGCGCGCGTCTTCAAGGACGTCTTCCCCCGCTTCCGCACCATGCGCGGCTACCACGTCGCCCGCAAGGCCGGCTGGGACTGCCACGGCCTCCCGGTCGAGCTCGCCGTCGAGAAGGAGCTCGGCTTCTCCGGCAAGCAGGACATCGAGGCGTACGGCATCGCGGAGTTCAACGAGAAGTGCCGCGAGTCGGTGACCCGGCACACGGACGCCTTCGAGGCGCTCACGACCCGCATGGGCTACTGGACCGACCTCCAGGACCCGTACCGCACGATGGACCCCGAGTACATCGAGTCGGTCTGGTGGTCGCTGAAGGAGATCTTCACCAAGGGCCTGCTGGTCCAGGACCACCGCGTCGCCCCCTGGTGCCCCCGCTGCGGCACGGGTCTGTCCGACCACGAGCTGGCGCAGGGCTACGAGACGGTCGTCGACCCCTCGGTCTTCGTCCGCTTCCCCCTCACCTCCGGCCCGCTCGCCGGCGAGGCCGCCCTGCTGGTGTGGACGACGACCCCGTGGACCCTGGTGTCCAACACCGCCGTCGCCGCCCACCCCGAGGTCACCTACGTGGTAGCGACGAACGGCGAGGAGAAGCTCGTCGTCGCCGAGCCGCTGGTGGCCAAGGCCCTCGGCGAGGGCTGGGAGACCACCGGCCAGACCTTCACCGGCGCCGAGATGGAGCGCTGGACGTATCAGCGCCCCTTCGAGCTGGTGGAGTTCCCGAGCGTGAGCGAGGGAACCAATGGGCACAGCCCGGCCGAGGCCCACTTCGTGGTCAACGCCGAGTACGTCACCACCGAGGACGGCACGGGTCTGGTGCACCAGTCCCCCGCCTTCGGTGAGGACGACCTCAAGGTCTGCCGCTCCTACGGCCTGCCGGTGGTGAACCCTGTCCGCCCCGACGGCACCTTCGAGGAGGACGTCCCGCTCGTCGGCGGCGTCTTCTTCAAGAAGGCCGACGAGAAGCTCACCGAGGACCTCGACGGCCGCGGACTGCTCTTCAAGCACATCCCGTACGAGCACAGCTACCCGCACTGCTGGCGCTGCCACACCGCGCTCCTCTACTACGCGCAGCCCTCCTGGTACATCCGCACCACGGAGCTGAAGGACCGCCTCCTCGCGGAGAACGAGGGCACCAACTGGTTCCCGGAGACGGTCAAGCACGGCCGGTACGGCGACTGGCTGAACAACAACATCGACTGGGCGCTGTCCCGCAACCGCTACTGGGGCACCCCACTGCCCATCTGGCGCTGCGAGGACGATCACCTCACCTGCGTCGGCTCCCTCGCGGAGCTGACCGAGCTGACCGGCACCGACCAGTCGGGCCTGGACCCGCACCGCCCGTTCATCGACGAGGTCACCTTCGCCTGCCCGCAGGGCGGTTGCGGGAAGACCGCCACGCGCGTGCCCGAGGTGATCGACGCCTGGTACGACTCGGGCTCGATGCCGTTCGCGCAGTGGGGCTATCCGTACAAGAACAAGGAGCTGTTCGAGGCCCGCTACCCGGCGCAGTTCATCTGCGAGGCCATCGACCAGACCCGCGGCTGGTTCTACACGCTGATGGCGGTCGGCACGCTGGTCTTCGACAAGTCCTCGTACGAGAACGTGGTCTGTCTCGGGCACATCCTCGCCGAGGACGGCCGCAAGATGTCCAAGCACCTGGGCAACACCCTGGAGCCGATCCCCCTCATGGACCGGCACGGCGCCGACGCGGTCCGCTGGTTCATGGCGGCCGGCGGCTCCCCCTGGGCGGCCCGCCGCGTGGGCCACGGCACGATCCAGGAGGTCGTCCGCAAGACGCTCCTGACGTACTGGAACACGGTCGCTTTCCAGGCGCTCTACGCCCGTACCTCGAACTGGGCCCCGTCCGGGGCCGACCCGGCCCCGGCCGACCGCCCGGTCCTGGACCGCTGGCTGCTGTCCGAACTGCACGCCCTCACCGACCAGGTCACCCAGGCGCTGGACTCCTACGACACCCAGCGCGCCGGCAAGCTGCTCTCCGCGTTCGTCGACGACCTGTCCAACTGGTACGTGCGCCGCTCCCGTCGCCGCTTCTGGCAGGGTGACAAGGCGGCCCTGCGCACGCTGCACGAGGTCGTCGAGACGGTCACGCAGCTGATGGCCCCGCTGACCCCGTTCATCACCGAGCGGGTGTGGCAGGACCTGATCGTCCCGGTCACCCCGGGCGCTCCCGAGTCGGTCCACCTGTCGTCCTGGCCGGAGGCGGACCTCACCGCCATCGACCCGGAGCTGTCGAAGCAGATGGTGCTGGTGCGCCGCCTGGTGGAGCTGGGGCGTGCCACGCGCGCGGAGTCGGGCGTCAAGACGCGTCAGCCGCTGTCCCGCGCGCTGATCGCTGCGACCGGTTTCGACACCCTGGACTCCGAACTGCGCACGCAGATCACGGAGGAGCTGAACGTCGAGTCCCTGGCGACGCTGAGCGAGGTCGGCGGCAGCCTGGTCGACACCACGGCGAAGGCCAACTTCCGCGCGCTGGGCAAGCGGTTCGGCAAGCGGGTGCAGGACGTGGCCAAGGCCGTCGCGAACGCGGACGCGGCCGCCCTGTCCCTGGCCCTGCGCGAGGGCACGGCGTCGGTCGAGGTCGACGGCGAGACCATCACCCTCGCCCCCGACGAGGTCATCATCACGGAGACCCCCCGTGAGGGCTGGTCGGTGGCCTCCGACGCGGGCGCCACGGTCGCCCTGGACCTGGAGATCACCGAGGAGCTGCGCCGGGCGGGCCTGGCCCGTGACGCGATCCGCCTGATCCAGGAGGCCCGCAAGAACAGCGGCCTCGACGTGGCCGACCGCATCGCGCTGCGCTGGACGGCCACGGACCGGGCGACGGTCGAGGCCCTGACCGACCACGCCGGTCTGATCGCCGACGAGGTGCTCGGCAGCGACTTCGCCCAGGGCGAGGCGGACGACACCTACGGCGAGCCCTTCACCGACGAGGGCCTGTCCCTGACGTTCCGCCTGCGCAAGGTGTAACCCCGGGCCGAACGATCCGAAGGCCCGGTCCCGCCAAGATCTTTGGCGGGACCGGGCCTTCGGCGTTGCGTACGCACGACCGCGACTGTGTACGCACGAACGCGCCTGCGCGGACACGAACGCACGTGGCAAAAGGGCGAGGCCCCGGGTGGTCACCCGGGGCCTCGCCCTGAACGCTGCCGACGTCTATGCCGTACTACTGGCCATCAGGCCGTCAGTTGTCATCCTCGTCGATCAGGAAGCCTCGCATCGGCGAGGGTGCCTGACCCATCGGGGACGGGCCCTGCGGCCGCACCGGAGCCATCGGCTGGGTCATCGCCGGCGACATCTGCTGCTGACCGCCGTAGGACGGACCGGACGGCGAGGGGGCGCCGCCCATCGTCTGGTTGCCACCGCCGTAGGACGGGGCGCTCGCGCCGGCCGGAGCCATGGAAGGCGCCGGGGACGGCGGGAGGGACGCGGTCGCCGGAGTGCGCGGCGGGGCCAGCGAGTCGTCGGCCTGGGTCTCCAGCTGGCGCAGCTGCGACTCCAGGTACGACTTCAGGCGTGTGCGGTACTCGCGCTCGAAGCCGCGCAGGTCCTCGACCTTGCGCTCCAGCGTGGCGCGGGCGGACTCCAGGGAGCCCATCGCGACGCGGTGCTTCTCCTGCGCGTCCCGCTCCAGGGCGTCGGCCTTGGCTCGGGCGTCACGCTCAAGACCCTCGGCACGCGAACGCGCCTCGCCGACGATCTTGTTGGCCTCGGAACGGGCCTCGGCGATCGCCTGGTCGGCGGTCTGCTGGGCCAGCGAGAGGACACGGGCGGCGCTGTCGCCACCGGGGCCTCCCTGACCGGGGCCGCCCATCGGACCGCCCATCGGGCCGGGGCCGCCCATGGGGCCGCCCATCTGCTGCTGCATCGGGGGCTGGCCCATCGGACCCGGACCCTGGCCCATCGGGCCGGGACCCTGGGGTCCACCCTGACCGCCGGGACCGGCGGGCAGCTGCGGGGCACCGCTCGGCAGCTGGGGCGGACCACCCATGGGGCCACCCATCTGCTGCTGCGGCGGGCCCGATATGCCGGCGGGGACAGGACCGCCGGGACCGCGCATGCCCTGCTGCTGTTGCTGCTGATCCTGCTGCGGCTCCGGAGGCTTGCGCATGTTCTGCTGGTTCTGCGCAGCAGCGCGCGTGGCCGCGGCCAGTTTGGCGCGCAGGTCCTCGTTCTCACGGAGCAGGCGGGTCAGTTCGGCTTCGACCTCGTCGAGGAAGGCATCGACCTCGTCCTCGTCATAGCCTTCTCGGAGGCGGACGGTCGTGAACTGCTTGTTCCGCACGTCCTCGGGGGTCAACGGCATCTCTTCACCTCAACGTAGTCGTCGGCATTCGGCAAGACGGTAGGTCACATCGCTCATCACAGCCGGCTCACGATCGAGATCAGGATGTAGACGATGATCATCAGTACGAAGAAGGACAGGTCTAGCGCCACGCCCCCGAGACGCAGCGGCGGAATGACCCGCCGCAGAAGCTTGAGCGGTGGATCGGTGACAGTGTAGGTGGCCTCAAGAACGACCACCATCGCCTTGCCGGGTTGCCATGAGCGGGCGAACTGGAAGACATAGTCCATGACCAGTCGGAAGATGAGCACGATGAGGAAGCACATCAGCGCGATGTAGACGACATCCAAAACCACGCTCATGACCTCTTGCTTCCCTCTCCCCTGTGCCCTGCTCGGTACTGCTGTTCCGGTGGTGCGTCTCAGCTCTGGTTGAAGAACCCGCCCTCTGCGATGCGGGCCTTGTCCTCCGCCGTGACATCGACGTTAGCAGGCGACAACAGGAACACCTTCTGCGTCACCCGCTCGATACTGCCGTGAAGACCAAACACCAAACCGGCCGCAAAGTCGACAAGTCGCTTCGCATCTGTGTCGTCCATCTCAGTCAGATTCATGATCACCGGGGTGCCTTCACGGAAGTGTTCCCCGATGGTACGGGCCTCGTTGTAGGTCCGTGGGTGAAGCGTGGTGATCCGGTAAGGCTCTCGTTCGGACACGACCTTGGGCATGATCACCGGTGCGTTCTTCTCCAGACTTGCGCGTTCTTGTGTGATGGATGCCACGGGCGCGATGCGCGCCGGGCGGTTGGATTCCGCGGGTAGCGAAGCGGAGCGGGGAGCCGGTTCGCGAGGCACGGACGGCTGTACGACTCGTACCTCTTCGTCCCTTTGGGGCTGATGTGAGACGTGCGGCTGGTGGGACGGCTCGTGCCGTCGGTGGTCCCGCTCGGGCTCCGGGTCCAGTTCGGGTTCGAAGTCGTCGTCGGGGTCGAATCCGCGGCCGTCGTACCCATCGTCCTCCACGAGGCCGAGGTAGACCGCCATCTTGCGCATCGCGCCGGCCATGCTCTGAGTCCTCCGCTCTGTGGTGGATCGGCTGACGACTGCCAAGTGCCCGCGATCCACGTGGTCCTTGAATCCGCCTATCGGCGGCAATGACCATATTTTCTGCTGTGGTCCGACTTCTTGGCGACGTTACCCGAGCCTGGGGCGGACTCCGAGTACCGCGCTGCCGACGCGCACATGTGTCGCTCCGGCCTTCACGGCCTGTTCGAGGTCCGCACTCATCCCTGCCGAGACCATGGTGGCAGCCCGGTGACTCCGGCGCAGGTCGGTCGACAAAACCATCAGCCTCTCGAAGGCAGCCAGTTCGCGTCCGGCGTATTCGCCGGTGAGCGGCGCGACGGTCATCAACCCGTCGAGCCGGAGCCCCGGCGACCCGGCCACGAGATCGGCCAGCTCCGCGATCCCGTCGGGCGCGACTCCGCCCCGCTCACCGCGGGCACTCTCCCCGGCGTCGAGCGCGACCTGGAGGAGGCATCCCAGTTCGCGTCCGGTCCGGACGGCCTCCTTCGACAAAGCTGTGACGAGCTTGGAACGATCGACGGACTGCACGAAGTCCGCGTAACCGGCCACCGAACGCACTTTGTTGGTCTGGAGTTGACCCACAAAGTGCCAGGTAAGGGGCAGATCCGAGCATGCCTCGGCCTTGGGGGCCGCGTCCTGGTCGCGGTTCTCGGCAACGTGCCGCACGCCGAGTTCCGCGAGGATCCGCACGTCACTCGCGGGATAAGTCTTGGTGACCACGATCAGGGTCACCTCGTCGCGTGCCCGCCCCGCGGCCGCGCACGCGTCGGCGATACGCCGTTCCACCTTCGCCAGATTCGCGGCGAGTTCGTCCTTACGGTCCGTCATGCCCTATCAGTCCAGCCACACATAACCCGCGAGCCGACCGGTGGTGCGGTCGCGGCGGTACGAGAAGTGATCGCGCGACTCGAGCGTGCACACCGGCGACTGCTCCCGGTCGCTCACGCCGAGCCTTTCCAGCTGGGCGTGCACTCCGGCGCTCACGTCGACCGCCGGTGTGCCCCAACTCGTCTCGGCGTACGCCGCCGGCTCGACGGCGGCCACCTCGGCGCGCATCGCCTCGGGCACTTCGTAGCACCGGCCGCAGACGGTGGGGCCGGTGCGGGCGACGATCCGGGAAGGCTCGGCGCCCAGTTCCGTCATCGCGCGCAGCGCGGCCGGGACGACTCCGGCGATCATGCCGGGCCGGCCCGCGTGGGCCGCGGCGGCGACCCCGGCGACGGGGTCGGCGAGCAGCACCGGCACGCAGTCGGCGGTGAGTACGGCGAGGGCCAGCCCTCGGCGTGTGGTGACGATCGCGTCGACCGACGGGACCGGGGCCGAAGATCCCCACGGGCCGTCGACCACCGCCACGTCGGCCCCGTGCACCTGGTTCATCCAGACGACCCGGTCCGTTTCGAGACCGAGGGACTTGGCGGCCAGGTCCCGGTTGGTGCGTACGGCGTCGGGATCGTCGCCGACCGCTCCGCCGAGGTTGAGCTCCTCATACGGAGCGGCGCTCACCCCGCCCCACCGGTCGGTGAAGCCGAAGTGCGCGCCGCTCGCGCTTTCGCGCTGTCCTATCACGACTGAAGGATCACTTGAGGAAGTCCGGTACGTCCAGTTCCTCGGCCGCGCTGTCCGAGTAGGTCCGCGGCGCCGGCGGGACCGGCGGGGCGACCGGGATGTCCTTGACCGGCTCGGGCGCGGGCTCCGGGTCCTCCTTCGGGGTCACGCTGCCGAGCGAACCGAAGGACGGGCGGCTCTCGGCCTGCCGGACCGGAGCCGGCTCCTCGCGCTTGGCCGAGGACGAGCCGAGGACGTTGTCCCGCTTGGCGGGCGGCTGGCCGCCGTCGAAGCCGGCCGCGATCACGGTGACCCGCACCTCGTCGCCGAGGGCGTCGTCGATCACCGCACCGAAGATGATGTTGGCCTCGGGGTGGGCGGCCTCGCTGACCAGCTGGGCGGCCTCGTTGATCTCGAACAGGCCGAGGTCGGAGCCACCGGAGATGGAGAGCAGCACACCGCGGGCGCCGTCGATGGACGCCTCCAGCAGCGGCGAGGAGATCGCCATCTCGGCGGCGGCCACCGCGCGGTCGTCGCCGCGGGCCGAGCCGATGCCCATCAGGGCCGAGCCGGCCTCGGACATGACCGACTTGACGTCGGCGAAGTCGAGGTTGATGAGGCCCGGGGTGGTGATGAGGTCGGTGATGCCCTGGACACCCGAGAGCAGGACCTGGTCGGCCGACTTGAAGGCGTCCAGCACCGAGACCTGGCGGTCCGAGATGGACAGCAGCCGGTCGTTCGGGATGACGATGAGGGTGTCGACCTCTTCGCGGAGTTCGGCGATGCCGTCCTCGGCCTGGTTCGCGCGGCGCCGTCCCTCGAAGGTGAACGGGCGCGTGACCACGCCGATGGTGAGGGCGCCGAGCGAGCGCGCGATGTTGGCCACGACGGGCGCGCCGCCGGTGCCGGTGCCGCCGCCTTCTCCGGCTGTCACGAAGACCATGTCGGCCCCCTTGAGGACCTCCTCGATCTCCTCGCGGTGGTCCTCGGCGGCCTTGCGGCCGACGGCCGGGTTGGCTCCGGCGCCGAGTCCGCGGGTGAGTTCACGGCCGACGTCGAGCTTGACGTCGGCGTCGCTCATCAACAGGGCTTGCGCGTCGGTGTTGATGGCGATGAACTCGACGCCCTTGAGACCGACCTCGATCATCCGGTTGATGGCATTGACACCACCGCCGCCGACACCGATGACTTTGATGACTGCGAGGTAGTTCTGCGGTGCTGCCACGTCGAAGGCCTCTCGCCTCGAGTTACGTGTCGCCGAATCACCGTGACGCCCTGCGCCCCGTGACCCGACGACTGATGCCGAATGGGACGGTCCATATCGCCGACCCGAACCCTAACCCTGAAGTTTAGGGTTACCAGTGTGTCCGTTCCTTGGAGTCCTCTGAACAGGACACTAAGTCGACAAGTGGCGCACGTTCAACGAACACGCCGAACCTCCCGTTTTTCTTTTCACCCTATGTGATCAGCCGTAGCACTGCCCAACCAGGGTGCTGGCCTGCGCTGATGTGCGTCAACTCCCCGATGACGCCGGGGCGGTGGGCACACTGACATCGAAGTACCCCGCATCGGGCGTTGCTTTCATCAGGGCGGTGAGGGTACGGGCCTTCGCGGCACCCTTCTCGCTGCTCCCCCAGGCGACCGTGCGGCCGCCCCTCAGCTCCAGCGAGATGTCGTCATAGGAGCGGACCTTGACGGTCCGTGTCTCGCGCGCGACGGCGGCCGGAACCTTGCGGGCGACGCCGACGGCCTCGCGTACCAGCCGTGCCTCGCCGAAGCGACGCAGGCTCGCGGCGGCGGTGCCGGACCGGGCGAGCGTCAATTCCAGCGCGGGGACGCCTTTCGGGGCATCGGAAACCGTGGCGTAGCGGACACCCTCATCGTCCACTTCGACGAACTTTCCGCCCTTTTGGACAATCAGAACCGGAGTCCGCTCAACCACTTTCAGGTCGATTCCATGGGGCCAGGAACGGACCACGTCAACCGAGTCAATTCGGGGCAATTTCCGGCGCAGTCGTGCCTCGATCGCATCGGTGTCGACAGAAATCAGCGGCTTCCCCAGCGGAACCTCGGCCGCCGCTTCGACCTGAGCCGGTGTCAGGACGCGGGTGCCGGAGACGGAGACACGCTCGGCGCGCAGCCAGTCGGAGCCGTAGAAAAGCCAGACGGTCGGGATGCCGAGGAAGACCAGGGCGAGGCCCAGGAGAACCAGCGCGCGCAGCCGGGCACGCCGCGACCGCAGGCGGGGCGGCGGGCCGGACGACTCCCGCTGGCGTTCACCGCGTTCGGCGGTGGTCGATCCGGCCACGCTCCCTGCCTTCCGTCATACAGTCCTATCGGTGTGCACGACTGGCGGCGATCGCCTCGTACACCATGCCGACGAGCAGGTCGTCGGCGTCCCGGCGGCCGAACTCGGCGGCGGCGCGGGACATCTGGTACAGCCGGTGCGGGTCGGCGAGCACGGGCAGGACGTTCTGCTGCACCCACTCGGGGGTCAGCTCCGCGTCGTCGACCAGCAGTCCGCCGCCGGCCTTGACCACCGGCTGGGCGTTGAGCCGCTGTTCGCCGTTGCCGATGGGCAGCGGGACGTAGGCGGCCGGGAGCCCCACGGCGGAGAGTTCGGCGACGGTCATCGCGCCCGCACGGCAGAGCATCATGTCGGCCGCGGCGTACGCGAGGTCCATCCGGTCCAGGTAACTTACCGGCACATAGGGCGGCATTCCCGGCATCTGGTGGACCTGCGGCAGTTCATTCTTCGGGCCGACCGCGTGCAGGATCTGGATTCCCGCCTGCTGGAGCCAGGGCGCGACCTGCTGGACGACCTCGTTCAGGCGCCGGGCGCCCTGGGAGCCTCCGGTGACCAGCAGCGTGGGCAGGTTCGGGTCGAGGCCGAACGCGGCCCGCGCCTCGGGCCGTACGGCGGCCCGGTCCAGGGTCGCGATGGAGCGGCGCAGCGGGATGCCGATGTAGCGGGCGCCCCGCAGCTTGCTGTCGGGCGTGGAGACGGCAACCTGGCTGGCGTAGCGCGAGCCGATCTTGTTGGCCAGGCCCGGGCGGGCGTTGGCCTCGTGGATCACGATCGGCACGCCCAGGCGCTTGGCCGCGAGATAGCCGGGCAGGGCGACGTAGCCGCCGAAGCCGACCACGGCGTCCGCCCTGGTGCGCTCCAGGATCTGCTCGGTCGCCTTGATCGTGCCGCGCAGCCGGCCCGGGACGGTGATCAGCTCGGGGGTGGGCTTGCGCGGCAGCGGAACGGCGGGGATCAGCGCGAGTTCGTACCCGCGCTCGGGTACGAGCCGGGTCTCGAGGCCGCGCTCCGTGCCCAGGGCCGTGATGCCCACGCTCGGGTCCTGCCTGCGCAGGGCGTCCGCGAGGGCGAGCGCGGGCTCGATGTGGCCCGCGGTTCCTCCGCCGGCGAGTACGACATGCACCGAAATTCACCGCTCTCCGGACGAGCGTGCCGCCGAGGCACGCCGTCGCATCGTGTTCCATCTCCGGGGGCTCCGACCGGAGCCGGTGCCCCCCGCCCCCCGCTTTCTACCAAAGCGGGGTTGCCGCATCGCAAGCGCCATCCGCGCAGCGGGGTCCTGACGCGCGAAGGCGATCAGCAGCCCGATGGCGAACATGGTCGGCAGCAGGGCGGATCCCCCGTAGGAGAACAGCGGGAGGGGGACGCCGGCGATCGGCAGCAGACCGAGCACCGCACCGATGTTGATCACGGCCTGGGCCGTGATCCAGGTGGTCACGCCTCCCGCGGCATACCTGACGAAGGGGTCCTCCGTGCGTCCGGCCACGCGGATACCCGCATAGCCTAGAGCCGCGAAGAGGGCGAGTACCGACAGCGTCCCCGCCAGGCCCAGTTCCTCACCGGTGACGGCGAAGATGAAGTCGGTGTGGGCTTCGGGGAGTTGGCCCCATTTCTCCACACTGGCACCCAGCCCGGAGCCGAAGATTCCGCCGGAGGCGAGGGCATAGATCCCGTGCACGGCCTGCCAGCAGTCGACGGGTCCCGACTGGGGTTCGGTGGCGCCCAGGCACTGCAGGCGGGCCATGCGGTTGGGGCTGGTCTTGATGAGGATCAGGCCGAGGACGGCGGCGATCGACAGCACCCCGGCGAACAGGCGCGTGGGGGCACCGGCCAACCAGAGCAGGCCGAACAGGATGGCCGTGAGGATGATCGCGGTGCCCATGTCGCCGCCGATCATGATCAGGCCGAGCAGCATGAAGGCGGCCGGGACCAGCGGCACCAGCATGTGCTTCCACTGGTTCAGCAGCTTCCTGTCCCGCTTGCGGGCCAGCAGGTCGGCGCCCCACAGCACCAGGGCGAGCTTGCCGAACTCGCTGGGCTGGATCTGGAAGGAGCCGCCCAGGGAGATCCAGTTCTGGTTGCCGTTGACCGACATCCCTATCCCCGGGACCTGCACGAGAGCCATGAGGAAGACGGCGCCCGCGAGGATGGGGTAGGCGAGCGCACGGTGGAGCCGTACCGGCATCCGCGAGGCCGCGAACAGCAGCACGGTGCCGATGCCCGCCGCGAGCAATTGCTTGCGGAAGAAGTACGAACCCGGCAGCGACATCTGCAGCGCGGTGATCTGGGAGGCCGAGTAGACCATCACCAGGCCCAGCACGGTGATCAGCAGACTGCCGCCGAGGATCAGGTAGTAGGCGGTCAGCGGTCGGTCCCAGCCCTTGCGGGCGCGCATGTAGAGGCTCAGGACGCCGTTGTCACGCGCGATCCCCGACGCGGCGGGGCGGCGCCTGGGGGCTCGGGGGGTCGGCGGCCGTCCGGTGCGGCTGGTGGGCATCGCCGCTCACCCTGCCGTGCCGGAGGGGGACGTCGCGCGGTGCACGCCCCCACGCCGCTCGGGCACCAGCCACATCCGTGTCACGCGTCCCTCCCAGGTACGCCCGGCACCGCCGCCGGGCGAGGCGGACCCGGGTCAGCCGTCGGCGGAGCCGAGTTCACGGACGGCGTCCGCGAAGGCGTCCCCGCGCTTGTTGTAGTTGGCGAACATGTCCATGGACGCGCAGGCCGGAGCCAGCAGCACCGTGTCGCCCGGCTGAGCGAGTTTCCGCGCCTCCTGGACGGCCGCGCGCATCGCCCCAGTGTCGGTCCGGTCGAGGTCGACGACCGGTACCTGCGGGGCGTGTCGCGCCAGGGCTTCCCGGATGAGGGCGCGGTCCGCGCCGATCAGCACGGCGCCCCGCAGGCGCTTCGCCGACCTGGCGACCAGTTCGTCGAAGGTCGCGCCCTTGGCGAGCCCGCCCGCGATCCACACGATCGGGTCGTAGGCCGCCAACGAGGCTTCCGCCGCATGCGTGTTGGTGGCCTTGGAGTCGTCGACGTACGCGACCCCGTCCACGTCCGCGACGTGCGCGATGCGGTGCGCGTCCGGGGTGAACGCACGCAGGCCGTCCCGTACGGCCCTGGCGGGCACGCCGTAGGCGCGGGCGAGGGCCGCCGCGGCGAGGGCGTTGGCGATGTTGTGCGGGGCCGGCGGGTTGACGTCGGCGACCTCGGCGAGCTCCTGGGCGTTCTTCTGCCGGTTCTCGACGAAGGCGCGGTCCACCAGGATGCCCTCGACGACGCCGAGTTGGGACGGCGCCGGGGTGCCGAGGGTGAAGCCGACGGCACGGCAGCCCTCCTCGACGTCGGCCTCGCGGACCAGATCCTCGGTGGACGGCTTGTCGGTGGCGTCCACGTTGTAGACGCAGGCGACGCGGTTGCCCTCGTAGATGCGGCCCTTGTCGGCGGCGTACGCCTCCATGGAGCCGTGCCAGTCGAGGTGGTCCGGGGCGAGGTTGAGCACGGCGGCCGAGTGGGCGCGCAGGGAGGGCGCCCAGTGCAGCTGGTAGCTGGAGAGCTCCACGGCCAGGACGTCGTACTGCTCCTCGCCGAGGACCGCGTCCAGCAGGGAGACGCCGATGTTGCCGACGGCGGCCGTGCGCAGGCCCGCCGCCTTCAGGATCGACGCCAGCATCTGGACGGTGGTGGTCTTGCCGTTGGTGCCGGTGACGGCGAGCCACTCGGCGGCGTCGGGGCCGCGCAGGCGCCAGGCCAGTTCGACGTCGCCCCAGACCGGGACGCCCGCCCGCTCCGCCGCCGTGAACAGCGGCTTGTCCGGCTGCCAGCCGGGTGCGGTGACGATCAGCTCGGTGCCCTCCGGCAGCGTCTCACCGTCGCCGAGGCGCACCGTGACGCCGAGCGCCTCCAGGTCGGCCGCCTGCGCCCGCGCACGCTCGTCGGCGCCGTCGTTGACGACGGTGACGAGCGCGCCGAGGCCGTGCAGCACCTTGGCGGCCGGGACGCCGGAGACGCCGAGTCCTGCGACGGTGACGTGCTTGCCCTGGAAGTCGAAGGGCTCCGAGGTGGTCACTTGTCCGCTGCCCATCCTGCGTAGAAGAGGCCGAGTCCGACGATGACACAAATGCCCTGGATGATCCAGAAGCGGACCACGACGAGCACTTCGGACCAGCCCTTGAGTTCGAAGTGGTGCTGGAGCGGCGCCATCCGGAAGACGCGCTTGCCGGTGAGGCGGAACGAGCCGACCTGGATCACCACGGACATGGTGATCAGGACGAAGAGGCCGCCGAGGATGGCCATCAGCAGTTCGGTGCGCGAGCAGATCGCGAGGCCGGCGAGCACGCCACCGAGCGCGAGCGATCCGGTGTCACCCATGAAGATCTTGGCCGGCGAGGTGTTCCACCACAGGAAGCCGAGGCAGGCGCCCATCAGCGCGGAGGCGACCACCGCGAGGTCGAGGGGGTCCCGCACCTCGTAACAGGCGCCCGGGTTGGTCAGCGTCTGCGCGTTGGCGCAGGACTCCTGGAACTGCCAGACACCGATGAAGGTGTAGGCGCCGAAGACGAGCACCGAGGCGCCGGTGGCCAGACCGTCCAGACCGTCGGTCAGGTTCACGCCGTTCGACATGGCGAGGATCATGAACAGCGCCCAGACCACGAACAGCACGGGGCCGATCGTCCAGCCGAAGTCCGTGATGAACGACAGCTTGGTGGAGGCCGGGGTGTTGCCGCGGTTGTCCGCGAACTGCAGCGACAGCACCGCGAAGCTGACGCCGACGATCAGCTGACCGGCCATCTTCGCCTTGGCGCGCAGGCCCAGCGAACGCCGTTTGACGATCTTGATGTAGTCGTCGAGGAAGCCGACCAGGCCCATGCCGACCATCAGACCGAGCACCAGGATGCCCGAGAAGGTCGGCGCCGCGTCGACGTCCGGGTCCAGATAGCCGGTGATCACCTTGGCCAGGAAGTACGCGGCGACGGTCGCCAGGATGAAGGCGATACCGCCCATGGTCGGCGTACCGCGCTTGCTGGCGTGCTCGCGCGGGCCGTCGTCGCGGATGTACTGGCCGTAGCCCTTGCGGGCGAGCAGCTTGATCAGCAGCGGAGTGCCGACCAGCGTGAGGAAGAGACCAATGACTCCTGCGAACAGGATCTGCTTCATCATCGGGCGGAAACCTCACCCTCGGCACCGGTCTCGACGAGCGCCTGCGCCACGCTCTCCAGCCCGACCGAACGGGACGCCTTCACGAGCACGACGTCCCCCGGGCGCAGCTCGCTGCGCAACAGGTCGACCGCCGCCTGTGCGTCGGACACGTGCACCGACTCCTCACCCCACGAACCCTCGTTATATGCGCCCAGTTGCAGCCAGGCGGCTTCCCTGCCACCGACCGCGACGAGCTTGCTGACGTTGAGTCGGACGGCGAGCCGCCCGACCGCGTCGTGCTCGGCGAGAGCCTCGTCCCCGAGCTCGGCCATCTTGCCGAGCACCGCCCATGTACGACGCCCCTTTCCGATGGCCACGAGCGCGCGCAGCGCGGCCTTCATCGACTCGGGGTTCGCGTTGTAGGCGTCGTTGACAACCGTCACGCCGTCCGGGCGCTCGGTGACCTCCATCCGCCAGCGGGAGAGGGAGCCCGCCTCGGAGAGCGCGACGGCGATCTCGTCAGCGGACATGCCCAACTCGTGGGCGACGGCGGCCGCGGCGAGCGCGTTCGACACGTGGTGCTCACCGTACAGGCGCATGGTCACATCGCTTGCACCGGAGGGTGTGTGAAGCCTGAACGACGGCTGTCCGGTGTCCGTGAGTCGCACGTTCTCGGCGCGAACGTCCGCTTCGCCGGACTCTCCGAAAAAGAGCACCTTCGCCTTCGTACGGGAGGCCATGGCCCGTACGTAGGGGTCGTCGGCGTTGAGGATCGCGGTGCCGCCCTCGGCCTCGGGCGGCAGGGCCTCGACGAGTTCGCCCTTCGCCTGGGCGATCTGCTCGCGGCCGCCGAACTCGCCGATGTGGGCGCTGCCGACGTTGAGGACGAGACCGACCTTCGGGGGCGTCAGGCCGGTGAGGTAGCGAATGTGCCCGATGCCGCGGGCACCCATCTCCAGGACGAGGAACCTCGTCTCCTCGGTGGCGCTGAGCGCGGTCAGCGGCAGCCCGATCTCGTTGTTGAGCGAGCCGGGCGTGAACACCGTCGGCGCCTTGCGCTGCAGCACCTGCGCGATGAGGTCCTTGGTGCTGGTCTTGCCCGCCGAGCCGGTGAGGGCGACGAGCGTGGCGCCGAGGCGGGCCACGACGTGCCGGGCGAGGGCGCCGAGGGCGGTCTGGACGTCGTCCACGACGATCGCGGGGACGCCGACGGGCCGGGTGCCGAGCACGGCCACCGCGCCGGCCTCGACGACCGCCGCCGCGAAGTCGTGGCCGTCCACGCGTTCACCGGCGAAGGCCACGAACAGACTGCCCGGCCCCGCCTCTCGGGAGTCCCGGACCACCGGGCCGGTGACCTGGACGGACGGATCCGGTATGTCGTGCGTCTGCCCGCCGACGACTTCTGCGATCTCGGCGAGGGAGAGGGCGATCACAAGTTCATCCCCTGGGTCTTCTGGATTTTCATCCCTGGGTCTTCTGGATGGCTTCGCGGAGCACCTGGCGGTCGTCGAAGGGACGGACCACACCGGCGATGTCCTGGCCCTGCTCGTGGCCCTTGCCCGCGACCAGCACGGTGTCGCCGGGTTGGGCGCGGGCGACGGCGGCGGCGATCGCGGCGGCCCGGTCCTCGAAGACCTGCACCTCGCCGCGCTCGTGCGCGGGCACGGAGGCCGCGCCCTGGAGCATCGTGGCGAGGATCGCGAGGGGGTCCTCGCCGCGGGGGTTGTCGGAGGTCAGTACGGCGGTGTCGGCGAGCCGCGCCGCGGCGGCGCCCATGGGCTCGCGCTTGGTCCGGTCCCGGTCGCCGCCGCAGCCGAGGACGATGTGCAGCCTGCCCTCGGTGACCTTGCGCAGGGCGCGCAGCACGGACTCGACGGCGTCGGTCTTGTGGGCGTAGTCGACGACCGCGAGGTAGGGCTGTCCGGCGTCCACGCGCTCCAGGCGGCCCGGCACACCCGGGACGGCGGCGACGCCGTCGGCGGCCGCCTGCGGGTCGAGCCCGGCGACGGCGAGGGCGACGATCGCGGCGAGGGTGTTGGCGACGTTGAACGGGCCGGGCAGCGGCGACTTGGCGGCGATCCGCTCACCCTTGGGTCCGACGACGGTGAACGTCGAGTCCAGCCGGCCGACCTGGACGTCCTCGGCACGCCAGTCGGCGTCGGGGTGGCCCTCGGCGGAGTAGGTGACAACCGGGACGGTGGCCTCCTTGGCCAGCCTGCGCCCGTACTCGTCGTCGACGTTGACCACGCCGAGCTTGCCCCGTTTCGGGGTGAACAGCTGTGCTTTCGCCTGGAAGTAGTCCTCCATGCCGGAGTGGAACTCCATGTGCTCCGGGCTGAGGTTGGTGAAGACGCCGATGTCGAAGACGCAGCCGTCGACCCGGCCGAGGACCAGGGCGTGGCTGGAGACCTCCATGGCGACCGCGTCCACACCGCGTTCGCGCATGACGGCGAACAGGGCCTGGAGGTCGGTGGCTTCGGGGGTGGTGCGCTCCGACTTGATGCGCTCGTCGCCGATGCGCATCTCGACCGTGCCGATCAGGCCGGTGGACCGAACCGTCTTCAGGCCGCCCTCGACGAGGTAGGCGGTGGTGGTCTTGCCCGAGGTGCCGGTGATGCCGATCTGGAGCAGATCCAGGCCGGGGTGGCCGTAGATCGTGGCGGCCAGCTCGCCCATCTGCGCGCGCGGGTCGTCGACGACCAGGACCGGCAGCCCGGACGCGGCGGCACGCTCGGCGCCGGTCGGGTCGGTCAGCACGGCGGCGGCACCGAGGCCCGCGGCCTGGTTGACGAAGTCGGCGCCGTGCAGCCGGGCCCCCGGGAGGGCGGCGTACAGGTCGCCGGGGCGCACGGCGCGCGAGTCGTGGGTGATGCCCGTGACCTCGGCGGCGCTCTCCGGCGTGGAAGCACCCAGCTGATCGGCGAGTTCCGCGAGGGGTGTGGCGGAGACGCGCGCCGGCCTGGGCGGCCCGGGGTATGTCACGGGATGGCCCTTCTGGGTGGTTTGGGACTGATCAGCGTGTGGCACGGCGGTGAGCGTACCGGGCGCACCCGCCTCCGGGCGAAGTGAGGGGCCGGGGCTGCTCTGGTTGCCGGGCTCGGGGGTGATCGTTGTCACGGAGGCGGTCCTGGTGGGTCGGTGGGGCTGAGTGCTGATCAGGGCGGTTCGGCCCTGGTCACTGCTGGAAGGAGACGGGCAGCTTCGCGGCCTTGGCGCCGGTCGGGGGGACCTGGAGGGACTTCAGTGCGAACTCCATGACCTTCTTGTACACGGGGCCGCAGATCTGCCCGCCGAAGTAGCTGCCCTGGGTGGCGTTCTGGATGGCGCAGTAGACGGTGACGCGGGGCTTGTCGGCGGGCGCGAACCCGGCGAACGACGAGGTGTAGCCGTGGTACTTGCCGGTGGCCGGATCCACGCGGTTGGCGGTGCCGGTCTTGCCCGCGACGCGGTAGCCGGGGATACGCGCCTTGGTGCCGGTGCCCTCCTCGTCGTCCACGACGGACTCCAGCATCCGGGCGAGGGTCTTCGCCGTCCTGTCACTGACGACCCGGGTCTTCTCGGGCTTCGGGGCGGGTGTGAACCGGCCGTCGGGGCCCCGGGTGCCGCGCACGAGGGTGGGTTCGATCCGCACGCCGCCGTTGGCGATGGTCGAGTACACGGAGGCCGCCTGCATGGCGTTGATGGAGACGCCCTGGCCGAAAGGGATCGTGTACTGCTGCGAGGTCGACCACTTGTCGGGCGGAGCCAGAATGCCCTTGGTCTCGCCGGGGAAGCCGAGTCCGGTGTAGCTGCCGAGGCCGAACTTGCGCAGGTAGTCGTAGAGGACTTTGTTGGCGCGGGTCTGGGTCTTGCCGAGCTGTCCGGTGGCGAGGATGGTGCCGATGTTGCTGGACTTGGCGAGGACGCCGTTGAGCGTGAGGTACCACGTCGGGTGGTCGATGTCGTCCTTGAACAGCCGGTCGCCGCGGTGCAGCCGGTTGGGCACGACCACGTGCGTTGCGGGGGTGGCGACGTTCTGCTGGAGGACGGCTGCCATCGACATGACCTTGGCGGTGGAGCCGGGCTCGAAGGCGTCCTGGAGGGCGGCGTTGCCGAGGGCGGCCGGGTCGGCGTCGGACAGGTCGTTCGGATCGAAGCCGGGCGAGTTCGCCATGGCCAGGATCTGTCCGGTGCGGGTGTCCTGGACGATGACGTAGCCGCGGTCGGCCGCCGACTTCTTCACCTGCTCGCCGATGGCGTTCTGGGCCGCCCACTGGATGTCGCGGTCGATGGTGAGCTCGACGTCGCTGCCGGGCACGGCGGGTGTCTCGGTGGAGCCCGCGGTGGGCACCAGGCGGCCGCCGGACTGGGCGTAGCGGATCTTGCCGTCCTTGCCGGCGAGCAGCTTGTTCAGCTGCAGCTCGATGCCGCCGCCGGGCTTGCCCTCGCCGTTGACCCAGCCCAGTATCCCGGCGGCGAGGTCGCCGCCCGGGTACACGCGCTTGCTGGTGGCGACGGAGAAGACGCCCGAGAGCACGTTGGGCGTGGTCTTGTCCGTCTCCGCCTTCGTGGCGAGCGCCGACTTGAGGTCCTTGATCTGCTTCCAGACCTGCGGGGTCTGGCGGGAGGCCAGTTTGACGTAGCGCAGGGCGGTGTTCTTCGGCCGCAGCTTCCTGAGCAGGTCCTCCTGCTCCTGGCCGAGGATCGGCGCGAGGAGTGCGGCCGCCTGCTCGGGTCCGTCGCCGATCTTCAGCATCTTCGGGGCGAACATCGTCGGGTCGGCGGTGATGTCGTAGGCGTCCTCGCTGGTCGCGAGGGCCACCCCGGAGCGGTCGGTGATCTCGCCCCGGTCCGCGGCCAGTACCTGCCCGACATACCGGTTCTGCTCGGCCTTGGCGGCGTAGGTGCTCGCGTCGACGGCCTGCACCTGGAACAGCCGCACGACGAAGGCGGTCAGCACCAGGGTCAGCGCGAGTCCGACCAGGCGCAGACGGGGGCGGGGGCTGCCGAGCCGCAGCGGCTTGGGCGCCGCCGGGCGGGCCTGCCCCGGGCGCCGGGCCGGCCGGGCACCGGGGCCGGGGCGCCGCAGGGCGTCCGGACGGGCGGGCCTGGCGGGGCCGGGCACACGGCGACGCGGCGGTTGCCTGTCGGACACTTCCGTCACCTGCCGGGGGTCGGGGCGAGGCCGTTGGGCATGGCCTCGGGGGCGAGGACCAGGGGGGTGTGCGCTGCGGGCTGCCGGACACCGGGAGCGGCGCTGGGGACGCCCTTGACCTTGCCGTCGGGGTCGAGGAAGGCGGGGTCGCCGCCGGGCACCATGCCGAGCTCGCGCGCGCGGCGCTGCAGGGCGTCGGGGGCGGAGTAGGCGTCGATGTCCCGCTGGAGGGCCTGCTCCTCGTCGGTGAGGTTCTTGGTCCCGCGCTGGAGGTCGTCGAGTTTGA
Source organism: Streptomyces sp. NPDC101110 (assembly GCF_044759525.1). Lineage (NCBI taxonomy): Bacteria > Bacillati > Actinomycetota > Actinomycetes > Kitasatosporales > Streptomycetaceae > Streptomyces > Streptomyces sp. NPDC101110. Next base: position 67,690 of record NZ_JBIVZM010000021.1, on the reverse strand, counting down.
AGGCGCCTTCGCTGAGCGCCGAGTTCAGCACCAGGAGCGTGATGAGACCGCCGCCGAGGAGGAGGACGACCAGGAAGACAAAGGGCGTGCGGGCGGCCCGCCCGGGGCCGGCCGGGAGGAGCCGCGCGAGTCGGGCCGCCCTCCCCTTCAGTTCGGGTTTGCCGCTCACGCACGCTCCCTCGGTCCGGCCTGCACACGCCTCACTCGACGTCCTCCCTGATGCGCTCGGCCCCGCGCAGCCGCGCCGGTGCCGCCCGCCGGTTCTCGGCGATCTCCTCTTCGGTGGGGAGTTCGGCACCCCGGGTCAGCAGCTTGAGCCGCGGCTGGTAGCGCTCGGGGACGACGGGCAGCCCGGGCGGCGCGGTGGTGGCGGCGCCCGCCGCGAAGACCTGCTTGACCAGCCGGTCCTCCAGCGAGTGGTACGACAGCACGGCGATCCGCCCGCCCACGTCGAGCGCCTTCACGGCGGCGGGGATCGCGCGTTCCAGGACGGAGAGTTCGCCGTTGACCTCGATACGCAGGGCCTGGAAGGTGCGCTTGGCCGGGTTGCCGCCGGTGCGTTTGGCGGCCTGCGGCAGGGCGTCGCGGATCAGCTCGACCAGCCGCGCGCTGTTGCTGAACGGCTCCTTCTCGCGCTCGCGCACGATCGCGCCGACGATGCGCTTGGCCTGCTTCTCCTCGCCGTAGGCCCGCAGGATGCGCACGAGTTCGCCCGGTGGGTAGGTGTTGAGGACCTCGGCGGCGCTGACGCCGGTCGTCTGGTCCATGCGCATGTCGAGGGGGGCGTCCTGGGCGTAGGCGAATCCCCGGTCGGCCTCGTCGAGTTGCATGGAGGAGACGCCCAGGTCGAACAGGACGCCCTGCACGCGCGCGATGCCGAGCCGGTGCAGCACCTCGGGGAGTTCGTCGTAGACGGCGTGGACCAGGGTGGCGCGCTCGCCGTAGGGCGCGAGGCGCTCGCCGGACAGGCGCAGCGCCTCCTTGTCGCGGTCGAGGGCGACGAGCCGGGTGCCGGGGAACCTCGCCAGCAGCGCCTCGCTGTGGCCGCCGAGGCCGAGGGTGCAGTCGACCACCACGGCGTCCGGGCCCTGGAGCGCGGGTGCCAGCAGATCCAGGCACCGCTGGAGCATCACCGGGACGTGTCGACTCTCGCTCAAGGGGCCCTCTCAGATCCGGCGCGGCCGTCCGCACCGCCGGGTCCCCGCCCGCTCGTGAAGGGGAGGCCTGCCGGCGCCGGAAGCGTCAGCCGACCGGGAGCGGGAGGAGGCCGAGCCGTACGTACGCGCCGCGCACGCGGGGAGATCTCCGGTCGTGGCCGGGGTCTCCGAAGAATTCAGTCCAGCGGGGAGAGTCTCGCCTCCCGCTTCGCGTCACTTTAGTCCACCGTGTCGCCCGGTCAATCAACCGGCCTGCGCGTCGCCGCCGCTCGCGCGGAGCCCCGGACACCTGCCTTGTGGGGTACCTCACAGACCCCGCTCGGCGGCATTCTTTGTTCACTTCCACAGGAGGCCCGGACGGGGTGTGACCAGTAACGTCATACCTATGACGACTTCTGCATCGGTTCCCACAGGTTCGGAGAGCGCCATCAAGGGCGGCGGCACGGTCACCGACCGCCTCGTCGAGGCCAACGCCCGGTACGCCGAAGCCTTCACCGACCCGGGCATGGACGCCCGGCCGGTGCTGCACGTCGCGGTCGTGGCCTGCATGGACGCCCGTCTCGACCTGCACGCGGCGCTCGGCCTCGAACTGGGCGACTGCCACACCATCCGCAACGCCGGCGGCGTGGTCACCGACGACGTGATCCGCTCCCTCACCATCAGCCAGCGCAAGCTGGGCACCCGCAGCGTGGTGCTCATCCACCACACCGGCTGCGGCCTGGAGAGCCTCACCGAGGACTTCCGCAACGAACTGGAGGCCGAGGTCGGCCAGCGTCCGGCCTGGGCCGTGGAGTCCTTCCGGGACGTGGACCAGGACGTGCGGCAGTCGATGCAGCGCGTGCGCACCTCGCCGTTCGTGCCGCACACCGACGACGTGCGCGGATTCGTGTTCGACGTGAAGACCGGCCTGCTGCGCGAGGTCGACCCGGCCTCCTGACCTGCGCGGCGGGATGCGCCCACCCCGGCCCGCCACCCGCCGCGGCTGTCTGAATCCTGTCAGTCACGCGTTCGAACGGCCATAGAACCGACATATCGCGGCCAGTTGTCCACAGTCGAGTGACACGAATCGGTAACGGCAGCAAGAATGCGGGAGTGGCGTCACGCGGAACTTTTCGCGCGTGGTGTCCGTGGTTCGGGGTGGGCCGGCCCGCGTCATGCGGCGTCGGCCCGGGAAAATGGGGTATTCCGTGCTTCTTGAGCACGGGAAAGGCCGAGGAGCGCCGGGTGACGACCTATGACGATCGAGCGAGCCATGGGGGTCCCCCCGCCCGCGATTTCTCGCGGGTGGGAGATGACCTGACCGCCGTCGTGGAGCGCGTGCGGGAGTCGGTGGAAGGCGTGATCGAGGGCAAGCCCGAGGTCGTACGGCTCTCACTGACCGTCCTGCTCGCCGAGGGGCATCTGCTGATCGAGGACGTCCCGGGTGTCGGCAAGACGATGCTGGCCAAGGCGCTCGCGCGGTCCATCGACTGCTCGGTGCGGCGCATCCAGTTCACGCCCGACCTGCTGCCGTCGGACATCACCGGTGTGTCCATCTGGGACCAGCAGCGCCGTGATTTCGAGTTCAAGCCCGGCGCGATCTTCGCGCAGGTGGTGATCGGCGACGAGATCAACCGCGCCTCGCCCAAGACGCAGTCCGCGCTCCTGGAGTCGATGGAGGAGCGTCAGGTCACCAGCGACGGCAACACCTACGAGCTGCCCAGCCCCTTCATGGTGGTGGCGACGCAGAACCCGGTCGAGATGGAGGGCACCTACCCGCTCCCGGAGGCCCAGCGCGACCGTTTCATGGCCCGGGTCTCGGTCGGCTACCCGAGCGCGGAGGCCGAGTTGAAGATGCTGGACGTGCACGGCGGCGTCTCGCCGCTGGAGGACCTCCAGCCCGTGGCCCACGCGCACGAGATCCTCAAGCTCATCGAGGCGGTGCGCGGGGTGCACGTCGCCGAGCCGGTCCGGCGCTACGTCGTCGACCTGGTCGGCGCGACACGCACGCACCCCGACCTCAGACTCGGCGCCTCGCCGCGCGCGACGCTGCACCTGCTGCGCGCGGCGAAGGCGTCCGCGGCCCTGAGCGGCCGGGAGTACGCGCTGCCCGACGACGTGCAGGCCCTCGCCGTCGCCGTCCTGGCCCACCGTCTGCTGCCCACCGCCCAGGCACAGCTCAACCGGCGCACCGCCGAGCAGGTCGTCGAGGAGATCCTGCAGCGCACCCCGGTGCCGTCCGGTCCGCAGCAGAGCGGCTTCGGCGGCCTGGGCCGTACGGCGCCGGCGTATCCCCAGCAGCCGCCGCGGAGGCTGTGATGACCACCGCGGGGGCGGGGCAGGCGGAGGCCGACCGGGGCGAGAAGGGCGGCATCCGCACCGCCCTGGCCGGTCTGACCACCCGCGGACGCTCCTTCCTGGCCGCCGGCGTCGCGGCCGCGATCTGCTCCTACGTGCTCGGCCAGAGCGACCTGCTGCGCGTGGGTCTGCTGCTGGCGGTGCTGCCGCTGGTGTGCGCCGCGGTGCTGTACCGCACGCGCTACCGGGTCGCGGGCAGTCGCCGCCTCTCCCCCGCGCGCGTGCCCGCCGGCAGCGAGGCCCGGGTCCACCTGCGGATGGACAACGTCTCGCGGCTGCCCACGGGCCTGCTGATGCTCCAGGACCGGGTGCCCTACGTGCTCGGTCCCCGGCCGCGTTTCGTGCTGGACCGGGTGGAGGCGGGCGGGCGGCGCGAGGTGTCCTACCGGGTGCGCTCCGACCTGCGCGGACGTTACCCGCTGGGCCCGCTTCAGCTGCGCCTGACGGACCCGTTCGGCATGTGCGAGCTGACCCGCTCCTTCTCGACGTACGACACCCTCACGGTCATCCCGCGCGTGGAGTCGCTGGCGCCGGTGCGCCTCAGCGGTGAGGCGAAGGGCTACGGCGACGGGCGGCAGCGGTCGCTCGCGCAGGCCGGCGACGACGACGTCATCCCGCGCGGCTACCGCTACGGCGACGACCTGCGGCGCGTGCACTGGCGCTCCACCGCCCGCTACGGCGAACTGATGGTGCGCCGCGAGGAGCAGCCGCAGCGCGCCCGGTGCACGGTGCTGCTGGACACCCGTGGCATCGCCTACCAGGGCGCGGGGCCGGACTCCCCCTTCGAGTGGGCGGTGTCGGGTGCCGCCTCGGTGCTGGTGCACATGATCGAGCGGGGCTACTCGGTGCGGCTGCTGACCGACACCGGCGACGTGGTGCCCGGCGAGGGCGCTGACGGCTTCGCGGGCGCGAGCCAGGAGTCGGCGGACGCGGCCGGGCTGATGATGGACACCCTCGCGGTGATCGACCACTCCGACGGCGCGGGCCTGTCCCGGGCCTACGACGTGCTGCGCGGTGGGAACGAGGGGCTGCTGGTGGCCTTCCTCGGCGACCTGGACGAGGACCAGGCCGCCGTGCTGGGCCGGATGCGGCAGCGCAGCCCCGGGGCGGTCGCCTTCGTGCTGGACAGCGACACCTGGATGCGGGAACCGAGCGATGTGGCCGGCCCGTCGGACAGGAGCGGAGAGCGGCTGCGGATGCTGCGCGAGGCGGGCTGGACGGCCCTGCGCGTGCCGCGTGGCGCCGCCATGGACGAGCTGTGGCGGCTGGCCGACCGGGAGCGCAGGGGCGTGGCCGCCGCGAGCGGCGGGGAGGGACCGTGATGAGCGGGCGGGTACGACTGACCCTGGGCTCCTGGGCGGCCACGCTGATGGCCGCGTGCGCCCTGTTGCCCCTCGTCAGACCGGCCACGTGGATCGTGCAGGCGGCCTTCCTGCTGGCGCTTCAGTCGGGCGTGGGAGCCGTCGCCCGCAGGGTGCCGCTGGCCCGGCCGCTGACGGTGGCGGCACAGGCCGTGGTCACCGTTGCCCTGCTGACCTTCATGTTCGCCCGTGAGCAGGCGGCGGCCGGGGTGATTCCCGGGCCTCAGGCCTTCGACCGGTTCGCGTTGCTGCTCCGGCAGGGCGGTGACGACATCGCCCGGTACGCCATCCCGGCTCCCCTGGAGTCCGACGGAATCCGGCTGATGCTGCTGGCCGGGGTCCTGGTCATCGGACTGCTGGTGGACACCCTCGCGGTGACCTTCCGCAGCGCCGCTCCGGCCGGGCTGCCCCTGCTCGCCCTGTACTCGGTGGCGGCGGGGCTGTCGGACGGGGGCTCGGACTGGCTCTGGTTCCTGGTGGCTGCGGCCGGCTATCTGATGCTGCTGCTGGCCGAGGGACGGGACCGGCTCTCGCAGTGGGGGCGCGTCTTCGGCGGCGACCGGCGCACGGCGGGCGGGGAGTCGAGCGGCGTGGTCGCCCCGGTCCGCACCGGCCGGCGCATCGGCGTGGTCGCGTTGGGTATCGCCCTGGTGGTACCGCTCGCCCTGCCCACGATGAACGGCGGCCTGCTGGACTCGGTGGGGGCGGGCGCGGGCGGCGGTTCCGGCGGCGGGGGCACCATCTCCGCCGTGAACCCGCTGGTCTCCCTGCGGGACAGCCTCAACGCGGACGAGGACCAGCAGGTCCTGTCCGTTCGGACCAAGGCGAAAGACGTCTCGGACCTGTATCTGCGGATCGTGTCCCTCGACGACTTCGACGGCACCACGTGGAAGCCGTCCCGGCGGTCCATCACCGCCGTCCCCGACGGCACCTTCCCGGACCCGGTGGGCCTGAGCCCGGACGTCAAGCGCACGGAATTCGACACCGCGATCACGGCGGCCGACTGGTACGCCCAGGACTGGCTGCCCATGCCGTACCCGCCGAGCGGCGTGCGCATCAGCGGCAACTGGCGGTACGAGCCGCAGGGCATGACGCTGGTCGGCGATCACGGGCAGAACACGCGGGGCCTGACATACCAGGTCAAGAGCCTGGACGTGCGTCCGACGGCGGAACAGCTGGCTTCGGCCGGACCGGCGCCCGCGGACGTCGAGCGCGCGTTCACGGAGCTCCCCGATTCCCTGCCGTCGGTGGTGTCCCGCACCGCCCGCAAGGTCACCGCGGGCGCGGCCAACCCGTACGACCAGGCGGTCAAGCTCCAGGACTGGTTCGCCGTGAACGGCGGCTTCCAGTACGACACGCAGGTGCAGGTGGGCAGCGGCTCGCAGGCGATCGCCCGCTTCCTGAAGGACAAGCAGGGCTTCTGCGTGCACTTCTCCTTCTCGATGGCGGCGATGGCCCGCTCACTGGGCATACCGGCCCGGGTGGCGGTGGGCTTCGCTCCCGGCTCTCCGCAGGCGGACGGCTCCGTGTCGGTGGGGCTGCGGGACGCGCACGCCTGGCCCGAGCTGTACTTCGAGGGCGTGGGGTGGACCCGCTTCGAGCCGACTCCCAACCGCGGCTCGATACCGTCGTACACCCAGCCCGACAACCCGGGCAGTTCGGTCCCGGACGACGCCCGTCCCTCCCAGTCGGCGTCCACCGCGCCGTCCGCGACGCCCTCGGCGAGCGAGACCTGCACGCCGGAGCAGAAGAAGCTGGACGGTGGCTGCGCGAGTGAATCGCCGCAGGCGGCACTGCCCACGGACGACGGCGGCCCCAAGTGGTACGCGTTCCTGGTGTGGGGCCTGGCCGGCCTCGCCGTCCTGGCGCTCCCGCTGGCACCGATGCTGTGGCGGCTGCGGACCCGCTCGGCCCGGCTCGGCGCTCACGGCCGGGGCGAGGCGGACACGGTGCCGCACACCCTGGCCGTATGGCAGGAGCTGACCGACACGGCGTGGGACTTCGGCATCGCGCCGGACGAGTCGCAGACGCCGCGCAAGGCGGCGGCCCGGATGGTCCGCCTCGGCGATCTCGACGCGACGGCCGCGGCCTCGGTGCACCGGGTGGCGAACGCGGTGGAGCAGGTCCTGTACGCCCCGCACCCCCGCCCGGTGGCCGGTCTCACGGAGGACGTCCGTCGTGCCGCGGCGGGGCTCGGCGCGGCAGCCGGCCGCCCGGCCAGGCTCCGCGCGCTGGTCGCTCCCCGCTCCACCGCGCGGGTGGTGTGGGCGCTGTCGGCCTGGGGGACGAGGGTCCGCGAGCGCGCCGTGGCACTGCGTCCGACCTGGCGGAAGACGTCGGGTCAGCAAGGCTGAGGACCCGGCAGGGCCGAGAACCCGGCAGGACTGAGGGCCCGGCAGGGCTGAGGGCCCGGCAGCGCTGAGGACCCGGCAGGGCCGAAACAGCGGAATGGGCAAACGTCAGGGGGTGACCACCGGGTCGGTGGTCACCCCCTGACCTGCATGTTCATCGGGGACCTGGGTTTTCTATCGGGCATGGCGCGGCTGCGCGGGGGAGGCTAATGCCCGCCCTGTTCGTCGCGGCGCTTCTGCCAGCGCTGCTCGATGCGGTCCATGACGGAGCGGCGCTGCCGGCCCTGTCGACGCGCCTGGGGCCCGGCGGCACCGGCCGCCTGCTCACCCGGCTTGGGAGCCTTGCGCCAGCCGGTCACGGCGAGCACCGCACAGCCCAGCATGACGAGGAAGCCCACGACGCTGAGCCAGACCTGCTTGGCGACCATTCCGGCCATGAGGAGCGCGATACCTACGAGGAAGCCCGCGACCGCCTGGTAGACCCGTCGCCGGGTGTACGTGCGCAGCCCGCTTCCCTCAAGCGCTGTCGCGAACTTGGGATCTTCGGCGTACAGCGCTCGCTCCATTTGCTCGAGCATGCGCTGCTCGTGCTCCGAGAGCGGCACGGAGTCCTCCTCATCGTGCAGTCGCCGGGGCGACCCGGGGGGTCCCTTCAGGATAGGCAGGGAATCGCCCCCGTGAAACCCGCCCCTCTGCGCCAATTGACCAACCGGAACCCGCCATGGGCGTCCCGGCTCGCTGAGGCTTCCATTCCCCGGCGGCCGATCCGTCATGCCGGAACGGTCTCCCTCGATCATACGGCGCGCCGCCCCCATTCGGGGGGCCTGTGGCGTACTCCATGCGCAGCCAAGGCGCTGATCAGCGGTGGTGCCTCAGGGGTGGGCTCAGGCCCCGGCCGCCTCATCGGCCTCGCCGGCCCCACCAGTCCCACCGGTCCCAGAGGCCCCGCCGGTCTCGCCCAGGACGTGCAGCTGGGTGGCCACCGAGTGGAACGCGGGGAGCTCGGCCGCGGCCTCCTCCAGCTTCAGCAGCGCTTCCAGGGCTCCTGGCTCGGTGTCCACGAGGACGCCCGGCACGAGGTCGGCGAAGACCCGCACGCCGTGCACGGCACCGACGCTCAGGCCCGCGCCCTCGACCAGTTCCGTGAGCTGCTCGACGGTGAAACGGCGCGGTACGGGGTCACCCGTGCCCCATCGTCCGTTCGGGTCGTCGAGCGCCTGGAGGGCCTCCTTGAAGTGCCCGGCGAGGGCACGGGCCAGCACGGCACCGCCCAGCCCGGCGGCGAGCAGGCTGAGGACGCCTTCCGGGCGCAGGGCCGCGACCACGTTGCGGACGCCCTCGGCCGGGTCGTCCACGTATTCCAGGACGCCGTGGCACAGCACCGCGTCGTAGGCACCGCGCTCGGCCACGTCGAAGAGGCCGTGGGCGTCGCCCTGGACGCCCTTGACGCGGTCGGCGACACCGGCTTCTGCGGCGCGGCGCTCCAGGGCGAACAGCGCGTTGGGGCTGGGGTCGACGACGGTGACCCGGTGGCCGAGGCGGGCGACGGGCACGGCGAAGTTGCCGCTGCCGCCTCCGGTGTCGAGGACGTCCAGCGACTCCCGACCCGTGGCCTTGACCCGGCGGTCCAGGGCGTCCTGGAGGACCTCCCAGACCACGGCGGTACGGAGTGAGGCGCGGGGGCGCATCGGGTCCGACACGTCAGTTGACTCCTCGGCGCGGCACCGCCTCTTGCACGGCGGCGCGAACGGGGCGTCCCCCCGGCCCCGGCCACGGGGAGGGAAGACTTCAGGCGTCCCCCACCCTATTGCCTCGGCCGCCGCGTCCGGATGCCCCGGTCCCGGGATGCCACGCGGGCCGGGCGGGCCCGGGCCGCGGTCAGCCCGCGTCCGGCATGCCGCTCCCCTCGCGGGGCCCCTCCGGCTGGTCCTGGCCCGGGCGGGGCTGCGGGAGGACCGGCTGCAGGACCAGCATCCGCTCGACGAGGCGCAGGAACATCGCCACGTCGCGTATCAGGTCGTCGGCGTCCCGGCCGGTGGCCGCGCCCTGGATGCCGGCCTCGGCCCGGGCGCGGCGCCGGGCACCGGCGGCGAACAGCGCGCTCCACTCGGTCAGCTCGGGGGCGATCTCGGGGAGCACTTCCCAGGCGCTCCGGATCTTGGCCCGCGCCCGGGGCGAGGTCTCCGGGCGTCCGCGGGCGGCGAGCACCGCGGCGGCGGTGCGCAGGGCGGCGAGGTGGGCCGTCGCGTAGCGCTCGTTCGGTGTTTCCAGAGCGGTGGCCTCGTCGAGGCTCGCGCGTGCCTGGGCGAGCAGGTCGAGGGCGGCGGGCGGGGCCGTGGCCCGGCGGAGCACGGGGTGCACGTCGCTCGCCGGGCCGGTCAGTGAGGGGGCAGGGCCGGTGGCGCGGCGCCGGCGGGCGGCTGCTGCGTGATAGCTGGCCATGACGAACCTCCTGTCGTCAGTTGACGGCACGTCACGTCACGGAGTGCCGTATGTGACCCATCGTGAGGTATGGCACTGACAATCCGTTCTGACCTGCCGTTTTGCTTCGTTCGAAGGTTCGGAGTAGTTTTTGCACTGACCAGTCAGTTCAATTTCAGGGGAAGCGCGTGGGGGAACAGGCAGGAGGGGTGCGGATCGTCGCCGACGGCCTCGGGATCAAGGGGCCACGGGGGTGGGCGGTCCGCGGGATCTCGGTCGACGCGGAGCCGGGGGCGCTCGTCGCGGTGGTGGGTCCGTCCGGGACGGGCCGGACGTGCCTGCTGCTCGCGCTGACGGGCCGGATGAAGGTCTCGCAGGGCACGGCCGTCGTGGGCGACGCGAGGCTGCCCAAGCAGATGGCGGCCGTGCGCGGTATCAGCGCGCTGGCGCACGTCCCGGGGGTCACCGACCTCGACCCGGCGCTGACCGTGGGCGAGCACCTGCACGAGCGGGCACTGCTCCAGCGGCGGTTCGGCGCCTCGCTGCGCGCACTGCTGCGGCCCCGTGGCGAGCGGGCGGCCGAGGCCGGGCGGCGCGTGAACGCCGCGCTCGAAGCCGCCGGGCTCGACCTGGAGGCCCTGCCCAAGGGGCCGCGCACGGCGGTACGGGACCTGGAGCGCCTGGAGGCGCTGCGGTTGTCGATCGCCCTCGCCCTGGTCGGCGAACCCCGGCTGCTCGGCGTCGACGACGCCGACCTCAAGCTGTCGGACGGCGAGCGCGAGGAGGTCCGGGCGCTGCTCAGGTCCCTGGCCGACGCCGGGACGACGGTCGTGGCGGTGTGCAGCGAGGCCCCCGAGGGCGCCGTGAGGGTCTCCACCGCGCAGAGCGCCGAGGAGCGGGAAGCCGAAGCCGGCCTGACCCGCCGGGCGGACGAGACCGGGCAGGCAGCCCGGGCAGACCACGCGGACCAAGCGGACCACGCAGAGCACGAGGACGCGGCGGACCGGGGAGGCCGGACAGACCACGCCGACCACGAGGACGCTGCGGACCGGGCGGACGAAGCCGACGAAGCCGACGAGGCCGACGAGGCCGGTCAGGGAGAGGGGAAGGCCGATGCGGTCGCCGAAACTCGCCGCGCTTGAGCTGCGCCGCTTCGGGCGGGGGAAGCTGCCGCGCGCCGCGCTGGTCGCACTGCTGGTGCTGCCGCTGCTCTACGGCGCGCTGTACCTGTGGTCGTTCTGGGACCCGTACGGCCGTCTGGACAAGATCCCGGTGGCGCTGGTGAACGACGACAAGGGTGCGACCGCCGACGGCAAGAAGATCACGGCGGGTGACGACATCACGAAGGGCCTGCGCGACAGCAAGACCTTCGACTGGCGGGAGGTGAGCGCCGCCGAGGCCCGCAGGGGCGTCGAGGACGGCAGCTACTACCTGTCGCTCACCCTGCCCGCCGACTTCAGCGAGCGGATCGCCTCCAGTTCGGGGAACGCCCCGGAGACCGGCGCCCTCCAGGTGCGCACGAACGACGCGAACAACTACATCGTCGGGCAGATCTCCCGGACGGTCTTCAGCGAGGTGCGGCAGGCGGCGTCCACGAAGACGTCCCGGTCCTTCCTGGACAAGATCTTCGTGTCGTTCTCCGACATCCACGGCAAGACCGTGAAGGCGGCGAAGGGGGCCGACCGGCTCAACGGCGGCATCGGCAAGGCCGAGAAGGGTTCCAAGGACCTCGCCGACGGCCTGAAGGACGCCAAGGGCGGCAGCGGCAAGCTCGCCACCGGCCTGAAGAAGCTCCACACCGGCGCGGGCGACCTGGAGGACGGCTCGAAGCGGATCGCGGAGGGTACGCAGAAGCTCGCCGACCGGGTCAACGGCACCGCCGACAAGGTCGGCCCCTTCCTCAAGGGCAACGAGAAGACCATCGGTGACACCGCCCAGCTGGTCGCCGACTCCTCCGGGGTGATCCGCAAGCACCTGGACACCCTGGTGAAGACGGCCCCGACCGCCGCCAAGGGTGCCCGCGCGGCGTCCGGGACGCTGACCGACGTCTACGCCCGGCGCTGCGACGATCCGGTCCTGCCGGACGCGGCCTGCTCCGATCTGAAGAAGGCCAAGGACGCCGCCGCCGACGTGACCCTCATCGCGGACGACCTCAACACGCTGATCGCGGACCAGGACGGCGACCTGGACAAGCTCGACAAGAACCTGGCCACCCTGCAGAAGCAGTCCCAGGCGCTCGCGAACCGCGCACCGCACCTCTCCGAGGACCTGACCGACGCCGTCAAGAAGATCAACGCGCTGAACGACGGCGCGGCCGAGGTCGCCGCCGGTGCGAAGAAGCTGCACAAGGGGATCGGCACCGCCAAGACCGGTGCCGTCGGCCTGGACAAGGGCCTCGGCAAGCTGAAGACCGGCGCGGACGACCTCAACGGCGGGATCTACAAGCTCGTCGACGGCTCCGGGAAACTCGCCGGCGGCCTGCACGACGGGGCTCAGAAGATCCCCGACTACGACGAGCAGGACCGCGACCGGCGCACCGAGGTCATGGCCGACCCCGTGCGGCTCGCCTCCCAGGACCTGCACAAGGCGCCCAACTACGGCACCGGCTTCGCCCCGTACTTCATCCCGCTCTCCCTGTGGGTGGGTGCGATGGTGGCGTACATGCTGATCGCGCCCATGAACCGGCGGGCGCTCGCCGCGGGGGCGCCGGCGTGGCGGGTGGCGCTGGCGGGCTGGCTGCCGGTGGTGGCGATCGGGGTGCTGCAGACGGTGGCGCTGATGTCGGTGCTGCACTGGGCGATCGGCCTGCAGATGGCCCGAGCGGCCGGGACGGTGGGCTTCCTGTTCCTGGTGACGGCGTGCTTCGCGGCGATCGTGCAATGGCTTAACGCACGCTTCGGGGCGGCGGGCCGGATCCTCGTCCTCGCGCTGCTGATGCTCCAGCTGACCTCGGCGGGTGGCACGTACCCCGTCCAGACCAGTCCGGGGTTCTTCAACGCCCTCCACCCGTTCCTTCCGATGAGCTATGTCGTCGAGGCCCTCAGGCGGCTCATCACCGGCGGTGGACTCGAACCGGTGGGACAGGCGTGCGTGGTGCTGACGGCGTTCACCGCGGGCGCCCTCGCGCTGACCGCCGTGGCGGCCCGCCGGCGCCAGGTGTGGACGCTGGACCGGCTGCACCCGGAGCTGAGCCTGTGAGCCCCACCGTCGCTTCCACCGGGAGGGTTCCTGTGACAATCGGGGCCATGGAAAGCAGCAGTGCCGCGTCGGGCGGCAGCACGCGCCGCGAGGCCACCCGGCAGAAGCTCTACGAGGCGGCCGTCACGCTCATCGCCGAGCAGGGGTTCTCCGCCACGACCGTGGACGAGATCGCCGAGCGTGCCGGGGTCGCGAAGGGCACGGTCTATTACAACTTCGCGAGCAAGTCCGTCCTCTTCGAGGAGCTGCTGCGGCACGGGGTGGGTCTGCTGACCGCCTCCTTGCGGGAGGCGGCCGAGCGGACCGCGGCCGAGGGCGGCAGCAAGGTCGACGCCCTGGACGCGATGATCCGCGCGGGGCTGGTCTTCATCGACCGCTACCCGGCCTTCACGCAGCTGTACGTGGCCGAGTTGTGGCGCACCAACCGGACCTGGCAGTCCACGCTGATGGTGGTCCGGCAGCAGGCCGTCGCCGTCGTGGAGGACGTGCTGCGCGACGGTGTGGCGGGCGGGGAGTTCAGCAAGGAGATCGACATCTCGCTGACGGCGTCCGCGCTGGTCGGCATGGTGCTGGTGGCCGCTCTGGACTGGAAGTCGTTCCAGGCGGAACGCTCCCTGGACGACGTCCACGCGGCGCTGTCCCGGCTCCTCCAGGGGCGGGTCAGCGGCTGCCGCTGAGCGCACCCACTCCGCACACGTGAAGGCGCCGGTCCGGTGTGGCCGCGTCCCCCGCGGGCCACCTCGAACCGGCGCCTTCCCCACTCCCCCGTTTCCTTCTCCTGCTCCCCCGTGCGTCCCCCGCAGGACCCCCGTGCGGTCGTCCCCCGGTTTTTCCCGGTTGCCCGGTTCTCCCCCGTGTCTCGCTCCCGCCGACACCGTCGGCGGAAGGAGCGGATCGCGGGCCGGCTCCGTTCCGGCGCCCCGTGTCGCCGGTGCCGGAGCCGTGCCCCTCTCCGTGCCTCCACTCTCTCGTCAGCGCAGGTCGGCCCCCATCCGCGCACGTACTCAACTCCCCGGCTAGGTACGCGTACTCAGTCCTGCGCACGGAGCCCCACGCGGCCCGTGGCCGCCTGGTCACGACGACGTCCGCGCCCGTACTCGGCAGCCCGCGGGCCGGGGCTGTCGGCGGGGGCCGATAAAGTCGCCGGCATGGCACGGATTGCGGTGATCGGCGCCGGGATGGGCGCGCTGACGGCTGCTGCCCGGCTGGCCGTCGCGGGCCACCGGGTGGCGGTGTACGAGCGGACGGACACCTACGGCGGAGCTCTGCGCCGCTTCGAGCGTGACGGGTTCTCCTTCGACACCGGCCCCGCTCTGCTGCCGCTGCCCGCCGTGTACCGCGATCTGTTCGTGAAGACCGGCAAGGAGCCGCTGGAGTCCTGCGTCGAACTGGTCCAGGTCGACCCCTCGGCCCGGCACGTGTTCGCGGACGGCACCGAGGTGTCGCTGCCGAACGCCTCGCGCGCGGGTGTCGTCGCCGCCCTGGACGAGGCGCTCGGCGCGGGCGCCGGGAAGCGCTGGGGCGACTTCCTGGTCCGGGCCCGCGAGGCCTGGGACCGGACCCGCCGGCCGCTGCTGGAGGAGCCGCTGTGGCCGAACTGGCGGGTGCTGGCCGAGCGCGAGCCCTACCCGTCGGTGCCCCACAAGCGGCTGCTGCGCACCCGGCGGGCCGGGACCCTCGCCGAGATCGGCGCCTGGGAGCTGCGCGACCCCCGGCTGACGGCCCTCCTGGAGAGTCATGCCCTCGGCCACGGCCTGGACCCCCGGCTCACCCCGGCGAGCGCGGCCGTACTGCCGTACATGGAGCACGCCTTCGGCACCTGGTACGTGCGCGGCGGGCTGCGCGAGCTGGCGCGGGCCGTCCATGAGCGGTGTCTCGCCCGCAAGGTCGAGTTCCACTTCGGCGCCGACGTCACCGGCGTGCTGGAGAAGGACGGCCGGGCGTCGGGAGTGCGGCTCGCCGACGGGTCGGTGGCGGAGGCGGACTTCGTGGTCGCCGGGGTCACGCCCGGCGCACTGGCCCGGATGACGGCGGGCACCGTCGTACGGGGGGACGGCGAGGTGCCGCCGCAGCCGGCCGCGGCCTCCCGGCTGACGGTCCTGCTGGCCCTGCGCGGCGTCCGCCCCGAGGGCACGGCACACCGCACGGTGGTGCACGCCCAGGACCGCGAGGCCGAGCTGGAAGCCCTGTTCGGCACTGCGGCCGGGACCTCCAGCCCCACGGTCACGGTCCTGCGGCCCGACGACCAGGGCCCGGCCCCGGCCGGCCACGAGGCGGTCACCCTCACGACGGTGGTGCCCGCGCGTCCCGGCCGGTCCCACGACGACCTCGCCGACCGCATGATCACCGCCGCCGAGCGTGCCGTCCCCGGTCTGCGCGACCGTCTCCTCTGGCACGAGGTGAACACCCCGGACGACATCGCGGACGCGACGGGCGCGGAGGGCGGAGCGGTACCCGTGCCGGCCCTCGCGGCGGGCGGCGGGCGGCTGCTGCATCCGGCCAACGGCACGCGGGTGCCGGGTCTGTTCGCCGTGGGCGGCTGGGCTCACCCCGGCGGCGGGCTGCCGCACGCGGGGATGTCGGGCGCGCTGGTGGCGGGGCTGATCGTGGAGGGGCCGGAGTTCCGCGGCTCGCAGTGAGCGCTCCGCCGCGGCCGGGCCGGGTCAGTCCTCAGAAACGGTACTGCTCGTCGAAGCCGTTGCCCTGCGGCTGCTGCCCGCCCCCGTGATAGGGGTACGGCTGCTGCTCGGGCGGCAGTTCCTGCCCGTGCTCGTCGGTGTTGCGCTGCTGCGGGACCCACACCCCGCCGGGCGAGGTCTCGCCGCCGTAGGTGCCGGCGTACTGGTCCTGGCCGTACACCTGCTGGCCGTAGTACTGCTGGTCGCCGTAGGTGCCGTCGTACGAACCCTGGCCGTAGGTCGACGAGCCGATGTACGGGTCGGAGTAGGCGGCGTACTGCTGCTGACCGGTGGCGTCGTAGCCCTGCTGCTGCCCGTAGCCGGAGTAGTCGTAGGCGTAGGACTGGTCGGCGGCCTGGGCGGCGTACTGGTCGTGGGTCTGCTGTCCGCCGGCCTGGTACCCGGTGTCGTAGACGCCGTACGAGCCGCTGTCCTCGGGCATGGGCTGGGGCTCGTAGACGGCCGTGGTCTCGGCGGAGGCCGGCTGCGCCGGGCGGGCGGGGGTGAAGACGTCGTCCCCGTCGTAGTCGTCGTCCACGCCGTGGGGGGCGGGGTCGCGGCGGTAGGCGGCCGCACCGTCGTCGTAGCCGTCCTCGGCCTCGAGCCCGGACACCTCCAGGGTCGGCTCCTGGCGGGCGCGCTCACCGCGGCGGCGCTTGCTGCCGCCCAGCGCGGGCGCGTTCATCGCCCAGCCGGC
The DNA here is from genome assembly GCF_044759525.1 of Streptomyces sp. NPDC101110. Taxonomy (NCBI): domain Bacteria; kingdom Bacillati; phylum Actinomycetota; class Actinomycetes; order Kitasatosporales; family Streptomycetaceae; genus Streptomyces; species Streptomyces sp. NPDC101110. The sequence continues at coordinate 51,490 of NZ_JBIVZM010000021.1, read as the reverse complement.
CGCGAAGCCGCTGCGGAACGACAGGGTGACGTAGGTCTGCCCGACCGCGAAGGCGGCCGCGCCCAGTCCGATCACGACGACCGACGGGATCAGGACACCGACGACGACGCCGAGGAACCCGGCGAAGGCCAGCAGGCGCCAGCGCAGCCGCGCCTTGTACTGCAACAGCACCTCGCCCAGCAGCCACAGCGCGACGATGCCGAACGCGATGTAGAGGACCGCCCAGCCCATGTACGCCCCTCTCACAGTGGCCGCTACGCAGTGTGTCGTATACCGGTGCGAACGGTCTAGGCCTGCGATGACTGGTGCAGGCCCAGGTTCTCGTAGATCTCCAGTGTCGCGGTGGAGTTGTTGAGCGTGATGAAGTGCAAGCCGGGCACGCCCTCGTCGAGCAGCCGCGCACAGAACTCCGTGGCGAATTCGATCCCAATGGAGCGTACAGCGGCCGGATCGTCTTTTGCTCTGAGGATCCGCTCTTTCAGGGCAGCCGGGAACGCGGCGTTGGTGAGGGACCCGATCCGCTCCAGCGTCTTCACGCTCGCGATCGGCATGACCTCGGGAATGATCGGGGTGTCGCAGCCGGCGGCCGAGACCCGGTCGCGCAGCCGGAGGTAGTCCTCGGGCTGGAAGAACATCTGCGTGATGGCGTAGTCCGCGCCCGCCCGGCACTTGTCGACGAAGTGGCGGACGTCGGTGTCCCAGTCGCAGGAGCGCGGGTGCATCGCCGGGAAGGCGGCGACGCCCACGCAGAAGTCGCCGGAGGCCTTGATCAGTTCGACGAGTTCGGCGGCGTAGGCGAGGCCCCGCGGATGCGGCACCCACTCGCCCATCGGGTCGCCGGGCGGGTCGCCGCGCAGGGCGAGCATGTTGCGGATCCCGGCGTCGGCGTACTGGCCGATGATGTTGCGCAGGTCGGCCACCGAATGGTCGACCGCGGTGAGGTGGGCGATCGGGGTGAGGGTGGTGTCGGAGGCGATCGCCTCGGTCGCCTTGACCGTGCCCGCGCGGGTGGAACCGCCCGCGCCGTAGGTCACGGAGACGAAGTCGGGTGCCACCGCCTCGACCCGGCGCAGCGCGTTCCACAGGTTCCGCTCGCCCTTCGGGGTCTTGGGGGCGTAGAACTCGAACGAGTACGTCGTCTTGCCGGCCGCGAGCATGTCGCGGACGGTGCGCGCGTGGTCCGACCTGATGGATGCGGTGCCGAGGGCCATACCGGCAGGTTAGCCAGGGGCCGTCGGTCCCCCAACCGCAGACCGACATTTGTCGGGATTGTCCGCTTGTTGTCCATCCCTTGGACAAACCGTCGTAACTACGCCTCCCGCAGCCGCTCGGCGAACTCGGCCGCAGCGGCCCCCGGGTCGTCGGCCTCGGTGATCGCCCGTACGACGACGACCCGCCGGGCCCCGGCCTGGAGGACCTGGTCGAGGTTGGAGAGGTCGATGCCGCCGATGGCGAACCAGGGGCGGTCGGTGCCGAGACCTGCCGTGTACCGGACGAGGTCCAGGCCGGGGGCGTGACGGCCGGGCTTGGTGGGGGTCGGCCAGCACGGACCGGTGCAGAAGTAGTCCACGCCCGGCTGGACGGCGGCCGCCGCGGCCTCGGACTCGGCGTGGGTGGAGCGGCCGATCAGGACGTCGTCGCCGAGGAGGGCTCGGGCCGCGGGGACGGGGAGGTCGCCCTGGCCGAGGTGCAGCACGTCGGATCCGGCGGCGTGGGCGACGTCCGCACGGTCGTTGACCGCGAGGAGCTTGCCGTGCCGGGCGCAGGCCTCGGCGAGGACGGCCAGGTGCTCCAGTTCCTCACCGGCCTCCATGCCCTTGTCCCGCAGCTGCACGATGTCGACCCCGCCGGCCAGCACGGCGTCGAGGAACTCCGGCAGGTCGCCCTGCCGCTTGCGCGCGTCGGTGCAGAGGTAGACCCGGGCGTCGGCGAGCTGGGCCCGTGCGGTGGCGGCGGCGGTGCCGGTCATGCGTGTGTGTCCCCCTGGATGTCGGTGGCGTGCGGGCGGACCCGCGTGGGCGGCGTGCGCAGGTGTACGACGCGGGACGCACCTGGGCTCGCCACGTCGCCCCGGGCACCTTACGCCTGCGCCCGCCCGCGGCCGCAGACCCCCACCGGGCGTGCGCCACCCCGGGCCGTGACCCCTCGGATCACGGCCCCCACATCGGGCGGTTGTTCAGGTCCGGCCCCGCTCACACGGCACCGGACGGTTGTCCCGTCGCGGCCGGGTCAGACCGCGAGCGCCTGGGCGCGGCGCTTCACCTCCGTGCCGCGATTCTCGCTGAGCGCCTGCGCGGGGGTGCCGGGCAGGCTGGGGTCCGGGGTGAAGAGCCACTCCAGCATCTCTTCGTCCGTGAAGCCGTCGTCCCGCAGCAGTGTCAGGGTCCCGGACAGGCCCTTGACGACCTTGTCCCCGTCGATGAAGGCGGCGGGGACGTGCAGTGCGCGGTTCTCACCTCGGCGTACGGCGATGAGCTGGCCGTCCTTGACCAGCTGCCGCACACGCGTCACCTCGACGCCGAGCTGTTCGGCGATGTCGGGGAGGGTGAGCCAGGCGGGGACGAGAGCATCGATCTTTGCGTCAATCTCGGTCACGGAAACCAGCCTGCCATTTGCCACTGACAGTCGGAAGCCGGGCGGTCCACCCGGGCGGACGCGCCGCTCCCTGCGGCACCGCACCGCGGCCCTCCCCCGGGCGGGGCCGTCTAGGCCGTCGCCGCCTTCATGGGCCTGGCCGGATCCGCCAGCAGCACCGGATTCATCGGCGTGCCCGACTCGATCAGGCGGCGGCCCTGCGCCAGGTCCCGGGGCCGGCCCACCGCCAGCAGCGCGACCAGCTGCTCGCCCCGCAGCCAGCAGACCGTCCAGGCCGGACCGGAGGGGTCGCCCCGCCACAGGGTCGTGTCCGCGGCCGCGTGGTGCCCCGCGTACTGGACGAACCGCCCGAACTGCTCGGACCAGAAGTACGGCACCGGGTCGTACACCGCCGACGGCTCCCCGGTGGCCCCGCCGACGATGTTCACGGCGACCGTGCGCGGCCCCTGGAGCGCGTTGTCCCAATGGTGGATCAGCAGGCGCTCACCGTAGCGCCCGGAGGGGAAGGAGGCGCAGTCGCCCACCGCGTACACGTCCGGCACGGCCGTGCGCAGGTGCTCGTCGGCCACGATCTCGCCCTGGGTGCCCAGCGCGATCCCGGAGCCGGCCAGCCAGGCCGTGGCGGGGCGGGCGCCGATGCCGACGACGACCGCGCCCGCGGGCAGCCGCGAGCCGTCGTCGAGGACGACGGCACCGGGTTCGACGCGCTCCACGCGCGCGTGCGTGCGCAGGTCCGCCCCCGCGTCGGCGTACCAGCCGGCCATCGGGGCGGCGACCTCGGCGGGCAGCGCCCCGGCGAGCGGCCGTTCCGCCGCCTCCACCACGGTCACCGCGCAGCCCGCCTCGCGGGCGGCCGTGGCGAACTCCGCGCCGATCCAGCCCGCGCCGACGACCACGATGTCGTGCTGGCGGGCCAGCACGGGCCGCAGCCGCTCGGCGTCGTCCAGGGTGCGCAGCAGATGCACGCCCGGCACGCCCTCGGTGCCGGGCAGCCGGACGGGTTCCGCTCCCGTCGCGACGACCAGGACGTCGTACGGCACGGGTCCGTCCTCGGTGTCCAGCTCGTGCGCGGCGGGGCGCAGGCCCAGCACCTCGCAGCCGAGCCGCAGTTCGATGCCGAGGGCTTCGAAGTCGACGTCGAAGGCGGAGCCCTCGGACTTGCCGAGCAGGACGGCCTTGGACAACGGGGGCCGGTCGTAGGGCTGGTGGGGTTCGGCGCCGATCAGGATCACGTCACCGGTGAAGCCCTGCTCGCGCAGCGCCACGGCGGTCTGCACCCCGGCCATGCCCGCGCCCGCCACGACGACGCGCCGCGGCGCGGACGAACCTGGTCCCTGCGTCTGCTCGCTCACCTGATCACCATAGACACCTGACGCTTTGTCAGTCAGTGCTCATGCGCCGTGACCTGCTCCACAACGCTCGTGCCGTTGCCCCGCTGGGACTCCCATTCCCAGGTCTCCTCCAGCCGCACCCGCCCGTCGGGCAGCTCCACGACCGAGGAGACGCAGTGCCCGGAGGACGTGGTGCCGTCCTGCTTGAGCTGGACGTAGCGGAAGTCCAGCCGGTCACCTTCCCGGGTACCCACGAGGTGCCCGCGTACGACGTCGCCGCCGGTGTACTCGGCCCAGATCTCGCCCTGCCGCTCGTGATAGGTGAACCGGGTGCGGGTGCCCACCTGGCCCGGGGCCTGGTCGGCGACCGGGGCGAGGACGAGACCGTCGAGAGATCGGGCCATGGGACGAGGCTCCCTTACTGCGGGACAGGGCATCGGGCTAGGGTGGCCAACGTAAAGCACTCGCGGGAGCCCGGACGCACCGGGCTGAGAGGGAGGCTGGCGGCCTCCGACCGTACGAACCTGATCCGGGTCATGCCGGCGAAGGGAGGGGCTGGACGCCCATGTCGCCTACGTCCACATCAACGTCCGTGTCGTCGGACGTCCTGGTCATCGGGGGCGGGATCATCGGCCTGGTCACGGCCTGGCGGGCCGCGCAACGCGGGTTCGCCACGGCCCTCGTGGACCCCGAGCCGGGAGGCGGAGCCGCACAGGTGGCCGCCGGGATGCTGGCCGCCGTCACGGAACTGCACTACGGCGAACAGACCCTGCTCGGCCTGAACCTCGCCTCCGCCCGGCGTTACCCGGACTTCGCAGCCGAGCTCACCGAGCTGACCGGCCGGGACCTCGGCTACCGCCGGTGCGGCACGCTCGCCGTGGCGCTGGACGCCGACGACCGGGCCCACCTGCGCGAACTGCACGCCCTGCAGCAGCAGTCGGGGCTGGAGTCGCAGTGGCTGTCGGGGCGCGAGTGCCGGCGCCTGGAGCCGATGCTCGCGCCGGGGGTGCGCGGGGGGCTGCGGGTCGACGGGGATCATCAGATCGACCCCCGGCGGCTGGCCGGGGCGCTGGTCGCCGCGTGTGAGCGGACGGGTGTGGTCTTCCACCGCACGTGGGCAAAGCGGCTCACCGTCGTCCGGGAACGGGCCGCGGGCGCCGTCCTGGCCGACGGGACGGAGGCGGCCGCCGGGCAGGTGGTGCTCGCCGGGGGCAGCCTCAGCGGACGGCTCGCGGGCGTCCCTGCGGACGTGCTTCCTCCGGTGCGGCCGGTGAAGGGGCAGGTCCTGCGGCTGACCATGCCGCAGCGGCACGGGCCGTTCCTGAGCCGGACCGTGCGCGCGGTCGTGCGCGGCAGCCACGTCTACCTGGTGCCGCGCGCGAGCGGCGAGCTCGTCGTCGGGGCGACCAGCGAGGAGCTGGGCTGGGACACGACCGTGACGGCGGGCGGCGTGTACGAGCTGCTGCGGGACGCGCACGAGCTGGTCCCGGGCATCACCGAGCTGCCGCTCACCGAGACCCGGGCCGGCCTTCGCCCCGGGTCCCCCGACAACGCGCCCCTGCTCGGCCCGACCGGTCTGGAGGGCCTGCTGCTGGCCACCGGGCACTACCGCAACGGCGTCCTGCTCACACCCGTGACCGGCGACGCCCTGGCCCATGTCCTGGCGACGGGCGAACTCCCCGAGGAGGCCCGCCCCTTCACCCCGAAGCGCTTCAGTCCCGCCACCGCACTCTCGGAGCAGCCCGCATGAACATCTCCGTCAACGGGGAGCCCCGGGACGTCGGACCCGGCACGGCTCTCGACGCCGTCGTGAGGTCGCTCACCGCCTCGCCCTCGGGTGTGGCCGCCGCGCTCAACGAGATGGTCGTCCCCCGCACCCAGTGGTCCTCCACGCCCCTCTCCGAGGGTGACCGCGTGGAAGTCCTCACCGCCGTCCAAGGAGGCTGACCATGGCCGACGATCCGTTCGTCCTCGGCGGTACGTCCTTCACGTCCCGTCTGATCATGGGCACCGGCGGGGCGCCCAGCCTCGATGTGCTGGAGCGGTCGCTGGCCGCGTCCGGGACGGAGCTGACGACGGTCGCGATGCGCCGGGTGAACGCCTCGGTGCACGGCTCGGTGCTGTCCGTCCTGGACCGGCTCGGCATCCGGGTGCTGCCCAACACGGCGGGCTGCTTCACCGCCGGCGAGGCCGTCCTCACGGCCCGCCTCGCGCGCGAGGCGCTCGGCACCGACCTCGTCAAACTGGAGGTCATCGCAGACGAGCGCACGCTACTGCCGGACCCGATCGAGACGCTGGAAGCGGCCGAGACCCTGGTCGACGACGGGTTCACGGTGCTGCCGTACACCAACGACGACCCGGTGCTGGCGCGGAAGCTGGAGGACGTGGGCTGCGCGGCGATCATGCCGCTGGGCTCCCCGATCGGCTCCGGGCTCGGCATCCGCAACCCGCACAACTTCCAGCTGATCGTGGAGCACGCGCGCGTGCCGGTGATCCTGGACGCGGGGGCCGGGACGGCTTCGGACGCGGCGCTGGCGATGGAGCTGGGCTGCGCGGGTGTGATGCTCGCCTCGGCGGTGACGCGGGCGCAGGAGCCCGTGCTGATGGCCGACGCCATGCGGCACGCCGTGGAGGCGGGGCGGCTGGCGTACCGGGCGGGGCGGATCCCGCGGCGGCATTTCGCCGAGGCGTCGTCGCCGGCCGAGGGCATGGCCGTGCTGGATCCGGAGCGGCCCGCTTTCCGGTAGGGCCGGGGGTACGGCACGAGGCCCGGGAGGCACGTCACAGGTCGGCTGCAGTCCCGCCCCGGAAACCGCCGGGGGGACGGGGCTGTCGGTCTCGGCTCGTACACTCGCCTGCGTGGACACGACCCTTCAGGACCCCTTGGTCGGGCAGGTGCTCGACGGCCGGTATCGCATCGACGCGCGGATCGCGGTCGGCGGGATGGCCACGGTCTACCGGGCCGTGGACACCCGGCTCGACCGGGTCCTCGCGCTCAAGGTGATGCACCCCTCGCTCGCGGTCGACGCCTCGTTCGTCGAGCGGTTCATCCGCGAGGCGAAGTCCGTGGCCCGGCTGGCCCATCCCAACGTGGTGCAGGTCTTCGACCAGGGCACCGACGGCTCGTACGTGTATCTGGCGATGGAGTACGTCGCGGGCTGCACCCTGCGGGACGTGCTGCGCGAGCGCGGGGCCCTGCAGCCGCGGGCCGCCCTGGACATCCTGGAGCCGGTGCTGGCCGCACTGGGCGCGGCGCACCGCGCCGGGTTCGTGCACCGCGACATGAAGCCCGAGAACGTCCTCATCGGGGACGACGGCCGGGTCAAGGTCGCCGACTTCGGCCTGGTCCGGGCCGTCGACACGGTGACGAACACCACCGGCACCGTGCTCGGCACGGTCTCCTACCTCGCCCCGGAGCAGATAGAGGACGGCACCGCCGATCCCCGTGTCGACGTGTACGCGTGCGGCGTGATGCTGTACGAGATGCTGACCGGCGACAAGCCGCACGACGGGGACTCCCCCGCCGTGATCCTCTACAAGCACCTGCACGAGGACGTGCCCCCGCCGTCGGCGGCCGTGCCCGGCATGGCGTACGAGCTGGACGCGATGGTGGCCTCGGCGACGGCCCGCACCCCGGCCGTGCGCCCGCACGACGCGGTGGCGCTGCTCGCGCAGGTCCGGGACGGACGCGGCCGGCTGGGCGAGGACCAGCTGGACGCGGTGCCGCCGCAGGCGCTCGCGGTGGACCACGACAACGGCGACGACCGGACGACCGTGATTCCGCGCGCCCTGACCACGCCGCGCCCGCGGCCGGCCGACGAGGACGACGCGGCGGCCGGTGAATCCCTCGACCGCACCAGCCGCTTCGCGTCCCCGCCGCCTCCCCCGCCGGCCCGGCGCCGCCCGGGATCCCGGCGCGGTCCGGTGGCGATCGTCGTCGCCGTGCTGCTCGCGCTCGGCCTGGGTGTCGGCGTCTGGTACATCAACTCCGGCCAGTTCACCGAGGTCCCGCCCCTGCTGGCGAAGACCCAGGACCAGGCCGAGGACCGACTGCGGGACGCCGGCCTCGAACTCGGCAAGGTCGAGCACGCCTACAGCGACACCGTGGAGCGCGGCCGGATCATCAGCAGCGACCCGAAGCCCGGGGCGCGCATCCGGGGCAACGACGCGGTGGGCATCACCGTCTCCGACGGCCCCGAGACCGTGCGGGTGCCCGCCCTGGCGGGCCGGAAGCTGGGCGAGGCGCGGGAACTGCTGAAGGACGACGGGCTGGAACCGGGCATGGTCACCCGGCAGTTCAGCGAGGACGTGCCGCGCGGCTCCGTGGTCTCCGCCCGCCCGGCCGACGGTACGAAGGTGCGCGCGGGCACGGCCGTCGAGCTGGTCGTCAGCAAGGGCGCCCCCATCGACATCCCCGACGTCACCGGCTCCGACGAGGCCGACGCGCGGACCGAGCTGACGGAGGCCGGCCTCAAGGTGAAGATCGCCACCGAGCAGGTCAACTCCTCCGAGTACGACAAGGGCCAGGTGGTCCGGCAGACACCGGCGTCCGGCACCGCGGCCGAGGGCGACACGGTGACGCTGACGCTGTCGAAGGGTCCCGAGATGATCGAGGTCCCGGACGTGGTCGGTGACAACGTCGACGACGCCAGGCAGGCGCTGGAGGGCGCCGGGTTCGAGGTCGACGAGGACCGCGGCCTGCTCGGCATCTTCGGCGACGAGGTCAAGAGCCAGTCCGTCGAGGGCGGTCAGACCGCGCCCAAGGGCTCCACGATCACCATCGAGATCAGGTGACGACGGCGGGCGGGAGCCCGTGGACGGGGCAGGGCCGGACGCATGACACCCTGAACGGGTGAACAGTCAGCTGTCCGGCCCCTCCCGCAACCCGGTGGGCGGCCACGTCCCCGTGGCCGGTGGGCTCCACTCCGTCGGTCTGTCGTACGCCCGTGATCTGGAGGCGGAGGCCGTCCAGGTCTTCGTCGCCAACCCGCGGGGCTGGGCCACACCGACCGGAAACCCGAAGCAGGACGACGCGTTCCGCGCGGCCTGCGCGCAGGGGTCGATCCCGGCGTACGTGCACGCCCCCTATCTGATCAACTTCGGTTCGCACACCGAGGCGACCGTGGAGCGGTCCGTGGAGTCCCTGCGGCACTCCCTGCGGCGCGGGCGGGAGATCGGGGCGCTGGGCGTGGTCGTGCACACCGGCAGCGCGACCGGCGGCCGGGATCGATCGGTGGCGCTGAAGCAGGTACGGGAGCATCTGCTGCCGCTGCTCGACGAGCTGACCCATGACGACGACCCGTTCCTGCTGCTGGAGTCGACGGCGGGCCAGGGCGCCTCGCTGTGCTCGCGAACCTGGGACTTCGGCCCGTACTTCGAGGCGCTGGACGCCCATCCGATGCTCGGCGTGTGCCTGGACACCTGCCACATCTACGCCGCCGGGCACGACCTGACCGGCCCGAGCGGTATGCACCAGACGCTGGACCTGCTGGTGGACACGGTCGGCGAGGGCCGGCTGAAGCTGATCCACGCCAACGACTCCAAGGACGTGGTGGGCGCGCACAAGGACCGGCACGAGAACATCGGCGTCGGCCACATCGGTGAGGATCCGTTCCGGGCGCTGATGACACACCCCGCGACCGCGGGCGTGCCGCTGATCATCGAGACGCCGGGCGGCAAGCAGGGGCACGCGGCCGACGTGGAACGGCTGAAGAAGCTGCGCGACGGCTGACGCCTCAGAGGTCGGGGCCGTCCCCGGGCTCCTCCTGGTAGGAGTAGCGCTGTTCCCGCCAGGGATCGCCGATGTTGTGGTAGCCGCGCTCCTCCCAGAAACCCCGCCGGTCGGCGGTCATGTACTCCACGCCGCGGACCCACTTGGGGCCCTTCCAGGCGTAGAGGTGGGGGACGATCAGGCGCAGCGGGAAGCCGTGCTCGGCGGTGAGCAGTTCGCCGTCCTTGTGGGTGGCGAACAGGACGCGTTCGTCGGCGAAGTCGGACAGCCGGAGGTTGGAGCTGAATCCGTACTCGGCCCACACCATCACATGGGTGACATCGTCCGCGGGCGGGGCGAGGTCCAGGAGGGTGCGGGCGGGGATGCCGCCCCACTCGGCGCCCAGCATGCTGAACTTCGTGACGCAGTGCAGATCGGCCACGACGGTGGTGTGCGGGAGGGCCGTGAACTCCTCGTGGCTCCAGCAGTGCTTGCCGCCGTCGGCGGTGGCGCCGAAGACGCGGAACTCCCAGCGCTCGGGCCGGAACTTGGGCACGGGCCCGTAGTGCGTGACCGGCCAGCCGCGTTGCAACCGCTGTCCCGGGGGCAGCTCCGGTTGCGCCGCTCCTGCTGGATCGCGCCCTTCTCCCGATTCGTGTTCCAGCGGCTGACCCATGACTCCATCCTGACAGACCCGGGGTGGTGCCCCTGACCGAGCCCATCCCAGAGCTGCACAAAATGGACTAAGCATGCCCTTACTTACTAAGTGAACACTTACTGGACGATCTTCTCCGCCAGTGGAATCATGCGGCGCAACCTGCCAGTTCCCCCGCGCGGAAGGAGCCTCTGCGATGCAGGGCGACCCCGAGGTCCTCGAATTCCTCAACGAGCAGTTGACCGGCGAGCTGACGGCGATCAACCAGTACTGGCTGCACTACCGGATCCAGGACAACAACGGCTGGACCAAACTCGCCAAGTACACGCGTGAAGAGTCCATCGACGAGATGAAGCACGCGGACAGGATCACCGAACGCATCCTCATGCTGGACGGCCTGCCGAACTACCAGCGCCTCTTCCACGTGCGTGTCGGCCAGTCGGTCACCGAGATGTTCCAGGCGGACCGGCAGGTCGAGGTCGAGGCGATCGACCGGCTCAAGCGCGGGATCGAGGTGATGCGCACCAAGGGCGACATCACGTCCGCGAACCTCTTCGAGGACATCCTCGCGGACGAGGAGCACCACATCGACTACCTGGACACACAGCTGGACCTGATCGAGAAGCTCGGCGAGGCGCTGTACATCGCGCAGCAGATCGAGCAGCCGAGCTAGGGGGCGTCGCGACGCCACGGGGATTCGTCGGAAGCCCCCGGGGTCGGCCTGCCGTCAGGCGGCGTCGTCCAGTTCCGCGAGGACCGACTCGCCGCGGTCGGCGAGATCGCGGCGCGGGCAGGCCCCCCTGCCCAGGATCGCCTGAATGCGGCGCACACAGGAGCCGCAGTCCGTACCCGCCTTGCAGGCGGAGGCGATCTGGCGGGGAGTGCAGGCACCGCCGTCCGCGTGCTGCTTGACCTGCTGCTCGGTGATCCCGAAGCAACTGCAGACGTACACGCGGTTCACCTCCCGACGGGGTTGTTCTGTGCTGCCGTCCCCGTTGATCGGTGAGGCTAACCTAACCTTACCCGTCGGGTCCGGAGCACAAAAGTGGAGTGGGGCGCGGATCGTGTGATCCGCGCCCCAGTCCTTGCCCCGGTAACAGGCGGACCCGTCACTGGCCCCTGTACATCACTGGTCCCTGTACATCTCGGCCACGAGGAACGCCAGGTCGAGGGACTGGCTGCGGTTGAGTCGCGGGTCGCAGGCCGTCTCGTAGCGCTGGTGCAGGTCGTCGACGAAGATCTCGTCGCCGCCGCCCACGCACTCGGTGACGTCGTCGCCGGTGAGCTCCACGTGGATGCCGCCCGGGTGGGTGCCGAGGGCCTTGTGCACCTCGAAGAAACCCTTGACCTCGTCGAGCACGTCGTCGAAGCGGCGGGTCTTGTGCCCGGAGGCCGCCTCGAAGGTGTTGCCGTGCATCGGGTCCGTCACCCAGGCCACGGTCGCGCCCGAGGCGGTGACCTTCTCCACCAGCTCGGGGAGCTTGTCGCGGACCTTGTCGGCGCCCATGCGGACGATGAAGGTCAGCCGGCCCGGCTCACGCTCGGGGTCGAGGCGCTCGATGTACTGCAGCGCGTCCTCGGCCGTCGTCGTCGGACCCAGCTTGATGCCGATCGGGTTGCGGATCTTCGAGGCGAACTCGATGTGCGCGTGGTCCAGCTGCCGGGTGCGCTCACCGATCCACACCATGTGGCCGGAGACGTCGTACAACTGTCCGGTGCGCGAGTCGACCCTGGTCAGCGCGGACTCGTAGTCGAGCAGCAGCGCCTCGTGCGAGGCGTAGAACTCGACCGTCTTGAACTCCTCCGGGTCGGTCCCGCAGGCGTGCATGAAGTTCAGCGCGTTGTCGATCTCGCGCGCCAGCTGCTCGTAGCGCTGCCCCGACGGGGACGACTTCACGAAGTCCTGGTTCCAGGCGTGCACCTGGCGCAGGTCGGCGTAGCCGCCGGTGGTGAAGGCGCGCACCAGGTTCAGCGTGGAGGCGGAGGCGTGGTACATCCGCTTCAGCCGCTCGGGGTCCGGGACGCGGGCCTCTTCGGTGAAGTCGAAGCCGTTGACGGAGTCGCCGCGGTAGGTCGGCAGCGTCACGCCGTCGCGGGTCTCGGTCGGCTTGGAGCGCGGCTTGGAGTACTGGCCCGCGATACGCCCGACCTTGACCACCGGCACGGACGCGGCGTACGTCAGCACGGCGCCCATCTGCAGCAGCGTCTTGAGCTTGTTGCGGATGTGGTCGGCGGACACCGCGTCGAAGGCCTCGGCGCAGTCGCCGCCCTGGAGGAGGAACGCCTCTCCCTTGGCGACGGCCGCCATCCGGGCGCGCAGCTGATCGCACTCGCCCGCGAAGACGAGCGGCGGATACGACTCGAGGTCCGCAACGACTGCGCGCAGAGCCTCGGTGTCGGGGTACTCGGGCTGCTGCGCCGCGGGCAGGTTTCGCCAGGTGTTGCCAGCACTCGCGCTGGTCTTAGCGTTCACGGTCACGCCACCAACACTACGGGGTCGTGTCGGGCGTCCTGAGCCATGCCCAGCAAGTGAGACACCCCGAACACCCCTCGGACATGGGGTAGGGTGCGTCGCATGTTCGCGCATTCGACCCAGACCTGGTGGTGGACCGCTCATCCGGCGGCCCGCTGACTGCGCGTACTCAAGACTTCGCGAAGGCCGCCCGAGGGGCGGCCTTCGGTGTTTCCCGGGGTCCGTTCCTCTCTCTCATCGAGACTCACCGAGATGGAGCACGGACCATGAACCTGCTCGGCTTGCCGGACGACTCCCGTCCGTTCGCCCTGCTGCGCCGCCGCACCCCGGGCCACGACCACGATCTGGTCGAGGTCCTGATCGGCCCGGTCGCCTCGTACGACCGGCTCGCCGACCTCCCCGACCGGAGCCTGGCGCTGGTGCCCTTCCGGCAGATCCGCGAGCGCGGCTTCGACGTCGGCGACGACGGCACGCCCCTGCTGGCACTCACACCCGAGGAGTCGTACGGCGTCCCGCTGGTTGACGCCCTGGAGCAGCTCCCGGCGCACGACGTGCACGTCGCGGGCGGCGGTTTCGACGTCGCCGACGAGGAGTACGCGCAGATCGTCGGGCGCGTGCTGCGGGAGGAGATCGGGCAGGGCGCGGGGGCGAACTTCGTGATCCGCCGGACGTACGAGGGCGAGATCCCCGGATTCGGCCGGGCCGACGCGCTGGCGCTGTTCCGGCGCCTGCTGGAGGGCGAGCGCGGGGCGTACTGGACGTTCGTCGTGCACACCGGGGACCGCACGCTGGTCGGGGCCAGCCCCGAGGTGCACGTGCGCATGTCCGGCGGCACGGTCGTCATGAACCCGATCAGCGGCACCTACCGCTACCCCGTCGACGGGCCGACGCCCGAGCACCTGCTGGACTTCCTCGCCGACGGCAAGGAGATCGAGGAGCTGTCGATGGTCGTCGACGAGGAGCTCAAGATGATGTGCACCGTCGGCGACATGGGCGGAGTGGTCGTAGGCCCCCGGCTGAAGGAGATGGCGCACCTCGCGCACACCGAGTACGAGCTGCGCGGCAGGTCGACCCTGGACGTGCGGGAGGTGCTGAAGGAGACCATGTTCGCGGCGACCGTCACCGGCTCGCCGGTGCAGAACGCCTGCCGGGTGATCGAACGGCACGAGAGCGGGGGACGCGGGTACTACGCGGGGGCCCTGGCCCTGATCGGCCGGGACGCGGGCGGGCTCCAGACCCTGGACTCCCCCATCCTGATCCGCACCGCCGACGTCGACGCGGCCGGACGGCTGCGGGTGCCGGTCGGCGCGACCCTGGTGCGCGGCTCCGACCCGGCGAGCGAGGTAACCGAGACCCACGCCAAGGCGGCGGGTGTGCTGGCGGCGCTCGGGGTGAGGCCGTCCCGGCCGGGTGCGGAGCGGACGCGGCCGCGCCTCGCCGACGATCCTCGGGTGCGGGCGGCGCTGGACGGACGCCGGGCCTCGCTCGCGCCCTTCTGGCTGCGGATGCAGGAGCGTACGCCGGAACCGGCGGGACACGCCCTGGTCGTCGACGGCGAGGACACCTTCACGGCGATGCTCGCGCACCTGCTGCGGGCCGGCGGCCTTGCGGTGAGCGTACGGCGGTACGACGAGCCGGGGCTGCGGGAGGCGGTGCTCGGGCACGACGGTCCGGTGGTGCTGGGGCCCGGGCCGGGAGACCCGTCCGACCTGGCGGATCCGAAGATGCGGTTCCTGCGTTCCCTCACCGCCGAGGTGATCGGGGGCGAACGGCAGGGTGTGCTGGGCGTCTGCCTGGGGCACGAGCTGATCGCGGCCGAGCTGGGGCTGGACATCGTGCGCAAGGACGTGCCGTACCAGGGGGCGCAGACGGAGGTCGAGCTGTTCGGGCGGCGGGAGACCGTCGGGTTCTACAACAGCTTCGTGGCGCGCTGCGACGACGAGGCGGCGGCCGAGCTGTCGGCGCACGGGGTCGAGGTCTCGCGCGCCGCGAACGGTGAGGTGCACGCACTGCGCGGTCCGCGCTTCGCCGGGGTCCAGTTCCACCCGGAGTCGGTGCTGACGCTGAACGGGGCCGCGATCGTGAGGGAGCTGGTGGGGCAGCTGCGGGGGACGAACGCCCCCTCGGTGTAGTGCCGGCCCGCCGGGGCCGCACGGCTCCGGCGGGCACCGGCTGCCCGGCGATCGGCCGAGAACTCAGCCGAAGAACACCCCGACCTCCTCGTACAGCGCGGGGTCGACCGTCTTCAGACGGGCGGTGGCGTCGGCGATGGGGACACGGACGATGTCGGTGCCGCGCAGGGCGACCATCCGGCCGAAGTCGCGGTCGTGGACGCAGTCGATGGCGTGCAGGCCGAAGCGGGTGGCGAGCCAGC
Source organism: Streptomyces sp. NPDC101110 (assembly GCF_044759525.1). NCBI lineage: Bacteria > Bacillati > Actinomycetota > Actinomycetes > Kitasatosporales > Streptomycetaceae > Streptomyces > Streptomyces sp. NPDC101110. The sequence continues at coordinate 36,352 of NZ_JBIVZM010000021.1, read as the reverse complement.
GGTCGAAGGCGCTGGGGGTGCCGCCGCGCTGGACGTGTCCCAGGACCGTGGTGCGGGCCTCGTTGCCCGTGCGCTTCTCGATCTCCTTGGCGAGCCACTCCCCCACCCCGGACAGCCGGACGTGCCCGAAGGAGTCCAGGGACTGGTCCTTGAGGACCATGTCGCCGTCCTTCGGCATCGCCCCCTCGGCGACGACCACGATCGGCGCGTACGACGCCCGGAAGCGGGAGGTCACCCAGGCACACACCTGCTCGACGTCGAAGCGCTGCTCGGGGATGAGGATGACGTTGGCGCCGCCGGCGAGGCCCGAGTGGAGGGCGATCCAGCCGGCGTGCCGGCCCATCACCTCGACGACCAGGACCCGCATGTGGGACTCGGCGGTGGTGTGCAGCCGGTCGATGGCCTCGGTGGCGATGCCGACGGCGGTGTCGAAGCCGAAGGTGTAGTCGGTGGCGGACAGGTCGTTGTCGATGGTCTTGGGCACGCCCACGCAGGGCACGCCGTGCTCGTCGGACAGGCGGGCGGCCACGCCCAGGGTGTCCTCGCCGCCGATGGCGATGAGCGCCTCCACCTCCAGCCCGGCCAGGGTCTCCTCGATGCGGCGGATGCCGTTCTGCGCCTTCAGCGGATTGGTCCGCGAGGAGCCGAGGATCGTGCCGCCGCGGGGCAGGATGCCGCGCACGGCGGGGATGTCGAGCCGGACGGTGGCGCCCTCCATGACCCCTCGCCAGCCGTCCCGGAAACCGGTGAAGTCATAGCCGTACTCCTGCACGCCCTTGCGGACGACGGCCCGGATGACGGCGTTGAGGCCGGGGCAGTCGCCGCCTCCGGTCAGTACTCCGACGCGCATGGAACAGTCCCTTCGCCACAGATGCCTGACGAAGTGTCAGTGTGACGTGCGCCTCACTCGTCGTCGAGGCCCCGCTCTATGGCGTACCTGACGAGTTCCACGCGGTTGTGCAACTGGAGCTTGCCGAGGGTGTTCTGGACGTGGTTCTGCACCGTGCGGTGGGAGATGACCAGGCGTTCGGCGATCTGCTTGTAGCTCAGGCCCTTGGCGACCAGGCGCAGCACCTCGGTCTCGCGGTCGGTGAGCCGGGGCGCCTTGGGTTCGTCGGTGTCGGGGGCCGGGCCCGGTTCGGAGGCCAGGCGGCGGTACTCGCCGAGCACCAGTCCGGCGAGACCGGGGGTGAAGACCGGGTCGCCGACGGCCGTGCGGCGGACCGCGTCCTGCAGTTCCCCGGTGGATGCGGACTTCAGCAGGTAACCGGTCGCCCCGGACTTCACGGCCTCCAGGACGTCGGCGTGCTCGCCGCTCGCGGACAGCACGAGCACCCGCAGCGCGGGGTTCGCGGCGACGACCTCCTTGCAGACCTGCACGCCGGGCTTGGCGGGCAGGTTCAGGTCGAGCACGAGGACATCGGGGGCGGCGGCCCTGGCGCGGCGTACGGCCTGCTCGCCGTCGCCCGCGGTGGCGACCACCTCGAAACCCGACTCGGCGAGGTCGCGGGCGACCGCGTCGCGCCACATGGGGTGGTCGTCGACGACCATGACCTTGATCGGGTCCTGCCGGTCCTCGGTGCTCTCCGTCATCGCTGCTCCGCCTTCCCCCGTGTGCTCGCCACGTCCTTCGGTACCTTCAGCTCGACCTCCGTGCCCTGGCCGGGCACCGAGATCAGTTCGGCGCTGCCGCCCAGGTCGCGCAGCCGGCCGCGGATCGACAGGGCGACGCCCAGCCGCCCCTCGCCCTCGGCCTGGTCCAGCCGCCCCTCCGGGATGCCGGGTCCGTCGTCCCGTACGGTGACGATCACCTCGTCGGGCTCGTCCTCGACCAGGATCCACGCCCGTGCGTCCTGACCGGCGTGCCGGCGGACGTTGTCCAGGGCCGCCCCGACGGCGGCGGCCACCTCACGGGCCGCGACCGGCGGCAGCGGCACGGGCGCGCCGGGCTCGGCGAGGCTGACCAGGGCCCCCGCGTAGGGTGCGAGCAGGGCGCGCAGGTCGACGGGGCCGCCCGGCTCCGGCTCCTCCTCGTCGACGGCCCGGACGACGGCGCCCTCGGCGGCGTCCTCCGAGACCCGCGACACCGGCACCAGCCCGCCGGAGACCAGGGTGCGCAGCGCGACCTCCTGCTCGCCGGCCATCCGGCCCAGCTCGGCCGCCTCTCCCCCGATCACGGCCCCGCGGCGCTGCACCATCGCCAGCACCTGCAGCACGCTGTCGTGGATGTCCCGGGCGAGGCGCTCCCGCTCCCGGGTGGCGGCCTCGATCTCCAGGGCGCGGGCGAGGGTGCGCTCGGAGGCACGGGCCACCTCGACGACGTAGCCGATGGCGACGGAGGCGATGCAGACCAGGATGACGTTGTGGACGGTGTCCCGGGCCGGGCTGCCGCGCTCGACCAGGTTGGCCACGGCCACGAGTCCGGAGGCGAGGGCCGCCCACCGCCAGCCGCCCTTGATGGCGAAGGCGAGGACGGCGCCGGCGGTCCAGATCGACGGCAGGGTCGGGCCGCCCGACTGGACCCGCTCATGGGCGTCGGCGACGGGGGTGAGCAGGATGCCGGTGAGGGCGATGGTCAGGTCGGCGGCGAGGAATCGCCTGGTGCAGCGGGCCGCGTTCGCCACCCTGGGCAGGGTGGCGAGGGTCCAGCCGCACAGCACGGCGAAGTAGGCGACGGCGATCCAGGGGCGGGCGAACTCCTCGAAGGCGGTGGCGAACAGGCCGACCGCGTACAGCATCGTGAGCACCCGGTAGGCGCTGAGCGCACGCCACAGCGGCTGCTCGACCGACATTCTCATGACGCGCTCGCGCTTGGCCATCTCCCCCGCCCCCCGGCCCGAGCCCCGGCTAGGGTTCGGTCCGCCGCCACTCCGCCTGCTCTTGCTTCCCGGTTTCCTGCTGCTCGGCCTGCTCGTTCTCGGCCTGCTCGGCCTCTTGCTTCTCAGCCCGATTCAGTCAGCCTGATTCTTGTCGGCCTGATTCTTGTCGGCCTGATTCTGGTCGGCCTGATTCTGGTCGGCCTGATTCTGGTCGGCCTTTTCCTTCTCGGCCTGTTCCTTCTCCGCCCGGGCGAGGGCGGCCTTCGCCGCCTTCTCGGCTTCCTTCTCCGCCTTGGCCGCTTCCGTGAGCTGCCGCTTCATGGCCGTCGCGTACATGTCGACGTACTCCTGGCCGGAGAGCTTCATGATCTCGTACATGACCTCGTCGGTCACCGCGCGCAGCACGAACCGGTCGTGCTCCATGCCCTGATAGCGACTGAAGTCCAGAGGCTTGCCGATCCGGATGCCGGGCCGCATCAGCTTCGGCATGACCTTCCCGGGCGGCTGGATCTTCTCCGTGTCGATCATGGCGACGGGGATGACGGGCGCGCCGGTCGCGAGCGCGACGCGCGCGAGGCCGCCGGGCTTGCCCCGGTAGAGGCGTCCGTCGGGCGAGCGCGTGCCCTCCGGGTAGATCCCGAACAGCTCACCGCGCTCCAGCACCTCTATGCCGCTCTTGATGGCGGCCTCACCCGCGCCGCGCGCACCGGAGCGGTCCACGGGGAGCTGGCCGACGCCCTTGAAGAAGGCGGCCGTGAGCCGTCCCTTCACACCCGGCGTGGTGAAGTACTCGGCCTTCGCGATGAACGTGACCTTGCGGTCCAGGACCGCGGGCAGGAAGAACGAGTCCGAGAAGGACAGGTGGTTGCTCGCCAGGATCGCGGGGCCCTCTGCGGGAACGTTCTCCAGGCCTTCCACCCAGGGCCTGAAGGCGACCTTCAGCGGTCCCCCAACAGCGACCTTCATCGCGCCGTACAACAACCGAGTGCCTCCTGTATGTGTCGAACAGACCTTAACCCGGAGCGCCGTCAAAGGCGCCGACGGCCCTGGTCGGTGTCAGTGCGGTCGCGTACGGTGAAGGTCCCGCGAACGACGTGCGACCCCTTCCATGACGTTCCGTGACATTCCGTGATCGTGCCAGTCCCTTCTCACCGACCAGGAGGCCGAACGTGCCGGTCCTCGCCGGAGCCGAGCCGTTTCACCACGCGGGCGGAGAGGTCGCCGTCCTCCTCTGCCACGGCTTCACCGGATCCCCGCAGTCGCTGCGCCCCTGGGCGGAGCACCTCGCAGACCACGGCCTGACCGTCTCCCTGCCGCTGCTGCCCGGGCACGGCACGCGCTGGGAGGACCTGCGGATCACCGGCTGGCAGGACTGGTACGCGGAGGTGGACCGCGAGCTGCGCCTGCTGTGCGAGCGCCACGAGACGGTCTTCGTGGCCGGTCTGTCCATGGGCGGCGCGCTGGCCCTGCGGCTGGCCGCGAAGCACGGCGACGCCGTCCGCGGTGTCGTGGTGGTCAACCCCGCCAACAAGGTGCACGGCCTGGCAGCGCACGCCCTGCCGGTGGTGCGCCACCTCGTCCCGGCGACGAAGGGCATCGCCAGCGACATCGCCAAGCCGGACGGCAAGGAACTCGGCTACGACCGCGTGCCGCTGCACGCGGCGCACTCGCTGCGGCAGTTCTTCCGGCTGGTCGACGGCGAGCTGCCGCAGGTCACACAGCCGGTGGTGCTGCTGCGCAGCCCGCAGGACCATGTCGTGCCGCCCGCCGACAGCGCCCGGATCCTCAGCCGCATCTCGTCGACGGACGTGAAGGAGGTCATCCTGGAACAGAGCTACCACGTCGCCACGTTGGACCATGACGCGGACCGGATCCACGAGGAGAGCCTCGCGTTCATCCGCCGCATCGCGTCCGGCCTCGGCAAGGAGCCCGGGCTCGGCAAGGAAGGGACGACCGCAGGTGGCTGAGCACGACTCCGACCGCGAGGGCCGGGAGCCGGACGAGAAGGGCGTCCCCTTCGACGAGGAGGCCGCCTGGGCGGCGATCGTCGCCGGGTACGGCGAGGAGCCGCCGGACCCGCCGGGCGCCAAGCCGTTCAAGTCCGTCGAGGACCTGGCGCTGCCGGCGAGCGGGCCCAACGAGGCCGCGCTGGACGGCGACCGGGGTGACACGGCCGTGAAGTCGGGGGACGCGGTGAAGCCGGCCGAGCAGGAGCAGGCAGGGGATCCCGGGGACGAGCCGGTGAGGCCCTTGGGCGGTTCGGTGTCCTTCGCGCCCGGCGTCGGCCCGCGCGACTACACCACACCCGAGCCGGCCGAGGACGACTTCGACGAGGACGACGAGGGCCACTTCGTGCCCCCGGAGCCGCCCCCGCTGCCCACCGCCGACCCCACCGCCAAGTTCGCCTGGCTCGGTGTGCTCGGCGGGCCGGTGCTGCTCCTGCTGGCCGTGCTGCTCGGCTGGGACATGACCTGGTGGCTGACCACGCTGGGGATCGGCGGTTTCCTCGGCGGGTTCGCGACGCTGGTGATGCGCATGCGGACGGACGACGAGGAGGACGACGACCCCGGGCGGGGCGCGGTCGTCTAGGGCCTTCCGCGGAGGTCCGTCAGGGGGCTTTCGGGGACGCCGGGACTCTGAGGGCGGCCAGGACCGGTAGGTGGTCCGTGGCCGCCCTCAGGTCTGCGTCGGACACCCCCGGCAGTTCGGACGGCACACCGCAGCCCAGCACCTCGACGCCCTTCGTCGCGAAGATCGCGTCGATGCGCTGGTAGGGGTCGGCGGGCGTCCAGGTGTGCTCGCCGCCCCAGGGGGCCGCGGCCCGGCAGTCGGTCAGTGCGGCGGTCAGCCGGCGGAAGGCCGGGCCGTCGGGGCGTTCGTTGAGGTCGCCGCCGGCGATCATGTGCTCCACACCCATGCCGGCGAGCCGGTCCAGCAGCATCCCGGACTGTTCGAGGCGCTCCTCCTTCTGCAGGGAGAGGTGGCAGCTGAGGACGCCGAGGCGGGTGCCGGCGATGCGGACGACGGCGGTGGCGAAGCCGCGTCGGTGCAGGCCGGGAGTGGGGGGCAGGAGGACGTCCTCCGTGCGTTCGACACCCACCCGGAGCGAGCTGAGGATCGCCGGTCCCGTGGTGGTCGCGCCGCCGGTGACGATCACCAGGTCGGACGCGAGGGCCAGACGGGCGAGTTTCTTGCGCCAGCGGAAGAAGCGGGGGGCTTCCTGGATGAGGACGAGGTCGGGCTCGCACGCCTTGATGACGCGGGCCAGGGCGTCGGTGTCGTCACGCATGGAGCGGATGTTGTAGCCGAGGACCCTGATGACTGCGGAACCGTCGGGTTCTGTACGCGAGTTGGGGAGCAGCGACATGTGATCAATTTACGCCCGAAGGGCCGGGGCGCGGGGTACGTGCGCGAGCCGGTCGTTCGTGGCCTTTCGCGCAGTTCCCCGCGCCCCTGAAGCGCGTGGCCCTGTGGGCGTTTACATGATCGGGTCGGGTTCCCGCGCCAGGTCCGCCGCGCCCACCAGGCCTGCCTTGTTGCCCAGTTCCGCCGCGCGGACCTCGGCCACCGGGCGCCAGTTGCCGCCCACCAGCCAGCGCTTGTAGGACTTGCGGATCGGGCCCAGGACCAGTTCGCCCTCGTCGGAGAGGCCGCCGCCGACGATGAAGGCGGACGGGTCGAAGAGGGAGGCGAGGTCGGCGAGGCCCGCGCCGACCCAGCGGGCCAGTTCGCGGTAGGAGTCGACGGCCACCCGGTCGCCCTGGCGGGCGGCCATGGAGATGTGCTTGCCCTCGATACCGTCGGGCGTGCCGTTGCCGAGGCCCAGCAGGGTCTCGGCGTTCTCGGGGGTGGCGTTGGCGCGCTGCTTGGCGTAGCGGACGAGGGCGCGGCCGGAGGCGTACTGCTCCCAGCAGCCCTGCGAGCCGCAGCCGCACAGCAGTCCGTCCGGCACCATGCGGATGTGGCCGAACTCCGCGGCGACGCCGAAGTGCCCGCGGCGCAGCTTGTTGCCGATGATGATGCCGCCGCCGAGGCCGGTGCCGAGGGTGATGCAGATGACGTTGCGGTGGCCCTTGCCGGCACCGAACTTGTACTCGCCCCACGCCGCGGCGTTCGCGTCGTTCTCCACGACCACCGGGAGGCCCACGCGGGCCTCGACCTTCTCCTTGAGCGGCTCGTTGCGCCAGTGGATGTTGGGCGCGAAGTAGACCTCGGAGCGCTGCCGGTTCACATAGCCGGCGGCACCGATGCCCACGCCGACGATGTCGTGTCCGACGCGTGCGCCGTCCACCGCCGAAGCGATGGCGTCCACGATGCCCTCAGCCGTGCCCGGGGTCGGCACCTTGTGGGTCGAGAGGATGTTGCCGTCCTCATCGACCACGCCGGCCGCGATCTTCGTGCCGCCGATGTCGACGCCGATGGTGAGTCCCATGAATCCCTCAGTTTCGGTCGAGCCCCGCTACGGCCAACGGTACCCGAGGCGTGCCGTCGGGTTCGCTGTCGTCCGCACGGTGGGCACCCCGAGGCCGCACCGGGCGGCCGCTCGGCCGGGTCCGGGGGCTCAGTCCAGGTCGATGCGCTCCCCGGGACCGGCGTCGTCGCCGCCATCCCGGCGTTCGCCCTGGTCACGGGGGTCGTTCCGGTTGTCGCGGCCGGTCCAGCGGCGTTCCTGGGACTGGACGGCGGAGCGGTAGGCGGCGAGCAGCTCGTTCCCGGCGGCGGCCAAGTGGTCGAAGACGTCCGGATTGCGCTCGATGACCGGTTCCACGGCGTCCTTGGCCTGCTGCACGACCTGCCGCACGACCTGCTGGGCGGCGGGGCCCGCCACCGTGCCGAGCAGCGGGGACTGGGCACCGGACAGCTTCTCGGCGACGGCGTCCACGAGTTTCTTCAGCTCCTCCGCCGCGGAGCCGGGGGGCGTGCCGTACTCGGCGCGGCGGCGGGCCTTCTCCGCCTGGAGGTCCTCGGCGCAGGCGGTGGCCCAGGCGTCGGCGTCGGTCACCCGCACGTCGTCCGCGGCCTCTTCGCGGGCGGCGCCGGACGGGGGGAGATCTTCGCTCATGACGGGCTCCTGACTACGGTTCGTCCCTACGACGTTACCCGAACGGGCGTACCGGGTTCACGGGCCCGGACCGGCCGTGTCCACCCCTTTCCGCCCCTGCCTCAGCGGCCCTGCGGCCACAGCTCCGGGTCGGGCGCGAAGCGGATCCGCAGTTCGCCCTCGCGCAGGGCCGCCCCGTCGACCGTGCAGCGGCGCAGCACGGAGGGCAGCGGGACGACCCGGCGGAACGTCCCGGCCGTGACGACGAGTTCGTCCCCGCGCCGGACGAGGTCGAGTTCCTCGCGTATGGCGCCGGGCAGCGGGATCTCCCAGACGAGCACGCCCTCCGCGTCGAGCCGGTCGGTCACGCACCAGTCGGCGGCCGGGGCCGGCTGCCCGGCGCCGGGCACGGCGAGGGCGGTGAGGTCGTCGGTGCCGCGCGGGTCGCGTCCCAGGTGGGCGACGGTGCGGACGTCGTAGGACTCGCGCCACTCCTCCAGCGTCTTGCGCTGCTGGGCGACCGGGCCGGCGAGCCAGGTGTCGGGGGACGCCTCGGGCAGGACGCGGTTGGCGACCACCACGTCGGTGCGCAGACCGCGCAGGGCGAGGCCGAGACGGGCGGTGCGCAGCGCGTCGCCGCCGGCCGGGCCGGGCTCGGCGACCAGGCGCACGACCGTGCCGCGGTCGGCGATGACCGCCTGGACGGCGCCCAGTTCCAGGTCCCAGCGGGCCGCCGTCTCGTACAGCCATTCGGCGGGCATGGGCACACCGGCGAGGCGGCCGAGGACGGGGCGCAGGGCGCGGGCCGCCTGGCGTTCCGGTGGGAGCAGGCGGCGCAGGTAGCGGCGGAGTTCCTCGGGCAGGGCGAGGAGGGCGAGCGCCTCGGGAGCCGGGGGGAGGTCGACGACGAGGGTGTCGTACTTCTCCGACAGCGCGGCGTCGCGCAGGGCGCGCAGCAGGGCGAGTTCCCCGGCGCCGGGCAGCGGGGTGAGCTCCTCGGGGTCGAGGCGGGAGGCACCGAGGAGGTCCAGAGCGGAGGAGGCACGGTCCTGGAGGGCGGCGAGGTCCCTGCGGAAGTCCCCTGCGGGGTCGGGGCGCCAGGCGGTGAGACGGGGTGCGGCCTCGACCGGCTTCGGCCCCGTGGGCACGCCCAGGGCGGCACCGAGGGTATCGGTGCGGCCGGTGCCGAGGACGAGGGTGCGGCTGCCCTCGCGGGCGGCGGTGAGCGCGGTGGCAGCGGCGAGTGTGGTTCGCCCGCTGCCGCCGGGGCCCATGATCAGGATGGTGCGCATGGGGATGAACGCTAACCCAGACGCCCCGAAGGGGCGCGGGGAACTGCGCGAGCCCCCACGACGCGCCCGCACCGGACTTCGTGAACGGGCGGCCCGGCGGCGCCCTGCGATCAGGCGGACTCGACCCGCTTCTTCAGTCCCGCGAGCGCCCGGTCGATGATGACCTTCTCGGCCTTCCGCTTGATCATCCCGAGCATCGGGATCTTGACGTCCACGGTCAGCGCGTACGTGACCTCCGTACCCCCCGCCCCGGCGGGCTTGAGGATGTACGAGCCGTCCAGGGACCGCAGCATCTGGGACTTCACCAGCGTCCAGGACACCTCGTTCTCGCCGGTCCAGGTGTATCCGAGGATCTGGTCGTCCTTGATCGCGCCGGCGTCCATGACGAGGCGGACCTGCTCGGCGCGGCCCTGGGCGTCGGTCTTGAGGACCTCGGCCTCCTTCACCTCGCCCGTCCAGTCCGGGTAGCGGGCGAAATCGGCGATGACCGCCATGACGTCGGCCGGGGCCGCCTCGATGGTGATGCTCGAGCTGGTGTGTTCCGCCATCGCCGTGGCTCCTCCAGATGCGGGCCGTTATGAGGTCGTGCGCATGAGTGTGCAGCGTGAAGGCTACCGCGCACGGGCCTCGGGGATCTCACCCGACCTGGGACGTCCTCACCACTCCAGCGCCCAGGGCCGCCCGGTCCCGGCGAAGTGCCCCACGTTCACGCACTCCGTGGCCCCGATCCGCATCCTGGCCGCCAGCGGCTGGTGGACGTGCCCGAAGAGGGAGTACCGGGGCCGGGTGCGGCGGATGGCGTCCAGCAGGGCCCGGCTGCCGCGCTCGAAGCGGCGGGCGACGGTGTCGTAGACCAGTTCGGGGACCTCGGGCGGGATGTGCGTGCAGAGCACGTCGACCTCGCCCACGGCCTCGATCTTCGCCGCGTACTCCTCGTCACTGATCTCGTACGGCGTCCGCATCGGGGTGCGCAGGCCGCCGCCGACGAAGCCGAAGACCCGGCCGCCGATCTCGACGCGCTCGCCGTCGAGGACGGTCGTGCCGGGGCCCGCGTACTCGCGCCACAGGGCCGGCATGTCGACGTTGCCGTACGTGGCGTACGTGGGGGTGGGGAACGCGGCGAACAGCTCGGCGTACTGTTTGCGCACCGCCTTCTCGATCACCGTGGCGCGGTCCCCCTGGAGGCCGGCCCACAGCCCGGCCCCGAACGCCCTGGCCTCGTCGAAGCGGCGGGCGGTGCGCAGCGCGACGATGCGGTCGGCGTTCTCGACGCCGAACAGGTCGGGGAAGATGCCGCGCGAGTGGTCGGCGTAGTCGAGGAAGAGGACGAGGTCGCCCAGGCAGATCAGGGCGTCGGCGCCCTCGCCGGCCCTGGCCAGGTCGCGTGCGTTGCCGTGGACGTCACTGACCACGTGGACGCGCGTCCGGTGGTTTCCGGCTGGTGTGGGTGCCATGACGATCAAGCGTAGGTCGGGCGCCGCCGTTGTGAACAGTGGCGGCCCTACCTGCGGTTACTGGCCAGTCAGTTAGCGGGTGGACTACTGTGCGCAAAGGAATACCCAACTGTGTGACGCAGCGAACATCTCGACGGGAACCCCTGTCGTAGAAGCCATACCGGCGGGTAACGTCCGGCCAGTCCAGTCGTGCTGCGCATTTCAACAAGTGAATGCGCGAGCACTTCCCCGAGCCTTGGACCGCACCGTCGCAGCACACACCGTCGTGGCGCCGGCGCCCTATGAGGAGCAGCAGTCTTGCGCGAGTTCAGCCTTCCGGCTTTGTACGAGGTCCCTGCGGACGGAAATCTGACCGACATCGTCCGCAGAAACGCCGCGCAGCACCCGGACGTCGCCGTGATCGCCCGCAAGGTCGGCGGCAGCTGGCAGGACGTCACGGCCACCACGTTCCTCGCCGAGGTGCACACGGCGGCGAAGGGGCTGATCGCCGCCGGTGTCCAGCCGGGCGACCGGGTGGGCCTGATGTCCCGCACCCGGTACGAGTGGACGCTGATGGACTTCGCGATCTGGAGCGCGGGCGCGGTGACCGTGCCGGTGTACGAGACCAGTTCGGCGGAGCAGGTGCAGTGGATCCTCGGCGACTCGGGCGCGACCGCCTGTGTCGTGGAGTCGGACGCCCACGCGACCGCCGTCGAGTCGGTGCGCGACCGGCTGCCGGCGCTGAAGCACGTGTGGCAGATCGACGGCGGCGGCATCGACGAACTGGGCAGGCTCGGCCAGGACGTCACCGACGAGACGGTCGAGGAGCGCGGCTCGTTCGCCAAGGCCGACGACCCCGCCACCATCGTCTACACCTCCGGCACCACCGGCCGCCCCAAGGGCTGTGTGCTCACCCACCGCAGCTTCTTCGCCGAGTGCGGCAACATCGTGGAGCGGCTGCGCCCGCTGTTCCGCACCGGTGAGTGCTCCGTGCTGCTCTTCCTGCCGCTCGCGCACGTCTTCGGCCGGCTGGTGCAGATCGCGCCCATGATGGCGCCGATCAAGCTCGGCACGGTCCCGGACATCAAGGACCTCACCGACGAGCTGGCCGCGTTCCGTCCGACGCTGATCCTCGGTGTGCCGCGGGTCTTCGAGAAGGTCTACAACTCGGCGCGCGCCAAGGCCCAGGCCGACGGCAAGGGCAAGATCTTCGACAAGGCCGCCGACACCGCCATCGCGTACAGCAAGGCGCTGGACACCCCGTCGGGCCCGTCGTTCGGCCTGAAGATCAAGTACAAGACGTTCGACAAGCTCGTCTACAGCAAACTCCGCGCGGTCCTGGGCGGCCGCGGCGAGTACGCCATCTCGGGCGGTGCCCCGCTCGGCGAGCGCCTCGGCCACTTCTTCCGCGGCATCGGCTTCACGGTCCTGGAGGGCTACGGCCTGACCGAGACCTGCGCGGCGACCGCGTTCAACCCCTGGGACCGGCAGAAGATCGGCACGGTCGGCCAGCCGCTGCCCGGCTCGGTGGTGCGGATCGCCGACGACGGCGAGGTGCTGCTGCACGGTGAGCACCTGTTCAAGGAGTACTGGAACAACCCCGGCGCGACCGCCGAGGCGCTGGCCGACGGCTGGTTCCACACCGGTGACATCGGCACTCTCGACGAGGACGGCTATCTCCGGATCACGGGCCGCAAGAAGGAGATCATCGTCACCGCGGGCGGCAAGAACGTCGCCCCGGCCGTGATCGAGGACCGCATCCGGGCGCACGCCCTGGTCGCGGAGTGCATGGTGGTGGGCGACGGCCGGCCGTTCGTGGGCGCGCTGGTCACCATCGACGAGGAGTTCCTGGGCCGTTGGTGCTCCGACCACGGCAAGCCGGCGGGTGCCACCGCGGCGTCGCTGAGCGAGGACCCGGACCTGCTGGCCGCGGTCCAGGCGGCGATCGACGACGGCAACGCCGCGGTGTCGAAGGCGGAATCGGTGCGGAAGTTCCGCATTCTGGCCTCCCAGTTCACGGAGGAGTCGGGCCACCTGACGCCGTCGCTGAAGCTGAAGCGGAACGTGGTGGCGAAGGACTACGCGCACGAGATCGAGGCGATCTACGCGAAGTGACCTTCCGCTCGTCCTATGGCGCGGTGTCCTCGGCGAGGACCCGCGCCATCGTGCGTTCGGCGAGCGCGGTGATGGTCACGAAGGGGTTCACCCCGAGCGACCCGGGCACGAGTGAGCCGTCGGTGACGTACAGCCGGGGATATCCGCGGACCCGCCCGTAGTCGTCGGTCGCCCCGCCCAGCACGCAGCCGCCCAGCGGGTGGTACGTGAAGTCGTCGGCGAAGACCTTGCTCCTCGATCCGAACAGGTCGTACCGGTAGATCGTCGCGTTGGCCTGGTTGATGCGGTCGAAGAGCTTCTTGGCCATGGCGACGGAGACCGCGGAGTGCGCGGCCGTCCAGCCGAGCCGCAGCCGGTCCGAGCCGGTGTCGTAGGAGAAGGACGCCCGCTCCGGGTTCCTGGTGATCGCCAGGTAGAGGCTCACCCAGTGCTCCAGGCCCGTCGGCAGCGGGGCGATCTCGGCGAACACCGGGTTGGCGGTGTTCGCCCAGTCGTCGATGCCCATGACGGGCATGGTCGACTGGTTGGCCCCGACCGTGTCCCACAGGTGGTTGGCGCGGCCGAGCATCACGTTGCCGTTGGTGCCCCAGCCGGCGCCGACACGGGCGTCGAGGTCGGGCAGGGTGCCCGTCTCCCGGGCGCGCAGCAGCAGTTCGGTGGTGCCGAGGCTGCCGCCGCCGAGGAAGAGGTACGTGCAGCCGTACTCCTTGGTCTCGACGACCTTGCCGGTCTCGTCGATGCGCTCGGCGGTCAGTACGTAGGTGCCGTCCGGGGCTCGGCTGATCGCGCGCACCTTCTCCAGGGTGTGGAGGGTGACGTTGCCGGTGCCGAGCGCGGCGGCGAGGTACGTCTTGTCGAGGCTGCGCTTGCCGTGGTTGTTGCCGTAGATGACCTCGCCGCCGAGCGCCGACTTCGGGGCGGTGCCGGCCGCCTCGCGCTGCATGTGGCCGAAGTCGTAGACACTCGGCACGAAGGTGGTCCGCAGGCCGGCCTTCTCGGCGTGCTTGCGGGAGACGCGGGTGAAGCGGTACCACTCCGTCGACTCGAACCAGGCCGGGTCGACGGTGTTGACGCCGAGCGCGGCGCGGGCCCGCGGGAAGTACGTGCCGTACATCTCGTCGGCGTCGACGGTGGGGAACTGCTCCGTGAAGTACGACCGGGACGGGGTGACCGCCATGCTCCCGTTGACCAGGGAACCGCCGCCTACGCCCCGGCCCACGTACACGGACATCTGGTCGAAGTGCACGCGGTCCAGGACGCCGGGGTAGGGGTCGATGTCCCGGTTGACCACGTCCAGCCACAGGAAGCTGGACAGCGGGGCCTCGGTGCGGGTGCGGAACCACATGGACCGCCGGTCGGGTGCGCTGGTGGCGCAGAAGACCTTGCCGTCGGGGCCGGCGGTGTTCCAGAGACGGCCCATCTCCAGGACGAGGGTGCGGATGCCGGCCTGGGCGAGGCGGAGGGCGGCGACCGCTCCGCCGTAGCCGGAGCCGACGACGATCGCCGGGGCGGTGTCGACCGCGTCGGGCTGGGCGGCTCGGGCGCTTTGGAGGCCGATCCGGGTGAAGCCGAGGGAGGCGGCCGTCTGGAGAGCTGCCATGCCGAGTATCTGACGTCTTGTCAGCTGACGCTGCATCAGTTTTACTGTCATGCGCGCAGCATCGGCGGATTTCTGGGTTCCGCCTAGTGGGGTGCCGCTTGATCCTTGTGGGCGGGTGCGGGTTGGTCGTGGTTTCTCGCGCCGTTCCCCGCGTCCCTGGGGGCGATTGCCCTAAAGCAAGTCTTTGAGGTGCTCCGCCAGCAGGTCCCACCGCCACTTCTTCTCGACCCACTCCCGGCCCCGCTCGCCCATCCTGCGGCGCAGTTCCGCGTCGCCGAGCAGGACGGTGATCCGGTCTGCGGCCTCTTCCGGGGAGCCGCCCTTGACCACCCAGCCGGTCTCGCCGTCGAGGACAGCGTCCGGGGCGCCGCCCGAGTCGCCGGCGACGACCGGGAGGCCCGTCGCGGAGGCCTCCAGGTAGACGATGCCGAGGCCCTCGACGTCGAGGCCGCCACGGCGGGTGCGGCACGGCATGGCGAAGACGTCGCCGGCGCCGTAGTGGGCGGGCAGCTCGGACCAGGGCACGGCGCCGGTGAAGCGGACGGCGGAGGCCACGCCGGTCTCGTGCGCGAGCCGTCGCAGGTCCTGCTCGTAGGGGCCGCCGCCGACGATCAGCAGGACGGTGTCGGGCTCGGCGGCCAGGATGCGGGGCATGGCCCGGATCAGCGTGTCCTGCCCCTTGCGCCGTACCAGCCGGGAGACGCACACCACCACCGGGCGGTCCGTCAGGCCCAGCCGGGCCCGGACCTCGTCACCGCCCGAGCCGGGGTGGAAGGTCTTCTCGTCGACGCCGGGCGGCAACTGCGCCATCCGGGCGGCCGCCCCGGGCGTCAGGGCGGAGGCGATGCGTGAGCGGGTGTACTCGCCGAGGTAGGTGATCGTGTCCGTGGCGTCGCCGATCCGGCGCAGCAGCTGCCGGGCGGCGGGCAGCTGCGCCCAGCCGGCCTCGTGGCCGTGCGTGGTGGCGACCAGCCGCTCGGCGCCCGCCGCACGCAGGGCCGGTGCCATCAGGCCGAGCGGGGCGGCGGCACCGAACCACACCGAGGTGCAGCCGTGCTCCCGGAGCAGACCGACGGCCCGCCGGGTGGCACCCGGCGTCGGCAGCAGCATGGTCGTACGGTCCCGTACGACGGTGAAGGGCTGCTCCGCGTCGAAGGCCCGGGTGGCCTCGACGCCCTCCCTGCTCCGTTTCCAGGTCGAGGCGTAGACGACCAGCTGCTGCGGGTCCAGCCGCAGCGCCATGTTGTGCAGAAACGCCTGGATGCCCCCGGGACGGGGCGGAAAGTCGTTCGTCACGATCAGGGTCTTGCGCACGCCGCCGACCCTATCCAACCGCCCTCACCGCCGTCCCCGGCGGCAGGTGTGGCACGCTCACAGCCGGCGGGCCCATCATGGCCTCCTCGACACGGCACGCGGACGGGCAGGGATCAGGTGAAGACGACGGGCACGAGGCGGCCCCTGGCATGGCTGCCGGTGGTCTGGTGTCTCACGAGGCTGTTGCTGCTGCTGTTCGTCCTGAAGGTGTACGTGTTCCCGGGCCCGGACGTCACGAGCGACGTCCACGTGATCTACCGGGGCTGGTATCACGTCCTGAGCACCGGGACCTTCCCCCTGGCCGACGTCACCTGGCAGTACCCGCCCGCCGCCGCCCTGGCGATCCTCTCCCCCGGCCTGTTGCCCTTCCTGGACTACACGACGGCGTTCTTCGTGCTGGTCTGCGTCACCGACCTGGCCGTGTCGGCCCTCATGGCCCGGGCGGGACACCGACCGGGCCGGTCGCTGCGCGGTGCGTGGGTGTGGGTGATCGGCGTGCCGCTGCTCGGGCCGACGGTGTACGCCCGCTACGACGTGATGGTCACGGCGGTGGCCATGGCCGCGCTGCTCGTGGGCGCCCGGCACCCGAGGGCCCTGGGCGCCCTGGCCGCCTTCGGCGCGCTGCTGAAGGTCTGGCCGGCGATGCTGCTCCTGGCCGCCCGCCGCCGCAGCGCCTGGGTGTCGGCCCTGGTGACCGGCATCGCCGTGACCGGCGCGTTCGCCCTGGCCATGCCCGGCGCGTTCGCCTTCCTGACCTTCCAGCGCGACCGGGGCACCGAGGTGGAGTCGCTGGGCGCGCTGGTCTTCCATGTCGCCCGGCACTTCGGCTGGCAGGGCGAGGTGAGGCTGAACTACGGCTCGATCGAGTTCCTCGGGCCGTATGTGAGCGAGGTGAGCACCGGCGCGCTGTTCCTGACGGGGGCGGCTTTCGGCTGGCTGGTGTTGTGGCGGCTGCTGGCGCGGCGCTTCGAGGAGCACACGCTCGCCGACGCGGCCTTCGTGGCGGTGCTGATGTTCACCACCACCAGCCGGGTGATCAGCCCGCAGTACATGGTGTGGCTGGTGGGACTCGCGGCGGTGTGCCTGTACTTCCCCGGCAGCCGGATGCGGCTGCCGGTCGTCCTGGTGCTGGTGGCGTGCTTCGTGACGGTGCTGGAGTTCCCCTTCTTCTTCGCCGACGTGGTGGCGAGCAACGGCCTCGGCATCACCCTGCTGTTCCTGCGCAACGGCCTGCTGGTGGCCGCCGCCCTGATCGCGGCCCGGGCCCTGTGGCGGGCGACCGTACCGCCCGTCACACCGCCGGCCCAGGTACCGCCTCAGCCGACCCGCGCCGGCGAGACCCCCGTCTCCTCCTGAGCCGGGGCCCGCCGGAACAGCACCCCCGCCAGGGCGCACTGCACCGCCGTCGCGAGCGCCAGCGCCAGGCACACCCCGGGCAGTCCGAGCCCCGTCAGTGCGTACGCGAGCGCCAGCTGGACCGCCGTTCCGAGGACCGTGACGCGCAGCAGTGCCGAGGCGCCTCCGCTGCCCTCGAAGACCCCGCCGAGCGCGATCAGGCCCGCCATCAGCACGAGATAGGGCCCGACGCAGCGCAGGAACAGCACTCCCTCGTGCGCGACCGCGCCCCCGGCGCCGAACGCGGCCATGATCCAGGGGGCGGCGGCGGCCAGCAGCACGGCGGCGGTGAGGCCGAGCGCAGCGGAGAGGAGCACGGCCTGCCGCCCGATCGCCCGCCGCGCGTCCCGCCCCGCCCCGCGCAGATGGGCGGTGTGGATGGAGCCTGCCTGGCGGACGGCGTAGAAGGCCATGGTCGCCACGTACAGGGCTTTGTAGGCGATCGCGTACGCGGCCACCGCCGTCACGCCGAGCCGCGCCACGATCGCGACCAGGACCAGGGCACCCGTCTGCCGCACGGTGAAGTCCGCGGACATCGGCAGTCCGGTCGTCAGCGTGCGGCGCAAGGAGACCGCCAGGGTCTCCCCGGGCGGGGCCAGGCGCGCCGTGCGCAGCAGGGTGTCGCGCCGCAGCGCCAGGAGACCTGCGACGAGCGCCACGCCGCGGGACAGCACCGTGGCGGCCGCGGCGCCACGGACGCCGTGGAGGTGGATGAGGAGCGGGTCCAGGACCAGGATCAGGCCGCTCGCCAGCAGCGCGAGGCGCATCGGGGTACGGGTGTCGCCGGCGCCCTTGAGGAGGCCGTCGACGAGTTGCTGGGCGAAGAAGACGGCCATGCCCGGCAGGGAGAGCGTGAAGTAGGCGACGGTGAGCGGGAGGGCGGCGCCGTCCGTCCCGCCCAGCACCAGCCGGGCCAGCGGTTCACGGGCGAGCAGGCCGCCCGCCACCACCAGGGGTGTCACCAGCGCCCACAGCGCCCACCCGCCGCGGGCGGCGGCCCGTACGCCTGCGGGGTCGTGGGCGCCCCGGGCATGGGCGACGAGCACGGTGGTGCCGGAGCCGAAGACCAGGGCGATGCCGAGCAGCACGTTCTCCGTGGTGGTCGCGACGGCCACGGCGGCCACGGCCGGACCGCCCAGCCGGGCGACCCACACGGTGTTGACGATCCCGGCGGCGACCGAGGCGAGGAGCGAGAAGTAGACGGGGCGGGCGAGCAGCACGAGCTGTCTGCGATGGACGTTCACGGTGGCGTTCCCCCTGCGGCCTGATGAACCTCGACCCGCGCTACCGCGGTACGAGCTGTCGCGCTATCTCGAATCGACCTATTTCGATCCCCGCTATCTCGATCCGCGCTATGTCGGTTCGGCCTATGGCGGTTCGAGCTATGCCGGTTCGCGCTAGCTCTCTCCGCGCTATGTCGGTTCGAGCTATATCGATTCGAGGTAGCTCGTTAAGAGGTAGCATGCGATATCACCCACCCGCAAGGAGGACCATGCTGGAGCTGTCGATCCTGGGCTTCCTGGCCGAGGAGCCGCTGCACGGCTATGAGTTGAAGGAGCGCATCAAGGCGCTGACCGGGCACGTCCGGCCGGTGAGCGACGGCGCGCTCTACCCGGCCATCACCCGGCTGGCCTCGGCGGGACTGCTCGACCAGCACACCGAGCCGGGCGCGAGCGCGGCCCCGCGCCGGATCCTCGCCCTCACCACCGCGGGCAGGGAGGAACTGCTGGCCCGACTGCGCACCCCCAAGCAGACGGAGATCACCGACCAGGTCCGCTTCAACACGGTCCTCGCGTTCCTGCGTCACCTGCCCGACCGGTCCGAGCAGGCCGCGGTGCTGCGCCGCCGGCTGGACTTCCTCGAGGCACCGACGAGCTTCTTCTACGACTCCGGAGAGCCCGTACGCGCCGAGGAGACGGACGACCTGTTCCGCCAGGGCATGCTGCGCGTGGCCCGGGCGACGGGCGAGGCGGAACGGGCCTGGCTGCGGGAGGCCGTCGAACTGCTGGAGCGGCCGGAGTGAGGTCGGGCCGGTGCGGGCCGGGCCCGGCCGGCCGATCAAGAACCCCGGAGTCGGCCCAGCTCGTCCCGCAGATACGCACGCCACTCCTGCGTGAAGGCCCCCGGAGTCGTCCCCAGCACCTCCCGCATCGCCTCCTCCACCGCGCCGGCCCGCTCCCGGTGTTCCCCGACGGCCCGGTAGAACGCGCCGAGCCGGGCCTCGCCCCAGCGGTCGGCGATCAGCCGGCAGGCCGTCCAGCCGCTCTCGTAGGAGCGGGCCAGGCGGCTCGCGTCGCCGGTGAAGCCGAAGTCCTCGTCGGCCGGGAGCGCGGTGGGGACCCGGTCCTCACGTACGGCCCGGGACAGTTCGGGCGCGGCCTCGGCGGGGGTGCGGCCCGCGGCCCGGTAGCCGACCCAGTCTGCGTACCCCTCGGACAGCCACAGGGGTGTGGCGGCGGTGGTGCGGGCGCGGGTGGCGACATGGGTGGTCTCGTGGGTCACGACGACCTGCTCACCCAGACCTCCGAGGAGCGCGAACGCGTCCGGATTGACGATGATCCGGTCCGCCGGCGCCCGGTCCCGTGCGCCCGTCTCACCGGTGGTGACCGCCGCGATCCCGCGATAGGAGGAGGCCGGCGAGCCGAGCAGCCCGGCCATCCCCTCCACCGACTTCGGCACGAGCACGACGACCCGCCGGCTCCAGTCCGTACCCCACGCCTGCGACACCGCCGGCACCGCCCGGTCGGCCAGGTCCGCGAAGTCCCGCAGCGACTGCCCGGACTGCCCGGCGCCGAGTACGAGGCTGTGCCGCCCGCGGACGAGTTGCACCGCCCCCTGGTCCCAGAGCTGCTGCGGGGACTTCTTCGCGGGCCGGTCGGCGGTCACGGACCACCGCCCGTCCGCGTCCCGGTGCAACCGCACGGTGCGCGATGCCGTCACCGGCGCCCGGTCGTACCCGGCTACGCGGTAGCGCAGTTCGGCGTCGGCGGTGGCCGTGTCGCCGGTGCGGTGCAGTGCGGTCACCCGGTACGACCAGGCGGCCACGGGCACCGCGCGAAGCCTGGCGAAATCCGCTCCGCCGCCCGTCCGTTCGAAGGCCGGCCCGTCACGGTCGAGGACCGCGGCGGCCCGCCGGTCGAGGAGGCGCTGGACCTCTTCCGTGGCGCTGTCGGCCGCGGGCCGCTCGCCGCACCCCGTCAGGACGACGAGCAGCACGACGAGTGCCACCAGCGCGGACCCGGTGCCGCGACAGGCAACGGCACCAGACCTTCGACCAGTCACGTTCCCGATCGTACGGGCGCCGGCCCGTACCGGTCAGACCCTGGTGACCGAGGAGATCGGCATCATCCCGACCGGGTCGTAGCGCACGGGCGCGCCGGGGTAGGGCGCGTGGATGACCTGGCCGTTGCCCATGTACATCCCGACGTGGCTGGCGTCGCCCCGGTAGACGACCAGGTCGCCGGGGCGCGCCTCGGACAGCGGGATCTGCCGGCCGGCGTACCGCTGGGCCTGTGAGGTGCGCGGCAGGGAGACCCCGGCCTGTGCGTACGACCACTGCATCAGGCCCGAACAGTCGAAGCCGGAGGGCCCGTTGGCGCCCCAGACGTAGGGCTTGCCGAGCGCGCTGCGGGCGGCGGCGACGGCGGCGGACCCGCGTCCCGAGGCCGCGGTGGCGTCGCCGAGGCCGGGCATGCCCGGGCGGCCGCTGCGGGAGGCACGGTCGTAGGCGGCGCGCTCGGCTTCCGGCAGGGAGTCGAGCAGGCGCCGGGCCGCGGCGAGTTTCCGCTCGACGGTCTTCTTGTGGACGGCGACGGCCTTGCGGCTCTTCTCCAGTTCGCGGAGCTTCCCGGCGGTCTCCTCGCGGTCCTGGGCGAGTTCGCGCATGGCGTCCTGGAGCTTCTTGAGCTCACCGGTCTGGCGGGCGGTGAGGCGGTCGAGCCGGGACGCGTGGTCGAGGTAGTCGTCCGGGTCGTCGGAGAGCAGCAGGGCGAGGGACGGGTCGGTTCCGCCCGAGCGGTACTGGGCACCGGCCAGCGAACCGAGCGACTCCCGCATGGTGTTGACGCGCTGCTGCTGGCGGGCGACGCGGTCCCGGGCGGCGCCGACCACCTTGCGCAGCCCGTCGGCGCGCTCGTCGGCCGCGTTGTACGCCTCGGTCGCCTTCTCGGCCTGCTCGAAGAGCCGGTCCATCGTGGCCCGGGTGTCCTCGTGCGGTGCGGCGCCGGCCGGTACCGCGCTCAGGGCGGCGGCCGCGACGGACAGGATGCTGACGGCGGCACCGGCGCCCCGGTCGAAACCGGACGGTGCAAGGCGGCGATGGGACCCCACGGGAAACCGCTCTCCTTCCGCTGGCGGACTTGGAACGCGGCAGACAGTAGCCCCGCAGCCGGGGGTCGCCAACGACCATCCGTGGGTATGCAGCGGTGCGCCCCGCCGCTGACGCAGGTCAACGACGGGGCGTGGGCTCACTCGGAGCTGTCGTGATTCGCCCGAACGGCGGACACGGTGTCCCGGCCCCGCAGGGCCCGGAGCCGGTCGTCAGACCCGGACGCCGAACATGAACGGGCCGCCGATGGTGCTCATCGACTCGTAGCGGACGACCGTGCCGGTGCGCGGGGCGTGGATGATCTGCCCGTTGCCGGCGTAGAGCCCGACGTGGTGCAGGTCGTTGAAGAAGAAGACCAGGTCCCCGACCTTGAGCTGGCTGGTCGAGTAGATCTTGGTGCCGATCGTGGACTGGGCCTCGGAGGTGCGCGGGATCTGGATGCCGGCGGAGGCGTAGGCGCGGGAGGTGAGGCCGGAGCAGTCGAAGGAGCTCATGCCGGTGGCGCCGTAGACGTAGGGCTTGCCGAGCTGGCTCTGGGCGAAGGCGAAGGCGGCCGCGGCGCGGCCCGAGCCGGGCGGGACGTTCACGTCGAGGGCGTCGCGCTCGCTGGCTCGGCTGGCGCGGCTCTGCTCGGCGGCGAGTTCGGCCTTCTCGGCGGCGGTGAGGCTGTTGAGCAGCTTCTGCGCGGAGGAGAGCTTGCCCTGGACTTCCTTCTTCTTCTTGCCGAGTTCGGTCCGGGTGGAGGCGAGGTCCTTGAGCTTCTCGGAGGCCTCGGCGCGCTCCTGGGCGAGTTCGCGCTGCTTCTCCTGGACCTTCTTCAGCGCCTCGACCTGCTGGCTGCTCAACTGGTCGAGCGTGGAGGCCTTGTCGAGGTAGTCCTCGGGGTTCGCGGAGAGGAACAGCTGCACCGAGGGGTCGATGGAGCCGCTGCGGTACTGCGACGCGGCGGCGAGGCCCAGGCTGTCGCGGAGCTCGTTGAGCTCCTCCTGGCCGCGGGCGACGTTGTCCTGGATGGTGGAGATCTCCTTCTGGAGCTTCTCCTGCTTCTCCTTGGCGCCGTTGTACTTCTCGGTGGCCTGCTCGGCCTCCTCGTAGAGCTTGTCGACCTTGGCCTTGACCTCGTCCTTGCTCGGCTTCTCGCTGGGGGCCGCGTTGGCGGCCTGCGAGCTGAAGGCGACGGCAGCGGCGGCGGCGGTGGTCAGCACGGTCACACGTGCGCGGCTCGGCTGCTTCGGACGACGGTGGGACGCCACGGGTGAAAAGCTCCTTCTGGCCCCTCCGCCGTCTCTCCCGATGAGTGATCACCCGAGCGGAGGTTCGGCCCGACCCTAGTGACCTTCCTGTGATCAGTTCAAATCCTCAGATGAAAAATTGCATCACGGTAGGCCATCTTTTCCCCTGGACTCACAGGCGGTGAGACCCACTTGACTCACCGTGGCCCACAGGTCTCACCAATCCGGGCATCGCGGCCGGAGGTTACACAGCGGGCGTACGCCCCCTAGGCTCGCGAAAGCCGCTTGAGCAGCATGGCCGACGCCACCGGGCGGGCACCGGCCCGGGCCACCCCGTCGGCGACCTCGCGGTCGGTGGACGCCACGATGACCGGGCGCCCCGGCGGTTCGGCGCGCACCAGTTGACGGATGAGCTCGTCGGCGGTGACACCCGGCTTCGAGAACAGCACGCGCACGCCGCGCGGCGGGGCCAGCAGGACCGGCGCGGCGAGCTCGGCGCCGTCGAAGACGCAGGTCACCTCGGCGCCGCTCTGCGCGGCCAGTTGGGAGAGCTGCCCGAGCAGCCTCAGGCGCTGCTTCTCCAGGGGCATCTGCGGATAACCCGTCTTGGTGACGTTGTAACCGTCGACGACGAGATGGGCCTGGGGCAGCGCCAGCAACTGGTCGAGGACCTGCGGGTCGTTCTCGGACAGGGCGCGGGCGGCGATGTCCTTCGGGGTCATCCGGCCCGGCTCGACGGCGTCCACGGTCTCGGCGGGGCGCACCGACACCGGCGGCAGGGCCAGTTCGCGGCGGAGCCCCTGGGTGGCGTCCAGGAGGGTGTCCAGCAGCAGCCGCACCCGCATGTCCTCCACGCTGCGGCCCTCGCGGGCGGCCCGGCGCGCGGCTTCCAGGGCGGCCTCGGTCTCACTCAGCCGGGACCTGAGCCGCCGGGTCTCGCTCTCGGCGGCGGACACCTGGGCCTGCCCCTCGGCCCGGACGGCGTCGATCTCGCCGTGCGCCTTGCGCAGGGCGGCCTCGCCGCGCTTGACGTCGCTGAGAGCGGCGCGCAGCCTGCGGTGCAGCGTCTCGGTTTCCTTCCTGGCCGATTCCAGCTCCGCGCGCAGCCGCTCGGTCTCGGCCCGGGTGTGGTCACGGGCCCGTTCGAGGTCGGCGCGCAGCCGCTCCAGCTCGGCCCGGCTCTCCTCGTCGGCGCGTTCGGCGTCGGCCCGCTGGGCCTCCTCGCCGGCGGCGGCCACCAGCTTCACCCAGCCGGGTGGCCGCAGTACGTAGGCCGCGGCCGCCACATCGAGCGGGTCCGCGGCCGGGGGCGGGGAGCCTGAGTCGAGAGCGCCGGTCAGCTCCGGCTGAGCCTCTCTGAGCTTCTCCCCGATGCGCTGGCGGAACAGCGGATCGGTCTCCAGCGCGGCAGCCATCGCGTTGCCGGCGAACTTGGCCCGGCGGTTCGGCGCGAACCGGGCGTACTGCCTGAGCTGCGCGGGCAGCTCGCCGACCGTCAGCGAGCCGAAGCCGTCGGAGACGATCTGCACCACTCTGCGGCGCACGCCGTCGGGCAGCGGACGGTCGAGCACCTCGGCGGCGCCGTCGCCCGGCCCCCCGCCTGTGGTCTCCACCATCCGTCACACCCCAATGCTGTGCGGGCCCTCCCCCGCTCTCGGCTTCGCTCGAGCGGAGGGACCCCCGTCGTCAGGAGCCGGAGCCCGGCCTGTCCACGAGTTCCACCTGGTCCACCGCGTTACACCAGCGGCAGCGCACCGACTCGATGGTCTCACTGACCACCTCGCGCTCCTCGACCTTCGGCTCTCCGGCCAGGTCGAGGTGGACGTACTCGACGACCTTCGACGAGCGGGTCACGTCGAACCTCGTGAGGTTGCCGCAGAGGGTGCAGCGCCACCGCGTCTCGGCGGTCGGCAGGGGAACCGTCATCGTGACCTGTTCTCTTTCCTTCTAGTGTCCGTGACGCGACCGGCATCCCCGGTGCGTGTGGCTCGTAACCCTACGGCCTGGCGGCTCCTCGCCGCCCGCGCGTCCACGGCGGCGAGGCGCTCTGCACGGTTGCGTCCGGTTACGTCATGCTCTGTGTTCATGATCAGCAAGTGGAGTGCGTCGCTCGTCCGGGCCGGCCGATCGGTGAGGGGGTCGTCGGCGCCGGTGACTCACACCCTGATCGCCCTGTGCTGCCTGGCCTTCCTGGCCGGACCCGCCTCGGGACTGAACCCGGCGTACGGCACGGGCGACGAGCTGCTCGCCGTGCAGCGGGCCTACTTCCGGCGCTGGGGCGTGATTCCCGCAGAACTGTTCGACGGGTCCGCGGGCGCGGCCCTCACCCCCGCGACGGCACTCTTCGTCCACGGAAGCTGGGTGCACCTGCTCGGCAACATGCTCTTCCTCTACGTCTTCGGAGCGATGACCGAGGAGCGGATGGGCCGGGTGCAGTTCACCCTGTTCTACGTCGGCTGTGGCTATCTGGCCCTGCTGGGCTACGCCGTCGCCAACGCGGACTCCGAGCAGTCCCTGGTCGGTGCATCGGGGGCGATCTCGGCGGTCCTCGGTGCGTTCCTGTACCTGTTTCCCCGTGCCCGGGTGACCAGTCTCCTGCCGTTTCTGTTCTTCCTGCCGGTGCGTTTCCCGGCGTGGGTCGTGCTGCCGTTCTGGGCGGCGCTGCAGTGGCTGGCGGCGGGACGGGCCCCGGACGGGCCGGGGGTGGCCTACCTGGCCCATCTGATCGGCTTCGGTCTGGGCTTCGGCTACGCGTCGGTCCGCTACGGCCGCCACACCGGCCCCACTAGAGTGAAGGCCGCCCCTGCTCCGGCTCCCGAGGGAGAGAACCAGCCGTGATCACCGCGATCGTCCTGATCAAGACCAGCGTGGACCGGATCCCCGAGATCGCCGAGTCGATCGCGGCGCTCGACAGCGTCAGCGAGGTCTTCTCCGTCACCGGCACCTACGACCTGATCGCGATGGTCCGGGTGCGCGAGCACGAGGACCTCGCGGAGGTCATCCCCGGCCGGATCAGCAAGATCCCCGGCGTGGAGGGGACTGACACGCACGTGGCGTTCCGCACGTACTCGCAGCACGACCTGGAGGCGGCGTTCTCGATCGGCCTGGACAACTAGTCCCCGCCGCCGGCAGCCGCGTGGTCCCACCCTCGGCGGCGGGGGGAGGCTCAGGCGGAGGTGTCCGGCACGCAGCGGCCGTCCTCGGTGCGGTAGTTCCACTTCGCCCCGTCCGTCACGAGCTCCTTCACCGCCCGCACGAACCGCTCCACGTGCTCGTCGGGAGTGCCCGCGCCGAAGCTGACCCGGATGGCGTTGAGCGACTTCTCCCCGGGTGCGGCCTCGGGTGCCCCGCACTCGCCCTGCGCCTGCGGGTCGCTGCCGAGCAGCGTGCGCAGCAGCGGGTGGGCGCAGAACAGCCCGTCCCGTACGCCGATGCCGTACTCGGCGGACAGGGCGGCGGCGAAGTGCGAGCTGTTCCAGCCCTCGACGACGAAGGACAGCACGCCGACGCGCGGCGCGTCGTCCCCGAAGAGGGACAGGAACCGCACCTCGGGGACGTCGGCGAGACCGTCGCGCACCGTGCGGACCAGATGCTGCTCACGGGCGACGAGGGTGTCGAAGCCCGCCTCGGTCAGCGCCTTGCAGGCCGAGGCGACGGCGTAGGCGCCGATGACGTTGGGCGAGCCGGCCTCGTGGCGCGCGGCGCTGTCGTGCCACTCCACGTCCACTCCCCCGTCCTCGCGCCGGCTGACCCTGCGGCTGGCGCCGCCGCCCGCGAGGTACGGCTCGGCAGCGCGCAGCCAGTCGGCCCGCCCGGCCAGGACACCCGTGCCGAAGGGCGCGTACAGCTTGTGCCCGGAGAAGGCGACCCAGTCGACGTCGAGGTCCGTGACGGAGACCGGGTGGTGCGGGGCCAGCTGGGCGGCGTCGAGCACGATCCGCGCGCCGTGGGCGTGCGCGGCCGCCGCGAGCTCCCGCACGGGCCACAGCTCGCCGGTGACGTTGGAGGCGCCGGTGACGCAGACGAGGGCCGGCCCGTAGGGGTCCCGGTCGGCGAGGGCGCGCTCCAGGGTCTCGACGGCCTGCCGGGGGCTGCTCGGGGCGTCCAGGTAGGTGACCTGCGCGCTCCGCCACGGCAGCAGGGAGGCGTGGTGTTCGGTCTCGTAGACGAAGACCTGGCAGTCGGCGGGGAGCGCGGCGGCGAGGAGGTTGAGGGAGTCGGTGGTCGACCGGGTGAACACGACCTGGTCGTCCGCGCGGCAGCCGAGGAACCCGGCGACGGTCCGGCGGGCGTTCTCGAACAGGTCGGTCGACAGCTGGGACAGGTACCCGGCACCGCGGTGCACGCTGCCGTAGTACGGCGCGTAGGCGGCGACGTCGTCCCAGACCCGCTGGAGCGCCGGGGCGCTGGCGGCGTAGTCGAGCGCGGCGTAGGTGACCTCACCACCGGTCACGAGCGGCACGGTGACGTCTCGCCCCAGAACGGGCAGCGGGGCACAAACGGACTGGTCGGCGGCAAGGGTGGAGACAGACATGACGGAACTCCCGTGAAGGCAGGTGGAATACGCCCGCGAGCGCGCACGGCTCGAGCAGGGGTGAAAGAGAAAAAAGGGATGCGGAGGCGGGGCTCTGCGGCCCTATCGCATTCGCTGGTTCACGGAAGGCTCCTCGTCACGCGCTTGCCGCAGACCTCGCTGCCTGCGGCCCGGTCTTCACCCGGGGCACCCCGCCACGGACGGAGGGTTGCCGGACAGTCGGCCGGGGCCTCATGACTGTCACTCATGACCTGGTCAGGAACGTACGCGAAAAGATCGGCGCCCCGCAACCCGAGTCCGGATCGCGGGACGCCGGTCCTGTCGCCCACAGGGTCCGCTACGCGTTGCTCGCGGCCACCCAGCGCTCCAGCGTGCGCTTGGCCGCCCCCGAGTCGATCGACTCGGCCGCCTTCGCCATCCCGGTGCGGATCTGCTCGGCCAGGGGCGCGGCGCTGAGCTCCAGGGCCACCAGGGCCGCGGCCGAGTTCAGCAGGACCGCCTCACGGACCGGGCCGGTCTCGCCGTCCAGCAGGCGGCGGGCGACCTCGGCGTTGTAGGAGGCGTCGGCGCCGCGCAGCGCCTCCACGGGGACCAGTTCCAGACCCACGTCGCGCGGGTCGAAGGCCTCCTCGGTGACCGTGCCGTCCTTGACGATCCACACCCGGGAGGTGGCCGTGGTGGTCAGTTCGTCGAGGCCGTCGTCGCCCCGGAAGACGAGGGACGAGTTGCCGCGCTCGGCGAAGACGCCCGCGACGATCGGCGCCATGCGGGGGTCCGCCACCCCGACGGCCTGGGCGCGGACCCGGGCCGGGTTGGTGAGCGGACCGAGGGCGTTGAACACCGTGCGGATGCCCAACTGGCCGCGGGCCGCGCCCGCGTGCCGCAGCGCCGGGTGGAACTTCACCGCGAAGCAGAAGGTGATCCCGGCCTCCTCGGCGACCTGTGCGACCCGGTGCAGGGGCAGCTCCAGGTTGACGCCGAGCTTCTCCAGCACGTCGGACGCCCCGGACGCCGAGGACGCGGCCCGGTTGCCGTGCTTGACGACCTTCGCTCCGGTGCCGGCGACGACGATCGAGGACATTGTGGAGATGTTGACCGTCTTCGCGCCGTCGCCGCCGGTGCCGACGATGTCGACCGTCGCCCCGGGCACCTCGATCACGTTGGCGTGCGCGTACATCGTGCGGACCAGGCCGTTGATCTCCTCGACGGTCTCGCCCTTGGCGCGCAGGGCCACGACGAACCCGGCGATCTGCGCCTCGGTCGCCTCGCCGCGCATGATCCGGTCCATCGCCCAGGCGGTGTCGTCCGCGCTCAGGTGCCTGCCGTCCAGCAGGCCGTTCAGCAGCAGGGGCCAGGAGCGGCCCGCCGCGGTGTCGCCTCCAGCGGGGGTCACAGCGCTCATAAGCCGCTCCAGGGTCAGGCGTCCCGCACTACGGGACGAGAGTCTCAACGGGGTCCACCCTATCCAGCCCGGGGCAGGGCGAAGGGCCCCGTCCGATCGTCGGACGGGGCCCTTCTGTGGCGTGGCGAAGCAGTGATCAGTGGTGGCCGTGGCCGCTCGTGATCTCCCGGTACTCCTCGGCGGTGGGCTTCGGGATCTGGGAACCCTCGCCGTAGTAGGCGTCGCTGAGCTTGGCGCGCAGCTTCTCGGAACCCTTCACCTTGCGCTCGACACCGTTCTCGTCGACCGTCGGGCCGATCTCGGCCGGCTTGTACTGCTCGTGCGCCGTGAGCGTGTACATCTGCTCCTGGCTGAGCGGCTCGTGCACCTCGATGAACTCACCGTGCGGCAGGCGCTTGATGATGCCCGACTCGCGGCCGTGCAGCACCTTCTCCTTGTCCCGGCGCTGCAGGCCGAGGCAGATGCGCTTGGTGACGACGAAGGCGAGGACCGGGCCGAGGAAGAACCCGATCCGGACGAACCAGGTCACCGAGTTGATCGACAGGTGGAAGTGCGTGGCGACGATGTCGTTGCCACCGCCGATCAGCATGATGATGTAGCCGGTGACCCAGGCGACACCCACACCGGTGCGGGTCGGGGCGTTGCGCGGCCGGTCCAGGATGTGGTGCTCACGCTTGTCCCCGGTGACCCAGGACTCGATGAACGGGTACAGGGCGATGATCGCGAGGAAGACACCGAAGAGCACCAGCGGGATGAACACGCCCAGGACGAGCGTGTGCCCCCAGAAGTTGATCTCCCAGCCCGGCATCGCCCGGATCAGACCCTCGGCGAAGCCCATGTACCAGTCGGGCTGGGCACCGGTCGACACCTGGTCGGGCCGGTACGGGCCGAGGACCCAGATCGGGTTGATCGTCGCGATGCCGGCGAGGGCCGCGATGGCACCGAAGACCAGGAAGAAGAAGCCTCCGGCCTTGGCCATGTAGACCGGCAGCAGCGGCATGCCGACGACGTTCTTGTTGGTCCGGCCGGGACCCGCGAACTGGGTGTGCTTGTGGTAGAAGACCAGGATCAGGTGGCCGACCACGAGCCCGAGCATGATGCCCGGCAGCAGCAGGATGTGGATCGAGTAGAACCGGGCGACGAAGTCGGTACCCGGGAACTCCCCGCCGAACAGGAACATCGAGATGTACGTGCCCACGATCGGCACGGACAGGATCGCGCCCTGCGTGAAGCGGACACCGGTGCCGGAGAGCAGGTCGTCCGGGAGCGAGTAGCCGGTGAAGCCGGTGAACATGCCCAGGACGAACAGCAGGAAGCCGAACATCCAGTTGATCTCGCGCGGCTTGCGGAACGCGCCGGTGAAGAAGACGCGCATCATGTGCACGAACATGCCGGCGAGGAAGATGATCGCCGCCCAGTGGTGGATCTGCCGGATGAGCAGACCGCCGCGGACGTCGAAGCTGATGTCCAGGGTGGAGGCGAACGCCTCCGACATCAGCTGCCCCTGGAGCGGGACGTAACTGCCGTGGTACTCCACCTCGTTCATCGACGGGTGGAAGAACAGCGTCAGGTACACACCCGTGAGGATGATGATGATGAAGCTGTAGAGGCAGATCTCACCGAGCATGAAGGACCAGTGGTCCGGGAAGATCTTGCGCATGTTGGCCTTGGCCAGGGAGTAGATCCCGAGGCGGCCGTCGGCCCAGTCGGCGACCCGCTCACCCGCGGGCGCCTTGCGGCGTGTCTGTGCAGTGCTCATCCGCGCTCCCAGAAAGCAGGGCCGACGGGCTCTTCGAAGTCGCCGAGCGCCTCGAGGTAGCCCTCGTCGTTCACGCCGATGCGGAGCTGCGGCAGGGCGTGACCGGCGGGACCGAAGATCACTCGGGCACCGTCGGAGAGGTCGAAGGTGGACTGGTGGCAGGGGCAGAGCACGTGGTGCGTCTGCTGCTCGTACAGGGAGATCGGGCAACCGACGTGGGTGCAGATCTTCGAGTACGCGACGATGCCCTGGTGCGACCACTCGAGCTCGCGCTTGTCCTTGATGTCCTCCGGCTGGATCCGGACGATCATCAGGGCGGCCTTGGCGATCTCGTTCTGGAAGTCGTGGTCGTGCTCCTCCAGGCCCTCGGGCTTGGCGAAGGTCAGCGAACCGACCGCGACATCGGACGGACGCAGCGGCTCGTTGGTGTTCATGTTGACGAGCAGCTTGCCCTTGGACCACAGCGTGTGGCGGAGCTTGGTGCCGGGCAGCGGGCCGAGGTCACGCAGCAGCACGACGCCGGAGAGCGGCACCAGCGTGAGCGCGCCGAGCATCGTGTTGCGGATCAGCTTGCGGCGGCCGAGCGCGGATTCCTTGGCGCCCTGCTTGAAGTCGGCGAAGACCTTCTCGCGGACCTCGGGCGACGCCTCGATCGGGTGCCGCTCGTCGGCGACCTCCACGTCGGACATCAGGGTGCGCGCCCAGTGGACGGCGCCCGCGCCGATGCAGAACAGCGCGATGCCGAGCGACAGGCCCAGCGCGAAGTTCAGCGCGCTGATGTGCCCCAGCGGGAAGATGAAGACCGCCTTGTCGACCGGGATCGCCACGAAGGAGGCGATGAAGGCGACGGTGGCCAGCATCGACACCGTGAACAGCAGGGCGACCGAACGCTCGGACCGCTTGGCGGCCCGCTCGTCGATGTCCTGGATCCGGTGCTCGTGAGGCGGCAGGCCCGGGTCGGCGAACGGGTTCTTGTCGTCCGCGACGCTCACCGCGCCGTGCTCGTCATGTCCTGCGGACTGCGCGGCAGGCAGGTTCTCTTCTGGAATGTCTTGGCTACTCATGACTTCTTGGCCTTTGCGGTCCGGGCGGCGACCCACACGGCGACGGCGATCAGACCGCCGAGACCGAAGATCCAGCCGAACAGGCCCTCGCTGACCGGCCCGAGGCCACCCAGTTCGAGGCCGCCGGGGCTCTCGGTCTTTTCGCTGTTGACCGCGTCGAGGTACGCGATGATGTCCTTCTTGTTCTTCTCCGACAGCGTGGTGTCGGGGAAGGACGGCATGTTCTGCGGGCCGGTCTGCATGGCCTCGTAGATGTGCTTCGGGGAGACGCCCTCGAGGGTCGGCGCGTACTTGCCGTGCGTCAGCGCGCCGCCCTTGCCGGTGAAGTTGTGGCACTGCGCGCAGTTGGTGCGGAACAGCTCACCGCCCTTGGCGATGTCGGCACCCTCGGGGCCGTACTGCTCCTCCGTCGGGACGGACGGACCGGCACCCAGCGAGGCGATGAACGCCGCCAGCTGGTCGATCTCGGCCTGCGAGTAGATGTTCTTCTTCGCCGGGACCTGGGGGCCCTGGGAGGTGGCGGCCGGCATGCGGCCGGTGCCCACCTGGAAGTCGACGGCCGCCGCGCCCACACCCACCAGGCTGGGCCCGTCGGAGGTGCCCTGACCGCCGGTGCCGTGGCAACTGGCGCAGCCGACCGAGTAGAGCTTCTTGCCCTCCTCGATGGTGAGGGACTGGGCGGTTTCGTCGGCCTGCGCCTTGTCCGCGGGTGCGAACACGGCGTACAGCCCCCCGGTGCATGCCAGCGCGAGGAGTAGGACGACGAGCGCCGCCAACGGGTGGCGTCGTCGTGCGGAGAGCTTTTTCACGGATTACCCCGGTGTCAGGATCTTCTGCGTCGATGCTTCTGGGATGCGCGCTTCGTCGAGCACGCGCGGATGCGGGCCCTGCTACTTGATCATGTAGATCGTGGCGAAGAGGCCGATCCAGACGACATCGACGAAGTGCCAGTAGTAGGACACGACGATCGCGGCCGTCGCCTGCTCGTGGGTGAACCTACTGGCCGCGTAGGTCCGGCCCAGGACCAGCAGGAAGGCGATGAGACCGCCCGTCACGTGCAGGCCGTGGAAGCCGGTGGTCAGGTAGAACACCGAGCCGTACGGGTCGGAGGACAGGGACAGGCCCGCGTCCTTGACCAGCTCCGTGTACTCGAAGACCTGACCGCCGATGAAGATCGCACCCATCACGAACGTGACGATGAACCACATCCGGAGCTTCTTCACGTCACCGCGCTCGGCGGCGAAGACGCCGAGCTGGCAGGTGAGCGAGGAGAGCACCAGGATCGTGGTGTTCGTCGCCGAGAACGGGAAGTTGAGATGGGCAGCCATCTCCTTCCAGTGATCGGGACCCGTCACCGATCGCAGGGTGAAGTACATCGCGAAGAGGGCCGCGAAGAACATCAGCTCGGAACTCAGCCAGATGATGGTTCCGACGCTGGTGAGGTTCGGCCGGTTGACCGACGGGTGCGCGTGCCCGGTTTCTACTGTCGTTGCTGTCGCCACGACCGACATTATGTCGGTCGCTTATCCCGCCCTCACTCCGGGGGGTGCCGTTCGGAGTGTCTTCACCGGTCGTACCGGTGTTGACGTGGTGTTCAAGGGAGTAGCATCCGGCCCAACGGGCCTGTCCTTACGACGTTGACGTCACGGAGGAACAATGCAGCCGACCGCCACGGTGCTGGTCTACAGCGACGACTCCAACACCCGAGAGCAGGTGCGGCTCGCCACGGGCCGGAGGCCGGCTCCGGACGTCCCCGTGGTGGAGTTCGTGGAGTGCGCGACTCCTGCCGCCGTGCTCACGGAGCTGGACCGGGGCGGGATCGACGTCTGTGTGCTGGACGGCGAGGCCGTGCCGATGGGGGGCATGGGCGTCTGCCGGCAGATCAAGGACGAGGTGTTCAACTGTCCGCCGGTGCTGCTGCTGATCGGACGGCCCCAGGACGCGTGGCTGGCGACCTGGAGCCGGGCGGAGGCGGCGGTGACGCTGCCGGTGGAGCCGGTGGAGTTCGCTGCCGCGTTGGCTTCTCTGTTGCGGGACAAGGCGGCTTTGAACGCCTAGGAACTCGGGGGCGCCTGTTGTCTCGCGGGTGCGGGTGGTCTGTGGCTTGTCGCGCAGTTCCCCGCGCCCCTGAGGAGTGTGCCCCTGAGGGCGTCTAGACGCTCTGGGGCCTCAGGCGGGCCCTCTCGGCCTCCGCCGGGCCGTCCGGGGTGCCGCCCAGGAGGGCGCTGCCGGTGCGCCACTTCGCCCAGTCGAGGTTCCAGTCGCCGTAGCCGTTGCCGAACGGGGCCATCATGTCTCCGCCGGAGTTGACGACCTTGACGATGTCGCCCTCGCGGACGGTGTCGTAGAACCAGGCGGCGTTCTCGGTGCTCATGCCGGTGCAGCCGTGGCTGACGTTGGCGTAACCCTGGGAGCCGACCGACCAGGGGGCGGCATGGACGTACTCGCCGCTGTTGGTGACCCGGACCGAGTGGTGCACGACCAGGTCGTAGAAGTCCGAGGCGCCGATGCTGGCGCTGGTCATGCGGACGGTGCCTTCCTTGGCCAGGACGACCTTGACGCCGTTGCGGGTGTCGTAGCCGGGCATGCCGGTGGTGACCGGTATCTGCCGGACGACCTCGTCGTTCTTGTAGACGGTCATCTGGTGGGCGGCGGCGTCCGTGACGGCTATGAGCTTGTCCGCGGTGGTGAAGGTCAGCGGCTTGGCCTTGCCGCCCCACATCCGGTCGCCGATCTTGATGCCCTGCAGATTGCTGCGGACCTGGACGGTGGCCTGGGCGGGCCAGTAGTCCTTCGGGCGGTAGTGCAGCTTCTTGTCGTCCACCCAGTGCCAGGCGCCGTCCGTGGCGGGCGTGGAGGAGACCTTGAGGGCACGTTCCACGACGGCCCGCTGAGCCTTGTCCTTGACGGGCTGGCTCAGCTCGGCGGTGACGGGCTGGCCGACGCCGTAGGTGCCCGTCTTGGGGCCGAAGGTCACGTCCAGGCGCTTCTGGGTGGTGGGCTTGCCGGTGTCGAAGGTGAGGACCTTGCGACCGGGTGCCCCGTCCTCGTCCTCGGTGCTCACGCGGACCGTGTAGCTGGCGTTGGCGGCCAGCGGGGACGTGCTGTGCCACCGGCTGCCGTCGGCGGCGAGTTCGCCCGCCACGTAGCGTCCTGAGGCGTCGTGGGCCGTGACGTCGGTGATGCGCCCGTCGGAGTCCTCGACGACCTCCAGGGGCTTGTCCGGGTCGGCCTTCTTGTGGCCCCCGTCGGGGGCGTTGAAGGAGATCTGGTCCGCCGCGTCGTAGGGGCGGGCGGCCAGCGGGTTGCCGTCGGAGCCGCAGGCGGTGACGCCCGCGCTGAGGGCTATCAACAGCAGCGTGCAGCTGACGACGGTGCGGGGGCGGGAGATCACTGTGTGGCTCATGACCTCACGCTAGGAACCGGCGTCAACAGCGGCACGCCGAACGACTCGTACGAGTGACACGCATTACGGCATAAGGAAGGGGCCCGGACACTCCTCTCGGAGTGTCCGGGCCCCTTCGGCGCTCGGCGCGTGTTACTGGGTGCGGTTCTCACCGCGGTAGTACTCGAACACCCAGCCCCAGATGCCGATCAGGATGATCGGCAGCGAGAAGTACATCAGCCACCAGCCGATGGCGACCGACAGGAAGGCGAGGGCACCGCCGATGCCCAGCGAGAGCGGCTGCCAGCTGTGCGGGCTGAAGAACCCGACCTCGCCGGCGTCGTCCGCGACGTCCGCCTCCTTGTCGTCCTGCGCACCGACGTCGACCCGCTTGGCCGTGAAGCCGAGGTAGAAGCCGATCATGATGCACAGGCCGAAGGCCAGGAAGAGGGCCGTGGTACCGGCCGGCTCCTTCGACCACACGCCATAGACCACAGCCATGGCGAGGACGAAGACGCTCAGCCACATGAACATCTTGCCCTGGATCTTCACTTGCCGGCCTCCTTGCCACCAGCGATGGCCTTCTCGCCGTGACCGACGTTCTCGAGCTGGTCGAGAGCGGCGATCTCCGGGTGGTGCAGGTCGAACGCCGGGGATTCACTGCGGATCCGCGGCATGGTGATGAAGTTGTGCCGCGGCGGCGGGCAGGAGGTCGCCCACTCCAGGGAGCGGCCGTAGCCCCACGGGTCGTCGACGCCGACCGGCTTGCCGTACTTGGCCGTCTTCCACACGTTGTAGAAGAACGGCAGGATCGACATGCCGAGCAGGAACGAGCTGATCGTCGAGATCGTGTTCAGCGCGGTGAAGCCGTCGGCCGCCAGGTAGTCGGCGTACCGGCGCGGCATGCCCTCGGCGCCCAGCCAGTGCTGGACCAGGAACGTGCCGTGGAAGCCGATGAACAGCGTCCAGAAGGTGATCTTGCCGAGACGCTCGTCCAGCATCTTGCCGGTCCACTTCGGCCACCAGAAGTGGAAGCCGGAGAACATCGCGAACACCACGGTGCCGAAGACGACGTAGTGGAAGTGCGCCACCACGAAGTACGAGTCGGAGACGTGGAAGTCCATCGGCGGCGAGGCCAGGATGACACCGGTCAGACCACCGAAGGTGAAGGTGATCAGGAAGCCGGTCGCCCAGAGCATCGGTGTCTCGAAGGACAGCGAGCCCTTCCACATCGTGCCGATCCAGTTGAAGAACTTCACACCGGTCGGGACGGCGATGAGGAACGTCATGAAGGAGAAGAACGGCAGCAGCACACCACCGGTGACGTACATGTGGTGGGCCCACACCGTCACGGACAGACCCGCGATCGCGATGGTCGCGCCGATCAGACCCGTGTAACCGAACATCGGCTTGCGGGAGAAGACCGGGATGACCTCACTGATGATGCCGAAGAACGGCAACGCGATGATGTACACCTCTGGATGGCCGAAGAACCAGAAGAGGTGTTGCCACAGCAACGCGCCGCCGTTGGCGGAGTCGAAGACGTGGGCGCCGAACTTGCGGTCCGCCTCCAGGGCGAACAGGGCCGCGGCCAGGACCGGGAAGGCCAGCAGGACCAGCACACCGGTCAGCAGCACGTT
>NZ_JBIVZM010000020.1:0-124247 GCF_044759525.1 Streptomyces sp. NPDC101110 | reverse complement strand
GGGGGGGGGGGGGGGGGGGGGGGGGGCGGGGGGGGGGGGGGGGGGGGGGGGGGGGCGGGGGGGTGGGGGGGGGGGGGGGGGGGGGGGGGGGGGGGGCGGGGGGGGGGGGGGGGGGGGGGGGGGGGGGGGGGGGGGGGCGCCCGCGCCCCCCCCCCCCCCCCCCCGCGGGGGGGGGGGCCCCCCCCCCCCCCCCCCCCCCCCCCCCCCCCCCCTCTCCATGTCGCGGGGCGCGTCAGGTCCGTACGACGCCGAACCGGACGTCGTACGACGCCCCCGGGTGCATGACGCGCAGCATCCGCTCCCCCTCGGCGGTGACCTCGTCCTGCAGAGCGCGGGTGAGGCGGTCGAAGGGCTCGATCACGAGCGCGTCCTCCGCCAGCCGCCACAGCCCCGCGAGGAAGCCGTCGACGAGGAGCGTGCGGTAGGCCATGTTGCCCTTCCACGAGCGGCCCCGGTACGCGGGCGGGACGACGCGGGCGCGGTCGGCGTGCGAGAGCAGCAAATTGTCGAACTCGGGAAGGAAGCGCGGCGGCGCCGGCGTGTCCGGGTCGGGGCGGGGGGCGTCGGGGAGGTCGAAGAGTTCGACGCCGGCTTCGTCCCGGAAGGTCACGAGCCGCGGCCGCAGACGTTCGAAGGCGTCGCGCAGGCGGGTCATGCCGGCCCAGGCCTGCATGTCCTTCACCGAGGCCGGGCCGAAGGCGGCGAGATAGCGCAGGACGACCCCGTCGGGCGCGGGGGCCGGCTGCGCGGGCCGGCCGAGCCAGTGCTCGGCGGTGGTGAGACGGACCTGCCCGCTGCGCTCCCACAGCCCGCGGGGCGTCACCTGCACGAGCGGGAGGCGGCAGCGGGCGGCGACAGCCAGTGCCTGCGGATCGGCGTCGGGCCACTCCCGGAGCAGGGCCTCGCGCAGCTGCGTCATGGTGCGGGGCTCGGTCTCGACGAGGTCGCGGGCGAGCGCGGCGAGCCGTTCCAGGTCGACACCGGCGAGTCCCTTGCGGAAGGTGACGAGCTCCCGGTCGCGGGCGGGCTGCACCAGCGGCCGCAGGGTGAGGCAGTCGTCCGCGGTGTGGGTGTGGATGGTGGAGCGCATCGTGACGATCCGGACGGCCTCGCGGTCGGCCATCAGCCGGGACAACGCCTCGGGGGCGAATCCGTCGAGCCGGGCGGCGAGGGCGTAGTACGGCGGCCTGACGTTCTGCGCCTGGAGCCCGAGCAGGTGCTCGACGGCCGCCGCGACGGAGAGCCCGGCTGGCCGCAGCAGCAACTGCCGGTCGAGGGTCGCCCGGTTGAGGGCACGCGCGCCGAGCAGGGGTGCCGTGCCGGTGACGCTCCGCTTGGTGTTCGTCATGCGATGCACGGTAGCGGGGCTTGCGGACAGCTTCTGGCCGCGACTCCGCACGGGAACGCAAGGGGGCCCCGCGTCCCGGTCGCCCGCGTCGGCCGGGGCGGCCGCGGCGCTGTGGAGCTGTGGAGCTGTGGAGCTGTGGAGCTTGTGTCCGCGCAGCGCTCCGCCCCGGCGCATCTGCCGGCGTGCGGCCTCCCGCGACCCGGGCCGCGTGTCGAGGTCGTGGGCGACATGGATCCACTCCGTGTCGTCCGACTCCGTCGAGGGCTTCGTCGTCCTGGCCCTGCGGGGCGGCGGCACCGTCACGGTCCTGGCCCGCGGACCCGAGGCGCTGGACGATCCGGCGGACCGGGTCGACGTGGTCGCCGGGGACGCCACCTCGCCCGACGACGTCGCGAAGGCCGTGGCCGGCTCCGCCGCGACGCCGTCATCACGGGCTGGGACGTCCGGGCCGGGCGTCGGCGGGTTGTTAGTTCCGCCGCGCCGCCGGGTACTCAGCAGTGCGTTCGCGCAACCCGCACCACACGCTCCACCGGGAGATCCGATGTTCCGACCTCTTCCGCGACGCGATCCCCCCGTTTCCCATGAGTGACAGCGCCGGAGGGACGGCCGGGGGCAGGGGGCGAGGCGCGGACCCGGCACGTTCGGCTCTGATCGTGATCGACATGATCAACACCTACGACCACGAGGACGCCGAGCTCCTCGTGCCGTCCGTCGAGCAGGTCGTCCCCGTCCTGACGGAGCTGATCGGCCGGGCCCGTGAGGCCGATGTCCCCGTGATCTACGTGAACGACAACTTCGGACTGTGGCGCTCGCACCACGGTGAGCTGCTGGACGCCGCCCTGTCCCAGCCGAACGCCCACCTGATCGAACCGATCCGGCCCGACGACCGCTCGCTCTTCGTGCTGAAGGCCCGCCATTCGGTCTTCTTCGAGACTCCCCTGTCCTACCTGCTGTGGAGCCTGGACGTCGGGCACGTGGTCCTGACCGGCCAGGTCACCGAGCAGTGCGTCCTGTACTCCGCCCTGGACGCACACATCCGCCACCTGGACGTCACGGTGCCGAAGGACGCCGTGGCCTCCATCCATCCCCATCTGGCGTCCGCGGCCCTGGAGATGATGGGGCGCAACATGGGCGCGCGGATCATCACGGCGAAGGAGACCGAGTTCACTCCCCGTGAGGACTGAGACCGTACGGTGGCCTTCCGCCGCTCGCCCTGCGGGGTTCAGCCGCAGCGGCGGCCGGAGTTGATGCAGGCGACGGCCCGCTTCATCAGCCGGTCGGGCATGGCGTTGATGAAGTCGCCGTGGTCGGTGATCGGCTTGTGCAGCGATTCGGGGAAGCTGTCCACGGCGAAACGGGTGCTGCCGGACAGGCCGCTGTAGGTGAGGCGTTGGACGAGCTGCGGGACCGCCTTGAAACCGGCCGGGCACCTGCCACGGGGGTCGGCGAAGGCGACGTGGCTGCGGTGGTCGGCGCTGTCGGTGTTCCGGCCGTCCCAGCAGCTCTGGAAGCGCTCGGTGCGGACCACCTGGCTGCCGGCCGGGCAGATCGGGTACTTGTCCTTGAGCTGGACCCGGTTCTCGAAGCCGGTGCAGGACCAGGCCGCGTTGGCGTTGGCGCCGCCGTTGGCGTTGGCCTTGGCGTCACCGGTGATGATGCGCAGGAAGCGCGGCATGGCGACCACCTTGGTGGCGGGACTGCCGACGAAGGTGAGACTCGCGGACGTGGGCGTGAGGATCTTGCCGACGTTGCCCTCGGCTCCGCCGCCGGGCTTGCCCGCGTCCGCCCTCTCGACTCCCTTGCGGTCGCGCAGCACCGGCCAGTAGTAGGTCGACCGGTCGCCGTTGGTGCAGGTGGTGCGGGCCGCGGCGAGGGTGTCGTCGGTGGTGAAGGCGTCGACGCCGACGGCGCCGACGTAGTCGTGGGTGTGGTGGGCCCCGTTGCCCACCCCGGGGGCGACGATCACGTTGTCGGAGTTGTGTCGGCCTTCCGCGTTGACACCGCAGCGGGTCTGGAAGGCGCCCTTGGAGGCGTTGCGGCCGTTGCGGGGCCGTGCGGGCACGTTGGGGGCGACCTTGGTGATGTCCACGAAGTCCGCGCGCACCGGCCCGTTGCCGGCGGCCGGTGATGGCTTCGCCCCTGGACCGGACAGGGGTGAAGCCGCGCGGGTGGTGGCACGCGGGGCGTCGGTCGCGTTGGCCTGCATGTTGACCAACGCGAGTCCGACGCCGCCCGCGGCCAGCCCTGCGAGCAGGACGATCGCGTTGCGACGGTTGCGGTTGCGCCTGTGTCCCCGGTTCATGGTGGCCCTTCCGTTCATGTGTCAGGTGTGTCAGGTGTGACCACCGTGGCCGGTGGGACGAAGAGGGGCCACCGGTTCCGGGCGCGCGTCATCGGCGCGTAAGAATTCGCTCTTCGGCGTCGGCCCGGGCGGTCAGCGGTGCTCGGGGTTGTCCGCACCGGGGCGGCAGCCGGCGTCCCACTCCGAGCGCCGGTTGCCGTGGGCGGGGACCCCGCCGGCGCGCTTCAGCAGGGCCGCGATGTGCATCAGGTTCCAGGTCATGAAGCTCGTGTTGCGGTTGGTGAAGTCGTTCTCCGGACCGCCCGAGTCCGGGTCCAGGTACGAGGGCCCGGGGCCGGCCGCGCCGATCCAGCCCGCGTCCGCCTGGGGCGGGATCGTGTAGCCGAGGTGCTGGAGGCTGTAGAGGACGTTCATCGCGCAGTGCTTGATGCCGTCCTCGTTGCCGGTGATGAGACACCCGCCGACCCGGCCGTAGTAGGCGTACTGCCCCTGGGCGTTGAGCAGCGAGGAGCAGGCGTAGAGGCGCTCGACGACCTGCTTGGTGACGGAGCTGTTGTCGCCGAGCCAGATCGGCCCGGCCAGGACCAGGATGTCCGCTGCCATGACCTTCTCGTACAGCGACGGCCAGGCGTCCGTGGCGAAGCCGTGCTCGGTCATGTCGGGGTAGACGCCGGTTGCGATGTCGTGGTCGACGGCGCGGATGAGCTCGGTGGTCACACCGGCGGCGTCCATGATCGACCTGCTCTTGTCGATCAGGCCCTGGGTGTGGCTGCGCTGCGGGGACGGTTTGAGGGTGCAGTTGATGTAGAGGGCCGTCAGGTCGTCGAAGCGGTGGGCCGCGTCGGCTGCGGGGGAAGCTGTCATGAGGGCAGGTTCTCGCGCCGGGCCCGGTTTGTTGCGGTTCGGCGCACCCGTGCCCGTCTTACGGAGTCATGACGTACCGCCGCGCTCCCGTGAGCCGGCGCCGGTGTGCGCCTAGCGTGCCCGTATGCGCGTACTGGTCACCGGCGGTGCCGGGTTCATCGGGTCTCATGTGGTCGCCGCCCTGCGGGAGCGGGGGCACGAGGCGATCGTGTTCGACGTGCGGGAGGATCCCGCGGCCGACGTGCGGGATCCCGCGGCGGTGGGCCGCGCTCTGACCGGTGTGGACGCGGTGTGCCACCAGGCCGCGAAGGTCGGGCTCGGCGACGGCGTCGCCGACGCGGCGGACTACGTCTCGCACAACGACCTGGGGACGTCCGTGCTGCTCGCGGCGATGGCGGAGGCGGGGGTACGGAGCCTCGTGCTCGCCGGGTCGATGGTGGTCTACGGGGAGGGGCGGTACGTGTGCGAACGGCACGGGGCGGTGAGGCCGGGGCCGCGGGCCGTGGCCGATCTCGACGCGGGCCGGTTCGAGCCCGTGTGCCCGGAGTGCGGGGCGGACGTCGCCCCCGGGCTGGTCCGCGAGGACGCCCCGGCAGACCCGCGGAACGTGTACGCGACGACCAAGCTCGCCCAGGAGCATCTGGCGGCCGCGTGGGCCCGCTGCACCGGCGGGTCGGCGGTGTCGTTGCGCTACCACAACGTGTACGGGCCCGGCATGCCCCGGGACACCCCGTACGCCGGGGTCGCCTCGTTCTTCCGCTCGACGCTCGCCCGGGGCGAGGCTCCTCGGGTGTTCGAGGACGGACGGCAGCGCCGGGACTTCGTGCACGTGCGGGACGTGGCGGCAGCGAACGCCGTGGCGCTGGAGGCGCGGGGCGCCGCTCGCGGCGTGGTCACCGCCTACAACACGGGCAGCGGTGACCCGCACACCGTCGGCGAGATGGCCCGGGCGCTGGCCGCCGCCCACGGCGGGCCCGAGCCGGTCGTCACGGGTGAGTACCGGCTCGGGGACGTACGGCACATCACCGCGGACTCGTCGCGGCTGCGGACGGAGCTGGGGTGGAAGCCCGGGGTCGGCTTCGCGGAGGGCATGACGGAGTTCGCGCGGGCCGGGATGCGCGCGGGGTGACCCGGCCGCATCCGGCCGGGTTCGGGAGGCGGCGGCCGGCCGCACCGCCTCGCCCCGGCCGGCCTCAGGACGCGGCCGCCGGCAGCACCACCTCGCCCCGGCCGGCCTCAGGACGCGGCCGCCGGCAGCACCACCTCGAAGCGGCAGCCCCCGGGGATGTTGCGTACACCGGTCCGGCCCTGGTGGGCCTCGACGATGCCGCGGACGATGGCGAGGCCCAGACCCGCCCCCGCCGGGGGCGTCCGGGCGTGCGTGCCGCGCCAGCCGGTGTCGAAGACGCGCGGCAGGTCCTCCTCGGGGATACCGCCGCAGGCGTCCGTCACGGACAGGACGACGCCCTCGGGCGAACGCTCGGCGGCGATGGCGACCGT
Source organism: Streptomyces sp. NPDC101110 (assembly GCF_044759525.1). Taxonomy (NCBI): domain Bacteria; kingdom Bacillati; phylum Actinomycetota; class Actinomycetes; order Kitasatosporales; family Streptomycetaceae; genus Streptomyces; species Streptomyces sp. NPDC101110. The sequence goes on along the minus strand of NZ_JBIVZM010000020.1, from coordinate 118,233 downwards.
GCCGTCCGCGGGGGTCCGGCGGATGGCGTTGACCAGCAGGTTGCCCAGCACGCGGCTCATCTCCTTGCCGTCCACCTCCACCGGCACCGGCTCGATACGGCCGCCCACCAGCCGCACCCCGCACTCGCGGGCGAGGGGGTCGACACCGGCGAGGGCGTCCCCGACGAGGTCGTACAGGGACATCCGGGTCGGCGTCAGCGCCAGGGCCCCGGCGTGGATGCGGGAGAGTTCGAAGAGGTCGCCGACCATGTCGTTGAGGCGTTCGACCTCGGTGCGCATCTGCTGGAGATAGCGCTTCGGGTCGGCGGCGACGCCGTCCTCCAAGGCCTCCGACATGGCACGCAGACCGGCCAGCGGAGTGCGCAGGTCGTGCGAGATCCAGGCGACGAGCTCACGCCGGGAGGCCTCCAGGGCGCGTTCGCGCTCCCGGGACTCGGCGAGCCGGGCGCTGGTGGCCGCCAGCTCGCGGCTCACCGCGGCGAGTTCGGCGGTGGCGGGCCCGTCGGGTGCGGCGAAGTTGCCGCCGTCGCCGAAGGAGCGTGCGGCGACCGCGAGTTCCCGGCTGCGGGCGACGACCCAGCGGCCCAGCAGCAGGGCGGTGGCCAGGGAGACGACGGCCGCCATGGCGACGACGGTGGTGACGACGGTGAGGTCGTGCGCCGACAGGAACATCGCCCAGGCGACGGCGAGCGTCCCCGCGAGCATCGCGACCACGCCGACCGCCGCCACCACGGCGAGGGACACGGTCAGCGAACGACGGCGGATCAGGCGCAGCACACCCGCTCCGGCCAGTCCCGTCGCGGCGGCACCGGCGAAGGCGTACAGGGCGATCAGGAGGTTGGCGTTCACGGTCGGTCGTCTCCTCCCCCGGGCTCACCGGACTCACCGGACTCACCGGGTGCAGCGGGTGCAGCGGGTGCAGCGAGTTCACCGGGTGCGCCGGGGTCACCGGGTCCACCGGGTTCGAAGCGGTAGCCCACGCCCCAGACGGTCTGGATCAGCCGGGGCCGGGCCGGGTCGTCCTCGACCTTGCCGCGCAGCCGGCGGACGTGGACGGTGACCGTCGACAGGTCGCCGAAGTCCCAGCCCCACACCTCGCGCATCAGGTCCTCGCGGCCGAACGCCCGCCCGGGGTGCCGAAGGAAGAACGAGAGCAGGTCGAACTCGCGGAGGGTGAGCGCGAGTTCGGTGCCGTTCTTGGTGGCACGGCGGGCCGCCGGTTCCACGGTCAGGCCGGCCGCCCCGAGCCGGCGCCCCGTGGCGGCGGGACGGCTGCGGCGCAGCACCGACTCGACGCGCAGGACGAGTTCGCGGGGGCTGAAGGGCTTGGTGACGTAGTCGTCGGCACCGACCTCCAGGCCCAGGATCCGGTCGTCCTCGTCACCGCGGGCCGTGAGCATGATGACGGGCACGGGGCCGTGGCCGCGGATCCGCCGGCACACCTCCAGGCCGTCCATGCCGGGCAGCATCAGGTCGAGCACGACCAGGTCCGGCCGGTGCGCGGCGGCGCGGGTGAGGGCGGTCGGACCGTCGTCGGCCCGGTCGACTGCGTAGCCGGCGCGGTCCAGATAGCCGGCGACGACCTCGGCGACGGTCGGGTCGTCGTCGACGACCAGGATCCTGGGCGCCCCGCCCGCGGTCCCGGGGCGCTCGTACGGTTGCTGCTGCATGCCTCCAGCCTGGCACCGCGTCATCGCCGGCGGGGCCCGGGCACCGTCGGCGGGCTCCGACGTCCGCGTTTCGTAAGGACCGATGGCCCGGTATGTCCGATTCGCCTTCGTAGGGTGAAACCGTGACGACGACACCTTCGGACGTCGACGTGGTGCTGCCCTGCCTGAACGAGGCCGAGGCCCTTCCCTGGGTGCTCGAACGGATTCCGCCGGGCTGGCGCGCACTCGTCGTCGACAACGGTTCCACGGATGGCTCGGCCGACGTCGCCCGCGCGTGCGGTGCGACCGTGGTGCGGGAGCCGCGGCGGGGCTTCGGCGCCGCCTGCCACGCCGGGTTGACGGCCGCCACCGCCGACGTGGTGTGCTTCTGCGACTGCGACGCCTCCCTCGACCCCGGGCTCCTGATCCCCTTCGTACGCGAACTACGCGACGGCCGGGCCGACCTGGTACTCGGACGGCGACGTCCGCAGGGTCGGGGTGCCTGGCCCCCGCACGCCCGGGCCGGCAATCTCGCCCTGGCGCGGATGCTGCGCCGCCGCACCGGGCTGCGCCTGCGCGACCTGGGCCCCCTGCGCGCCGCCCGCCGCGAACCGCTGCTCGCCCTCGGTCTGAGCGACCGGCGCAGCGGCTATCCGCTGCAGATGGTGGTCCGCGCGGCCGACGCGGGATGGCGGATCGAGGAGCGAGACGTGCCGTATCTGCCGCGTACCGGGGCCTCGAAGGTGACCGGCACCTGGCGCGGGACGTGGCAGGCCGTACGGGACATGAGCCGCGTGCTGGCCGAGGCCCCGGCGCACGAAGCGCACGCACATGAAGCGCATGAAGGGGGAACCGTCCGTTGACCACGCTCCTCGTCATCGCCAAGGAGCCGCGGCCGGGCCGGGTGAAGACGCGGCTCACGCCGCCGTTCACCCCCCGGCAGGCGGCCGCACTGGCCGAAGCGGCCCTCGCGGACACACTGCACGCGGTGGCCGCCGCGCCCGCCTCCCGGCGCGTCCTCGTGCTCGACGGCTCCCCCGGCCCGTGGCTGCCGCCGGGCTTCGACGTCGTGGCGCAGTGCGCGGGCGGTCTGGATGAACGGCTGGCCGCGGCCTTCGCGCGCTGCGGCGGACCGGCCCTGCTCATCGGCATGGACACCCCGCAGGTGACCCCGGAACTGCTCACCGTGGACTTCGCGGGCTGTGACGCCTGGTTCGGCCCGGCCGAGGACGGCGGTTTCTGGGCGCTGGGTCTGGCGTGTCCGGATCCCGCTCTGCTGCGGGGCGTGCCCATGTCGACGCCGGTGACGGGTGCCGTGCAGCGGGAACGGCTGGTCGCGGCGGGCCTGCGGGTGCGGGACCTGCCGTCCCTGCGTGACGTCGACACCGCTTCCGACGCCCGCGCCGTCGCCGCGCTGGCCCCGCGTGGACGCTTCGCGGCGCGGCTCGCCCGGTACACGGCGGCCGGGCCGTGCGGGGTCGGGCCGTCCGAGGCCGGGCCCTTCGCCGGGCCCGTCCCACCGACGGCCGGTCCCCGATGAGCGCCCCGCCCGCCACCGCCCTGGCCTGGGCCTCCGCCGACCCCTACGACGCCGCGCTGCGGGCCGGCCGTGGTCCCTTGTTCCTGCGCCGCCCGGACGGCTGGCTGCTGCCGCTGGAGGTGGAGCGCTGGTGCGCCCGCGCCGACGCGGTCGACCGGGACGTACTGGACCGGTGCGAGGGGGCCGTGCTGGACGTGGGGTGCGGGCCCGGACGGCTCGTGGCGGAACTGGCCGCCCGGGGCCGGACCGCTCTCGGGATCGACGTCAGCGAGGCCGCGGTGGAGCACACCGTCCGGCTCGGCGGGCAGGCGCTGCGGCGCTCCGTCTTCGAGCCGCTGCCCGGTGAGGGACGGTGGGACACCGCGCTGCTCATGGACGGCAACATCGGCATCGGCGGTGACCCGCGCGCCCTGCTGGACCGGATCGGCGCCCTCCTGCGCCCCGGCGGCCTGCTGATCGCCGAGACCGCCCCCGCGGACATCGACGAATGCGTGGACGTCCACATCACCGATGCCCACGCCGTCTCCGGCGCCCCGTTCCCCTGGGCCCGGCTGGGCACCCGCGCGCTGCTGCGGTACGCGCGGGGCTGGGAGCGGGCCGGTCAGTGGACGGCCGGCGGGCGGCGTTTCGCCGCCCTGCGCAGTCGCAGCAGCCGCACCGCGAGCAGCAGCGCCGAGCCGCCGAAGAGGGCGGCGGTGATCAGCAGCCAGCGGGTGAGGAACACCTCCGGCGGCAGACCGGTGGCGGACCGGTAGCGCGCCTCCACCATGGAGCTGATCAGCGGGAACCACACGAGCAGCAGCAGCCCGGAGAGGGCGGCCGGTACGCGTACGTACATCGCCCACTCCCGGCGGCGGAGGCCCTCGAACCCCCGCACCATCGCCCGGTCCGCCGCCGCGTACAGCGGCAGCAGGACGAGGTCGTGCAGCAGTGCGGCGCCCACGACCCACAGGGCCACGGCGAACCAGTCCCCGGCGAGCAGGCGCACCCCCGCGTAGGAGGCCAGGGCGAACGAGCCGCAGAGCACCAGGAGTTGCAGGGGGCTGCCGATCACGACGCGTCCTCGCATCACAGATCTCCGAACGTCATCCGGGCCACCCACTTGGTGTTCAGCACGCCGGGCGCGGCGGGCACGATGATCCGCGCCGGGTAGCCGTGGTCGGGGGACAGCTCCTCGCCGTTGACGTACAGGGCGAGCAGGGAACGCGGATCGGCCACCTGGTTGGCGCGCAGCGCGGCCTTCCGGAAGGCGCCGCGGGGCTGGAGGGACTCGACGAACACGTCCGGCGGATCGTCCTCGTACCCGACGAGGGCCGCGAGGTCGCGCAGCCGCACCCCGCGCCACCACTGGTCGGGGGTGGACCAGCCCTCCACGCAGGCGATGGGCAACGCCGAGCTGTACAGGGTGAGTTCGGCGAGGCGGGCGCGGCTGAGGCGGACCGTTCCGGTGCGCCCCGTCACCACCAGCCGCCAGGCGTCGCCGGTCGTCTGAGCCACTTCGATCCCGGCGTACGCCGCGGTCTTGTTGATCTGGAAGCCGTTCGGTCCGGTGCCGGGCTCGCCGCCCCCGTGCGGGGCGAGGAGGGCGGTACGCCGCAGCGGACCGCCGAAGTTCTGCCCCACGGTCGTGGCGAACAGCAGCAGCGAGCCGCTCCCGACGAACCACAGGGCACCCCGCCGGGAGACGGTCGGCTCGGCGGGGCGCGGTGGCACCAGGTCGTTCTTCTCCTCCCCCAGCTGCCGCAGATTGCGCAGTGCCGTGGGGGCCTTCAGCAGGACGTGGGCCACGAAGGCGGCGAAGAACACCCAGGCGCCGTAGAAGTGCAGGGGGTAGAACGAGCCGGGGAACACGTAGTCGAGCTGGACGTTGAGGACGCCGGTCACGAACTCGAACAGTCCGCCGCCGACCAGCAGGAGCAGTGAGATCCGCTCCAGGGCGTGCGCGAGCGAGCGGGCCGGCGGCAGCGCGAACAGCCTCGGCACGACGGACCACAGCTTGGCGAGCAGGACGGGGATCAGGGTGATGCCGAGGGTGACGTGGACGCCCTGGTTCAGCCGGTACAGCCAGTGCGGGTCCGTCGGCCAGGCGAACAGGTAGAAGCCGAGGATCCCCTTGCCCGGGGTCTTGTCGTTGACCGGCGACAGGCCCGGGTTGTAGGCGGCGTACGAGACGAGTCCCGTCACGAACAGGACGGTGACGCCGGCCAGGAGGACGAGGCCCAGCACCGAGGTGAGCCAGGGCCCCCGCAGGGGGCTGCGCCAGAAGGCGGGGGACGTGGGGAGCCGCGGATCGCGTGGGTCGTCTCGCATGAGCCGACGTTAGGCCGCGAAACCCCCGCGAAAGGGTGCGCGACCCATGACGAAACGCTGACGTCGGGCCCGGTCGGCGGCCCGCGGCCGGCCGCGCCGCCTAGCGTGCCGGTGTGATCCGCACCCCGCCCACCGCCCCGTACCGGGACCTGCGCCGCGATGTGTACGCCGCCGTGGCCGCCGCGCTGCTCGTGACGGCGTCCGTCCTGGTCGGCCGTCACATCCAGGACACCAGCCGGACGCTGTTCGTCGACTGGCCCCCCGTGCTGGCGTCCTGGGCCCCGCACACGGGCCCCGGTACCCCGGCCGCCGTCCTGGTCGCGGTCGCCACCGTGGCGTACGGGCCCGTCCTGGCGGCCCGGCTGCCATGGCGTACCCTGCTCCCGGCCGCCTGGGCCACGTCCACGGTGTGGATCCTGTCCCTCGCCCTGGTCGACGGCTGGCACCGGGGTGTCGCCCGCAGGCTCACCACCCGCCATGAGTACCTTCAGGTCGTCGACCGCTTCCACGACGTCCCGGCGGCGCTGCGGGGTTTCACCGGGCACATCCTGCTGGACTCCCCCGACAACTGGCCCGCCCACGTCGCCGGGCATCCGCCCGCCGCCACCCTCACCTTCGTACTGCTCGACCGGGCCGGTTTGCGGGGCGGGGGGTGGGCCGGGACGTGGTGCGTCGTCGTGGGGGCGACCGCGTGCGTGGCCGTGCTGGTCGCGCTCCGCGCGCTGGCCGACGAGGCGCTCGCCCGCCGTGCGGCGCCCTTCCTGGTCCTGGCCCCGGCCGCCGTGTGGATGGGCACCTCGGCCGACGCGTACTTCGCGGCGGTGGCGGCCTGGGCCGTGGCACTGCTGGCACTGGCGGTCACCCGGGGTTCCCCGGGGTGGGCGGGCGCGTCCGGGCTGCTGTTCGGCCTGACGTGCTACCTGTCGTACGGCCTCACGCTCGTCGCGCTGATCGCCGGGGCGGTCCTCGTCCTCGGCCGCCACGGGGTCCGGCGGCACCCGGTCGTACCGGCGGCGCTGCTCGCCGGGCTGGCGGTGGTGCCCGCGGTGTTCACGCTCGCCGGCTTCGACTGGTGGGAGGCCTACCGCCTGCTGGTCACACGCTACGGTCAGGGCGCGGGCGGCATCCGTCCCTACGGCTACTGGGTGTGGGCCAATCTGGCCTGCGCGGTGCTCGTCACGGGACCGGCGACCGTGGCGGGGCTGCGGCGGACAGCGGCCTCGCTGCTCCGGCACCGCATCGGGGCCCGGGCCGGTGTCCGCCTCGCCTTCCTCGTGGCCGCCGCGCTGGCGGCCCTGCTGGTCGCCGACCTGTCCGGCATGAGCAAGGCGGAGACGGAACGCATCTGGCTCCCCTTCGCCCTGTGGCTCCTGCCGGCGTGCGCCTTCCTCCCCCGCCCCCGCCTGTGGCTCACCGCCCAGGCGCTGCTCGCGCTGCTCCTCAACCATCTGCTGCTCACCGGGTGGTGAACCCCGCCGGGAGCAGGCACCGTCGCGGTCTTCAGGCCGCCGGGTTGGTGTCGATCACCGCTTCGGCCTCCTCGTCCCGCGCCGGGCGCAGGTGGGCCGTGATCCGCTTGCCGTCCCCGAAGGGGCTGACCACGACTTCCTCGCTGACCGTGTGCACCACGTGCATCCCGTGGCCGCCGAAACGCCGCCCGTCGCGCTGCCTGACCAGCGGCGGCTCGGCGGAGGTGTCCCACACGGTGATGGCGAGTCCGTCCTCGGACAGCTGGAGGATCATCCCGCAGGGTCCGGGTGCGTGCCGGATCGCGTTGGTGACCAGTTCACTGACGACCAGCTCGGCGTCGATCGCCAGCGGGGCCGGCACGGAGCGGCGGCCGGAAGACGGTACGCGCGACAAAAACGCGCGCAGCGCCCGGCGCGCCTCGACGGCGCAAGCCGCGCCCTCGGCCCAGACCGCGCCGCAGCGCAGGGTGGCCCGCTCGTCCGCGCCCGGCTCATCTTCCGCCTGCTTCATAAGCGGGATGACCATACGGGGCTCTTTCGTTGTTGTTCGTGTTGCCAAGTGACCTTTCGGTCGTTCGTCTACCCAGGCGCTCCACGCACACACTGCCGGTGGCCCACCGCCGGGTGTGCTCTGCGCCCCATCACGGCCGTCGCTTCTTCGCCACACGCGGGATCCCCGAGGGGGACGCGTCGCTAGCATGGGCGGCGCCCACCGCCCGTTCGCGCCGGGCGCGGGGCGGGGAGAGCGAGGTCACAACCGGAGCGAGGGCAAGGTCACAGCCGTTCCCTCTGCTGCTCGTTCGTTAACGTGGCCTAACATCCGAGCATGACGGTCCTGCCTGACGACGGGCTTGAGCTGGCCGGCGAGTTCCCTGACGTGTCCCATGAGCAGTGGCAGCGCCTTGTGGCGGGTGTACTGCGCAAATCGGGCAAGGACGTCGAGGGGGCCGAGGCCGAGGAAGCCCTGTCCACCGCGCTGGAGGACGGGTTGCGCACCCGCCCTCTCTACACCGCCCACGACTCCGCGCCCGAGCCGGGTTTCCCGGGATTCGCTCCCTTTGTGCGCGGCGGCCGCCCCGAGGGGAACACGGTCGGCGGCTGGGACGTACGGCAACGGCACTCCACGGCCGACCGTGACGCGGTGCTCGGGGACCTGGAGAACGGCGTCACCTCGCTCTGGCTGACGGTCGGGGAAGGCGGCATCCCGGTGCCGGACCTCGGCCGGGTCCTCGACGGCGTGTATCTGGACCTGGCGCCCGTCGTTCTGGACGCCGGGCGCGATGCCGAACCGGCCGCGCGGGAGCTGCTCCGGGTGTACGCGGAGCGGGGAGTGGCCCGGGACGCGGCGCGCGGCAATCTGGGCGCGGATCCGCTCGGGCACGAGGCCCGTACCGGTCAGCGGTGCGACACCGCGCCGGCGGCGGAGCTCGCGCGGCTGTGCGCCGGAGAGTACCCGGGGCTGCGTGCGCTGACCGTGGACGCGCTGCCGTATCACGAGGCCGGAGGTTCGGCCGCCCAGGAGCTGGGCTGCTCGCTGGCCACCGGCGTGGCGTATCTGCGGGAGCTGACCGGGGCCGGTCTCGATGTCGAACAGGCCTGCTCCCAGGTGGAGTTCCGGTACGCGGCGACCGCGGACCAGTTCCTGACGATCGCGAAGCTGCGGGCCGCGCGCCGGCTGTGGGCCCGGGTGGCCGAGGCCTGCGGGGCGCCGCGCGCGGGGGCGCAGCTCCAGCACGTGGTCACCTCGCCCGTGATGATGACGCGCCGCGACCCGTGGGTGAACATGCTGCGCGCCACGATCGCCACCCTGGCCGCCGGCGCGGGCGGGGCCGACGCGGTCACCGTGCTGCCCTTCGACCACGCCCTCGGCCTGCCGGACGCGTTCGCGCGCCGGATCGCCCGCAACACCTCGACCATCCTCATCGAGGAGTCGCACCTGGCGCGGGTGATCGACCCCGCGGGCGGCTCCTGGTACGTGGAACGCCTCACGGACGAACTCGCCCACGCGGGCTGGGAGTTCTTCCAGCGCATCGAGCGGCTCGGCGGCATGGCGGCCGCCCTGCGGTCGGGGGACGTCGCGCAGGACCTGGCCGAGACCTGGAGGGCACGCACCGGCAGGCTCGCCAAGCGGCGCGAACCCATCACCGGCGTCAGCGAGTTCCCGTTCCTCGCGGAGAAACCGGTGGTCCGCGCGGAGGCACCCGAGCCGCGCTCCGGCGGTCTGCCTCGCGTCCGCCGTGACGAGGCGTACGAGGCGCTGCGCGCCCGTTCGGACGCCCACCTCGCCGCGACGGGTTCCCGGCCGCGGGTCTTCCTCGCCGCGCTCGGCCCGGCCGCCGCGCACACCGCCCGCCTCACCTTCGCCTCCAACCTCTTCCAGGCCGGCGGCATCGAGCCGGTCGTGGACGGCACCTTCGAGGAGAGCGGTGCGACGGAGGCCGTGCTGTGCTCCAGCGACTCTGTGTACGCGGAGCAGGCCGAGGCGGCCGTCCGGGCGCTGAAGGCCGCCGGCGCACGGCATGTGTTCCTCGCGGGCCGTCCCGGGGAGCACCCGGGTGTCGACTCGTACGTCTTCGCGGGCTGCGACGCCGTCGCCGTGCTGTCCGCCACCCTCGACCGCATGGGAGTGTCGTGATGGGTATCCCCGACTTCTCCGGGATCGAGCTGGGCGCCCCGGCCCCCGACGGCGGCGCCGACGAGTGGCGCTCGGCGGTCAAGAACGCCTCCGGCGGGGACGACCTGCTGTGGGAGACGCCGGAGGGGATCGCGGTCAAGCCGCTGTACACCGGCCGTGACCTGGAGGGCCTGGACTTCCTGGACACGTATCCGGGGGCGGCGCCGTACCTGCGCGGTCCGTATCCGACGATGTACGTCAACCAGCCCTGGACGATCCGCCAGTACGCCGGCTTCTCGACGGCCGAGGAGTCCAACGCGTTCTACCGGCGCAACCTCGCGGCCGGCCAGAAGGGCCTGTCGGTCGCCTTCGACCTGCCCACGCACCGCGGCTACGACAGCGACCACCCGCGGGTGACCGGTGACGTCGGCATGGCGGGCGTGGCGATCGACTCCATCTACGACATGCGGCAGCTGTTCGACGGCATCCCGCTGGACAAGATGACCGTGTCGATGACGATGAACGGTGCCGTGCTGCCGGTGCTGGCGCTGTACATCGTGGCGGCGGAGGAGCAGGGCGTACCGCCGGAGAAGCTGGCCGGAACCATTCAGAACGACATTCTGAAGGAGTTCATGGTCCGCAACACCTACATCTATCCGCCGAAGCCGTCGATGCGGATCATCTCCGACATCTTCGCGTACACCTCGCAGCGGATGCCGCGCTACAACTCCATCTCCATCTCCGGGTACCACATCCAGGAGGCGGGTGCGACGGCCGACCTGGAGCTGGCGTACACCCTCGCCGACGGCGTGGAGTACATCCGGGCGGGCCGTGAGGCGGGCCTGGACGTGGACGCGTTCGCGCCGCGGCTGTCGTTCTTCTGGGCGATCGGCATGAACTTCTTCATGGAGGTCGCCAAGCTGCGGGCGGCGCGCCTGCTGTGGGCGAAGCTGGTGAAGCAGTTCGACCCGAAGAACGCCAAGTCCCTGTCGCTGCGCACCCATTCGCAGACCTCGGGCTGGTCGCTGACCGCGCAGGACGTGTTCAACAACGTGACGCGCACCTGCGTCGAGGCCATGGCGGCGACGCAGGGGCACACGCAGTCGCTGCACACCAACGCCCTCGACGAGGCGCTCGCCCTGCCCACCGACTTCTCGGCGCGCATCGCCCGCAACACACAGCTGCTGCTCCAGCAGGAGTCCGGCACCACCCGCGTGATCGACCCGTGGGGCGGCAGCGCGTACGTGGAGAAGCTGACGTACGACCTGGCCCGGCGGGCCTGGCAGCACATCGGGGAGGTCGAGGCCGCGGGCGGTATGGCCAAGGCCATCGACGCGGGCATCCCGAAGCTGCGCATCGAGGAGGCCGCGGCGCGCACCCAGGCCCGGATCGACTCGGGCCGGCAGCCGGTCATCGGCGTCAACAAGTACCGGGTGGAGTCCGACGAGCAGATCGACGTCCTGAAGGTCGACAACTCCTCGGTGCGGGCGCAGCAGATCGAGAAGCTGCGGCGGCTGCGCGCGGAGCGGGACGAGCGGGCCTGCCAGGACGCGCTGGACGCGCTGACCAGGGCCGCCGGCGGCGAGGGCAACCTGCTGGAGCTGGCCGTGCACGCGGCCCGCGCGAAGGCCACCGTCGGGGAGATCTCCGACGCCCTGGAGAAGGTGTACGGCCGGCACGCGGGGCAGATCCGTACGATCTCCGGCGTGTACCGCAACGAAACCGGAGAGTCCCCGAGCGTGGACCGCACCCGCACCCTGGTGTCCGCCTTCGAGGAGGCCGAGGGCCGCCGCCCGCGCATCCTGGTCGCCAAGATGGGCCAGGACGGCCACGACCGCGGCCAGAAGGTGATCGCCACGGCCTTCGCCGACCTCGGTTTCGACGTGGACGTCGGCCCGCTGTTCCAGACGCCCGCCGAGGTGGCCCGACAGGCCGTCGAGGCGGACGTGCACATCGTCGGCGTCTCGTCGCTGGCGGCCGGTCACCTCACCCTCGTCCCGGCCCTGCGCGAGGCGCTGGCCGAGGAGGGCCGCGAGGACATCATGGTCGTGGTCGGCGGGGTGATCCCGCCGCAGGACGTGCCGACGCTGCTGGAGATGGGCGCGGCGGCCGTCTTCCCGCCCGGGACGGTGATCCCGGACGCGGCGTACGACCTGGTGCAGCGACTGTCGGACGGCCTCGGGCACGAGCTGTGATCGATGTCGACGCGTATGTGAAGGGCGTGCTCGACGGGAAGCGGGCGATCATCGCCCGCGCGATCACCCTCGTCGAGTCGACCCGGCCGCAGCACCGGGCGCTGGCGCAGGAGTTGCTGACCGCGCTGCTGCCGCACAGCGGCCGGGCCCGGCGAATCGGCGTCAGCGGGGTGCCGGGCGTGGGCAAGTCGACGTTCATCGACGCGTTCGGCACGCTGCTGACCTCGCTCGGACACCGGGTGGCGGTCCTGGCCGTCGACCCGTCCTCCAGCCGTACCGGCGGCTCGATCCTGGGCGACAAGACCCGGATGGAGCGCCTGGCCGTGGACCCGGCGGCGTTCGTGCGCCCCTCCCCCACCGCGGGCACGCTGGGCGGGGTCGCCAAGGCCACCCGCGAGTCGATCGTGGTGATGGAGGCCGCGGGTTACGACGTGATCCTGGTGGAGACGGTCGGCGTCGGCCAGTCCGAGACGGCCGTCGCGAACATGGTCGACACGTTCCTGCTGCTCACCCTCGCCCGCACCGGCGACCAGCTCCAGGGCATCAAGAAGGGCGTGCTGGAGCTGGCCGACGTGATCGCCGTCAACAAGGCGGACGGGCCGCACGAGCGCGACGCCCGGGCGGCGGCCCGGGAACTGGCGGGGGCGCTGCGGCTGATGCACGGCAAGGACGCGTTCTGGACGCCGCCGGTACTGCACTGCAGCGCCCGCGAGTCGACCGGCCTGGACACGCTGTGGGAGCGCCTGGAGCAGCACCGCACCCTGCTGGACTCCACCGGCCGTCTCGCCGGGAAACGCCGCGACCAGCAGGTCGACTGGACCTGGAACATGGTCCGCGACGAACTCCTCGGCCGCCTCCGGGCCGACCCGGCGGTACGGGCGCTGGCACCGGTGCTGGAGCAGCGCGTCCGGGAGGGCGAACTCACCCCGACACTGGCCGCCGAGCGGATCCTCGGCGCGCTCGGGGGTTCCGACCCAGCCGGTTCCTGAGCTCTGAGCAGCCGGGACGGCGATTTCGCATACCCGGCTTGCATGACTATGCAAAGTGAGACATACTCTTTCTATGTCCAAGGTCCTCACCTCCCTGCCCGCCGGCGAGCGCGTCGGCATCGCCTTCTCGGGCGGTCTCGACACCTCCGTCGCGGTCGCGTGGATGCGCGACAAGGGCGCCGTCCCGTGCACCTACACCGCCGACATCGGCCAGTACGACGAGCCCGACATCGCCTCGGTGCCCGGCCGTGCCAAGACCTACGGGGCCGAGATCGCGCGCCTGGTCGACTGCCGTGCCGCGCTGGTCGAGGAGGGCCTGGCCGCGCTGACCTGCGGCGCGTTCCACATCCGCTCGGGCGGGCGGGCGTACTTCAACACCACCCCGCTCGGCCGGGCCGTCACCGGCACCCTGCTGGTGCGGGCGATGCTGGAGGACGACGTCCAGATCTGGGGCGACGGCTCGACCTTCAAGGGCAACGACATCGAGCGGTTCTACCGCTACGGCCTGCTCGCCAACCCCCACCTGCGCATCTACAAGCCCTGGCTGGACGCGGCCTTCGTGACGGAGCTCGGCGGCCGCAAGGAGATGTCCGAGTGGCTGCTGGCCCACGGCCTGCCCTACCGGGACAGCACGGAGAAGGCGTACTCCACGGACGCCAACATCTGGGGCGCCACCCACGAGGCCAAGACCCTGGAGCACCTGGACACCGGCGTCGAGACCGTCGAGCCGATCATGGGCGTCCGGTTCTGGGACCCCTCGATCGAGATCGCCGCCGAGGACGTGACGATCGGCTTCGCCGAGGGCCGCCCGGTGTCGATCAACGGCAAGGAGTTCGCCTCCCCCGTCGACCTGGTCATGGAGGCCAACGCCATCGGCGGCCGGCACGGCCTGGGCATGTCGGACCAGATCGAGAACCGCATCATCGAGGCCAAGAGCCGCGGCATCTACGAGGCCCCGGGCATGGCCCTGCTGCACGCCGCCTACGAGCGTCTCGTCAACGCGATCCACAACGAGGACACCCTCGCCCAGTACCACACCGAGGGCCGGCGCCTCGGCCGGCTGATGTACGAGGGCCGCTGGCTGGACCCGCAGGCGCTGATGATCCGCGAGTCGCTCCAGCGCTGGGTCGGCGCCGCCGTCACGGGCGAGGTGACGCTGCGGCTGCGGCGCGGTGAGGACTACTCGATCCTCGACACCACGGGCCCGGCGTTCAGCTACCACCCGGACAAGCTGTCCATGGAGCGCACCGAGGACTCCGCGTTCGGCCCGGTGGACCGGATCGGCCAGCTCACCATGCGCAACCTCGACATCGCCGACTCCCGCGCCAAGCTGGAGCAGTACGCCGGCATCGGCCTGATCGGCACCGGCAGCCCCACCATCGGCGCCTCCCAGGCCGCCGCGACCGGCCTCATCGGCACCATGCCGGAGCTGCCGCAGGGCGGTGCCGAGGCCATCGCCTCCCGGGGCGAGGTCTCGGAGGAGGACGCGTGGCTGGACCGGGCGGCGATGGAGTCCGGCACGGACTGACCGCACGGCACCGCGCCAGGCCGGCCCGACGCGATGTCGGGCCGGCCTCCCGGCGTTCTCACCGGCCTGGGGCCGCCGCCGCACCCTCGGTGGACACCTCGTCCGGCAAGCACCCCTCGACGCCGAACTCCTGCCCCGTGGCGAAGGCGTCGACCCGCTCGTCGGCGCTTCCGTGGTCCCCTTCCCTCGTCCAGGGAGTGTCGTCGGCGTCGCGGACCAGGGCCGTGCGCAACTCGTCCACGTCCCCCTCGTCGAAGACGACCGTTCCGTCCCGGGCCGCGCCGTCGAGCTCTGCTCCGGCCAGGCAATCCGCCTGCAACTCGCCGTCCACCGTCTGGAGTTCCGCCTCGAGGCGGTTCTGTATCGCATGGCCCCACTCGTGCGCGACGACCAGGTACACGAACGCGTCCCCGTACCGGTAGCCCGACCGCATGAGGTCGGTGTCCCAGGCGACGTAGTCCTCATCCGTCGTGCAGTAGAAGGCGTTGTCGTCCGCCAGCGGTTCGCCGTCGCAGGTGGGGACGTCCGCGGCGGCGCCGTCGTACTCGCCCAGGACGGTGGGCGGGACGTACGTCCGTGTGAAGAACTCGGACCAGTGGGCGTCCCAGAAGGCGTCGACGCCCTGCACGGCCGTTTCGATGTCCTGGCCCATGTCGTCACGCGCGGGGGCCCCGTACGCCCAACCACCGGACAGGGCCAGCAGAGCGGTGGCCAGCACCGCGCACACGCGTATCCGAAGCTGATGGGTCATGGTCGACTCCGCAACATGCCGGTGTCGCAGCGCGGCTGCGTCGTTCCGTCGCGTGCCGGGCGGGTCGTGTGCCCTCTTCACCAGTCAACGCCGATACCGGGCCGGCCGCACCCTCGGAACGCCGGTGCCCCGCCGGTCGGTACCGGCGGGGCATCGCGCTCAGCGTGACGTGCCGGCCATCTCCGGGACCGGTGCGTCCAGGGAGTCCAGGCCGCGCAGGATGTCCTCCACACGCTGCCTGGCGTCGCCGAACAGCATCTGGGTGTTCTCGCGGAAGAACAGCGGGTTCTGCACGCCCGCGTAGCCGGCGGCCATGGACCGCTTGAAGACGACCACGTTCGCCGCCTCCCAGACGTGCAGCACCGGCATGCCGGCGATGGGGCTGGACGGGTTGTCGGTGGCGGCCGGGTTGACCGTGTCGTTGGCGCCGATGACCAGGACGACCGAGGTGGCGGCGAAGTCGTCGTTGATCTCGTCCATCTCCAGGACGATGTCGTACGGCACGTTGGCCTCGGCGAGCAGCACGTTCATGTGCCCGGGCAGCCGGCCGGCGACGGGGTGGATGCCGAACCGCACCTCCACACCCCGGTCGCGCAGCTTGCGTGCCAGTTCGGCGACCGGGTACTGGGCCTGCGCGACGGCCATGCCGTAACCCGGCGTGATGATGACCGAGGTGGCGTTGCCGAGGAGTTCCGCGGTCTCCTCGGCGCTGATCTCCCGGTGCTCGCCCTGCTCGCCCTCGTCGGCGGCGGCCGCCGGGGTGCCGAAGCCGCCCGCGATCACCGAGATGAAGGAGCGGTTCATCGCCTTGCACATGATGTACGACAGGTAGGCACCGGAGGAGCCGACCAGCGCACCGGTGACGATGAGCAGATTGTTGGCGAGCAGGAAGCCGGAAGCCGCGGCGGCCCAGCCGGAGTAGCTGTTCAGCATGGAGACCACCACCGGCATGTCACCGCCGCCGATCGAGGCGACCAGGTGCGCGCCGAGGGCCAGCGCGATCACGGTGACCGCGATGAGCAGGCCCATGCCGGGGCGTACGACGAACGCCACCGTGAGCCCCACGAAGGCCACGAGCGCGCCGATGTTGAGGAGGTGCTTGCCCGGCAGCGTGAGCGGGCGGGAGTTGATGCGCGCCGAGAGCTTCAGGTAGGCGACGACGGAACCCGTGAAGGTGACGGCGCCGATGAACACCCCGATGAACACCTCGGCGTGATGGATGCCCAGCAGCGAACCGGAGAGTTCCGCGTCGACGTCGAGGTAGCCGTTCCAGCCGACGAACGCGGCGGCGAGGCCCACGAGGCTGTGCATGATGGCGATCAGCTCCGGCATGCCGGTCATCTCGACCACCCGGGCCCGCCACAGGCCGATGCCCGCGCCGAGGGCCGTGGCGACGACGATCAGCACCAGTCCGGTCGCGGAGATGCTGCGGGAGGCGAGCCCGACCGTGGCGGCGAGGGCGACGACCATGCCCGCGATGCCCCAGACGACTCCGGAACGGGACGTCTTGTGCTGGGAGAGGCCGGCGAGGCTGAGGATGAACAGCAGCGCGGCGACGACGTAGGCGGCCTGGGCGGCCGTGTCTGTGGTCATCCCTGATCAGCCCTTCGAGAACATGCCGAGCATGCGGCGGGTGACGGCGAATCCGCCGAAGATGTTGATGCTCGCCAGCAGGATCGCGGCGAACGACAGCACGGTGACGGCGGTGTCGCCCTGCCCGATCTGCAGCAGCGCACCGACCACCACGATGCCGGAGATGGCGTTGGTGACCGACATCAGCGGGGTGTGCAACGCGTGGTGCACATTGCCGATGACGTAGAAGCCGATGACGATCGCCAGGACGAACACCGTGAAGTGGCCGAGGAGTTCGCTCGGGGAGAAGGCCGTCACCAGGAACAGCGCGAGTGCTCCGGCACCGACGAGGGCGTAGGAGGACCAGGCCGGGCGGGCGGGCTTCGCCGGCGCCTCGGCGGCGGCCGGTTCCGGGTCCTTGGCCGCGGCCGGTGCGGGCGCGGCGGAAACCTGCACCGGGGGCGGCGGCCAGGTCTTCTCACCCTCGCGGACCACGGTCATCGACCGCTGCACCACGTCGTCGAAGTCGAGGACGAGCCGGCCGTCCTTGCCCGGGGTGAGCAGCTTCATCAGGTTGACGAGGTTCGTGCCGTACAACTGCGAGGCCTGGGCGGGGAGCCGGCCGGGCAGGTCGGTGTAGCCGATGATCGTCACGTCGTTGTCGGTGACGACCGCCTTCCCGGCGACCGTCCCCTCGACGTTGCCGCCCTGGGCGGCCGCCATGTCGACGATCACGCTGCCGGGCTTCATGCTCGCGACGTCCTCGGCGGTGATCAGCCTCGGTGCCGGACGGCCCGGGATGAGCGCGGTGGTGATGATGATGTCGACGTCGGCGGCCTGCTCGGCGTACATCTGCGCCGCGAGCCGGTTGTAGTCGTCCGAGGTGGCCTTGGCGTAGCCGTCGGTGCTCACCTCCTGCTCGGCGGTCACCGTCAGGAACTCGCCGCCCAGGGACCGCACCTGCTCGGCGACTTCGGGGCGCGGGTCGGTGGCGCGGACCACGGCGCCCAGGCTGCGGGCCGCGCCGACCGCGGCGAGCCCGGCCACTCCGGCCCCGGCCACCAGCACCTTGGCGGGCGGCACCTTGCCGGCGGCGGTGACCTGGCCCGTGAAGAAGCGGCCGAAGGCGTGCGCGGCCTCGACCACGGCCCGGTATCCGGCGATGTTCGCCATCGAGCTGAGGACGTCCAGCGACTGGGCGCGCGAGATGCGCGGCACGGCGTCCATGGCGAGCACGGTGATCGGCCGCCGCGCCAGCTCCTCGACCAGTTCCGGATTGAGGGCGGGGCTGATCAGCGCGATCAGTGTCGCCCCGTCGTTCAGCCGGTCGGCCTCCTCGGTCGAAGGGGCGTTGACCTTGAGCACGATCTCCGCCTGCCACGGGTCGCCGAGCCGGGCTCCCGCCTCCTCGTAGGCCGCGTCGGAGAAGCGGGACGAGGCTCCCGCGCCCGGTTCGACGACCACCTCGTACCCGAGCGCGACGAGTCTGCCCACGGTGGCCGGTGTGGCCGCCACCCTGGTCTCGTCCGCAGTGGATTCGGCCGGAATGCCGATCCTCTGGGGTTCAGCTTCCGCTGGAACCATCGTCTGCCTCTCCTCGTCTTTGTGTCTGTCCTCCTTGGTGCCCGCATCCTGCACGCTCGACGCGGCATCCGTGGCGGACCACGGTCACACGGCCGAGGAGGTCGTCCTCACACGACCGGGGGGTTGCCGGATGGCCCGTTCGGCGGTATGGATGTGACGCCAGAGGCGGCAGATGCCCCGTGATGCGGCATGTTTCCCGCGGGCGCAGACTGGGCTGGTGAGCAACGTGCGCCCGGGACGCGGGTCCGCGTCCCCTACCCGAACCGCGCCACAGCAGACGCTGGCGCTGGCGGCGATGATGTTCGCCGTCGCCATGACGTTCATCGACCAGACCATCGTGTCGATCGCTGCTCCGGACATCGTCCGCGAGCTGGGCCTGTCGTCCTCCGGTATGCAGTGGGTGGTCAACTCCTACCTGCTGGCCCTGGCTGCGTTCTTCGCACTCGGCGGGCGGCTCGCGGACCTGTACGGACCGCGCCGGGTCGTCGTCATCGGAACCGTGGTGTTCGTCGTCTCGTCCGTGCTGTGCGGCTGCGTCCCCGAGGGCGGCGCCGCGCAGGCATGGCTGATCATCTTCCGGGCCACCCAGGGGCTGGGGGCGGCGCTGCTGTTCCCCGCGGCCCTGGCCGTGGTGGTGGCCGTCTTCCCGGTCGAGCGGCGCGGCCGCGCCCTGGCCCTGTTCTTCGGTGTCACCGGTGCGCTGACCGCCATCGGGCCGCTCCTGGGCGGTTGGCTGACCAGCTGGACCTGGCGGGCCGTGTTCTGGGTCAACGTCCCGGTGGCGATCGTGGCGCTGGTGCTGACGGGCCTGGCGCACATCCCCGACCGGCGGCGGTCCGGCACGCTGGACGTGCCGGGTGCCGTCCTCATCGCCTTCGGCATGGGCCTGAGCGTCCTCGGCTTCCAGCAGGCGTTCTCCTGGGGCTGGGACAGCTGGGCAACCTGGCTGTGCATCGCGGGCGGCCTCGCGGTGCTGGCCGGGTTCATCCGCTACGAGCGCGGGGTGGAGCACCCCCTGATCGATCTGCGGGTCTTCCGCGACAAGGCGTTCAGCGTGGACGCGCTGGTGCTGTTCTTCGCGATGCTCGCGTTCGTCCCGGTGTTCTTCTTCGCCTCCGTCTACGCGCAGGTGTCGCTGAGCGCCTCGCCGAACCAGGCGGCGCTGTTCCTGCTGTACTTCTTCGTGGGCTTCGCGATCGCCTCCCAGTGGGGCGGTCGGATCCTGGACAAGAAGGGCGCGCGGCCGGCCCTGAAAATGGGCGGGGTGGTGGGCGCCGTCGGGTTCGCGCTGTGGGCGGGCGAACTCACCAACCTGACCATGCACGACCAGTGGCTCTATGCAGCGCTTGCCGGGGCCGGCATCGGCTTCATCCTGGCGCCGGCGTCGACGGACGCCGTGAACCGCGCCATCGGCGCCTCCTACGGCGAGGTCACCGGCATCACGCAGACGGTGCGCAACTTCGCGGCCAGTGTGGGCATGGCGATCTTCGGCACGATCCTGACGCACGTCACGACCGACAACGTGACGGGCACCCTGGAGTCCCGGGGCGTGCCCGCCGGGACGGCCGAGAGTGTGGCGCGCGACGTCACCGAGTCGGTCACGGGCAACGGCGACGCCCAGCCGCCCACCGGCACCGGGCCCGCCGCCGAGGCGACCCGGGACGCGATGTCGGCGATCCGCATGGACTTCGCGGAGGCCAACCAGTGGGTGTTCTACGGCATGGCCATCGCACTGGGCATCGCCTTCCTGTGCGCCCTGCGGCACCCGGGCGGCACGGTGGATTCGCACGCGAAGGTGCAGGAGCCGGCGGCACAGGCGCGCTGACGAAGCCCGTCAGGAGGTGAACGCCTCGTCCGTGCGTCGCTGGATCTGTTGCGGCGTCAGCTCCTCGACGGTCTGGGAGATCATCCAGAGATGGCCGAACGGGTCGGCGAGGCGGCCGCCGCGCTGCCCGTAGTGCCGGTCGGTCACGGGGTGCACCACCGTCGCCCCGCCCCGCAGCATGGACTCGGCCACGGCGTCGGCGTCGGACACCTCGAGCGCGATGATCACCGGCTGCCGCCGAGGGACGTCGGCGGCGGGTCGCCGGCGTCTGCGTCCTTGACCGCGATCGCCGCGGCGCCGAGTCGCAGCATCGCGTGCACGATCCGGCCGTCGGGTCCGGTGTACCGTTCGCTCTCCTCGGCGCCGAGCGCGTCTCGGTAGAAGTCGATGGCGCGGGCTCCGTCGGAGACCACGAGCCGTGCGTAGAGCCGGGTGACGGCAGGGTGGCCGGTGGGGTGCGGTGCGCCGGTCGTGTCGGGTTCGCCGTGTGCGTTCGTCATGCGTTCACGATCGCGGGTCCCGGGCGGCGTGGATTGTAGAAATTCGCCGGCCGGGCGGAGGCCGTCACCCGCCGAGCGGTACGTGGTTGCGTTCTCCCGGTGTGCGCGGGGCGTACGCGGTCGGAGTGATGCCGGCCAGGGCCCGGAACTCATGGATCAGATGGGCCTGGTCGTGGTAGCCGCAGTCCGCGGCGAGGGCCGCCCAGTCCGGCGGCCCGTGCCCGGCGTTCACCCGGCGCAGCAGCCGCTGGAAGCGCCGGATCCGCGCGTATCGCTTGGGTGTCAGGCCCAGCTGTCCGGTGCATCCGCGGGCCAGCCGCCCGGACGTCCAGCCGAGCCGGTCGGCGACCTCGCCGACAGGTGTGCCGCGATCGAGCAGGGCCGCGGCGAGCCGGACCGCCGGGTCGGGCTCGCAGGGGCCTCGCGCCCACTCCGCCAGGGCCGTCTCCAGCACCCGCAGCCCGGCCCGCGGGCCCCGGGCGGCCACGGCTTCCAGAAGTCGCTCGCGCAGCACCGCGCCGTCCGTGCCCCACAGTTCGCCGAGGTCCACGAGCTCGTCGCGCAGGGCGCGGACCGGGACGCCCAGGAAGGGGCGGACGCCCGCGGGACGGAACGCCACCCACAGGACGGCCCGCTGCTGCGCCGGGTCGATCACGGCCGGCTCCGAGAACGGACCGAGCACGGCCGCGCCCCGGGTACGCCGGTCCGCACCCCGCAGCGGGGACGAGGACAGGGTGTCCGCGTCGAGGTTCACCAGCAGTTGCGCCGCGCCCGTCGGCAGGGCCAGCTCGGCGGCGTGCGCGAACCGCCCCTCGGTGTAGCCCAACGCGGCGACGGACGGCACGAGGGCGGGCACCGACGGCCGCACCGTGAGCGCGACGGGTGCTTCCTCCGCCGTACGAGCCATACGCCCAGCCTACGGCCGGAGCCGGGTCCGCGAGCGAGGTGCGCTCGTCGCGACCACCATGCGGGGTCTGCAGTCGGCCACCGGGCCGACGTCACCTTCTACACCGGGTGACAGCACGGTAAATGCGTGTAATGCCCCGAATGTCTTGCCGGTGGGCGGGCACTCAGGGCATGTGCACACACAAGAGGGCAAACGACCGCGCAGGGTGCTGCTCACCGGGTGGTTCAGCTTCCGGGACAGGGAAGCGACCGCCGGGGACGTGCTGGCCCTGCGCCGGGTGGAGGACGTGCTGCGGGGGACGGGCATCCCCTACGACGTCGCCTGGAGCCCCCGCTTCCGTCCGGAGGCGTTGCATCTGGACCGGCTGTGGCCCGAGGACTACACCCACCTCGTCTTCGTGTGCGGCCCGCTGCACGGGCCGCAGATCGAGGAGCTGCACCAGCGGTTCGCGCACTGCGTGCGGATCGCCGTCGGCACCTCGGTGATCGATCCCGACAGCCGGGCCGTGACCGGCTTCCACCGGGTGCTGCCGCGGGACGGACCGGACAGCGAGCCGGTGGAGGATCTCGCGGCCCGCGCCCCGGACGTACCGGCGCGGCCCGTGGTCGGGGTGATCCTCGCACACGGGCAGCACGAGTACGGGCGGCTGCGTCGGCACGGGCAGGTCGCCGAGGAGGTGACGCGCTGGCTGGCCGGCAAGGACTGCGGCAGGCTGGAGCTGGAGACCCGGCTGGACACCCACGACTGGCATCTGAGCGCGACACCCGCGCAGTTGCAGTCGGTGCTGGCCCGGCTGGACCTGGTCGTCACCGACCGGCTGCACGGGCTGGTGATCGCACTGCGGGTGGGCACGCCGGTGCTGGCCGTCGACCCGGTCGCGGGCGGCGCCAAACTGACCGCGCAGGCCCGGGCCTGCGGCTGGCCCGCGCTGGTGCCCGCCGAGGGGCTGGACGTGCGGCAGTTGGACCGCTGGTGGGACTGGTGCCTGACCGGCGGCCGGGTGACTGCGCGGCAGATCCGCGACGGGTTCCGGGAGGGCACCGTCCCGGACAGCGCGGACCGGCTCGTCGAGGCGTTGGCGCGCCCGGTTCCCGGTTAGCCCGAGGGCCCCGCGGGGCACCCGCTTGTACGTCCCCCGCTGTACTTCCCGCCGCACGTCCCCCCGGGAGGAGAGACGGTCCGGCCGCCCGGAAGGAGAGAGCGTGTCCATCGGCCGACTTCCCGAGAATGAGCAGCGCATCCTCGATGAGATGGAACGGGCCCTGCGCCGCGACCGTCGTCTCGACCGCAAGCTGCGCACCCACCGAGTGAGCCGCCGCCCCGACCCCGCCCGCCTGCTGGCCCGTGTCGCTTCCTACCGCCCCCGCGTGTGGACCGTGGCGGTCCTGCTCGCGGTGTCGACGGGGCTGATGGTGGCCGGGATCGTGACGTCCGAGCCGGGGTTGATCTGGGCGTTCGCGGCGATATGGCCCCTGACGATGTTCGCCGGGTTCCGCCTGATGTGCCGGTGGTGCGGCAGCTGAACGCGTCCGCCGGCGGCGGCTCCCCGGCAGACGTTCCAGGCTCCGAGCACGGGCCCGGCACTGGGCCCGTCACGGGGCTGCCCGTTCACCGGCACCGGCCGTTCTCGGGCACCGGTCACGGGCACCGGCCGCTCACGGGCACCGGCCCGTCACCCGTGCTCCCCGTTCACGGGCCGGTGGTGAACGCCTGCTGGATGGGGCGCTCGTCGGCGAGGACGCGGCCCTTCGGTGGTCCGTCCAGCAGCGCCCGGGCCGCGGTCAGCAGGTCCGGGGCGACATGGTCGGCCCGGATGGTCTCCTCGGGGCGGGTGTGCCCGTTCGGAACGAGGATGCCGTGGGCGCCCGCCCGGCGCGCTGCCTCGGCGTCCGCCGCGGTGGAACCGATGACGGCGAGTTCGGCGGGCCCGGTGCACATCCGGCCACCCGCCCACAGCAGCATGCCGGGCTGTGGACTGCGGCAGTGACAGCCGTCGTCGGGGCGGTGCGGGCAGACGGCGAACACCTCGAAGGGGCCGAGGAGTTCGTCCACTCGGTGGTTGACCCGGCGCATGTCGGCGTCGGTCAGCGGCCCGCCCGCGACACCGGGCCGGCCGGTCACGACACCGGTGCGGATGCCGCGCCGCCGCAGCAGCGCGAGCGCCTCGCGTGCCCCCTCGACGGGACGTACCCGGTCGGGGTCGGCGTTGTTCGGGACGTTCTCGACGAGTGTGCCGTCGCGGTCGAACAGCACGGCCTTCACCGGGCTCACGGGGTGGCCTCCTCCTGCCAGGCGGGGGTGTGTCGGTGGCGCCAGGCACCCGCCAGCCGGTGCCAGGTCGCGGTGGGCGGGATGAGCACGCTGGTCGCGAGCATCGTCGTCACCTCGTGGCGGGTGCGCGGTCCGGGGGCGATACGGGCGCGGGCGAACTCCGCCGTGCCGGCCGCCCAGCCGAGCGCGCAGGCCGTCGCGGCCCGGCCGTGCCCGGTGGCGGCGAGGGCGCAGGCGGCGACCCCGGCGGTCGTGATGGCCGCGTGGGAGCGGATCCGTCCGCGGGGCGCGACGGCCTTGTCCCACCAGTCGGGGCCGTGCAGATGCCGCATGAGGGCGTCGTCGGCGTTGCCGCGCTGCTGGCGCACGGACGCCCAGCGTGAGGCCGAGCGCACGGGGTGGCGGGTGGTGCGGCGGCCCTGCCGGATGCGCCGGCCCGAGTCGAGCACGCGCAGCGCGAGGTCGGCGTCCTCCCGGAAGGCGCGCCGGAAGCGTTCGTCGAAGCCGCCGATCTGCTTGAGGACCTCCGTGCGGTAGGCCATGTCGGCGGTGACCCAGTGGGCGCGGACGAGTCCGGCGGTGCCGCGTTCCCAGTCGGTGGGGCGGCGTTCGCCGGGCAGCGGCACGGCGAGGACGCCTTGGACGCCCGCGGTATCGGGGGACGCCCCGGCGAGGTCCTCGGCCAGTTGCTCGCACCAGTGGGCACCCACCTGGACGTCGTCGTCGAGGAACACGGTCCACGGCGTACTCACGGCGCGCAGCCCGGTGTTGCGGGCGGCGGCGGGCCCACGACCGCCGCCGCCCAGCACGGTGGTGCGCCCACGCAGGTCCCCGAGGACGCTCAACGGATGCCGCAGGGGCCCGGGTTCGGGGTCGGTCCGGTCGTCGACCAGGACGATCTCCTCGGGGCGCGGCCCGATCGCGGCGGCGAGCGCGGCGAGACAGTCGGCGAGGGTGTCCGGCACGAGGGTGGGGATCACGACGGCGTACGAGGTCATACGGGCTGCCCTCCCTCCGGCGGCGTACGCGGACTGCCGTGCTGGCGAGTGCCGCGGTGCGGCTCCCTCAAACACCGTGTCAGACCCCGCAGGGCACACCCAGGCGACTATACATTGCATGTATACACGCAATGTATAGTCCCGGCATGCCTTCTCCGACCAAGAAGATGAAGAAAACGGGGACCGCGTTCCGAACGGCCGGAACGCTCGCGGCGACCGCCGCCCTCACCCTCGCCCTGAGCGGTTGCGCGGGGACCCGCACCACGGCTCCCAGCACCGTCCGGGCCCACCCCGCGACCGACGTGCAGCCGGCCCGCTTCGGCGCCGTGGACTGCCGCGAGGTCAAGTGCATCGCCCTCACCTTCGACGCCGGGCCGAGCGAGCACTCCGCGCGGCTGCTGGACATCCTGAAGGAGAAGCAGGTCCCGGCGACCTTCTTCCTCCTGGGCAAGAGACACATCGTGAAGTACCCGGACCTGGTGCGGCGCATGGCCGAAGAGGGCCACGAGGTGGCCAACCACACCTGGGACCACAAGATACTGACCCGGCTGGGCCCCGAGGAGATACGCGAGGAACTGGAACGCCCCAATCAGGAGATAGAACGCCTCACCGGCCGGCGCCCGACCCTCATGCGCCCGCCGCAGGGCCGCACCGACGGCACCGTCCACGAGATCTGCCGCGAACTGGGTCTGTCCGAGGTGCTGTGGACCGTGACGGCCAAGGACTACCGGACGACCGACTCCGACCTGATCACCCGCCGGGTCCTCAAGCATTCCTCCCGGGACGGGATCATCCTCCTCCACGACATCTACGACGGAACGGTGCCGGCGGTGCCCGGGATCATCGACGCGCTGAAGGAACGCGGCTACGTCTTCGTCACGGTGCCCCAGCTGCTCGCGCCGGGAAAGGCGGAGCCGGGCGAGGTGTACCGATAACTCCCCGCCGGTTCCCTACGATCGGGGGGTGGCGAACTTCCTGCTGGAACGCACCGTGCCGCTCCCCCTCGACGAGGCGTGGCGGCGGATCACACGGTGGCCGCTGCACGGCGAGGCGGTCCCGTTGACGGTGGTCAGGGTGGAGCCGCCCGGCCCGACGCGTGAGGGGTCACTCGTCGTGGCCCGCTCGGGGACCGGGCCGCTGGCCTTCGACGACCCGATGGAGGTCACGGTGTGGCAGCCGCCGCAGGACGGGACCGCGGGGGTGTGCCGTCTGGAGAAGCGGGGCCGTGTGGTGCTCGGTTGGGCCGAACTCGAGGTAAGGCCCGGGCCGGGGGGCCGTACGCGAGTGGTCTGGCGGGAGGAGATCCGGATCCGGTTCCTGCCGTCGCTCTTCGACGGCGTGGTGCGGAGCTCGTCCCGGTACGTATTCGGCCGGGCCCTGAACCGCCTGCTCAGACAGCCCTGACGAGCCGCCGCCGGTGGGACTGGTTCCCGGAGACCTCAGGCCACCGACCCGATCCGCCCGGCCGCCTTCGGCCCCGGCTCGTGGTGGATCGGCGTGTGCGCCCCGGTCAGGGAGACCCCGCTGCCGCCCCGCCGGGCGGCGACGATCTCCGACGCGATCGACAGGGCCGTCTCCTCGGGCGTACGGGCCCCGAGATCCAGGCCGATCGGTGAGTGCAGCCGGCTCAGCTCCGGTTCGGTGACGCCGACGTCCCTCAGCCGGGCGTTGCGGTCCAGGTGGGTGCGCCGGGAGCCCATGGCTCCGACGTACGCCACCGGCAGGCGCAGGGCCAGCTTCAGCAGAGGCACGTCGAACTTGGCGTCGTGGGTCAGCACGCACAGGACCGTGCGGGCGTCGACCTCCGTGCCCTCCAGGTAGCGGTGGGGCCAGTCGACCACGATCTCGTCGGCCTCCGGGAAGCGCGCCCGGGTCGCGAAGACGGGGCGCGCGTCGCACAACGTGACGCGGTAGCCGAGGAACTTGCCCATCCGGACCAGGGCGGAGGCGAAGTCGATCGCCCCGAAGACGATCATGCGGGGTGCCGGGACCGAGGACTCGACCAGGACCGTGAGGGGCGCCCCGCAGCGTGAGCCCCGCTCGCCGATCTCCAGCGTGCCGGTGCGCCCCGCGTCCAGGAAGGCCCCGGCCTCGGCGGCGACCGTGCGGTCCAGTTCCGGATGGGCGCCGAAGCCTCCCTCGCGGGACCCGTCGGGACGGACCACCAGGGCCCGGCCCGTCAGTTCGCGCGGGCCCGACACGATCCGCGCCACCGCCGCCGCCTCCCCTCGGACGGCGGCGGCGAGCGCGGACGCGACCACCGGGCGGACCGGGTCGCCGGCCCGTGCCGGGGTGACCAGGATGTCGATGACGCCGCCGCAGGTCAGGCCAACGGCGAAGGCGTCGTCGTCGCTGTACCCGAAGCGCTCCAGGACGGTTTCGCCGTCCCGCAGCGCCTGCTCGCACAGTTCGTAGACCGCGCCCTCCACGCAACCGCCGGAGACCGAGCCGATCGCCGTGCCCTCGGCGTCCACCGCGAGCGCGGCGCCGGGCTGCCGGGGTGCGCTGCCGCCGACGGCCACCACGGTGGCGACGGCGAAGTCACGGCCCTGCTCGACCCACCGGTCGAGCTCCTCGGCGATGTCCAGCATCTGTCTCGGTCTCCTTGAGGTTGCGGCCGGGGGCGGGCGTCAGTGGACGCCGAGCCAGCTCTCGATCGGGTTGAGGGCGAAGTACACGAGGAACACCGCCGTGAGGATCCACATGAAGGCGCCGATCTCACGCCCCTTGCCCTGGGCGGTCTTGATGGCGACGTAGGAGATGACGCCCGCGGCGACACCGGTGGTGATGGTGTACGTGAACGGCATCAGCACGACCGTGAGGAACACCGGGACGGCGGTGGCCCGGTCGGCCCAGTCCACGTGCCGGGCGTTCATCAGCATCATGGCGCCGATGACGACGAGGGCGGCGGACGCGACCTCCTGCGGCACGATCGCCGTGAGCGGGGTGAAGAACAGACAGGCCGCGAAGAACAGGCCCGTCACCACGGATGCCAGGCCGGTGCGGGCGCCCTCGCCGACGCCCGTGGCCGACTCGATGAACACCGTCTGGCCGGAACCGCCGGACACGCCTCCGATCGCGCCGCCGGCCCCGTCGATGAACAACGCCTTGGACAGGCCCGGCATACGGCCCTTGTCGTCGGCGAGCTCGGCCTCGGTGCCGACCCCGATGATGGTGGCCATCGCGTCGAAGAACCCGGCGAGCACCAGCGTGAAGACGATCATGCCGACCGTCATCGCGCCGACCTCGCCCCAGCCGCCGAACTGCACGTCCCCGAAGAGTGAGAAGTCGGGCATCGACACCGCGCTGCCGTGCAGTTCGGGTGCGCCGCCCGACCATTGCCTGGGGTCGATGACGCCCGCCGCGTTCAGGATCGCCGCGACGACCGTGCCGCTGACGATGCCGATGAGGATGGCTCCGGGGATGTTCCGGGCCTGGAGCATGAAGATCAGCAGCAGGGTCCCGGCGAACAGCAGCACGGGCCAGCCGGACAGTTCACCCGCCGGGCCGAGCGCGAGCGGCGTGGCCTTGCCCTGGTGCACGAAGCCCGACTTGTAGAAACCGATGAGGGCGATGAACAGGCCGATGCCCATGGTGATGCCGTGCTTGAGCGCGAGCGGAATCGCATTCATGATCATCTCGCGCAGGCCGGTGACGACCAGCAGCATGATGACCACGCCGTACATCACGCACATGCCCATCGCCTGCGGCCAGGTCATCTCGGGTGCGACCTGGGAGGCGAGGACTCCGGAGACCGAGAGGCCGGCGGCGAGGGCCAGGGGGACCTTGCCGACGAAGCCCATCAGCAGGGTGGTGAAGGCCGCCGCGAAGGCGGTCGCGGTGATCAGGGCCGGCTGGGCGAGCGTGGCCCCGGCCGCGTCCTTTCCGGACAGGATCAGGGGGTTGAGCAGGAGGATGTACGCCATCGCCATGAAGGTCGTGATGCCGCCGCGCACTTCACGGGCGACGGTGGACCCTCTGTGGGATATGTGGAAGTACCTGTCCAGCCAGGACCGTCCCGCCGGGACGCGGGTGCCTTCGCCCGCGTCGTCGGCTGTGGCCCTCGGCTCCAGGGATTGCTGGGTCATGGGTGCCGTCTCCCAAGTTTCAAAGGGGGTTGGGATGTTCACGACCCGGGGGACGGCCCGAGACGAACAAGGGACCTGGGGGGCGAAGCCCCCCAGGGGATCGTGACTGCTCAGCCCTCGGAGAGCTGGGTACCCGTCAGGTGCTCGGGCCTCACCGGGGTCCGGTTCAGCTCGAGCCCGGTCGCGTCGCGGATCGCCGCGAGGACGGCCGGGGTCGACGACAGGGTCGGTGCCTCGCCGATGCCGCGCAGCCCGTACGGGGCGTGCTCGTCGGCGAGTTCGAGGACGTCGACCGGGATGGTCGGCGTGTCGAGGATGGTCGGGATCAGGTAGTCGGTGAAGGAGGGGTTCCTCACCTTCGCCGTCTTCGGGTCGACGACGATCTCCTCCATGACCGCCACGCCCAGGCCCTGCGTGGTGCCGCCCTGGATCTGGCCGAGCACCGACAGCGGGTTGAGCGCCTTGCCGACGTCCTGGGCGCAGGCCAACTCGATGACCTTGACCAGGCCGAGCTCGGTGTCGACCTCGACGACGGCCCGGTGTGCGGCGAAGGAGTACTGGACGTGCCCGTTGCCCTGCCCGGTGCGCAGGTCGAACGGCTCGGTCGGCCGGTGCCGCCACTCCGCCTCGACCTCGACGGTCTCGCCCTCCAGCACGTCGGCCAGGTCGGAGAGGACCTCGCCGCCGTCGGTGACGACCTTGCCGCCCTCCAGGAGCAGTTCGGCCGTCGCCCAGGCCGGGTGGTAGGAGCCGAACTTGCGGCGCCCGATCTCCAGGACCTTCTCGCGGACCAGCTCGCAGGAGTTCTTCACCGCACCGCCGGTGACGTACGTCTGCCGGGAGGCCGACGTGGAACCGGCGCTGCCCACCTGGGTGTCGGCCGGGTGGATGGTCACCTGGGTGACGCCCAGCTCGGTGCGGGCGATCTGCGCGTGGACGGTGACGCCGCCCTGGCCGACCTCCGCCATGGCGGTGTGCACGGTGGCGACCGGCTCGCCGGCGACGACCTCCATGCGGACCTTGGCGGTGGAGTAGTCGTCGAACCCCTCGGAGAAGCCGACGTTCTTGATGCCGACCGCGTAGCCGACTCCGCGGACCACGCCTTCGCCGTGCGTGGTGTTGGACAGGCCGCCCGGCAGCTGCCGTACGTCGGCGCCCTCGCTGGACTCCCACTGGCGCTCCGGCGGCATCGGCATCGCCTTGACGCGGCGCAGCAGTTCGGCGACGGGGGCCGGGGAGTCGACGGGCTGCCCGGTCGGCAGGAGCGTGCCCTGCTCCATGGCGTTGAGCCGGCGGAACTCCACCGGGTCCATGCCGAGCTTCGCGGCCAGCTTGTCCATCTGCGCCTCGTAGGCGAAGCAGGCCTGGACCGCGCCGAAGCCGCGCATCGCGCCGCAGGGCGGGTTGTTGGTGTAGAGGGCGATGGCCTCGATGTCCACGTCCTCGACCACGTACGGGCCGACGGACAGGGAGGAGGCGTTGCCGACGACGGCCGGGGAGGCGGAGGCGTAGGCACCGCCGTCCAGGACGATCCGGCACTTCATGTGGGTGAGCCTGCCGTCCTTGGTGGCCCCGTGCTCGTAGTGCAGCTTGGCGGGGTGGCGGTGGACGTGCCCGAAGAACGACTCGAACCGGTTGTAGACGATCTTGACGGGCTTGCCGGTGCGCAGGGCCAGCAGGCAGGCGTGGATCTGCATCGACAGGTCCTCGCGGCCGCCGAACGCGCCGCCGACGCCGGAGAGCGTCATCCGCACCTTGTCCTCGGGCAGGCCGAGCACGGGCGCGATCTGGCGCAGGTCGCTGTGCAGCCACTGGGTGGCGATGTAGAGGTGGACTCCGCCGTCCTCCTCCGGCACGGCGAGGCCGGACTCGGGGCCGAGGAAGGCCTGGTCCTGCATGCCGAAGGTGTACTCGCCGGTGACGATCACGTCGGCCCGCTCGCGGGCCGAGGCCACGTCACCGCGGACGATCGGCTGGCGGTGCACGATGTTGGGGTGCGGGACGTGACCGGCGTGGTGGTCGTCGCGGTTCTCGTGGATCAGGATCGCGTCCGGGGCGGTCGCGGAGGCCTCGTCGGTGACGACGGGCAGCTCACGGTAGTCGACCTTGATCTTCGCGGCGGCCCGGCGTGCGGTCTCCGGGTGGTCGGCGGCGACGAGTGCGACCGGCTCGCCGTGGTGGCGGACCTTGCCGTGGGCGAGGACGGGGGTGTCCTGGATCTCCAGGCCGTAGTTCTTCACGTCGGTGGGCAGGTCGTCGTACGTCAGCACGGCGTAGACGCCCGGCATGGCCAGGGCCTCGCCCGTGTCGATGGACACGATCTCGGCGTGCGCGACGGTCGAGCGGAGGATCTGCCCCCACAGCATGTCCTCGTGCCACATGTCGGACGAGTACGCGAACTCGCCGGTGACCTTGAGGGTGCCGTCGGGGCGGAGCGTGGACTCGCCGATGCCGCCCTTGGTCTGGGAGCCCTGGGTGATCTTCGTGGGGGTTCCGCTGGGGGAAGCCATGATCAGACCGCCTCTGACTGCCGGGCGGCCGCGAGGCGGACCGCGTCCATGATCTTCTCGTAGCCGGTGCAGCGGCACAGGTTGCCCGACAGCGCCTCGCGGATGTCCGCGTCGCTCGGGGTGGGATTGCGCTCCAGCATCTCGTCGGCGGCGACCAGCAGGCCGGGGGTGCAGAAGCCGCACTGCACGGCGCCGGCGTCGATGAACGCCTGCTGGATCGGGGACAGCTCGGTGCCCTCGCCGGTCTGCGAATCGGTGCCCCCGGCGTCCCATTCCCGGGCGCTCTGCAACGACGTACCGCAGGCACCGCCGGCGCAGCCGCCGCCCTCGGCGCGCTGCTTGGCGAAGTCGGCGAGCCCCTCGACGGTGACGACCTCGCGGCCCTCCACCTGTCCGGCGGCGACCAGGCACGCGCACACCGGCACGCCGTCCAGACGGACCGTGCACGAGCCGCACTCGCCCTGCTCGCAGGCGTTCTTCGAACCCGGCAGCCCGAGCCGCTCCCTCAGCACGTACAGCAGGGACTCGCCCTCCCACACGTCGTCGGCTTCCTGAGGACGGCCGTTGACCGTGAAGTTGACGCGCATCACGCAGCTCCCTCGGTAATGCGGCGGGCGCCGCGGTAGGACTCCCAGGTCCAGGTCAGCGTGCGGCGGGCCATGACGCCGACCGCGTGGCGGCGGTAGCTCGCGGTGCCCCGGACGTCGTCGATCGGGTTGCAGGCGGCGGAGCACAGGTCCGCGAACTGCTTGGCGACCGACGGGGTGACGATCTTTCCGTTGTCCCAGAAGCCGCCCTCCTCCAGCGCGGCGTTCAGGAACTCCTCGGCGGCCTTGGCCCGGACGGGTGTCGGGGCGGCCGAACCGATCCCGGTCCGCACGGTCCGGGTCTCGGGGTGCAGCGCGAGCCCGAAGGCGCACACGGCGATGACCATCGCGTTCCTGGTGCCCACCTTGGAGAACTGCTGCGGCCCGTCGGCCTTCTTCACATGCACGGCGCGAATCAGCTCGTCGGCCGCGAGCGCGTTGCGCTTCACGCCGGTGTAGAACGCGTCGATCGGAATGAGTCGGCTCCCGCGCACCGACTCCACCTCCACCTCGGCGCCCGCGGCGAGCAGCGCGGGGTGCGCGTCGCCGGCCGGGGAGGCGGTGCCGAGGTTGCCGCCCACGCCGCCGCGGTTGCGGATCTGCGGGGAGGCGACCGTGTGCGAGGCGAGAGCGAGACCCGGCAGCTCGGCGCGCAGGTTCTCCATGATCTTCGTGTACGGCACGGAGGCCCCGAGCCGCACGCTCTCCTCGCCGACCTCCCACTCGGAGAGGTCGCCGATGCGGTTCAGGTCCAAGAGGTACTCGGGCCGGCGGTGGTCGAAGTTGATCTCGACCATCACGTCGGTGCCACCCGCAATCGGCACAGCTGTGGGGTGCTCGGCTTTCGCTGCGAGCGCCTCCTCCCAGCTGGCGGGGCGAAGGAAGTCCATGACCGGCTCTCTTCTTCGTCTTCTCGTGGGGCGTTCAGATTGAGCCAATCCGTGTGCGGCGGTCCCGGCTCGTTCATGTGCTGTTAACGCGTAGTGGCCTCAGTACACAGCGCGTTGCGCCAAGCGAGTCAGTCACGGAAACCATGAAGGGTTTGGCTGGCCAGGACAGGCATCTTGTAGATTCGTATGAACGGAGGCCCGTGGAAACCTCCTCGTTCTCCTGTGGAAACACGCGATACGACCGCGTGACCTGGAACACAGCCGGGGCAGGGCTTGATTTCGAGACAAAGAACGGCGGCGACGAGAATGCGGCTGCGCGCACTGCTGGACACCGATGCGCTGGGCCTCAAGCTGCTCGGCGGCGAGGACGAGCTGGACCGCACCGTCCGGGGTGTGATGACCACCGACCTGCGTGACCCCAGCCGCTACCTCGCGGGCGGCGAACTGGTGCTCACGGGCCTGGCCTGGCGCCGGGACGCAGGCGACTCGGAGCCGTTCGTGCGGATCCTGGTGCAGGCGGGGGTGACGGCCCTCGCCGCGGGCGAGGCCGAGCTCGGTGACGTGCCGGAGGACCTGGTGGTGGCCTGCGCCCGGCATCGTCTGCCGCTCTTCGCGGTGCACGAGTCGGTGGCCTTCGCGACGATCACCGAGCACGTCGTACGGCAGGTCTCCGGCGAGCGCGCCGGTGACCTCGCGGCGGTGGTCGACCGCCACCGCCGCATGATGACGGCGGGCCCGGCGGGCGGCCCCGACGTGGTCCTGGACCTGCTCGGCACGGACCTGGACCTGCGGGCCTGGGTCCTCTCCCCCACCGGCCGCCTGATCGCGGGCTCGAAGGCGACGGGCCCCGCCCTGCCGTCCGAGGCGTGCGCCCGGCTCGCCGGGGAACACCTGGCCGCCACCCGGACGGGCCGCCGCGCCCCCCACCGCGTCGCCCTGGGCCCCACGACGTACTCCCTGTTCCCGGTCCGCTCCGCGGGCCGTTCCCCGCAGCCCGCCCGGGACGTCCGCGAGACGGTCCTGGCGGACTGGCTGCTGGCCGTGGAGGCGGACGCCGGGGACTGGCCCGAGGAGCGGCTGGATCTGCTCCACGGCGTCACGCAGCTCATCGCCGTCGAACGGGACCGGCGCGACGCGGCCCGCACGGTCCGCCGCCGGCTGGCCCAGGAGGTCCTGGAACTGGTCCAGGCGGGCGCGGCGCCCGCCGAGATCGCCGCCCGCCTGCGCGTGGCCGCGCCGGTACTGCTGCCCGGTCTGGGCTCCGCGCCGCACTGGCAGGTGGTCGTGGCCCGCGTCGACTGGGAGGGCGAGGGGATCGAGGGCGGCCCGGTGGCGCAGGCCCTGCTGGAGGAGGTCCTCGTCGACCCCGCGGTCGCCGGGCCGGAGCACTCCGACCGCATCGCGGTGGCCCACACCGGTGACGAGGCCATCGCCCTGGTCCCGCTCCCCGCCGTCTCCACGGAGCACGACGGACCGGAGCCGGGCGTCCTCGCGGACACACTCCTGGCCTCGGTACGGGAACCCCTCACGGCGGGCCTCGACGGCGACGGCCGGCTCACCCTGGGCGTCAGTGCGGCGGTCCACTCGGCGGAGGGGCTGCGCGGCGCGCTGGAGGAGGCCCGCCACGCCCGGCGCGTCGCCGCGGCCCGCCCGGGCCGGGTCTGCGCGGCGGGCCACCAGGAACTGGCCTCGCACGTCCTGCTGCTGCCCTTCGTCCCGGACGACGTCCGCCGCGCCTTCACGGCCCGCCTCCTGGACCCCCTGCGCGAATACGACCGGCGCCACCGCGCCGAGCTGATCCCCACCCTGGAGGCCTTCCTCGACTGCGACGGCTCCTGGACCCGCTGTGCCACCCGTCTGCACCTGCACGTCAACACGCTGCGCTACCGGGTCGGCCGAATCGAGCAGTTGACGAGTCGTGACCTGTCACGCCTCGAGGACAAGCTGGACTTCTTCCTGGCACTGCGGATGAGCTGATACGCGGGGTGTCCCGGGGGCAAACCCGCGGCACCCCGGGATCCCACGACTTTGTGAAATCCTTCACCCACCCTCTTGGCCCGGCCCGCCGATTCGTGCTGAGATGCCGCCACCACTCAACAGCTCGATGGCGTGCTCGGGGAGGGCAACGTGGCGCATACCGCCATGTCTGGTAACGGAACGACCGCCGGTGACGATCCCCTCCAGACCGCGGTATGGCGGCTGCGCTCACGCGGGTGCTGGGCCGACGCGGCCGCCCTGCTCCTGCCGGCCACGCCGGCGGCGGCGCTGCAACGCGCGTCGCTCCTGGTGGAACGGTGTCTGTACACCGAGCAGGGCTGGGAGGAGGCCGAGGACGCGCTGCGCACGGCCGAGGCGATGGCCCACAGCGACGACGAGCGGGGCGCGGCCGCTTGTGAACGCGGTTACTTGGCCTACGCGGCGACACTGCTCGCGGTACGCGACCGGGCCGACGAGGCACGGGCCGCGCTCGGCCGGGCGGCGGCACTGCTCCCTCCGGGGGCTCCCGCACGGGCGCTGCTGGACTTCCGCCGCGGGCTGCTGGCGGAGAACCTGACGAGTGCCCCCCAGGCCGCCCGCGCCGCCTACCGCCGGGCCCACGCGGGCGCGACGGCGCACTCCGACCCGCTGCTGCTGTCGTTCACCTGGCGCCACTTGGCCGGACTCGCCCTGCGCGAAGGGGAGTTGGCGGAGGCACGGCACGGATTCACAGAGTCGCTGCGGCTCCGGGAGGAGCTGGGCTATCTCGTCGGCACGGCCCCGGCGCTGGTGTCCCTCGCCGACGCGGAGACGGAGCCGGAGGCGTCGCGGCTGCGTGAGGAGGCGAGGCGGTTGTTCCGGCTGCTCGGCGGCGTACCGACGTGGCTGTCCCGCCAGTTGGCCCCGCCGGTA
Source organism: Streptomyces sp. NPDC101110 (assembly GCF_044759525.1). NCBI lineage: Bacteria > Bacillati > Actinomycetota > Actinomycetes > Kitasatosporales > Streptomycetaceae > Streptomyces > Streptomyces sp. NPDC101110. The sequence continues at coordinate 82,567 of NZ_JBIVZM010000020.1, read as the reverse complement.
CCGCCGGCTGCGACGGCTTAGGGGCTCGGCGTTACCGGGCGGGGCGGGCGGACGGTGATCCGGCCCGCCTCCGGCGCGAGGACGAACACCCCCGGCACGGGCCCGGCCCACCCCTGCGAGAACGCGGGGTCGCGCACGCCGCCGCTCAGCCGAGGGCACCCGCCCCGGCGAAGTGCTCCCCCACCAGCGCCCTGACCACAGCCAGGTCCCGTGCGGCCAGCGCGTCCAGCAACGCCGTGTGCTCGTGTGCGTCCGCCAGCAGATCGGCCCGCGCCCGCACCCCGCGGCCGCTCCCGACCAACGGCCACTGCGCCCTGCGGTGCAGGTCCTCCGCGATCTGCACCAGCTGCGCGTTGCCCGACAGGGACAGCACGGCCCGATGGAACCCCCGGTCGGTCTCCGCATAGGTGGCGCGGCAGCCCGAGGACGCCGCGCGGACCGTCGCCTCGGCGAGCGGGCGCAGCTCGGCCCAGCGCTCGGCGGGAACGGTGCGGGCCAGCCGCAGCATCACCGGGACTTCGATCAGCGCCCGGACCTCGGCCAGTTCCGCCAGTTCCCGAACCCCCCGCTCGACCACCCGGAACCCGCGGTTGGGGACGACCTCGACGGCGCCTTCGAGGGCCAGTTGCTGCATGGCCTCCCGGACCGGCGTCGCCGAGACCCCGAACCGCTCGCCGAGCACCGGCGCCGAGTACACCTCTCCGGGCCGCAGATCCCCCGCCACCAGCGCGGCGCGCAACGCGTCCAGGATCTGCCCGCGCACCGAGGCCCGCTGCACCACGGGCCGCGCCCGCGGAGCGACCGGCGCGGCCGGCTCGCTGTGCGTGTGCTCCCCGCGCACCTCCCCGGCCTGCCGCGGCACCCGCGCGGACCCGGCCGGTTTCCCGGCCGCCGCTGCCGCCGGTGACGTCGGTGCCGAAGCCGGCAGCGACGGCGAAGCCGATGCCGCCGCGGCCGCCCACGGAGTCCCCGTGTCCGCAGAGCCCTGCGTTCCCTGCCTCACGGGCCCTCCTCCGGACGTATCGGTACTTGCGGTCATTACGGCGGGTTGTTACTCGTCCGTCAAGCACCATAAGCGCCGAAGCCCCCAGTTCAAATCCCCGTTCGACTTCCGGCGATCATGGGTAAGGTTAGGCTTACCTTCAATAGCTCCGTTTCTCCCGTCGGATCGGTGATCACATGCCTGCGCCCGTCTCGGCCGTCTCCGGCGCCTACGCCCGTCTGGCCGAAGTCCTGCCGGGCCTCGTCGTCACCGAACTGGACGCGACGGACGAGACCCCACGCGGCGACGGCTGGGCGGTCGCCGCCGACCTCGCAGCCGCCGGCCCCGCCCTGGACCGCTTCCTGGCGTGGGACGTGGACCAGATCCGGCGTGACTACGACCGGCAGGCCCGCCCCGACGTCGTCGCCGGCTTCGGGCTGCACCGCTACGCATGGCCCGCCTGCCTCCTGATCACCGTGCCGTGGTTCCTGCACCGCCGGGTCCCCCGCTACCCCGTGACGCATGTCTCCTACGACCGCACCGCCCCGGGCCGTGCCCTCGGGCACCTGGCAGTCCGCCCCGCCGGCTTCGCCTGCCTGCCCGGCGACGAGGCGGCCGCACTGCCCGGTGCCCGGGTCGTCCCGGACGAGGAGGCGCTGCGGGCGGAGGTGCGGTCGGCGGTCGCCGAGCACCTGGAGCCGGTACTGACCGGCTTCGGCCCCCGGATGCGCCGACGCGGGCGCGCCCTGTGGGGCATGGCGACCGACGAGATCGTCGAAGGGCTGTGGTACGTGGCCCAGTTGCTCGGCGAGACCGAGGAGCGCCGCGCGATGCGCGAACTGGAGCTGCTGCTGCCGGGCACGGCCAAGCCGTACGTCGGCACGGCGGCGTTCCGGGAGCTGACCGGCCCCGGCGGCGAGCCGCTGCTCACCCGGGACCGCGCGAGTTGCTGCATGTTCTACACACTGCGGCCGGAGGACACCTGCACCACCTGCCCGCGCACCTGCGACACGGAACGCGTCACCAAGCTGCTGGCCACGGTCGGTTGACGCACCCGCGGCGCCGAGCCCCCGGGCCGCTCCGTGAGTTCGTCGCGAAACACACACCCGCACGTCCGCGCGCCGACAGGCCGGCCCACCCGCAGGCGATTCACATCATCCCCACGTGTCACGGGAACTTTCCGGAGAACCACTCGTGCGGGTAGTCTTGCTCGAACTCAACTCCCGCCCCTCAAGCGACAGTTCGAGCAGATCGCCGTCCTGGGCATTTCCTTGCACTTCCTTGGCGGTCTCTTGCCCCGAAACCCCCTGAGGGCCGATGGGATTGGGCCACTATGGCGGGCGTCACGCCCTTTCCCGATGCAAGGGACCACCCAGATGAGACTGACCGACATATCGCTGAACTGGCTGCTTCCGGGCGCCGTGCTTCTCCTGGGCATGCTGGCGGCGGTGGCGGTGCTCGCGCGCGGCAAGCGCTCCTCGGTCAAGAACACGAGCGCGGACGACTCCTGGGAGCGCAGCGAGGAACGCCGCAGACGCAAGGAAGCCGTCTACGGCACCCTCTCCTATCTTCTTCTGTTCTGCTGTGCGGCCGTCGCCGCCCTGCTCTCCTTCCACGGCCTGGTCGGTTTCGGCGAGCAGAACCTCGGGCTGTCCGGGGGCTGGCAGTACCTCGTCCCGTTCGGCCTGGACGGTGCGGCGATGTTCTGCTCCGTCCTCGCCGTGCGCGAGGCCAGCCACGGTGACGCGGCGCTCGGCTCCCGGATACTGGTCTGGACGTTCGCCTTCGCCGCGGCCTGGTTCAACTGGGTGCACGCCCCCAGGGGCATCGGCCACGCGGGTGCCCCCCACTTCTTCGCGGGCATGTCCCTGTCGGCGGCGGTCCTCTTCGACCGCGCGCTGAAGCAGACCCGCCGTGCCGCGCTGCGGGAGCAGGGCCTGGTGCCCCGCCCGCTGCCGCAGATCCGTATGGTGCGCTGGCTGCGGGCTCCCCGCGAGACCTACCGCGCCTGGTCGCTGATGCTCCTGGAGGGGGTGCGCAGCCTGGACGAGGCGGTCGACGAGGTGCGCGACGACAAGCGCAAGAAGGACGAGACCCGGCAGCGGCGGCGCGACCAGCAGCGTGTGGAGCGGGCCCAGCTGAAGGCGATCAGCCGCGGTCACCGCGGCCACTTCGGCCGCGGTGGCGGACGGCAGCTGGAGGTGCAGGTGGAGCGCGAGTCCTCGCAGGTCTCCGCGGAGCCTGCCATATCAGCGCCGGAGCCCCTGCCCGTGCGCTCGCGTCCCTCCCTTCAGCCGGTGCGCAAAGGAGCTGACGCGGTGACCGTCGACCTCACCGCGGAGGACGACACCATGGCGCTGCCGCGTCTGGACTCCCTGGAGCGCAAGCTCAAGGACCTTGAGCAGCAGTTCGGTTAGCCGGGCTGCGGTACGGCGGCGAAGGGGCGTGGCCTGGGGGCCGCGCCCCTTCGGCGTTCACGCCGCGCCGGCCTCCAGCTCGAACCAGACGGACTTGCCCACGCCGTGCGGCCGCACGCCCCACGCGTCCGCGAGGGACTGCACCAGGAACAGGCCCCTGCCGTTCGTGCCGTCGTCGGCGACGGGTGCGCGCAGCCGGGGTCTGCGGGCCACGAAGTCCCGGACCTCCACCCGCAGTCCGCGGGGTCCGACGGTGGCCGTCAGGACCGCGTCGTGGTCGGTGTGGACGATCGCATTGGTGACGAGTTCGCTGGTGAGCAGTTCGGCCACGTCGGACTGTCCGTGTTTCCCCCATTGCCCGAGCAGTTCCCGCAGGGCCCTGCGGGCTTCGGGAACCGCCCGCAGGTCCGCCCGTCCGAGTCGGCGCCTCAACTGCGGCGCCGGATCGTGTTCCGTGACATCGTCGGTCCTGTCCTCCACCGTCTTCGCCGAGAAGCCCCCGATCGCTATGGGACCGCCTCGTCGTGCCTGCCTCTCCATGACCCCCGCCCGCGCGCCGATGTCGGTTCCCCTCCTGCTCGAACACGTTCACGGGGATCCATGCCCGATCGGGAACGCGGCAGTCATGCCGGATCGTCGACGACCGGTTGTTCGGCCATCGGAACGGCGCGGGCTGCCCGGGCGGCGGGCCGCCGAGCGGTACGGCGACGGAGGGGAGGGGGGCAAGAGGGTAGCCGGTCGTCGTCCCCGGACGGATGCTGACCGCCGGAGATCGGACGATGGGCCGACGGCCGGCTGTCGATCCGTGCGTACACGGGGAAGGGCCGGGGCGAGGACACCGGGTGCGCGGTGCTCGGGTGAAGTTGGCTGAAGTGCGACGGTCTTGACGGCCCCCGAGACCGGTACGGGGCCGTCCTCCCCACCCCCGTGGGGGGAGGACGGCCCCGCATCTCACGGCGGACGCGCGTCAGTACAGCTTGTTGACGGCGGTGGTCGTCGTCTTCTTGAAGGCGGCGACCGGGGCGTCCCCGAAGTCGCCCAGCCGGCCCCACTGCACGACGGTGACCGTCCTGCCGTCGCGTCCGACGGACAGCAGCGAGATGTCCGTTGAGCCGCCGGACGTCTCGGTGTGCACGCCGCGGACGCGGGCGCCCTCCTCGACGGGCAGCGAACCGTAGTCCCGGCCCTCGGCCTCGATGTCGGGGTCGTTCTTCTCCAGGCGGTCGGCGCAGGTGCGGATCAGGTCGTCGTAGTGCTTCGCCAGGGCCTTGGCCAGGGCCGCTGTGTCCGCCACGACGGTCAGCTGCACGGCGCTGGTGTCCAGGTCGGTCCGGAACTCCCGGTGCCGGTAGTCGTAGGAGGGCACGCCCTCCGTGCTCACACAGATGCCGAGCCCTTCCGGGAACCCTTCGGTGACCGGGCCGGCGGTCCAGGCGGAGCCGGGGTGCGGCGGCAGCTGGGACGCCGACAGGAACTTCGGTGCGGCGGCCTTCGGTGCGGCACCTGCGGCCGGAGCCGTGAGGACCGTGCCCGCCGCGAGGGTGGCGACGGTGAGTGCGGTGAGCGCACTGGCTCGGATGTGCCTGGGCATGGGTGTCCCCCGTGGGTGAATGCGTGGATGGTCGATGCCGCCGCGAGACCGGCTGGTCGGCCCGGGTCTGCTCGGTGCGGCACCAGAAGCATCAGCGGTCCCACCGCGAGGGCGCAACAGCCCGCTTCCGATCCGGCACGGTGGAACCATCCCAGCCCCTCTGACGTGCAGGTATATGAGGTGCCTGGGATGCCGTTCCGGGCCCGGTCGGACGCGCGGGACGGGGGAACGGTGTCGGCACGGAGCGACGTCGACTGCGTCGGGGAGTTCGCGGCGCTGCTCAGGACGCTGAAGGAGCGCACGGACCGCAGTTACGGTTCACTCGCCCGGCGTCTGGCCATGAACACCTCGACCCTGCACCGCTACTGCGCGGGCGAGGCGGTCCCGGTCGACTTCGCCCCCGTGGAGCGCTTCGCCGCCCTGTGCGGGGCGTCCCCGGAGGAACGTCTGGAGCTCCACCGCCGCTGGCTGCAGGCGGTGGCGGCCCGGCAGCGCCCCCGCACGGCGAGCACGGCGGCTCCGGCCGAGGAGGACACGGTCGCCGCGGGGGCGGAAGAACCCGAGGCCGAAGAAAACCCGGTCGTCGCCAAGGCGGAGAAACCGGAGGGCGAACAGGACGCGGTCGCCGCCGAGAGGAAAGAACCCGAGGCCGAAGAAAGCCCGCTCGCCGCCAAGGCGGAAGAACCGGAGGGCGAACAGGACGCGGTCACCGCCGGGAGGAAAGCACCCGAGGCCGAAGAACACCCGGCCTCCGCCGGGGCGGAGGAACCCGAGGGCGAACGGGACGCGGTCGCCGGCGGAGTGGCGGTACCGGTGGCCGGACCCGTCGGTGTCGGCGGCCCTGCCGACGTCGCGTCGCCGCTCCCCCGCCGCCCCTGGTACCGCCGCGGACGCGTCGCCGTCGGGCTCGCGGCCGCCTGCGCGGTGCTCGCGGCCCTGGGGAGCCTCTCCGCACTGCCGGACGGGCGGCGTGCGACCGCCGACGGCCGTACCCCGTCAGCGGCCCCGGCCCCGTCCGGTACGGCGGGGCCGAAAGCCCCGCACCGCGAGAGCGCCTCCCCCAACCCGAGCGACAGCTCCCCCACCGCCGAGCCGCCCTCGCCCTCCGCGACTCCGGAGAAGAGGAAGCCCGCCCCCTCCTCCTCGGCCCGCATCACCCCGCCGCCCGCCGACGCGGCCGACCCCGGAGTCCCCCTCACTTGGTCGGCCGACTCCCAGGCGTGGGAGCTCGGCTGCGGTCACGACTACGTCGTCGCCAGGCCGCCGGGGCAGGTGGCGCCGCCACCTGCCCCGCAGGACGCCGGCGTCTGGGCCGCCGCGCAGAACGCGGTCCACGGCGGCGAGACACTCGTGCAACTGTCCGTGCAGGGGCGGACCGACACGGCCGTCGTACTGGAGGCGCTGCGCGTACGCGTGGTGGGACGGACCGCACCGGCGCAGGGCAACGCCTACGCCATGGACCGGGGCTGCGGCGGTTCGATCACCCCGCGCTCCTTCGACGTGGACCTGGACAAGGACCGGCCCATCGCCCGCGCGGTCGCCGGGAGCGACGCGGGTACGCCGATCCCGGCGGTGCGCATGCCCTACCGGGTGTCCGCCCGGGACCCCGAGGTGCTGCTGGTCAACGCCCGGACCCAGGCGTGCGACTGCCGCTGGTACCTGGAGCTGGACTGGTCCTCCCAGGGCCGCCGGGGCACGGTCCGGATCGACGACGACGGCCACCCGTTCCGCACCAGCGGCATCAAGGGCCTGCCCCGCTACGTGTACGACACCTCCGCGCGCGCATGGACGCCCTACAGCTGAGGGTCCGCTAGAACCGCGGCACGTTGCGCAGGTTGGAGCGGGCCATCTGCAGCATGCGGCCGACCCCGCCGTCCAGCACGATCTTCGAGGCCGACAGGGCGAACCCGGTCACCATCTCGGCCTTGATCTTGGGCGGGATGGACAACGCGTTGGGGTCGGTGACGATGTCGACGAGGGCCGGCCCCTTGTGCTTGAACGCGTCCTTCAGGGCCCCCGGGAGGTCCTTGGGCTTCTCGACGCGCACGCCGTACGCCCCGCAGGCACGGGCGACGGCGGCGAAGTCGGGGTTCTTGTTCGCGGTGCCGTACGACGGGAGACCGGCGACCAGCATCTCCAACTCGACCATGCCGAGCGAGGAGTTGTTGAACAGTACGACCTTCACGGGGAGGTCGTACTGGACCAGCGTGAGGAAGTCCCCCATCAGCATGGAGAAGCCGCCGTCGCCGGACATCGACACGACTTGCCGTTTGCGGTCGGTGAACTGCGCGCCGATCGCCATGGGCAGCGCGTTGGCCATCGAGCCGTGGGAGAAGGAACCGATGACGCGGCGACGGCCGTTGGGAGAGATGTAGCGGGCGGCCCAGACGTTGCACATCCCGGTGTCGACGGTGAACACGGCGTCGTCGGCGGCCACTTCGTCGAGCACGGACGCCACGTACTCGGGGTGGATCGGCGTGTGCTTCTCGACCTTGCGGGTGTACGCCTTGACCACCCCCTCCAGCGCGTCCGCGTGCTTCTTCAGCATCCGGTCGAGGAAGCGCCGGTTCTTCTTCTCCCGCACGCGCGGGATCAGGCAGCGCAGCGTCTCCCGTACGTCGCCCCACACCGCGAGGTCCAGTTTCGAGCGGCGGCCGAGGTTCTCGGGCCGGACGTCGACCTGGGCGATCTTGACGTCGTCGGGGAGGAAGGCGTTGTAGGGGAAGTCGGTGCCGAGCAGGATCAGCAGGTCGCACTCGTGGGTGGCCTCGTAGGCGGCGCCGTATCCCAGCAGTCCGCTCATGCCCACGTCGAAGGGATTGTCGTACTGGATCCACTCCTTGCCGCGCAGGGCGTGCCCGACCGGGGACTTGATCTTCCCGGCGAACTCCATGACCTCGGCGTGCGCTCCGGCGGTGCCGCTGCCGCAGAAGAGGGTGACCTTGCCGGCCTCGTCGATCATCTCCACGAGGCGTTCGATCTCGGCGTCGCCCGGGCGGACCGTCGGGCGGGAGGTCACGAGGGCGGTCTCGGCGGCCTTCTCCGGTGCGGGCCGGTCGGCGATGTCACCCGGCAGGGTGACGACGCTGACGCCGCTGCGTCCGACGGCGTTCTGTACGGCGGTCTGCAGCAGCCGCGGCATCTGCTGCGGACTGGAGATCATCTCGCTGTAGTGGCTGCACTCGGCGAACAGCCGGTCGGGATGGGTCTCCTGGAAGTAGCCGAGGCCGATCTCGCTGGAGGGGATGTGCGAGGCGAGGGCGAGGACCGGGGCCATGGACCGGTGGGCGTCGTAGAGGCCGTTGATGAGGTGGAGGTTGCCGGGGCCGCAGGAACCGGCGCAGGCGGCGAGAGAGCCGGTGATCTGCGCCTCTGCACTTGCGGCGAAGGCGGCGGTCTCCTCGTGCCGGACGTGGATCCAGTCGATGGCGGAGTTGCGGCGGACGGCGTCGACGACCGGGTTGAGGCTGTCGCCGACGACTCCGTAGAGGCGTTTGACCCCGGCGCGGGTCAGGATGTCGACGAACTGTTCCGCGACGTTCTGTTTGGCCATGGCTCTCGTCTGCCCCTTCGGTCTCCTGGGATCCCTCCGGGTTCCATCAAGTCACACGGCTCGCGCTCACGCCTCCCACACCGCGGCGGCCGTACGATCGTCTGCATAACCCTTGACCCGCACTTGGGAGTCGGCGAGGAACGCGGCGAGGCCGGGCGGGTCGGGGCGGGACCACCGCTCGGCGAGGTACTCGCCCAGTTCGGGTTCGCCGCGCAGGGGGTCGGCGAGGCCGGCGCTGCACATCAGGAGCGTGTCACCCGGGCGGGCGACGGAGGCCCGGAAGCGGAAGGGCTCGCGGGGCGGCTCCGGGGCCGGTTCGTACGGGCTTGGCGGGGTGGGGATGCCCAAGTCCATGGTGAGCCGGTCGCCCTCGGGGGTCTCGGAGGGCGGCGAGCCGAAGCCCAGGACGGGTTCGCCCTTGACCTCGGTGACCTGCGGCTCGATGTCCTGCCACTCGCCCTCCCGCAACCGGAACAGTCCGCCCGGCCCCACCCCGAAGAACACCCGCGTGCGGCACTGGGGGTCGGCGGGCAGCAGCAGGCAGCGCAGGCCGGCCGCGTACTCCTCGGGGGCGACGCCCTGCTCGGAGGCGCTGGCCCGGAGCTTGCCGAGGCTGCGGTCGGTGAGCCGGTGCAGCCCGGACTTCAGGTCGCCGCGCCGGGCGTCCCTTAAGTCCTCGACCAGCCGGGCGTGGCTGCGTCCGACGGCTCGTCCGATCCAGTGACAGGCCTCGGCGGCGGCCCGGTGCGCCCCCGGAGTGGCCCGGGCCCCCGTCGCCATCGCCACCAGCAGCAGCGCGCGCTCCCCCACTCCGAACCGGGCGGTGAGCAGCGAATCCCTGCGGGGCTCCCCCCGGTACCGCGCCGAGTCGCCCCGCAGGGACACGGCCCGCAGCGTGCAGGCCCCGTACCGGGCCCCGTCCAGCACGGTGTCCGCGACGAGATCGTCGAGGTCGTCCGGATCGGCGGCCGGGAGAGCGGTGGGTTCGGCGTCGTAGGTGGGCGGCCGCGTACCGACGTGACCACGGGCCCCGGGGGCGGGCTCGGGGCGCTCGAGTACCGACGAGGTGTCTTCCGGTTGCGGCACCGCGGAGGGCGGCTCGGCGGGGCGTGCGGGCGCTGACGGCGTGCCCTGGGGCTGCGGGACCGCGGTCGGCGGCTCGGCGGGGCGAGGCGGTACGGGCGCCTGGACGACCGGCCCCGCAGGGGCGGACGACCGGCCGGAGGGGTCGGCGGGCGGAGGCGGCGGCACGGGCGGCCAGTCGGCCGCAGCGGGCGAGGCAGCTCCGCCCGGCTCGGGCCGGCTCGCCCCGGACGCGCGTGGCTCGGAGGCCGGAGCCTCCGGGGTGGCTCCCGCAGCCGGGGCGGCCCCGGAGGGTGGCCAGGCCGGAGGGGCCGTGGGAGGTGGCGGAACCCGGGGCGCCCGCCCGTCGGGGCCCTGCGGGTCGGGCGCCTGCTCCGAGCTCTCCGAGGACGTACGGGAGCCACCCGCAGGCGGCGCCACCTCGCCCGGCCACTCACCCGAGGACGTACGGGAGCCACCCGCAGGCAGGGCGGCCTCGCCCGGCCGCTCACCCGAGGACGCGCGGGGGGCGGCCACAGGCGGGGCCGCTTCCGCCGAGGACGCGCGGGGGTCGGTCGGCGGGGCTGTGGGAGCTGGTCGCTCCCCCGGGAGTGGGTCGGCAGCTGTCCGGTCGGGCCGCGGCGGCAGCTGCTGTGCGGTCGGGAAGCTCACCGGCTCCGTGGGGCCCTGCGGTGGCGGCTCCCAGGGGGCGCGTTGCCGGGGCCGGCCGGGCGGGCGGGGCGGGTCGAGCACGCCGTCGGCTCCGGTCCGGGGCGCCGGGACCACCGGCTGCGTACCGAAGGGCCGCGCCGCCGACCCGTCCGGGGAGCCGGCTCGCTTCTCGGCCCCGTCGTCCCCCACCGCCCCCGACGCCGACGCAAACCGGTCGTCCAGGGAATCCCGCGCGGGCCCGGGGCCGGTGTCGTCGGTGGAGTCGTCGTACAACTCCCTCCACCAGTCGTCCTCGCGACCGGTGGGCCTTCCCCCCTGCTGGCTCATGCCCTGATTGTCCACCGCACGAGCGGGATGAAAACGGGGCTTGCGGAAAAAACCGGCCCACCGAGGGGCGGTGAACGGCACGTCGAGTGAGCCATGGAACGGTCGTACGAAAGGCCGGCCCGGCCCGCAGCGGCTGGCTGACCTGCGGATCTGGAGCCCGGGCACGCTTCTGACCTGCGTGTTCTCCGGTGTTCCGGCAATCTGGTCAGATGGGAGTGTGGGACCTCCTGCTGGTCGGGCTGGTCATCCTGCTCGGACTGTGCGGAGTGCTGCTGCCCGCCATGCCGGGATCATTGCTGGTGTGGGCCTCGGTCATGTGGTGGGCGCTGAAGGACCCGCAGCCCGTCGCATGGTGGGTGCTGGTCGGGGCCACGGCCCTGCTGCTGCTCTCCCAGGCCGTCCGCTGGGCGCTGCCACCGCGCCGGCTGCGCATGAACCGCACCACCCGCCGCATGCTGGCCTGCGCCGGCACCGGTTCCGTCCTGGGTTTCGTCCTGATCCCCGTCGCCGGCGCGATCCCGGGATTCCTCGCCGGTGTCTACCTCTTCGAACGGTTCCGCCTCGGCCGTCACGCCGACGCGGTGGCCGCCCTGCGCACGGTCATGCGCGCGGGCGGTTCGAGCATCCTGGCCGAGCTGTTCACCTGCCAGCTGATCGCGGCGGCCTGGGTGGGCGCCGTCGTCTGGGGCTGAGCCGGCGGCCGTCAGGCCGGCAGCACTCCCTCATGGGTCAGCAGCCGTACCTTGCGGTCCAGGCCGCCCGCGTAGCCGGTCAGCGCGCCGCCCGCCCCGATCACCCGGTGGCACGGACGGACCACCAGCAGCGGATTCGCGCCGATCGCACCGCCGACCGCCCGCACGGCGGCCCGGGGGGCTCCGATGCGCGCGGCGATCTCGCCGTAGGTCGTGGTCGAGCCGTACGGGATGTCGTCCAGCGCGGCCCAGACCTTCTCACGGAAAGCGGTGCCGTCGGTGCGCCAGGCCAGGCGGAACTCTTTCAGTTCCCCGGCGAAGTACGCGGCGAGCTGCTCCTCGGCCTCCCGGAAGGGCCCGGGGTCACGCCGCCAGTCGTCCCGCACCTCGCGTCCGCCCTTCTGGCCGGGCACCGACAGCGAGGTCAGCTCGCCGGTCGGGGCGGCGGTGAGGAGCAGCGGCCCGAGGGGGCCGGGCACACTCGTCCAGTACGTCGGGCAGGTCATCGGGACTCCCACTCCCCTGCTGCGCGCAGGTGGTTCAGTGCGTACGAGCGCCAGGGGCGCCAGCTGTCGGGTGCGTCGAGGCCGGGCGGGGCCACGTCCGGGTCGCCGAGGGCGCGGGCGCGGATCTCGGCGACGGTACGGGGGTCCAGTCCGGGCACGGCCGTCAGGGCGTCCCGCGCGGCGTCCCGGTCGGCGCCCGGGTCCAGGCGTACGGCCCGGTCGGCGAGGGCGGCGGTGAGCGCGCCGAGGGTGCCTGTGGGCTCGGCTCCGGCCAGCACGGCCGGCTCGGGGAAAAGGTGGGTGAGGCTCCCGCAGGGGGCGTCGAGGGCCTTGCCGTAGCGGCGTACGAGCCGTTCGGCCTCCGTGCGGCCGACCAGGGCGCGCACCGCGAGTTCCTCGGGGTCGGCGGTGCCCGGCGAGCGGAGCCCGGGCCGGGCGGCGACCAGGGGTGCGAGCCGCGGGTCGGCGGCGAGGCGCTCATCGACGGCGTAGGGGTCGGCGTCGAGATCGAACAGGCGCCGCAGCCGCTGGACGGCGGTGGTCAGGTCGCGCGGGTCGGTGAGGTGCAGCCGGGCGTCGAGCCAGCCGCCCGGGTGGGCACCGAGCCCCGTCCGGGCGGCACCGGGGCGTTCGTCCACGGCGACGATGCCGGTGCCGTACGGGAGGCGGAGGGTGCGCCGGTAGGTGCGGGCGCCGGCTGGGCCGCTCACCTCCTCGATGCCGGGTACGGCCTCGTGTTCCAGCAGGTCGAAGACGGGTCCGGCCCGGTAGGGGCCGCGGTGGGCGAGCCGGAGCGGGATGCCGGCGTTCGGGGTGGCGGTGCGGCGGCCCGGGCCGTGCCTCGGCGCGGCGGCGCGCAGGTCGCTCGGCGTCGACGCGTACACCGCCCGCATCGTGTCGTTGAACTGCCGCACGCTGGCGAAGCCCGACGCGAAGGCGATCTCGGTGATCGGCAGGTCGGTGGTCTGCACGAGGACCCGGGCGGTGTGGGCCCGCTGGGCCCGGGCGAGGGCGACCGGCCCGGCGCCGAGTTCGGTGGTGAGCTGCCGCTGCACCTGCCGTGCGCTGTAGCCGAGGCGTGCGGCGAGACCTGCGACGCCCTCCCGGTCGACGACGCCGTCGGCGATCAGTCGCACGGCCCGGCCGACGACGTCCGCGCGGACGTTCCACTCGGCGGAGCCGGGCGCGGCGTCCGGGCGGCAGCGCCGGCAGGCGCGGAAGCCGGAACCCTGCGCGGCGGCGGCCGTGGTGAAGAACCGTACGTTGGTCCGCTTCGGGGTGACCGCGGGGCAGCTGGGCCGGCAGTAGATGCCGGTCGTCTCGACGGCGAAGAAGAACACGCCGTCGAAACGGGCGTCGCGGCTGCGTACGGCCTCGTACCTGGTGTCCTCGTCCGTTCCCTGGTGTGTCACGGGTCCAGTCTCCGCCGGCGGCCGACCGGCCGCTGGCGGAAATCGGACACCACGATCGAGCGGGGCCCGGTGCCCGGCAGCCGCACGCACGGCGCGACGCGGGCCCGGCAGCGCAGGCACCGCCCGACGCGGGGCCGGCAGCGCACACACGGCGCGAGGCGGGCCCGGCAGCAGGCACGTGGGCCGACAGTCGGCGCGCGGGGGTTACGAGCGCCAGTGGGCGCCCCGCTTCGCCTCCATCGCGGCGCGGCCCATCGCCCCCTTCCGCTTCCAGTCCTTGCGGATCTCGGCCCGGAGGCGGGCGTCGGTCTTGGCGACGATGCGCTGGTTCTCCCGCAGCAGCTTGCGGTAGCTCTCCAGCCGCCGGTGCGGCAGTTCACCGCTGTCGACGGCGGCCAGCACCGCGCAGCCGGGCTCCGCCTCGTGGGCGCAGTCGTGGAAGCGGCACCGCTCGGCCAGTTCCTGGATCTCGGAGAACACCTGCCCGACGCCGGTCTCGGCGTCCCACAGGCCGACGCCCCGCAGCCCGGGGGTGTCGATCAGGACGCCCCCGCCGGGCAGCACGAGCAGGTTGCGGGTGGTGGTGGTGTGGCGGCCCTTGCCGTCGACGTCGCGGGTGGCCTGGACGGTCATGACGTCCTCGCCGAGCAGGGCGTTGGCGAGTGTCGACTTGCCCGCGCCGGACTGACCGAGCAGCACCGACGTCCCGCCGCCGACGATCGCGGCGAGCACGTCGAGGCCGTCTCCGCCCAGGGAGCTGACAGGCACGACCGGCACGCCGGGCGCGCTCGTCTCCACGTCCTGGACGAGGTGTGCGAGGGTCACGGCGTCCGGCACGAGGTCGGCCTTGGTGAGGACGACGACGGGCTGGGCCCCGGACTCCCAGGAGAGCGCGAGGAAGCGCTCGATGCGCCCGAGGTCGAGTTCGACCGCGAGGGACACGGCGATGACGGCGTGGTCGACGTTGGCCGCGAGGATCTGTCCCTCGGACCGCTGGGAGGAGGTGGAGCGGACGAAGGCGGTACGGCGCGGCAGGCAGGTGCGGACGTAGCGCGGGTTCCCGCCGGGTTCGACGGCGACCCAGTCACCCGTGCACACCACCCGCAGGGGGTCGTGCGGGGTGACGAACGCGGTGTCGGCCCGCAGCGGCCCGTCGGCGGTCACGACGTCGCACTGTCCGCGGTCGACCCGCACGACCCGGCCGGGCAGCAGCCCGTCGGCCTCGTACGGGGCGAACGCCTCGGCCCAGGACTCGTCCCAGCCGTAGGGAGCGAGCGCGGAGGAAACGGATGAAGCAGAGGAGGAAGACAAGGGTGACCCTTTCGAGGTCGGCCCCCGGTCCGACAGTCGGTCGGATCAGCCGGCGGCCACGGAGGTGGACTTCATGGACTGGATGCGGGCAGCGCCCATCGCAATGACAGCCATCGGTCGACACCTCCTCCTCGCTCGGCTCTCGGTCTTCACGGAACCACGGTGTGCGCGGAACCGACGTGACGATATCCCGCCCCGGCGCGGGTTCGTCAACTGTTTTTCGCGCAGGCGTGGCCGTTCAACTCGAATGCGTACGGCGGGGAGTTCTTGCCGCGCCAGGAGGCGAGGAAGCCGAAGGACAAGTCGCCGCCCGCGGGGACCTTCTTGTTGTAGTCGGCGGCCGCAGCGGTGACGCGGGAGCCGTCCTGGGCGACGGAGGCGTCCCACATCTGGCCGACCTGCTGTCCGTCCCGGAAGGACCATGCGACGCGCCAGGAGTCGAGGGAACGGGTGCTGGTGACGGTGACGGTGGCCTGGAAGCCGTCGGGCCACTGGTTGACCAGGTCGTACTCGACGCGGCAGAGGGGGTCCGCGCTCTCGTCGGGTTCGGTCCGGCCGGTGGGCGAGGAGGTGCCTTGGGGTTCGGTGTGGCGGTCGTCGTCCGGCTTTGCTGACTTCTCCGGCTGCTCGGTGTGCCGGGTGGTCCGGTCGGCGGCCGGCTTCGAGGTCGCGGGTGTCAGGGACGGGGCGGAGGGCAGGGGCGGTGCGCTGTCGGCCACGGGCTGGCGGTCGACGCCGCCGCGCGCGCCGAGGTCGTCGCCGTCGCCGCCGAAGGGCATGAGGGAGACGCCGAGCGCCAGGACGGAAACGAGGACCGCGGCGACGAGGAGGCCGTTGCGGGCGACGTGGGCCTTGTGCTCGCCGTCCTCCGGTTCCCCGGCCGGCTTGTCCGCGGAGCCGGGCCGGCCGGCGCCGAGCCGGACTTCGGCGGCGCGGCGGCGGCGCTCCAGGTAGGCGAGGCCGCCCCAGCCGATCACCCCGCCGGCCAGCGCCCCGGGCAGGGCCCCGCCGTGCAGGCGCAGACAGGCGGCGGCCTCGGCGCACTGCACGCAGGTGGCGAGGTGCCGGGACAGATCGCCGGGGGTCTCGGCGGCGGAGGAGCGGGTGACGGCGTCCAGCAGCCGTGCATAGCTGCGGCACTGGGGGTCCATCGGCGTGTCGAGGTGGTTGCGGTGGCAGCGGTCCCGGAACAGGGTGCGCACCTGCTGGAGTTCCTCGGCGACGCCGGCCGGATCGAGTCCCAGGCGGCGGGCGACCAGGGACAGCGGCAGCGCCTCCACCTCGGCGAACCAGAGCAGTTCGGCGTCGGGCTGCTGCAGATCGCGCAGCCCGCGCAGGGCGAGCGGGCGCTGCAGGGGCGGGCCGGTGTAGCGGGCGGCCTTGTCCGAATTGAGCCACAGGCGCAGGTCGGGGTCGAGTTTGTGACCCTGCCCCTGCTGTTCCCAGGCCGCGGCGGTGGTGCGCACGGAGGTCAGCAGCAGGGGTATGCGGGGCAGCCGGGCCGGGCGGCGGCCGGTGCCGCGGACCGGGCCGTTCTCTGCGTCACGGGCCTCGCGTATGCCGTGCGCGAACGCCTCGCGGCCCAGTTGAGCGGCGGCCGCGGAACCGGACGTGCACAGGTCCGCGTACGCGAGGACCGCGTCCCAGCACTCGGAGAACAGCGCGGCCTCGGTGGCGTCCTGAGGGGTCGGCAGGTCGGGCATGAGTCTCCTGCATCCACGAGCGAGGTCAACTCACCACATCGGTGTTGGAGTTGGGGGGAACCTCGCGGCAGTGCAAGAGCTTTTCACGCCTCCCACACAACTGACAAGCGCCCTGTTCAGATATCACGACAGGGCGGCCGCACCCCTGGCTCCGGTCTCGGAGTGCCATACGGGTGCGGCCGCCCTGTGACTCAACGCCGTGTCGCCATAAGGGGCGTTGTCATCGAAGCGTTATCAAACGGCGGTGGGCGCGTCTGCCGGGAGGCTGTCCATGAAGGAGCTCACCGAGAAGACCGCGTTGCCGGCGCCGGGCGGGCCGTAGCCGGGGGGCGAGGAGAGGCCGAAGTCCTCCATGGTCTGCCGGTAGGCCTGGAGCAGACGGATGTGGTACTCCAGGGGCGCGCCCTGCGGGTTGGCCTTGCCGAGCGGCGTCGTGGGCTCCGGGCACCAGGTGGTGAAGCGGGGCGTGATGCCGTGCGACATGAAGAAGCGCAGGCCCTCGGTGGTGGAGTCGATGGCCTCGTCGACCGTCTTGAAGCCGAAGGGCTCGGCCATCTCCACGCCCGCCACGAAGTTGGGGATGACGTTGCGCGCGCCGAAGACCTCCGCCGAGTCCAGGATGCGCTTGTGCCACTCGTCGCGGCCGACGTACCGCTCCTTGCCGGGGCAGTACATCTTGAACAGGTACTCGTCCCACACCTCGTAGTTGGGGTGGTAGATCTGCACGCCGTAGTCCTTGAAGCGCTGGACGTCGTCGCGCGGGAGGGCCTGGGCGACGACCTTGCCGATCCAGCGGCCGGGGAAGCGCTCCTCGATGGCCTTGGCGTAGTGGCCGTAGAAGTCGGCCTCGTCACGGCCGGAGACCGTCTTGGTGATGGCGCCACCGGTGAGGGTGTAGGCGGTGGAGGCCTTGGCGGTGTCGTAGCGGTCGATGATCTCGAGGGCCTCCAGCACCTCCTCGACGTCCTTCACGCCCGTGTAGGGGCGGCCGGCCGCCTTGTGCTGGCGCCAGTTGTGGTTGATGTCGCAGTACTGGCACTCCTCCTTGGCGCCGAAGTACTGGCAGACCCGGAAGACGGTCAGGTAGATGAGGTAGCCCCACTGGATGGTCGGCGCGACCTCCATGACCGACTTCCCGTTGGCGAGGGTGTGCCGGTAGTACTCGGGCATCGGCGGCACGCCGACGTCGGAGATGCGCTTGCCGTCGAGGTAGAGGCCGAGCACGCCGTCCTCGTCGGCGGCGACGCGGTAGGGGGAGGCGGGGTTCACCCGGACCGAGACGACGGTGCGGCGCAGGTCGTAGGGGCCGCCGGTGAGGATGATCTCCTCCGGCGGGCGGCGCAGCGCGGCCTCGCCCAGCTCGGGAAGGGTGCCGTGGTCGAAGGAGAAGATGAAGTACGACTTCGGCTTGACCTCGCCGGCTGCCTCGTTGGCGGTATCGCTGAGCGCGGACGGGTCGAACGCGACGCCGCCGCGGAGCAGGTCCTCCTTGAAGACGGCCTCCCGCGGCACGTGCGGGAACCGCTCCATCAGATCCTCGACCAGCGCGGTACGGCTGCCCATCCCGTCTCTCCTCCCGGTTCGGACGTACGACTCCTCACGGTATGCCCCCGGCCGTGCGGGACGGGTACCGGGTCCCCCCGAGCCGAGAGAATGTCTCGCTCGTCACTCTTCATCCGGGTCGGCGACCGGGCTCGCCCCGGGCCGAGCCGGACACCCGAGCCGAGTCAGGCGCCGGGCCGACGGCCGGGCGCGGCGGCGCGGACGGGTCAGGCTTCGCGCTCCAGCGTCGCCCACTCGATCGCGTATGCCGGCTCCTCGCCGGCCACCAGGCGTTCCGCCTCCCGCACGACTGCCAGGCCGAGGCGGGCCAGCTCGTTGCCCTGGGAGCCGGCGAGGTGGGGGGTGAGGAAGGCGCCGGGCAGGTCGTAGAGGGGCGAGTCGGCGGGCAGCGGCTCCGGGTCGGTGACGTCGAGGACGGCGGAGAGGCGTCCGGTGCGCAGTTCCGCCACGAGGGCGTCGTGGTCGACCAGGCCGCCGCGCGCGGTGTTGATCAGTACCGCCCCGTCGGGCATGAGCGCCAGCTCGCGGCTGCCGATCATGTGGCGGGTCTCGGGCGTATCGGGGGCGTGCAGGGTGACGATGCCGGACGTGCGCAGCAGCTCGTCCAGCGGCAGCAGGGGCACGCCGAGCGCGGCGGCGGCGTGTTCGTCGACGTAGGGGTCGGTGAGTACGGGCCGCAGATCGAAGGGGCGAAGCAGTTCGAGGACGCGGCGCCCGATGCGGGAGGCGCCGATGACGCCGACCCGGCGGCCGTGGTTGCCGATGCCGGGGATGACGCCCCAGCCCGTGGAGGCGCGGGTGGCGCGCATCCGGTCGCGGGCGGCGAGGACGTCCTTCCCGGCGAGCAGGATCATGGCGAGGGTGTATTCGGCGACCGGCAGCGCGTTGGCGACGGCCGCCGAGGACACGGTGATGCCTCGCTCCCGCAGGGCGTGGGTGGCGAAGGACTTCACGGAGCCGGCCGAGTGCAGCACCGCCCGCAGCCGGGGTGCGGCGTCGAGCACCGCCCCGTCGATCCGGGGGCAGCCCCAGCCGGTCACCAGGACCTCGGCCCGGGCGAGCGCGTCGAGGCCACGCGGCTCGGTGAAGTCCTGGACCACCAGGTCCGGGTCGATGTCGACCGACTCGCGCAGTCGCGCCAGTACCTCGGGCGGGAAGACCAGCGGCACGTTCTCCGCGGCCAGGGCGAACAGTGCCTGGGGGCGCCGGCTCAAGGAGGTGACCTTCCTGCTCGGGACGTTCGCGAACGGTTTCCGCACCGCGTATAGAAAACGCTCTCTACGACTCCTACCCTAGGCCGAGCCGGGCAGGGGCGGCAATCGACAACGGACCGGGGGTAGGTTCCCGCGGGGGCTTTCCTGTCCCCGCCGCCTCGGGGAAGGACGTCGGATGAACGGGACCGTGACCAACTGGGCCGGCAACGTCACCTACGCGGCGAAGGAGCTGCACCGGCCGGACTCGCCGGCCGCGGTGCGCGCCCTCGTCGCACAGAGCGACCGGGTGCGGGTCCTGGGCAGCGGACACTCGTTCAACGAGATCGCCGAGCCCGGACCCGAGGGCGTCCTGCTGTCGCTGGCGGACCTGCCCCCCGAGGTGGAGATCGACACGGTGGCCCGGACGGTCCGGGTGGGCGGCGGTGTGCGCTACGCGGAACTGGCCCGCCGGGTGCACGGGCAGGGGCTGGCGCTGCACAACATGGCGTCCCTGCCGCACATCTCGGTGGCCGGGTCGGTCGCGACCGGCACGCACGGCTCGGGCGTCCTCAACGGTCCGCTCTCGGCGTCCGTGCGCGAGGTGGAGCTGGTCACGGCCGACGGCTCGGTGCTGACCGTGGGGCGGGACGAGGAACGGTTCGGCGGGGCCGTCACCTCACTGGGCGCGCTCGGCGTCGTCACCGCGCTCACCCTGGACCTGGAGCCGGCCTACGAGGTCGAGCAGCACGTGTTCACCGGCCTGCCCCTGGAGGGCCTGGACTCCGGGGTGTTCGAGACGGTGATGGCCACGGGGTACAGCGTCAGCCTGTTCACCGACTGGCGCGAGCCGGGATTCGGGCAGGTGTGGCTCAAGCGGCGAACGGACCAGCCACTGCCCGCGTTCCCCTGGGCGGCTCCCGCGACGGAGAAGATGCACCCGGTGCCGGGCATGCCCGCGGTCAACTGCACCGAGCAGTTCGGGGTGCCGGGGCCGTGGCACCGGCGACTGCCGCACTTCCGGGCGGAGTTCGTGCCGAGCAGCGGGGCGGAGCTGCAGTCGGAGTACCTGCTGCCGCGCGGGCACGCCGTGGAGATGCTGCACGCACTGGACGCGATCCGGGAGAGCGTCGCGCCCGTCCTGCAGACCTGTGAGGTGCGCACGGTCGCCGGCGACGACCAGTGGCTGAGCCCTTCCTACGGACGGGACACCGTCGCGGCGCACTTCACCTGGATCGAGGACACCTGGGCGGTCCTTCCGGTGGTGCGGCGGGTCGAAGCGGCGCTGGCACCCTTCGGGGCCCGCCCGCACTGGGGGAAGGTGTTCACGCTGCCCGCCTCCGCTCTGCGTGAGTCGTACCCGCGTCTGGGCGACTTCCGGGCGCTGACGCAGGAGCTCGACCCGAGGGGGAAGTTCGCCAACGCCTTCGTGCGGGAGGTGCTCGCGCAGGCGTAGGCGAAGGAAGGGCGCCGCCGGACCGGATGTCGGTGGCCCCGGCGCGTGCGGCTCACCCGCCGTCCATGGCAGGGCGGGCGCCGGTCAGGTCGCGGCGTGGGGGTGCCCGCGGGTGACGGAGGTCGTGGCGCGGTCGGCCTCGTCCTTGACGAGCAGGGACATCAGGGACGCCACGGTCAGCCCCGCCTCGGCGGGGTGGCGCAGCACCTTGCCGGGGTCGATCCGGTAGGTGTTGGTGCGGCCCTCCCGGGTGTGGGAGAGGTACCCGTCCTGCTCCAGGTCCGCGATGATCTTCTGCACCGCCCGCTCGGTGAGCCGGCAGTGAGCCGCGATGTCCCGGATACGGGCACTGTGGTTGTCGGCAATGGCGGCCAGCACGCGGGCATGGTTGGTGAGGAACGTCCATCCGGTGTGTGGCTCGGGCACTCCATCCATGCCCCCGACTCTAGCGACAGAACATTCACGCACCCAAAAACACGTACGGCGTTTCATGTATTGATTGACGTGCATGGGGTAGAGACGCAACGCTGGAAGCGGAGGCAAGGCGAACGGACGAGGGAGAACAGGGCCATGCCCGAGCCTGCGTGCTCTGCGCGGTCTCACACACCGGAAGAGGTAGCACCCACGGCTTCCGACAGTGCGCCGGCGGCGATCCCGCCCTGCATGGCGACCATGGACGTCGTTCCGGACGGCGACCGGATGGCCGTGACGATCTGGGGTGAACTGGACCTGGGAAGCCGCCGGTTGCTGCCCGAGCTGTACGACCTGCTCACCCTGTCGGGCGGCGGCCTGGACCTGCGTCTGGACGCCATCGGGTTCTGCGACTGCTCCGGCCTCGACGCCCTGCTGGACCTGCACGACCGCGCCGTCGGCCAGGGCAAGTCGGTCACCGTCCGGTCCTGCGGCGTGGCGGTCGACCGCGTTCTCGACCTGACCGGCATGCGGGAGCTCTTCACGGACTCCCTCCCCATGGAGGGCACCGCACCCCCGGCCCCGTCCGGCACGTCCCCGACGCAGGAGGACGGCCAGGACCTGAGGGCCGAAGTCACCCAGCTGCGGCGCGCCATGCAGACCCGGCCCACCATCGACCTGGCCCGCGGCATCCTGATGGCCTCCTTCGGCCTGACCCCCGAGGCGGCCTGGAGCGTGCTGGTCAGGACCTCGCAGAACACCAACACCAAACTGCACGACCTGGCCCGTGACCTGGTGGGCACCGTACGCGGCACGACGCTGTCCGAACCGGTGCGGCGACAGCTGTCCGCCGCGGTCTCCGGCGCGAGCCGCCCGGGCGAGGCGCCGGCCGGTCCCGCCGGTGCTCCCGCCGAGGAGTGAGGCCGGCACACCGGGGGCCGTCGGCCCCGCACTGAGGCATGATGGGCGGGCCACGGTGGGCCACCACCGTCCCTCACCAGGCGCGCACTTTATAAAGCCCCTTTCCAAACCCCTTGTCGAAAGTCCCGGCAGCCCATAGCCTTGCGCCGCGCCGGTGCCGACGTCGACCCCGGCCCGGCCGGTCTGGGAAGGAATGGGGCACCCCGGTGAAGCGCACATCACGTGACATCCGCACCGCGAACCGCTACGAGGTGCTGCGCCAGATCATCGCGGAGTCGCCCACGTCCCGGCAGGAGCTGGCAGCGGCCACCGGCCTCAGCCTCGCGACGGTCGCCACCCTCGTCGGCGAGCTGCTCGACCTGCGCATGATCACCGAGGTCGGCTTCGAGGACTCGGCCGGCGGCCGCCCCCGGGGCCTGGTGGCGGTCAACACCTCGGGCGGCGCGCTGATCGGCGTCGACATCGCCGAGACCTACGTCCACGTCGAGTTGTTCGACCTCGGACTGAACATACTGGCCCGGGCCGAGGAGGACGTCCGGCCCGGCGAGAGCCTGCCCGAGCACGTGGTCGGCCACGTGGCCACCGCCGTGGGCTCGGTCGTCACGCAGGCCGGCATCGAGGGCGCCCGGGTGCTGGGGGTCGGGGTGAGCGTGCCGGGGCAGGTCGACCGCGCGACCGGCATCTCCGAGTACGCGCCGAACTGGGACTGGCACGACGTACCGTTGCTCGACCTGCTCACCGAGCACATCGCCTATCCGCTGTACCTGGACAACCCGCTGCGCGCCAGCGCGGTCGCCGAGCTGTGGTTCGGGGCCGCGCGCGGACGCGGGAACGCGGTGGTGGTCAACCTGGGCACCGGCGTGGGCGCCGGTCTCGTCCTGGGCGGCGGACTGCACCGCGGAGTCAGCAACAGCGCCGGCGAGTGGGGCCACACCACGATGGTGCTGGACGGCCGCCCGTGCCGCTGCGGCAACCACGGATGCGTGGAGACGTACGTCGGCGCGCGCGGCATCATGCTGAACCTGCGCGAACTCGACCCCGGCAGCGCGCTGCTGCACGCCGAGGACCAGACGGCGACCATCGACGCCCTGGCCCGCGGGGTCGCGGCGGACGACCCCGTGGCGCGCCGGGTCGTCCACGAGACCGCCCGCTATCTGGGCGCCGGCGTCGCGGACCTCGTCAACCTGTTCAACCCCGAGATCGTCGTGCTGAGCAGCTGGGTCGCCCGCACCCTGGGCGAGCCGCTGCTGCACGAGGTGCGCGAGGCCGTCACCCGGCACGCGCTGCCACGGCCGCTGGCCGCCACGGAAGTCGTCCTCTCCCCGATCCCCACCGACCCGGTGTGCCTCGGCGCGGCGACGTTCGCGCTCGAAGGCGCACTGCAGACCGTCGGGCAGAAGAACGGCAAACGCACTGCCCCCGTGAGGAGCCGCACCACCGCCCCGCCCTCGTAGCGGGAGCCAACGCGGGAAACCGACCCGTTGGCCAACTCCTCCACTCCCCCCACCTGTTCGAAATGGCGAACCGGACACAACGCTTCGCACAGACTTCGTCCAACCCCTTGCCGAAGCCTTAGCCGAAGCTCTAGCGTCCCGCACCGCACCTCTCTTTGAGCCACCTGGCACGCGCCTACGGGCCGTGGGCCATCAGGCAGTGAGCCGCAGAGCCGCAGCCACACTCGAGACAAGGACGTCAGCATGTCGGCATCGAGCAACATGAACTGGGACCGCCGGAACGTACTGCGGGCCGCGATGGGTCTGGCCGCCGCCGGCGGACTCGCCGCGTGTGGCGGCAACAACGGCCGCGGCGGTGGGTCCGGTTCGGGCACCAACCTGGTGCAGATGTTCCACGCGTACGGCGAGGCGGGCACCGAGCAGGCAGTCAAGCGGTACGCGAAGGCGTACAAGGACGCCAACGTGACCACGCAGTGGATCACCAGCGCCGACTACGAGAGCAAGCTCTTCTCGGCCCTGCTCACCAAGAACGCGCCGGACCTCTTCGAGTTCCACCCGCAGATCCAGCTCATCAAGAGCGGCCAGGTGGCCGACCTGAGCGACCTCGTCAACCCGGTCAAGGACGACTTCAACCCGGCCGACATCAAGTCGCACACGGTCGACGGGAAGATATACGGCGTCCGCATGATCGACGACCCGCAGTTCTTCTTCTACCGCAAGTCGATGCTGGAGAAGGCCAAGGTCGAGGTGCCGACCACGCTCGACGAGCTGATGGAGGCCGCCGCCAAGCTCACCACCGGCAAGGTCAAGGGCCTGTACATGGGCAACGACCTGCACAGCGTCAACGACACCTTGATCTGGTCGGCCGGGGCGCAGCACCTCGACGAGAAGAACGAGATCGCCTACCACACGGACGGCGTCGTCGAGGGCCTGAAGAAGATGCGCCGGCTGTTCACCAGCGGCAACCTCCTCCTCGGCGCTCCGACCGAGTCCTGGGATCCCTCCTCGTTCAACCAGGGTCTGTGCGCCATCCAGTTCTGCGGCATGTGGGCGATGCCCGCGATCCAGGACGCACTCGGCGACGACTGGGGGGTCTTCCCCTTCCCGAAGGTCACGGACTCCGGAAAGCCGTCGGTCTACAACGGCGGCTGGTCGATGTTCGTCAACGCCAAGGGCAAGGACGTCGACGCGGCCAAGGAGTACGTCAAGTGGCTGTGGATCGACCAGAAGGACTACCAGGAGGACTGGGCCACCTCCTACGGCTTCCACATTCCGCCGCGCACCTCGATCGCCCAGAAGGCCACCAAGCTCAAGTCGGGCAACGCCGCCGAGGGCGTCCGCCTGTTCAACGAGTTCGGGCACTTCGACAACATCGGCTGGACCCAGGCCATGCGCACCGCCTTCGAGGACGTCTTCGCCAACTGCGTCCGCAAGAACATGGACCCGGAGAAGGCCCTCGACCGCTGCGACACGGCCGTCAACCGCGAGCTCAAGAAGCTGTTCGGATAGGCCGCGGGACGGACCACGACATGTCGACCACCACCGAGCTCGACCTCGCGGGTTCCGCCCCGGCGAAGGCCTCACCGGCCAAGCCGCGGCGGGGCCTGCGGGGCAGCCCCACCTTCGCCTTCTGGCTCTTCACCGGGCCGTTCCTGATCGGCCTGGCGATCTTCGTCTACGCACCGATCCTCTGGAGCCTCTGGCTGAGCTTCTTCGAGGCCCGCTTCACCGTCACGCCGGACAAGTTCGTCGGCTTCGACAACTACACGTACATGCTGACCAACGACGACTTCGTCGGCTCGCTCGGCACCTTCACCGTCTTCGCCGCGTTCATCGTGCCGACCACCTGGGCGCTGTCGCTGGGCCTGGCCCTGCTGGTGAACCGCATGCGCTTCATGCGGGCGTTCTTCCGTTCGGTCTTCTTCCTGCCGACCGCGGTCAGTTACGTCGCCGCGGCCCTCATCTGGAAGATGTCCATCTTCAGCGGGGTCCGCTTCGGCCTGATGAACACGGTCCTCGGCTGGTTCGGCATCGACAACATCGCCTGGCTGATCGACCCCAACCCGCCCTGGTACTGGCTGGTCATCGTGACCGCCCGGCTGTGGCTGCAGTCCGGCTTCTACATGATCCTGTTCATCGCGGCGCTGCAGAACATCCCGGACGAGCTGTACGAGGCCGCCGCCATCGACGGCGCCAAGTCGGGCTGGCAGACCTTCCGGTACATCACCCTGCCCCAGCTGCGCGCCACGTCCACCGCGGTGATCCTGCTGCTGCTGGTCGCCGCCTACCAGGCCTTCGACGAGTTCTTCAACCTGCTGTCCAAGACCACCTGGGGCCGCCCGCCCCTGGTCGAGCTGTACTACAAGGCCCTCGGCGAGAGCCAGGACTACGGCGCCGGCAGCGCGGGGGCACTCATCCTGACCGTGCTGATCTGTGCCGTGACCCTGCTCCAGGGCAAGATCATGGGCTTCGGAAGGGGTGACGAGTCCAAGTGACCACCACCATGCCCAAGGTGCGGAAGTCCGCGCCCGCGTCGGACACGACCAGCCGGGTCAGGCGCGGTGGCGGCGTGATGAGCTCCACCGGGCTCTACATCGCCACGGGCGTCGCCGCGTTCCTGTTCCTGGTCCCCTTCTACATCCTCGTCCGCAACGCCCTCTCCACCGACGCCGAGATCACCGGAGAGAACTGGAAGTTCTTCCCCACGGACATCCAGTGGGGCAACATCGGCGAACTCTTCAACGACGAGACGGTCCCCTTCGGGCAGTCCCTGTGGAACTCGGCGGTCGTGGCGACCCTGCACACCGTCGGCGTCCTGCTGGTGTGCTCCCTCGCGGGCTACGGTCTGGCCCGCATCCCGTACAAGCACGCCAACAAGGTGTTCTACGCCGTCCTGGGGACGCTGATGGTCCCGACGGCGGTCACCTTCGTACCGAGCTTCGTGCTGGTCTCCTCGCTCGGCTGGGTGGACACCTACCGGGGTCTCATCATCCCGGGGCTGTTCAGCGGTTTCACCTGCTTCCTGTTCCGGCAGTACTTCCTGGGGTTCCCCAAGGAGCTGGAGGAGGCGGCGCGCATGGACGGGCTGGGCTACTGGGGCGCATACTGGCGCGTCGTGGTGCCGAACTCGCTGAACTTCTTCGCGGCCATGGCGACCATCACCTTCATCAACGGCTGGAACGCCTTCCTGTGGCCGCTGGTCATCGGCCAGGACCCCGGTTCCTGGACGGTGCAGGTCGCACTCTCCAGCTACATGACCAACCAGACCGTCGTCTTCCACCTGATCTTCATGGCCACGGCCGTATCCATCCTGCCCCTGGTCTTCGTCTTCCTCTTCCTCCAGCGCTGGCTGGTGCAGGGGATCGCACAGACCGGCATCAAGGGCTGAGCTAGGAGACCGATGTCTTTCCGCACGAGCCCATCCGTCGACTACGTCGAAGACGTCTCGCCCGGCAGCGGCGCCCTGCCGCCCCGCGCCTGGTACGCGTCCTCGGACGCGCGGTCCCTGTCGCTGAACGGCCGCTGGCGCTTCCGGCTCTCGGCCACCGCGGGCGCCGAGGACGACTCGTTCGCCGAAGAGGGCCATGACGCCGGGAACTGGGCCGAGGTCACGGTCCCCGGGCACTGGGTCCTCCAGGGCGACGGGGCGTTCGGCTCCCCGATCTACACCAACCACCTCTACCCCTTCCCGGTGGACCCGCCGTACGTCCCGACGGAGAACCCGACCGGTGACCACCTGCGCGTCTTCGACCTGCCGTCCGACTGGCCGTCGGACGGCGGGGCGGTGCTGCGCTTCGACGGCGTCGAGTCCTGCGCCCGGGTCTGGCTGAACGGCACGGAGCTCGGCGAGTTCAAGGGCTCCCGCCTCGCGCACGAGTTCGCGGTCGGCGAGCTGCTGAAGCCGGGCCGCAACGTGCTCGCGGTGCGTGTGCACCAGTGGTCGGCCGGGTCTTACCTGGAGGACCAGGACCAGTGGTGGCTGCCGGGCATCTTCCGGGACGTGACGCTGCTGCACCGCCCGGCGGGCGGCGTCGGTGACTTCTTCGTGCACGCCTCCTACGACCACACCACCGGCGAGGGAACCCTGCGGGTCGACTCCGACGTCGCCGGGCGGGTGACCGTACCCGCCCTGGACATCGATGTCGCCACCGGCGAGCCGGTCACGGTCGCCGTCGAGCCGTGGACCGCGGAGACACCGAAGCTGTACGACGGCGTGCTGGCCACGGACGGCGAGCGGGTGCCGCTGCGGATCGGTTTCCGCACGGTGGCCCTCGAGGACGAGCTGATCAAGGTCAACGGCAGGGCGATCCTGTTCAAGGGCGTCAACCGGCACGAGTGGCACCCCGAGAAGGGCCGTGCCCTCGACCTGGAGACCATGCGCGAGGACGTGCTGCTGATGAAGCGGCACAACCTCAACGCCGTGCGCACCTCGCACTACCCGCCGCACCCGGCCTTCCTGGACCTGTGCGACGAGTACGGCCTGTGGGTCATCGACGAGTGCGATCTGGAGACCCACGGCTTCACCGAGCAGGACTGGCGGGACAACCCGGTTGACGACGACCGCTGGACCCCGGCTCTGCTGGACCGCGCCGCGCGCATGGTGGAGCGGGACAAGAACCACCCGTCGATCGTGTTCTGGTCGCTGGGCAACGAGGCCGGCACCGGACGCGGCCTGACCGCCATGGCCGAGTGGATCCACGGCCGCGACCCCGAGCGGCTGGTGCACTACGAGGGCGACTGGAACTGCCGTGACACCGACGTGTACTCGCGGATGTACGCCTTCCACGACGAGGTCGAGAAGATCGGCCGGCAGCTCGACGACGGCACCCGCAGGCGCCGCGAGCTGCCGTTCATCCAGTGCGAGTACGCGCACGCCATGGGCAACGGCCCGGGCGGCCTCGCCGACTACCAGGAGCTGTTCGAGACGCACGACAGACTCCAGGGCGGCTTCGTCTGGGAGTGGATCGACCACGGCGTCAAGCACGCCGAGCTGGGCTACGCCTACGGCGGTGACTTCGGCGAGGAGCTGCACGACGGCAACTTCGTGTGCGACGGGCTGGTCTTCCCGGACCGGACGCCGTCGCCGGGTCTGATCGAGTACAAGAAGGTCGTCGAGCCGGTCCGCATCGAGGGCGACGGCGTCAACGGCACCGTGCGGGTCACCAACAAGCACGACTTCGCCGACCTGTCCGCGCTGGCCTTCGAGTGGTCGTGCCAGGTGGACGGCGAGACGGTCGAGTCGGGTTCGCTCGCCGTGCCGGCGCTCGCGCCGGGCGAGAGCGCCGAGGTCAAACTGCCGGAGCCGCCCGCGGACGGCCGCGGCGGCGAGCGGCAGTGGACGGTGCGGGCGCTGCTGGCGGACGACACGACGTGGGCTGCGAAGGGTCACGTGGTGGCCTGGGGCCAGTTCGCGGTGGGTGCGCGGCCGTTGCCGTCCTTCCCGGCGACCGACCGGCCCGTCCGGGACGACGGCGGGATCACGCTCGGCCCGGCCCGGTTCGACGCCCGCACCGGTGCGCTGCTCTCGATCGGCCGGGTGGAGGTCGACGCGACACCGCGGCTGGACGTGTGGCGGGCGACGACCGACAACGACGACGGGGCCGAATGGCAGACCGACACCCGTTTCGGGGTGCTGTGGCGCACGCTGGGCCTGCACCGGATGCGGCACCGCCTGGTCTCCCTCGAGGCCGGCGACGACGCACTGACGGTCCGCACCCGGGTGGCGCCGGCCGCCCGCGAGGTGGGTCTGGACACGGTGTACCGCTGGACGTCCGACGGCGAGCGGTTGCGGCTGAGCGTGTCCGTGACGCCGGAGGGCGACTGGACGGTGCCGCTGCCCCGGCTCGGGGTGCGCTTCGGGCTGCCGGAGGCCGACGCGGTGGAGTGGTTCGGCGGCGGTCCCGGCGAGGCGTACCCGGACACCGGTACGGCGGCCATGGTGGGCCGCTGGCAGTCGACGGTGGACGGGCTGCAGACGCCGTACGTCCGGCCGCAGGAGAACGGTGCCCGGGCCGACGTGCGCTGGGTGGAGCTCGGGGGTCTCCGGGTCGAGGGCGACCCGGAGTTCTGGTTCACGGCGCGGCGCTGGACGACCGAGCAGCTCGATGCCGCCCGGCACCGCACCGACCTCACGGCCGGCGGCACGGTGTGGGTCAACCTCGACCACGGGCTGCACGGCATCGGCTCGCAGTCCTGCGGTCCCGGTCCGCTGCCGCAGTACTTCCTGAAGGCGGAGCCGGTGGAGTTCTCGTTCGTGTTCTCGACCACCGGGTAGGAAACCGCTCAATCGATTGACCGATTGATTGCTTGATTGATTGATCGATATTGCGGCACTGATCGACATTCCGGCAGTGCCGGAGTGTCCGCGGCCGGTCGGCCCTTGCGCCGACCGGCCGCTGCTGTCTTCACGAGCGCGTGGGCGGCGGAGGCAGCTGAGGCCGCAGGCGAGTCGGCGTGACCCGGTGAATTGCCGGTCTCGGGCACGAACAGCTTTTGCAGGAGCTAGGGTGGCGCGCATCACACCGGGTGAGTGGCGGGGGACTCGATGCCCGAATTACTGAGAGTGCCGCTGGAAAGCGGCGGTTCTGTGCTGGTGGAAGTCGACAACGGACCGCAAGCCGTGGTCAGGGTTGCCAGGCCCGGCGGGGTGGTGGCTGAAGCAACCGAGACGCTGGAGCGCGGTCTGGAGAGTGTGCGCGAGGCCGCGCATGCTGTGCTCGGCAAGGTGGCCGACCTGCCACGGCAGCCGGACAAGATCACTCTCCAGTTCGGGTTGAAGCTGTCGGCGGAGGCGGGCGTCTTCCTCGCCAAGACCGCCGGCGAGGGGTCGCTCACGCTCACCATGGAGTGGGACAGACAGCAACCGGACGTTGTGCCGATCACCTCGGCCGTCGCCGCGCGCGACGAAGTCGTGGCGGGATAAGGGCGAGTGGACTCAGCAACGCCCGGGCCTGTGCCCAACCCCGGGATTGCCCGCCTGTGGTCGCGCGGTTCATGGGCCGCCCCCCAGGGGGCCGGCTTTCTGGCAGCCCCCGGGATCGTGCTGACGTGCGCGCATGTGGTTTCGGCCGTCGCCGGCGAACAGGAGGGGAGTCCCCTCGCTGTGGGGCTCACCGTCGATGTGGATTTTCCCCTGGCCGAACGAGCGGCCCCCCGTCAGAGCGCGCGGCTCATCGCACACATCCCTGTCGCGGAGGACGGCTCTGGTGACATCGCCGTCCTCGCACTCGATGAGGATCCGCCGGTTGGGGCCGAGCCTGTTCGATTGCTGGACGTCGAGACAGTGCGAGGCCACCCGTTCCGGGCGTTCGGTTTCCCTGCCGGCGACGACGAGGGCGTCTGGTCACTCGGCACGATCGTGGACGACCGCGGTCGGGGCTGGCTCCAGTTCGAGAGCACCAGTGCCTGCGAAATCCGGCAGGGCTTCAGCGGCACGCCGCTGTGGGATGAGCACTTCAAGGGGGTGGTCGGCATGGTCGTCGCCACCGACGGGAGGTTCCTGCAGCGGGCGGCCTACGCCATCACGGCCCCTGTCCTGTTGGAGGTTCATCCTGAACTGCGTCGCCATGCCGCGCCGCCATCGCCGTTCCGTGGGCTGGATGCGTTTCGGGAGCAGGACGCCACCCACTACTTCGGGCGGGCCGAGCAGATCAAGGCGTTGACCGAGGCGGTCACCACGTCGTCGATCGTCCCGGTCATCGGGGTGTCCGGAGTGGGCAAGTCGTCGCTGATCCACGCCGGTCTCGTACCGCAGCTCCGCAAACGTGGTGACTACAGCATCACCTCTCTGGTCCCAGAGCCCGCCTTCGGAGCGGAGTTCATGCTCGCTTCCGCCCTGCTGCCGTTGCTCAGCGCGCCGGACGACGTTGTCGAGCCACTCGACCGACTCGAGCAGGTCGACCGGCTCGCCGAACGGCTTCGGGCGGGAGGGGCCGCTCCGGTTGTCAGGGAGATCCTCGCCCGATCGGGCACGACCCAGCTCGCCCTGATCGTGGATCAGTTCGAGATGCTGTTCCGCTGCTCGCCCGACGCGGCCGAAAAGCTGGTCGACCAGTTGGTGGGCATGACCGGATGGCGCAGCGCGGACGGCGGACCACTGGTGCGGCTGGTCTTCGCTCTGCGACTGGACTTCTTGAAGGCCATGCAGCGTTTCCCCGGTCTGGGGCGAGTGTGCGAGGCGTCTCCGGTACTCGTCGACCGCCTGGCCGAGGATCAGCTCCTCGAGGTGGTGCTGTCCCCGATCGCCTCATTCCACGGGGCCGTGCGTTTCGAGGACTCGCTCGCCGGGCGTCTCGTCTCAGACGCGGGCCGCAGTCCCGGCGCGCTGCCCCTGCTCGAGTTCACCCTCACTCTGCTGTGGGAGCAACAGCGTCATGGCATCCTCGCGCATGCCGCGTATGAGGAGATCGGCCGAGTGGCGGGAGCTCTCGCTTCGCATGCCGAGCGTGTCGTCAAGGAGCGGCTGGGCGACGTGCAGGACGAGGTGCGGCGGTTGTTCGTACAGCTTGTCCGCCCAGGCGAGGGAGGCCTCGACAACCCGGTCGACACCGGGCGCACCGCACGCCGTACCGAGCTGCACCCCGCCTGCTGGAAAGCCGCACAATTATTGGCCGTGCAGCGTCTGGTGCACCTCGATCACGCGTCCGACGGTATGGAGACGGTCGCGCTCGCCCATGAAGCGCTGCTTGAGCACTGGCCTGCGCTGCGCTCCTGGGTCGACGCCGACCGCGACTTCCGGGTTTGGCAGGAACATGTGCGCGAGCGCATCGCGCGCTGGGAGCAAAGCGGCCGCGATCACGCCCTGTTGATGCGCGGCTCCGAACTCAAGCAGGCGCGGGAGCAACTACGCGTTCGGCCGGACGACGTCCCCGAGACCGAACGCCGATACCTTCAGGCGAGCCAGGAGTGGCGTCGGCGCCGGCGGTCCCGCAAAGTGATCGTCGCGGCGGCGGTTACTGCGGTGCTCGGGACCCTGGCCACCATCGGGGTGTACTCGGTACGGGACAGCAAAGCCGCCGAACTTTCGGCCGACCTCGTACAACAGGCCCAGGGGCAGGCGGACTCCCATCGGGAAAAGGCCGCATTGCTGTCCGTCGCCGCCTGGAGCACCGCGCCCACTCAACAAGCACACGACAATCTGTTCACCCGCTATCTGGCCGATGCCCCGTACGACGCTGTGCTGCCCGCCGGAGGAGAGGTCGCGGAGACAGCGCTGGACGACTCCGGCCGGGTCGTCGCGGTACGCGACATTGCGGGCCGACTGTCGGTGTGGCGTGTCGAAGCCTATGGCCCCTCCCTGATGGTCCGCATGGACGACGTCTCGGCCGTCGCGGTCAGTCCCGACGGCACCCGGCTGGCCCTGGGTGGCGACGGCAATCACATCAAGATCTGGGACCTGCGTGAAGGGAGGACCCTGCTGACCCTGCGAGCCGCGCGGAGCACCGCCGGCACGGCTCAAGCGGTGGACGAGCTGCGCTTCGACCGAACGGGACACCGCCTGGTGGCCCATCCGCCGAAGGACGACAGAGCCCAGGTATGGAACCTCGACCGGCCCTCCGCCGCGCCCGTCACCCTGAAACCGCTGCTTGAGGGCTCACCCACTGACTTCGTCTTCGCCGCGGACGGCAGACATGTCGTGGCCTCCGGGCCAGGGGTCCTGTCTCAAGGTGTCTGGGACACGCGCTCCGGACGTCTGACGGATGTTCCCGGCTTCGAAGAGCCCGAGTTCGTCGCCGGTCCCCGTCCGGTGGCCGCGATGTGCGCCGACGGCAAGTGGCAGTTGACCGATGTCTCCGCCGACAGGCCCGGCCCCCGTCTCTTCCAGCGTCTGCCTTGCAGCACCGAAGACGTGACGATCGGCGAGCTGGTCGGCATCTCCGACCAGCTCGTGCTGGCACGCGACAACGGAGCTGTGACCGTGCGCGATGCCGCCACCGGGCAACGGCTTCTCGTGCTGACCGAGGACGGCACCAAGGGCCGCTACACCCGCTATGCCCTGGCCGGCGCGAGCCGCCGCATGGCCTTCGCCCGCGGGACGGAGGTACTGGTCGCCACGGCGCCGGCGCCCGGCTCACTTTCCACCGCTGACATCTTCAGCACCGGCGACGACGAGGAGGCTGCGCACTTCTCCCCGTCCGGCCGCTATCTGGTCACGGTAGGCGCCGGCGGGGACGTCGCGCTCTGGGACCCGGCAACCGGACGGCGGATTGCAGCCACAGGCCGGGGCGGTTACCGGACGACGTACACGCGGCTCGCGTTCGACGCCGGGGAGAAGACGCTGGCCGTGAGTGAGGGTCCCGCGGAGTCGGTCACGCTCTACAAGCTGCCCTCCCTTCAGGTACTGCGGCGGATACACCTCGATCCGCCCCTCGGGTCCGCACCTCAGGACCCGGAGCTTCGTAGCCTGGGATTCACCCGGCACGGCCGTCTGGTCACCCTTGTGGGAGGAGCTGTCTCGCAGTGGGACGTCACAGCCGGCCGCAAGGTGGCCCGGACGCTGCTGTTCCGGGAGAACTCGGAGGTCGAGCGAAGCCGGTACGCGACAAACCTGTCAACTGACCCGGCGTCCGAACGGATCGCCGTGACCACCCCGGACCTGCGCGGCGTGGAGGTCTGGGATCTTCGAGACCGGCGGCGGGTCGGCGTCGTCGTGCCCGGCTTCCGCGCTCCGCTCGCCGATCAGGACGCCGTGCGCTTCAGCAGCGACGGCCGGCGCCTGCTGCTGATCGGCAAGGACGGGAGTGCGGAGGTGTGGGATCCCAAGGGTGAGCAGCGTGAGACCACCATCCCCCCGGACGTCGCCCGCGCCACGATGTTCCTCTCCGGCAGCGACGAGACCGTCAGCGTAAGGCCGGGCATCGTGGAGCGGTGGGGCCCCAACGGGCTCGTGGCCCGGACCCGTATACCCGCTGCCGCTCACGTCCGGGCCGTCGTGCCCTCCCCCGACGGTGAGCAGCTGTTGCTGAGCGTGCCGGTGAGCACCACCCAGGGAACCGATACCACCTTCTCGGCGACGGCGGCCTTCCAACTGAGACAGGCATCCGCCGCTGACTGGGCCGCCGAGCTCTGCTCACACGTCACACGCAACATCTCACAGGAGGATCTGCACACGATGCGGTACGGAATGCTGGAGAAGGTCTTTCTGGGGGTGACGGCGTGCGGCGAGCGGTGACCTTGCCGGCCGCAGCCGCGGTGTTCTGCCTGACGCTGGTGACGGCGTGCGGAGCATCTGCGGACAAGGCCCGACCGGAGGCAAACCCGTCCGTCTCACTGTGGGACACCGCGGGCCCGTCCGACGGGAAGCCGTCAGAGGACGGAAGGGAACCCTTCGACGTGGACCGGGCGGTGCTCCGCATCAAGCGTCTGGGATACACGGCCGACACCGAGGCCGGCACTCTGAGAAACCTCCGCGGACCCCTTCGTGCGATCCATGCTCACTGCACCAGCAGCGTCGACGGGAAGTGCGTTTCCGTATTCTTCTTCCACGGCAACGAGTACGCCGGTTACGACAGGACCGCGGCAGCCCAATCAACGATCAAGAGCCAAGACGGAAAGACGGTCACCCTGTCCTATCCGGTGTACCTGCCGACGGATCCGCAGTGCTGTCATTCCGGCGGCGAGCGCGAGTACCAGGCGCGCTGGAAGGACGGCAGGGTGAGCTTCTCACCACCGCTGCCCGAGAATCCGAACTATCCGGACAAGTGATCTGTTCACCGCCGTGGCCGGTGCGTCGAGAGCCGTCCCTGCCCCGTACTACGCTCGGTCCTTCTGAACTGCGCTGACGGACAACGGGGGAACGGGCGATGGCACGGGTCGTGGTGGTGCACGGGATCGGGCACGAGTGGTCGGGGTCGGCGCTGATGGGCCGGGACGTGATCCCGGCCCTGCGTGACGGCGTACGGCACGGGTCGGGACTCCGGCTCGCCGGGGACGAGGTCGCCTGCGCGTTCTACGGCGACGTCTTCTTCGAGGAGGGCACCCGCGCCCTCGGCGTGCCGCCCTGGGACGAGCACGACGTCGAGGAGGGTTTCGAGGCGGAGCTGCTCGCGGCGTGGTGGGAGGCCGCCGCGGACACGGATGCGGCGGTGACGGGCCCGGACGAGCCGGGCACCCGTGCGATCCCGGGTACGGGGCGGCTGCTGTCCCAGCGGGTCCGCGCCGCGCTGGACGCGCTGTCCGGGTCCAGGTTCTTCGGCACGTACTCGGACCGCATGATGGTGCTCGCCCTGAAGCAGGTGCGGCGGTACATGAACGAACCCGTCGTGTGGCAGCGGGCCCGGGCCCGGGTGGCTGAGGAGATCGGCCCCGACACCCGTGTGCTGGTCGCGCACTCGCTCGGCTCGGTCGTGGCGTACGAGGCACTGTGCGAGCACCCCGAGTGGCCGGTCACCGATCTGGTGACGGTCGGCTCCCCGCTCGGCCTGTCCCTGATCTTCAACCGGCTGAGCCCGCTGCCGGCGCAGGGACGGGGTGCCTGGCCGGGCGGAGTCCGACGGTGGACGAACATCGCCGACCCGGGCGACCTGGTGGCCGTCGTCCACGAACTCGCCCCGCGCTTCGGGGCGGTGGTGGACGAGCCCCTCGACAACGGCCTGAAGCCCCACAGCCTGCTGCGCTATCTGACGGCCCCGAAGACGGGCCGGGCCGTCACGCAGGGGCTGGCGTGACCGACGGGATCCCGCACCGCCGTGGGCCCGCCGGCGGCTACGATCACCCGGTGCGTCCGGGGTGCCTCGCCTGCCGCCCGGCTCTCTTCGAGAGGTGACCCGAACTCCCCATGCCCAGAGCCGGTCTCACGCCCGAGCGTCTCGTCGCGGCCGCGGTCGAGCTTGCCGACGAGGTCGGCTTCGAGGGCGTCACGCTCTCCGCCCTGGCCCGTCGCTTCGGGGTGAAGGACGCCAGTCTGTACACCCACGTCCGGGGTCTTAAGGACCTGCGGACCCGCATGGCCCTGCTCGCCGGTGGCGAGATGATCGACCGGATCGCGGAGGCGGTCGAGGGGCGGGAGGCCGGCAGGGACGCGCTCGGCGCCTTCGCC
Organism: Streptomyces sp. NPDC101110; assembly: GCF_044759525.1. NCBI lineage: Bacteria > Bacillati > Actinomycetota > Actinomycetes > Kitasatosporales > Streptomycetaceae > Streptomyces > Streptomyces sp. NPDC101110. Next base: position 46,308 of record NZ_JBIVZM010000020.1, on the reverse strand, counting down.
GCCGCCTACCGGGCCTACGCCCTGGAGCACCCCGGCCGGTACGCCGCGACGCAGATCCGCATCGACCGGGAACTCGTCGCCGGCTCTCCCGCGATGCGCCGCACGGCCGACGTCACCTACGGCATGCTCCGCGCCTACGGCCTGGACGAACCCGACCTCACCGACGCCGTGCGCCTTCTGCGCAGCACCTTCCACGGCTACTGCGCCCTGGAGTCCACCGGCGCCTTCGGCGCGCCCCGTGACGTACAGGCCTCCTGGGACAGGGCGATCGACGCCCTGCACGTGCTGCTCCTGAACTGGCCGGGCGAGAGGGGGGCTTCCGACGGCCGAACACCTTCCGTCCGATGACACCGCCGTTGTCACGACTGAGCGCTACGCCCCCGGCACCGGCCCCCGGACCCCCCTGAATGCCCTGCTACCTGCTGACCGCCCCGGCCGGGTGCGTCGGTCGGCGATGCCAGTCCCGCCACGTCGCCGTACGACGGCGTCGCGCCCTTCGGTGGCAGGTCAGCGCGAATGTCGGCCACGGCTTCCAGGGCCGCGCCCAGTGCCCGCCGGTACAGCAGCGAGCCGAGGCTGACCCGGCGTACCCCGGCGTCGGCGAGTCGGGCGAGGGTCGGGCCGCCGGGCGCGTAGAGGACGTTGAGGGGCACCTCCAGGTGACGCACCAGCGTCTCGATCCCCCGCGGGTCGGTGAGGCCCGGCACGAACACGCCGTCCGCGCCCGCCTGTTGATAGGCGTCGAGGCGGGTGAGGGTGCCGTCGCCGTCGCCCAGCCAGTGGGTGTCGGTGCGGGCGTTGACGAACAGGCCCGGCGCGGCCTGTTTGACCGCCGCGATCTTCGCCGCGTGCCGGGCGGCCGGTCCCGGACCGTCCTCCAGGTTGATGCCGACCGCTCCGGCCGCGTACAACTCGCGTGCGAACTCGGCCACCTCACCGGGGTCGTCGCTGAATCCGCCCTCCGCGTCGACGGAGAGCAGGAACGGCCCGGACCCCAGGGTCACGGCCAGCCGCAGCGTCTCCTCCCGGGTCGCAGCCGCCCCGTCGGGCAGGCCGGCCGCCGCGGCGACGCCCAGGCTCGTCGTACCGATCGCCCGGAAGCCCTGCCCCGCCAGGGCCCTTGCGGATGCGTGGTCCCAGGCGTTGGGCAGGAGCAGAGGCTCCCCGGCGCGGTGCAGAGCGGCGAAGGCGGTGGCTCCCCGGCGGGACGGCGAGGCCTGCGACGGCTGCGGACGCGGCTGCGACTGCCGCTGCGGATCTGCGGTCATCCCGCCACGCTAGGCCCGGGTCGTTTCGGCGCGGGCCGAAGTACGCCCGACCCCGGTCGGCTCGTTGCGGCGCCGGCCGACCGGCAGGTGACCACGACAGCCCGGAGGTGGAGACCTCAGGCGATGCGCACACCCGACGCGTCCAGCCGGACCCGCACCTCGGGCCCCTCGCTCCAGTGGACCGTCAGCTCCCCCTCCCCGGAAGCGGTCACCGAGACCGTTTCCCCCAGCGGAACCGGATCCGCCTCGGCGGTGAGCCGGGCCAGGGCCACGAACAGGGTGGAGTCCCCGGCGGTCACGCCGGTGAGGTCGTCGTCCAGGCCGAACGCGGGCAGCAGTTCCGCCCGGGCACCCTCCGTCGCGGCCCAGCCGGTCACGCGGATCTCCGTGCCCGGCTCCGCCCCCGAGACGAGATGAGCCCGCACTTCCGAGGCCCCGCGCGCCAGCACCGCACTCGTCACCCGCGCTCCCCCGCCCGCGTCGTGCCGGGACGCCGCCCAGCCCTCGCCCACACCGAGCGGTTCGATGCCCGTGCGGCTCGGGTCGCCGCCGACGAGGACGCTGTTGTCGTACGAAGCCGCGGGTGTCGTCACGGTGGAGTACGCCAGCCGCGTGTAGTAGGGGTCGTAGCGCACGTCCTCGCTGCCGTGGTTGTGCAGCCGGACCACCCCGTCGGAACGGGTCGACTGGAGCAGCCAGTTGGGCGGTCCGACAGGGGTGACGAAGTCCGCGCGTTCGGCGGGGGCGGGTTCCTCCGGCGCCGTCCAGACCTCGTGGCCGGGCGGCAGCAGCAGGCCGAGGAAGCCCTTGCTCGCCCAGTACGGGGAGGCCGGGCCGGAGTAGCCCTGGAGGACGGACTCGTCGTAGCCGTGCCAGCCGAGGGAGAGCAGGCCCCGGTCGTCCACCGCGCCCCGGTCCAGGAAGTACTTCAGCGCGCCCGAGGCCAGGCGCCGGGTCTCACCGGGGGCCAGGGGCGTACGGCCGGTCAGCGCCCCGAGCCACAGCGGGGCCGTCGTGGCGAAGCGGTACGTCAGGGAGCGGCCCTGGTGCATCGGGGCGCCGTCGCCGCCGAACAGGTGGGCGTAGTCGCCGAGGTGCCGGTGGAGGCGGTCGCCGTACCGGGCCAGCAGTCGTTCGTCTCCCTCCAGCCAGGCGTGCAGCACCGGGTAGAGGTGCATCGCCCAGCCGTTGTAGTAGTCGTATTTGCGGCCGTCGCCGTCGGTGTACCAGCCGTCGCCGGCGTACCACTGCTCGATGCGTTCCAGGCCCCGGTCGATCGCCGCGCGGGAGGCGTCCGCTTCGTGGCCGATCTCGGCCAGGAAGCCGCCCACGGTGACCGGGAACAGTTCCCAGTTGCAGGGCCAGGGTTCGGCCGTGAGGGCGTCGGTCAGCCAGGCTGCCGTCCGCTGGCGTACGCCCTCGTCGAGGCGGTCCCAGAGCAGGTCGCGGGTGAGCCGCAGGGCCAGGGCGATGGACGCCGCCTCCACCAGGGACTGGTGGCGGTCCTCGATACGGGGCCAGACGCCCGAGACACCGGCGGCGAGGCCGGTCGCGTAGCGGTCCAGTGCCTTCTCGTCGCGGCGGAACGCGGCGAGCAGCAGAGTGCGTGCGTAGCCCTCCAGGCCGTCGGAGAGGCGGCCCGACCAGCCCGCCCGGTCGCCGGGCAGGTGGTAGAGCGCACGGTCCCCGGTGGCGTACGGCTCGACGGCGGCGAGCAGGGAGTCCGCCGCCGCCTCCCAGTGGGCGCGGGTGTAGCCGGTGATCGGGGACGTCGTGCGGTCGGCGGGAGGCAGTTGCATCGGGTGTCTTTCGTGCTCGGGCCGGCCGGAACGGATCGGACCTGGGGCGCCCCGGTTCCGGTCGGGGCGCCCCAGGGGTTCATCCCACCCGGAGCATGCCCTTCGGCACCAGATGCCGGGTGACGAGTTCGTCGCGGACGAGGCCCGCGTAGGCGGTCGCCCCGCGCACGGACGTGTGCGTGTTGTCCCGCGCCTCGTTGGTGAGGTAGAGCGCCTTGGAGCCTTCCACGCCGAGGGACTCGACCATTTCCCTGGTCTTCGCCGTGAGGTCGATCAGCGGGACGCGGCGGTCCGCCGCGACCGCGCGGACGACGGCCGGGTGGTCGACGCCCAGTCCGTTGACCAGGAGCGCGGTTCCGTTGTTCAGCGTGCCGTCCGGGTTGAACCAGCGCCGCACGACGGGAGTGACAAGGACCGGCTGCCCGCCCCGCACCCGGACGCCCTCCACCAGCGTTTCCAGGTTGGCCCGGTAGGTGGCCTCGTCCGTGGTCTTGTCGTTGTGGGCGAGCTGGACCAGGACCAGGTCGCCGGGGCGGATCAGGGGCCGTACGGTGGCCCACAGCTGCGGGTTCCCCAGATACGAGACCGTACTCTCCCCGGAATCGGCGTAGTTGGCGACGGACATGCCCTTGCGGAGGTACTGGGGAAGTTGCTGGCCCCAGCCGGAGTACGGATCGCCGGGCTGGTCGCAGACGGTGGAGTCGCCGATCAGGAGGATCTGGCGGGCGCGCCGGGCCCGCTCGACCTCGATCCCGGCGAGGGCCGGGGCGGTCCCGCCGATCCGCAGGTCGAGGCCGGGGGTTCCGCCGGGGCCGGTGGGCTCACCCTCGGGGGTGCGGACGTTCACCGTGAAACTGCGGGTGACGCGTTTTCCGGCCGGTGCGGCCGTCTCGGGGAGCAGGGAGCGGCGGCTCTCGCCCGTGACGCTCGTGCTGGACGCCGCCGTCCCGCCGAGTGTGACCCGTACGTCGTACGTGCCCGGCGGGACGTCGAAGTGACAGGTGCCGGCGACGCAGTGGGCGAGGCCACGGCCCTCGCTCCTCGCGTCCGCGTGGGCGGGTACGGTCGGCAACGCGGCCCCCAGGGTCACCGCCGCGACGACGGCGATGCTGAAACGTCTCACTCCAGGCTCCTCCCGGCACACGACAAGACCTGGAGGGGGACCGTACCGCTCCGGACAAGCGCTTTCTAGACCTCGAACAGCATTCAACAGATCTACGTCCGAGTACGAGCGAAAGCCCTTTCGCGAAATCGATTCAACTGTCACTCTCGCTCCCACCGCACTCCCCCCACCTTTCGCAGGAGGCACCCCCCATGTCCGGAGCCACGAACAGACCGGTCGGCCGCCGCACCGTCGTCCTCGCCGCCACGGCCGGTGCCGTCGGCGCGGCGCTCGCCCGCCCGGCGCACGCCGCCGGTTTCGGCTGGAGCGACGACGGCGCGAACTACGTCGTCGACACCGGCGCCCAGCTCGTCTTCAAGGTCGCCAAGTCCACCGGCGACCTGACCTCCCTGGTCTACCGCGGTACGGAGTACCAGGGCTACGGCGGCATGAACTCGCACATCGAGTCCGGCCTCGGCGCCTCCACCGTGACCATCAGGCAGTCCGGTGCCACGATCCTGATCTCCGTCACGCACGGCACCCTGAAGCACTACTACGCGGCCCGCAGCGGCGAGAACAACATCTACCTGTGGACGAACAAGGCCGACGCCTCCGTCTCCGCGACCCGGTACATCGTGCGCGTGAAGAAGGGCGCGTTCCTCAACGACGAGCCCGACTCCTACACGTACGCGCCCACCGTCGTCGAGGCCTCGGACGTGTTCCGGAAAGCCGACGGCCAGACCCGTTCGAAGCACTACTCGGGGCGGCGCGTCATGGACTACGACCACATCGGCTGGTCCGCGGGCGGCGTCGGTCTGTGGATGGTGCGCAGCAACCACGAGAAGGCCTCCGGCGGCCCCTTCTACCGTTCCCTGCTGCGCCACCAGAGCGCGGACGGCGGGGGTCTCTACGAGATCCTCCACTACGGCCAGAACCAGACCGAGGCGCAGCGCTTCGGCCTCCAGGGTCCGTACGTCGTCGCCTTCACGGACGGCGGGGCGCCCTCCTCGGCGCTGTTCCCGGGCACGCTGACCACACCGTGGGCCGACTCGCTCGGCATCGCGGGGTACGTGCCGGCGAGCGGCCGGGGCAAGGTGGCGGGCGTGGGCATCTCGGGGCGGAACACGGCGTACCCGTACACCGTCGGTCTCGCCAACCCGTCGGCGCAGTACTGGGGTCCGGCGCGTTCCTCGGACGGCTGGTTCTCCCTCTCCGGTGTGCTGCCGGGGTCGTACACGCTGACCGTGTTCAAGGGCGAACTGGCGGTGTACACCACGTCGGTGAGCGTGGCGGCGGGCGGTACGACCACCCTGAACACGATCGCGATCCCGTCCTCCAATGATCCGTCGAACGCGAACGCGATCTGGCGGATCGGCGACTGGAACGGCACACCGGCGGGGTTCAAGAACGCGGAGCTGATGACGTACGCGCATCCGTCCGACGCACGGGCCGCGTCCTGGACCGGGAACGTGGTCGTCGGCAACGGCGAGACGGCGTCCTTCCCCTGCTACCTGTGGAAGGACGTCAACAGCGGAATCCTGGTGTACTTCCGGCTGACGGCGGCCCAGGCTGCGGCCGCGCACACCCTGCGTATCGGGGTGACGACGGCGTACGCGAACGGCCGGCCCCAGGTCACCGTCAACGACACCTGGACCTCGCCGGTCCCCTCCCCGCCCACCCAGCCGAACACCCGGTCGCTGACCAACGGTTCCTACCGGGGCAACAACCACACGTTCACGTACAGCGTCCCGGCGTCCGCCTGGAAGACGGACACGAGTCAGTACAACGTGCTCAGGATCGACGTGGTGAGCGGGTCGGGAACGACCGGCTACCTCAGTGCGGGCACGGCGGTCGACGCGATCGACCTGCTCGCCTGAGCCGGATCAGGTACCGCGCGTCCACTGCTGGTTGGTGCCGCCGTTGCACGTGTAGGTGATGAGGGCGGCGGCGTCGGCGGTGGACGCCCCGTTCACGTCGAGGCACTCGCCGCTCGCGCGGGACCTGACGTTCACGTACGAGCCGGTGGTGGTCAGCGACCACTGCTGGCTCGTCGGGGCGGAGGCGCAGTTCTCCTGCGTGACCGTGCTCGCGTTCTCCTGCACGCACAGGCTGCTGTTCCTGACCATCAGCTGGTAGTAACCGCCTCCGACGGCCTTGAACCAGTACTTCTGGTTGCCGCCGCCGTTGCAGTCGTACTGCTTGACCTGGGCGCCCGCCCAGAGCGACTGGCTCGTGACATCCGCGCACTTGGAGGAGTGGCGGGCGATCAGCGTGTTGTACGTGGCGGCGGTACCCGTGAGGGTCCCGGCGGCCGTGTCGACCGTGACCTCGGGCGACCAGGACATGGACATCGTGGTCGAGTTGGAGAAGGTCAGCGGCAGCCACACGTACCGCGAGTCGTTGACGGTGCCGCCGAAGGAGTTGCCCCAGCGGTCGCCCAGGTAGAGGTACGAGGTACCCGAGGTGCCCTGCACGGGCAGCACGAAGGCGGTCTGGGAGCCGTACGCCGTCGAGTCGCCGACGTTCTTCATCGCCGACCAGGGCCCGGCGATGCCGGTGGCCGTCGCGTACTGCTGCTGATTGGGGTTCCAGCCGGTGGCTCCCGAGGTCAGCATGAAGTACACGCCGCCCCGCTTGAACAGGGCCGGGGCCTCGCGGTGGCCGCCGGGCCAGGGGTTGGCGACGAGGCTCGCGACGCCGGTGTAGTCGGCGGTGAGGCGGTAGATCTGGAGGTCGTAGTTCTCGCGGGCGGCGGAGATCATGTAGCCGGCGCCGTCCGTGTCGGTGAAGACCGTGATGTCGCGGGACATGTGCCGCCCGAGCGGCCGGAAGCTGCCCTTCCAGGTGTAGTCGCCGTCGACGGTGTCGGAGACGGCGACGGCGGCGCGGGCCTCGCTGTAGTCGGTGCCGTTCTCCTTGTGCATCCACATGACGAACTTGCCGGTGGAGGCGTTGTACATGACCTTCGGCCGCTCGATGTTGGCGGTCGCGAGCTCCGGGTCACTGGCCTCGGTGAGGACGTGGTTGCGGAACTCCCAGTTCTTCAGGTCGGTCGAGCGGTAGGCGTCGACGTAGCGGAAGGTGTTGTCGGCGTTGCGGTGTTCGCCGAACCAGTAGTAGAAGGAGCCGACCTTGAGGACTCCGCCGCCGTGCGCGTGGACGGGGTTGCCCGAGGTGTCGTTGAACCGGGTGCCGTTGGGGACGGTCTGGGGCGCGGCCTGGGCGGGTCCGCCGGTGGCGAGGGCGCCGGACAGGGCGAGGCACAGGGCGAGGAGGGCGGCGTGGGCCCGTCTCATGTCATTCACCTGCCGTTGCCGAGTCGGCGACCGGGATGCCGAAGTCGGGGGTGCCGTCGGGCTTCCAGCCGAGTCTCTGGATACGGGTGTGGCGGTTGGGGTCGTTCAGCGGGTCGCCGCTGATCTCCTTGTACTGGCGGGCGTGGTAGACGAGGACGTCGGTGCGGCCGTCCTCGGCGACGGTGAAGCAGTTGTGGCCGGGGCCGTACTGCTTGGTCGTGTCGTTGCTGGTGAAGACCGGGGTCGGCGACTTGGTCCAGCTCAGGGGGTCCAGGAGGTGGCTGTCGGCGTCGGCGGTCAGCAGGCCCACGCAGTAGTTGAAGTCGGTGGCGCTGGCCGAGTACGTCATGAACAGACGGCCGTTGCGCTTGAGGACGTACGGGCCCTCGTTGACCTTGAAGCCGATGCACTCCCAGTCGTACTCCGGGGTGGAGAGCCGCACCTGCGGGCCCTTCAGGGTCCACGGGTTCGCCATCTCGGACAGGAAGATGCCGGTGTTGTTGTCCAGGCCGGGCTCGTGCTGGGCCCAGGCCAGGTAACGCTTGCCACGATGGCTGAAGGTGGTGGCGTCCAGGGAGAAGGTCTCCCACGCCGTCTTGACCTGGCCCCTCTCCACCCAGGTGCCCCGGAAGGGGTTGGGGTGGGCGTTCTCCAGCACCCAGATGCGGATCGCCCAGACGTCCTCGGCGGGCGCGGAGGCGAAGTAGATGTACCACTTGCCGTCGGCGCGGTGCAGTTCGGGCGCCCAGATGTGGGCGCCCATGGGGCCGGTGGGGTGGGCGCGCCAGATGACGGACTCGTCCGCCGTGCCGAGGCCGTTCAGGGTGCGGGAGCGGCGCAGGATGATGCGGTCGTACTCGGGGGCGGTGGCGGTGAAGTAGTAGAAACCGTCCGTGTGACGGTTGATGTGCGGGTCGGCGCGGTTGCGGACCAGTGGGTTGACGAAGGGGGCGGGCTTCGGGCGCCTGCCGGGTGTTTCGGCAGCGGTCTCCGCCGCGGGTGCCGCCTGGGCGACGCCGGGCAGGGCGGGGACGGCGGCCAGGGCGCCGGCGGCTGCGGCGCCCTTCAGCAGCAGTCTGCGGCTGGGGGACTCGGGCAGAACAGGGTCGCGGCTCATGCGGCCTGCCTCTCATGGGGTGGGGGGAACACACCATGCCGTCCGACATTTCGAACGCCATCTGTCATTACGAACGCCGAAAAGGTAAGGGTGTGCCACGAGGAGGTCAACGGGTCTGACGAGTCGAGTCGTTCACCGATTTTCCGTTGTCGGCACGAGCCGGGCCCGTCTCCGGTGGTGTGCGCATCCGAACCCTCACCACCGCAGCGGTGGCCCGGAGCAGCGCGTGGACCTCCCAGGACATCGGCTTCGGCTGGTGGCCCTACGCCCTGGGCTCAGCCCTGGTCATCGGCCTCGCGATACCGGCGCGGCCGAGGGGGCGGGGACGTCGGGACCGGCGTGGCCGGTCCGAACCCCGGCCTCACAGCTCGGACTCTCCCCACCCCACGACCTCCACCTCGTCCCCCACCGCCACCGTGCCGGGCCGGAGTACCGCGTACTTCGTGCCGAACGCGATGCCGCCTTGGCGGGCGCGGCGGTAAGTGGCGAGGGTGCGCAGGGGTTCCGGGCCCGCCCGGGTGCCGGTGTGCTGGTCGACCAGGGTCACCGCGCAGCGGATCGCGAGCTTGGCGTAGGCCAGTTCCGTGCCGCCGATGCGGAGGCGGTGCGCGCGGTCCTCCGTGTGGGGGTCGTCCCAGCCGTCGACGACGAGGTTGGGGCGGAAGCGGTCGAGCGGCAGGGGGCCCGCACCGCGGTCGGTCATCCGCCGGTCGAGGAGGTCGAGGGTGGAGCGGGAGATGACGTGCAGGGCGCAGCTGTCGGCGTAGCCGGAGGTGCCGGGGGTCAGGCCGTCGGTCACCCGGTCGTGTTCCGGTGGAACCCGTACCAGCCGGCTCGGTGCGCCCAGCAGGTCCGAGAGCCAGTGCGCTGCGTCGTCACCTTGGTCGATGCCCTGGTAGGCGGTTCCGAACAGGTCCACTTTCTGCCGCGTGCCGGAGGTGTCCACCCGGAGGTGGAGGGACTCGGTCCCGGCTGCGGTGAGCGTGAGGTGGTCGCCGTCGGGAGTGATGCGGGGGCGGATGACGGCCAGCAGCGGGTTCCGGCGCTGCGTCCGGTACACGCCCTCCTCGCTGACGACCATGAAGCTGCGGTCGTGCGCCAGCCCCGCGGGCGTCAGCGGCGCCTCGCGCACGGACGTCCCGGCGCAGCCCTTGACGGGGTAGTACGACAGCTCGACGACTCGGGCCATGACCTCTCGTTCCGTTCCGCGGTTCAACGGCCGCTGGGGGCTTGTGGAAAACCGAGCAGAGGAGCCAGCATCCGCGCCTCGGCCGCCCACTCGGCCAGGAACGCCAGGGTCAGACCCCTTTCCCGGTAACGGAGTTCGGCCGGGACCGTGCCCTCACCGCCGTACGCCACCGGCTCCCGGTCCGCTCGCGCGAGCATCAGCGCGGTGAGCCAGTCGTACTTCACCGCGGACGCGCACACACCGAGCCGGACGAGGCGTTCGTCGCCCCGCCAGCCGCTCCCGCGCAGCCCGTGCACATAGGCGTCGTAGGCCGCCTTGGCCAGGCCCGGCAGGTCGGCGGCCGGGACGAACAGGTCGAAGACGCAGTCCGGGAGGTAGTTGCCGAGGTCCTCGCCGAGGGCGCCGTCGCCGGTGAACGCCCAGTCGAGCAGGACGCTTGCGCCCGGGCCGCCGCGGACGACGTTCGCGGGCCACTGGTCGAGGTGGCACAGGGCGCGGGGCAGTGACTCCATGACCGTGAGGAACCACTCGCGGTCCAGGTGGAGGCGGACCATGTCCTCGCGCAGGCCGGGCGGGAAGTGCCGCCGGATCAGGGGCTGTCGCCACGCCTGGTCGTCGTCGAGCAGCTCCTCACCGGTCGTCTTCCCCGAGGTGTAGTCCCGCAGGAAGGACCGTGACAGCCAGGGGGCGTCCTCCCCCGGCCCGACCGCGCCCTGCGCGCCGCCCAGGCGGTGGGCATGGTCGACGTGTCCGGCGAGGGGCCAGGCGGTGGCGGGCTCGCCCGGCACGTCCTCCAGCCACAACGCCACGTCACCGTCCGGGCGTTCGACGCACTCCAGCAGCCGGGGGGCGCGGAGGCCGTGCCGCTGCCACACCCCGGCGAGTCCGGACCGGTAGACGTAGGCCTCACGGCGCCAGAAGTTCCAGTGGCGCGGGTCGTTGGAGGCCGACCAGGCGACACCGGTCTCCTTCGTCCGCGTCAGCACCTTCAGGACGGCCGAGCGGTCGCCTCCGGCGACCCGCCACACGCCGGCCGTGACGCCGTTCGACGGGTTGTGCGTGAGCGGCTCGAACACCGCCTCGTCCGCTGCGACTCCCAGGACTTCACGTACTTCGGCATGCGCTGCGGCGACCTCGGGCATCCCCCGATGCTATGCCTCCGCCACGGCCCTGTCCTTGCGTCCCCGCAGCCATACGTACACCGGGATCCCCGCGAAGAGGAACAGCACGCCCTGGTAGACGGCCGCGTACCCGGCGCCGGCGATCAGCCAGAACGAGAAGCCGAAGGAGAGGACGGCGACGGTCAGGTCACGGGCGAGTCCGGCCGGGCGGACCCGGTCGCGGGTGCCGCGGGCCAGCCAGTACAACTGGGCCGCCGCCGACAGCAGGTAGGGCACACAACCGGTGAAGGTGGTGATCAGGACGAGGACACGGAACGTGGTGTCCGGTCCCGCCGTGTAGTTGAGGGCGATGAGGACGCTGCCGAGGACCGCGCAGGCCCACACCCCGAAGCCGGGGACGCCGCCCTTGCCGAGACGGGCGAAGGGCGCCGGGAAGAGACCGTCACGGGCGGCGGCGTACGGCATCTGCGCGGCCATGAGGATCCAGCCGTTGAGGCAGCCCGTGATCGAGGCGACGGCGACCAGGGCGATGGCGGTGCCACCCCACGAACTGCCGGTGACGGCGTTGACGGCGTCGGCGAACGGCGCACCCGAGACGACGAGCCGGTCGTGCGGGACCAGACCGAAGACGGCGATCGTGCCGAGGATGTAGACGAGGGCGGAGGCCAGCGTGCCGAGGACGCTCGCCCGGCCCACCGTGCGCTCGGGGTCACGGACCTCGCCCGCACTGACGGCGGCGGACTCGACTCCGAGGAAGCTGTAGAGCAGCAGCGCGGCGGAGGCGGCCAGCGCACCGGGGACGCTCTGACCGGAGGCGTTGAACGGGCCGAAGTTGTCCGCGTCGACGAAGAAGAGACCGACCGTGGCGAGCAGGAGCAGCGGGACGAACTTCAGGACGGTGGAGACGACCTGCACCGCGCCGACCCAGCGCGTGCCCGCGAAGTTCGCCGCGGCCGGCAGCCAGAGGGCGGCCAGGGCGACGGCGGCCTGGAGGGCGTGGTTGCCGTGCAGGGGTATGAGGACGTCGACATAGCCGACGACCGCGACGGCCAGGGCGGCGATGCTGACCCAGCACATCGTCCAGTACGACCAGGCCGACAGGAACCCGGCGAACTCGCCGAAGGCGTCCCGCGGGTAGACGTACAGACCGCCGGTGACGGGGCTGCGCCGCGCCAGCCTGCCGAAGAGCAGCGCGAGCAGGACCGCGCCGACCGAGAGCACGAGGAACGCGAGCAGGCTGATCGTGCCGTACGGGGCGACGGTGGCTGGCAGGGCGAAGATGCCGCCGCCGATGATGTTGCCCATGACGAGGGCCGTGGCGGCGGCGAGGCCGAAGGTGCGGCGGGGAGCGGATGCCGGGGCGGTTCCGGTCGCGTCCCGGTCGGCGGGTTCGGCGGCCTCGGTGGGGCTGGGGACGGTCATGAGGGTTCCTGTACAAGCGGAGGGGGAGGGTCCTGATCGTAAACCCCAATCCCACATGCTGGTCGACCTGTTCATTTAATGGACACAAGCGGCTGGGGCCCGCCGCGGAAGGTCGACTACCGTCGTCGGCATGACCAGCACCCTCCCCCTCGCAGAAGCCCTCGCCGCCGGGACGGTCGTCCTCGACGGCGGCATGTCCAACCAGCTCGAGTCGGCCGGGCACGATCTGAGCGACGAGCTGTGGTCGGCGCGGTTGCTCGCCGAACGGCCGGAGGCGGTGACCGAGGCGCACCTCGCCTATTTCCGGGCCGGGGCGGACGTGGCGATCACGTCCAGCTACCAGGCCACGTTCGAGGGGTTCGCCAAGCGCGGGATCGGCCATGACCGGGCTGCCCGACTCATGTCCCTGAGCGTGGAGTCGGCCCGGGAAGCGGCCCGGCGGGCGCGTGCCCCGCGCCCCCTGTGGGTGGCCGCGTCCGCGGGTCCCTACGGGGCGATGCTCGCGGACGGCTCGGAGTACCGGGGGCGTTACGGGCTGAGCGTGGACGAGCTGGAGCGTTTCCACCGGCCGCGCCTGGAGGTGCTGGCCGCGGCCCGGCCCGACGTCCTCGCGCTGGAGACGGTCCCGGACGCCGATGAGGCCAGGGCGCTGCTGCGGGCGGTGCGCGGGCTCGGAGTGCCGGCGTGGCTGACGTACTCCGTCGCCGGGGGCCGCACACGTGCCGGACAGCCGCTGGAGGAGGCCTTCGCCCTGGCCGCCGAGGCGGACGAGGTGATCGCGGTCGGGGTGAACTGCTGTGCGCCGCAGGACGTGGAGGCCGCGGCCGCGACGGCGGCTCGGGTCACCGGCAAGCCCGTCGTCGTGTACCCCAACAGCGGTGAGGTCTGGGACGCCCGGGCGCGTGCCTGGACCGGCCGTTCCACCTTCACCGCCGACCAGGTGAAGGGCTGGCAGCAGGCGGGGGCCCGGCTGATCGGCGGTTGCTGCCGGGTGGGGCCGGACGGCATCGCCGGCATCACGCAGGCGCTGGGGGCGGCGTAGGGCCTGACGTTGGGATCATGCCGCGGACGCCGGGGGGTGCGGTCGCCGCCGGCGCAGGAACGCGTCCGGCGACCAGCCCCTCAGTGCCGGCGGAGGGCGCCTGAGCGGCGGAGCCGACGTACGGCCGATCGGAGTTCCGCGCTGCGCGTCGCTGAGACGTCGGCCGCGACCGGTTCGGGTGCGGTGTCCGGGGGTGCGGCGGCATCGGTCTTCCAGAAGGCGAGTTCACGGTCCCGAGGCCCGTACGCGGTATAGGCCACCTTGTCCTCGGCCTCCGGTGCCCGATCGCCGAAGACGCGCACCGGATGGGTCTCGTCCCAGCGCTCCCAGCCGGGGTCGCCGTCCGTGGCGAAGCGGACCCACGCGCCGTGCATCGTGTCGGCCAGTTCCTGCGGGGCGCCCTCACCGGCCAGCTTCCGTGACTCGGGGACGTCCCCGGTGTCGAAGACGAAGCCGAGTTCCAGTGCGTGGCAGGCGCCGAGGCCGGGCAGGTTGGAGGGCCAGGCGAACTCGTAGACGTACGAGGGTTCCGTGCGCGCGTCGGCCAGGTGGTGCAGGGGGATGCGGAGCAGGTGGTCGGTGACGAGCTGGCCGACGGTCTCCGCCGTACCGGCCTCGGGGTGCAGGGTGCGGTAGCCGCGCGGGACCTCGCTGCCGCAGTGGCAGCGCGCCATGGCGCCTGCGAGGGCGACGGCGCCGAGGCGGTCGACGCGTTCCAGGAGTCCGCCCGGCACCAGCCACAGCCGGTACTCGTCGCGGGTCCAGCCCAGCAGCAGCTCGACGCCGGGGGCCGCGCCGCCGTCGGTGAGGGCCTCCAGGGGGTGGCGCGGGACGACGTCGTCGTCGATGACGAGACCGAAGGCGGGGCCGCCGACCACCGGGCTGCTCAGCCTGCCCACTTCGGCCTGGGTGCGCAGCAGCAGATCGCGGTCGACGGCGGCGAAGGCCTCGGCGGTGGCGGGGATCTTCAGCCGGGACGCCATCCGGCGGACCATCCTCCGTACCTTGGCCCGCTCGGACGCCTCGGGCGGCCCGCTCTGCAGGACGGCCCGCCGGACCAGCCCCTGGGTCTGCGGGGCGGCGATGAGGGCGCCGATGCTGATGGCCCCGGCGGACTGGCCGAAGAGGGTGATGCGGCCGGGGTCGCCGCCGAAGGCCTCGATGGCCTCGTGCACCCAGGCCAGGGCGGCTATCTGGTCGCGCAGGCCGGGGTTCGGCGGTGTGTCCGGGAACAGTCCGTAGCCCTCGACACCCAGCCGGTAGTTGACGGACACACAGACCACGCCGTCGCGGGCGAAGGCATGTCCGTCGTACACGGGCACCGCCGAGGAACCCCTGGTCAGGGCGCCGCCGTGCAGCCAGACGAGGACGGGCAGGCGGGCTTGCGGATCGGGCTGCGGGGTCCAGACGTTGAGGTTGAGGCAGTCGTCCCCGGGCACGACCGGGTCGGACAGGTAGTGGGCGAAGGCGTCGGAGTACGGCGGTTTCGGCGCGGTGGGACCGAAGGCACCGGCGTCACGGACACCGTCCCAGGGCGGCAGGGGCACGGGCGGCCGGAAGCGGCGGGGGCCGAAAGGAGGGGCGGCGTACGGGATGCCGCGGAAGACCGCGACGCCTCGCTCGTACCGGCCCCGCAGGGCGCCGTAGGGCGTGCGCACCACGGGGTCCGCCTGCGGTTCCGTCCGGTCTGCCGTCATACGTCCACCAGCCTCCTCACCGCGCTCGGGCACCGTGAAGATCAGAGCAACTCATTCTGGTCCGGTATTCCGCTGCACGGGCGGGCGGGAGGGCCGTTCGGGTTACGTGGCGTACAGCGGCGTGCGGGAGCCGGGCCGCCCGAACCCGTCGCTGGTGGCGCCGTGGTCACCTCCCCACCGCGTTTCGGCTCACCTGCGCACCGGCTGAGGGAGCTGTTCGCGGTTTCGAAAGTTTTGACCGTCGGGGGCCGTGAATTCACTTTCCCTTCCCGCCGCACTGCACCGCACCTAGAGTAGGAAGCGCTTTCTGCCCGGCCGGATCCCGTGACCGCCGTGTGCAGCGCTGGTCGAAACTTTCCACGGCCCTCGGGCGGGCCGGAGAGGTGGGTTCCCGATGGTCCGTACGGCGAGTGCGAGCGTGGCGGCCGGTCCGACGCTGGCGGTCGTGGCGCGCGAGGCGGGTGTGTCGGTGCCGACCGCTTCGAAGGTGGTCAACGGCCGCGAGGACGTGGCACCCGAGACCCGCCGCCGTGTGACCGAGGCGCTCGACCGGCTCGGATACGTGCGCAGACCCCGCTTCGACGCGGCGAAGGCCCCGCGGCTGGTCGATCTGGTCGTGCACTCGCTGGAGAGTTCCTGGTCCGGTGCGGTCCTGCACGGTGTGGAGGAGGCGGCGCACGACGCGGGCCTGGAGGTCGTGGTGTCGGCGGCGCTGGTCCGCTCCCGGGTCGGCCGCCCGGAGCGCGGCTGGCTCGACAAACTGGCCGCCCGGGGCTCGGCCGGGGTCCTGTTCAACCTGGCCGAGCTCAGCGACTCGCAGTACGCGTGGCTGGAGCAGCACCGCATCCCCTTCGTGATGATCGATCCGGTGCAGGAACCGCCGGAGGGCGTGGTCTCGGTGGGGGCGGCGAACTGGCAGGGCGGCCTGACGGCCACGGAGCACCTGCTGTCCCTCGGTCACGAGCGGGTCGCCGTCATCGCGGGCTCCCGCCGGACGATGTGCAGCAGCGCGCGGGTCGCCGGGTATCGCTCGGCCCTCGCGTCGGCCGGGGTCCGGCACCGCCCCGAGTACGTGCGGCACGCCGGTTTCGACGAGAGCGTGGCCCACCGCCGGATGCTGGAGCTCCTCGACCTGCCGGAGCCGCCCACCGCGGTCTTCGTCTGCTCGGACCGAATGGCACTCGGCGTCTACGGGGCCCTGTCCGAAAGGGGGTTGAGGGTCCCGGACGACATCAGTGTGGTCGGCTTCGACGACCTGCCCGAGGCGCGCTGGGCCTCTCCCGGCCTGACCACCGTGCGCCAGCCGCTGTCCGAGATGGCGGCGACGGCGCTGCGGTCACTGCTGCGCCTGATGGACGGCCATCACCCCGAGAGCACACGGACGGAGTTGTCGACACGGCTGGTGGAACGGGCGAGCACGGCGGCGCCGCGCACGTAGGAGACGCGGGTTGCCGGGTTGTCACCCTTCCCCCTGAGGGACACGCCGTCCCGCTCATGCCGCCCTCTGACGGACACGCCCCCGCACGTCCCGGCGGGGCGCGCGGACCACCGGTTGATGGTCGTGCGGGAGTTCGCCGCACCCCCCTTGTGCGCGTCGCGCGCCCGCCATTGGGGGGAACTGGCCGGGACGGCCCGGCGTCGAACGATGCGGTGGGGAGGGGCCGGTGTCCGGGGGGTGGGGCGCTCGGCGAGCAGTGGGGGGACGACCATGACGCGCTGGCGGCCGCTTCCGGACGCACTGCCGAGGGAGGCACGAGACCTGGTCGAGCAGCTGCGGGCCCTGAAGGATCGCACCGGCTGGAGTCTCGCCGAGCTGGCCCGGCGGACCGCATACAGCAAGTCGTCGTGGCAGCGGTACCTCAGCGGGGCCAAGCAGCCACCGCGCGGCGCGGTGCAGGCGCTGTGCCGGGTGGCGGGGGCGGATCAGGCGCGGCTGCTGGCGCTGTGGGACCTGGCCGACCGGACGTGGCCGCACGGGGCGGTGGCCGGGGCGGCAGAGCCGGCGGCGGACACGCCGCCGGCCGGTGCCGACTACCGGCGCTGGCGGGCGGCGGCTCTGGTGTCGTTCGCCGTCATCGCCGTGCTGCTGGCCGGCCTGTTGTGGGTGCTGCCGGTGGGGAGCGGGTGACCGTCACGGCCGGCCGCTCCCCGGCGGCGGTGTCGCTCAGCCCAGCGTGCGGTAGTGGGCGTACTTCCAGGAGCCGACGTTCCTCAGCTTCACCTGGTACTTGCCGCCCACGCGCTTGAAGTTGACGTTCCGCACGAGGCCCTTGTACTGGACGATGTTGCCCGGCTGGCTCTGCAGCCGGGTCTGGGCGAAGTCCCAGCTCTCGCTGACCACGACTCCGTCGGTCTCGGGCAGGTTGTGCCGGCTCTGCCACCACTGCGTGGCCGATTCGGTCTCCGGTCCGAAGGAGCCGTCGATCTGGCTCTTCCGGAAGGGCTGCCACTCGCCCTCGTCGTCCTCCCACTGGGCGCCGTCCGCCCACAGCACGGTCTCCCACAGGGCGATGGCGTTGCCCCTGGCGTAGGCGTCGACGCCGAGGTTCTCCTCGTCCTCCCAGTCGTTGGCGACGGCACCCTTGCCGTCGATGCCGAAGTAGGCGGGCGCGGCGTTCGCCGCCGGTGCCAGGGCGATGCCGGTCCCCCCGGCGCCCAGCACCACGGCCGTCATCAGCGCCACGGCCCGATTGCGCATGCTCATGCGGTTGTCCTTTCCGAACCGCCGTCCCCCGGCGGGTTTCCCCTGGGGCGGCTCGTCTCGTCTGGCACGGCACAGCCTCGGGCCCCGCGGCACCCGCGGCGAGCCCTTCCGGCGTCCCCGGACCGCCCTGGGACGGCCCACGCCCGAGGCGGCGGGCGTCCCGGCCCGGGAACGGGTCACCGGGGGCCTGCCCGGGTCGGGGGGCCGCCGGGGGCGGGGAACCTGCTCGGGCGGGGGGCCGAACTCCGTCACCGGGTGTCCGGCAACGGGCATCCGGTATGTGGCCTCCGGCACCGGGCCCCCATGCGCGGGGCGTCCGTTTTCTTCAAGACCGGGCCTCGTGGGCCTCCCTACAGTGGCTCCATGACTGCACGATTCGATGCCATCGGCCTGGTCGTCTCCGACATGGCCGCCTCCGTCGCGTTCTACCGCCGGCTCGGACTCGTCTTCCCGGACGGCGCCGAGGACCAGCCGCACACCGAGGCAGCACTGCCCGGCGGGCTGCGGCTGATGTTCGACACCGAGGAGACGGTCCGTTCCTTCCTTCCCGGGTGGCGGCCGCCCGCCGGCGGGGGCCGGGCCTCGCTCGCCCTGCACTGCGACGGACCGGAGGAGGTGGACGCGTTGTACGACCGGCTGGTCGGCGCCGGCTACCACGGCGAGCTCAAGCCGTGGGACGCCTTCTGGGGGCAGCGGTACGCCGTCGTGCACGACCCGGACGGCAACGGGGTGGACCTGTTCGCCCCGCTAGCCGGCGAGTAGCCGCCCCAGCGGCAGCCCGGTCAGCTCCCTTACGTCACGTGCCAGATGGGCCTGGTCGGCGTAACCGGCCCGGGCGGCCGTCTCCGCGAACGGCACACCGGCCCGGGCCAGCGCGAGGGCCCGGCGCAGCCGCAGGATACGGGCCAGGGTCTTGGCGCCGTAGCCGAACGCGGACAGGGAGCGCCGGTGCAACTGGCGGGAGCCGAGACCGAGTCCGTCGGCGATCGCGGCCACGGGGCGGCGCGCGTCGAGGGCGGCGACGACCTGCCGGAGCAGCGGGTCCGGGGATTCGGCACCGGCCGCCCGCCGCAGCGCCAGCTCCTCCAGGCCGCTCGCCGGATCGGCTGCGGCGTTCACACCGCCGGCCAGGCGCCGCACCCGCGCGGCCGGCCACAGGTCGGCGAGCTCGACACGCCGGTCGCGCAGCTCGTGCGCCGGTACGCCGAGGAGCGCCGGGGCCGTGCCCGGGGGGAAACGGACTCCGGCCCAGGGGCCTGTCCCGCCGTCCGGGAGGTGGGCTCGGGTGTCGGGCCCGGCGACCATCAGCCGTCCGTCGTGCCAGAGCAGATCCATGCACCCGTCGGGCAGCACCCGGACCACCCCGTCCCCGGACGGGATGTTGGTCCACGCCACCGCCCCGGGCAGCCGCGACGCCCGCTCCACGTACACGTGCGCCAGGCTACGCCGGAGCCGGGGGGGGCCGGGCGCGGAGACCTGACGCGGAGGCCGGGCGCGGAGATCAACCGCGGAGGCCGGACGCGGGGCCCGAACGCGGGGAGGCCGGGCGCGGAGATCAACCGCGGAGGCCGGACGCGGGGCCCGAACGCGGACGGGGTGCGGGAGGTGCTGGGCCGAGCGCCCGGGGATTGGAGGTCGGCGGCTTCGTGCGCGAGGAGGCGGCGGCCGGGAGGGACGGTGTGGGAGCGGGGTCCGGTCACTTGTCCTCGGGCGGCTGCCCCTCCCCGTTGACCTGCGTGCTCTTCACGTGGCTGTTCTTCACGTGGCTCTTCACATGGGTGCTCTTCACATGGGTGCGCAGCCGGGCCGAGACGTCCTCGGGGGGCAGGAAGCGGGACCAGCGTTCCGGGAACTCGGAGGGCATGTCCGGGTCTCCTTCGCCCGTGGCCGTGGCGCGGGCGACGTACTCGGCGACCTGGGCCTGCCGCAGCCGCTCGTTGGCCTCGCGGGCCGCGGCCGTCGCGGCGGCCGGCCAGACCCGGTCGATGGCGGCGTTGACCGCGGCCCCGACGAGCACGGCGAACGCGGACACACCGATCCACAGCAGCACCGCGACGGGCGCGGCGAGGGAACCGTAGATCGTGGGGCCCTCGACGGTGCTGGTCAGGTAGATCCGCAGCAGGAAGCTGCCGAGCACCCACATGCCGAGGGCGACCAGCGAGCCGGGGACGTCCTCGATCCACGGGGAGCGGACCGGGACGGACACGTGGTAGAGCGTCGTCAGGAAGGCGATCGACAGGAGGATCACCGTGGGCCAGTAGAGGACCTGCACGACCGTCGTCGACCACGGCACGATCCGCACCACCGCGTCCGGTCCGGCCACCATCAGCGGCAGCGCGACCGAGCCGATCAGCAGGGCCACGATGAACAGCAGGAAGGCCATCAGCCGGGTCTTGACGATGCCCCGGACGCCGTCGAGGCCGTACATCACGGTGATGGTGTCGATGAAGACGTTCACGGCGCGGGAGCCGGACCACAGGGCGAACAGGAAGCCGATGGAGATGACGTCGGGCCTGCCGCCCTTCATCACGTCGTGCAGGATCGGCTGGGCGATCTCCCGGACGCCCTGGTCGGACAGGACCGTGCGAGAGGCCTCCAGGAGGTTGGTCTGGAGGCTCTGGATGGTGTCGGCGCCGGTCCAGGCGTCGACGTAGCCGAGCAGTCCGATCATGCTCAGCAGCAGCGGAGGCACCGACAGCAGAGTGAAGAACGCGGCCTCCGCCGCCAGCCCCAGGATGCGGTACTCGACGCAGGAATTGACGGTGTCCTTGACCAGCAGCCAGGCGGTCCTGCGCTTGGAGACGTTCCGGTAGAGGGCCCGCGCCCGGTGGAGGCGCCCGGACGGCGTGTCGGGGGATTCACTTGCTGGCTGCACCCCCTAACGGTATCCGCCGAGGCCGGGCCCACTCACCCACAGGCCGGGTCTTCGCCGGCCGGGCCGGGTTCGCTGGTGACCAGGGTGCTACCGCGGGGTACGTTCGCAGCATGGCAGGCAGCACCCACACCGTGACGAACCAGGTCCCGCCGCTGGTCGGCTACGACGTCTTCTCCGCCGACCGGGCCCTGGCCGCCGCGGTCGACCGGCATCTCGATCCGGATCTGCGCCAGGAGGTCCTCGGCGAGCTGACGGCACTCGGCCGGACCTCGGGCTCGGCCCAGGTGCAGGAGTGGGGACGGCTGGCCAACGACAACCCGCCGCGGCTGGTCACGCACGACCGGTACGGCAACCGTGTCGACGAGGTCGAGTTCCACCCCTCCTGGCACCGGCTGCTCGGCAAGGGCGTCTCGGCCGGGCTGACGGCCGCGTGGGACCGGCCGGCCGGGCATCTGCGGCGGGCCGCCGCCTTCCTGGTGTGGACGCAGGTCGAGGCGGGCAACGGCTGCCCACTGTCGATGACGCACGCGGCGGTGCCCGCCCTGCGCACCGACCCGGACCTGGCCGCCGAGTGGGAGCCCCGGCTGACGTCCATGGTCTACGACCGTGAGCTGCGGCCCGCGCACCTCAAGGCGGGGGTCCTGTTCGGGATGGGCATGACGGAGAAGCAGGGCGGCAGCGACGTACGGGCGAACAGCACGGTGGCACGGCCCCTCGCCGAGGACGGGACGTACGAGCTGACCGGGCACAAGTGGTTCTGCTCTGCTCCCATGTCCGACGGCTTCCTGGTGCTGGCGCAGGCGCCGGGCGGACTGACCTGTTTCCTGGTGCCGCGGGTGCTGCGGGACGGCACGCGCAACGTGTTCCGGATCCAGCGCCTCAAGGACAAGCTGGGCAACCGGTCGAACGCCTCCGCCGAGGTCGAGTTCGACGGGACGTGGGGGCGCCGGGTCGGCGAGGAGGGGCGCGGGGTGCGCACCATCATCGACATGGTCGCGGCGACCCGGCTCGACTGCGTGCTCGGCTCGGCCGGGCTGATGCGGCAGGCCGTGGCGCAGGCGGTGCACCACTGCACGTACCGGGAGGCGTTCGGAGGGAAGCTCGCCGACAAGCCGCTGATGCGCAACGTGCTGGCCGATCTGGCACTGGAGTCGGAGGCGGCGACGACGCTGGCGCTGCGGCTGGCCGCGGCCTGCGACGACGGCGGCGAGCAGGAGCGGGCGCTGCTGCGGATCGCGGTGCCGGCCGCCAAGTACTGGGTGACCAAGCGGTGCCCGTCCGTCGCCGTGGAGGCGGCGGAGTGCCTGGGCGGCAACGGGTACGTCGAGGAGTCCCAGATGCCGCGGCTGGTGCGCGAGTCGCCGCTCAACTCGATCTGGGAGGGCGCGGGCAACGTCCAGGCGCTGGACGTGCTGCGGGCGCTGCAGCGGGAGCCGGGTGCGCTGGACGCCTATCTCCGGGAGGTCGGGCAGGCGCGCGGCGCCGATCACCGCCTGGACGGGGCCATCAAGAGCCTGCTGACCGAACTCGCCGATCTGGAGGGCGTGGAGGGGCGGGCGCGGCGGCTGGCGGAGCGGCTCGCGCTGGTCCTCCAGGGGTCGCTGCTGGTGCGTTTCGCACCGCCGCAGGTCGCCGACGCGTTCTGCGCGGGGCGGCTCGGCGGCGACGGGGGCGCGGCGTTCGGGACGCTGCCGCACACGCTGGATCTGGCCTCCGTGGCGGAGCGGGCCCGGCCGGTGTCCTGATCCGGCGGCCGGGGCGCGTACACGCGGGTTCGGTGTGCGCGAGGAGCGGGGGTGGTGCTGCGCCGACACGGCACCACCCCCGCCGTACTGGCCCGTTCGAGCCGCTGAACGCCGCTCGGGACGGCGCGGATCAAGTTTCGGACACGGCCGGTCCGTCCACCAGGGTTGCAGGGGGTTGCAAGTTGCTGCCGACTGTGTGCGGACTGTGCACGCCCTCCCGGGGCAGGCGGCACTATGAGACGGACAGTCAGAAGCGACTCCGGGGGGCGCACGCGCATGGACGTCACGCACTTGGCAGCCGTCGACAGCACACGGGCGGCCCGGGTCCTCAGCGAGGTCCGCGCCGCGCGGCTGTCCGGGCAGCCGGCTCCGGTGTCACCGCGTCCGGTGATCGAGCGGTCCTGGGAGCGGATGCTGCGCAGCGGCATCGACCCGGACCACGACGTGCGGGTGGACCCGCTGTCCCGTGAGGAGGTGCAGCGGCGGCGCGAGACGTCGGTATTGCGCCATGTGCTGCCGGTGCTGCGGGAGGGCCTGCTGGCGGCGGCGGACGTCGCCCACCACATCATGGTCGTGGCCGACGAGGAGGGCCGGGTGCTGTGGCGTGAGGGCAGCCCGCCGGTGCTGCGCAAGGCGGACGGGCTGGGCTTCGAACTGGGTGCGGACTGGCGTGAGGACGTCGTCGGCACGAACGGCGTGGGCACCCCGGCGGTGGTGCGCCGGCCGGTGCAGGTCTTCGCCTCCGAGCACTTCGTGCGTTCCCAGGCCGGCTGGACCTGTGCGGGCGCTCCCCTGACGGATCCGCGGGACGGGCGGCTGCTGGGCGTGGTGGACGTGAGCGGACCGCTGGAGACGATGCATCCGGCCACGCTCGCCTGGGTCGGTTCGGTGGCCAAGCTGGCCGAGGCCCGGCTGCGGGAGATGCATGTGGAGTCGCTGGAGCGGCTGCGGGCGGTGGCGGCGCCGGTGCTGGCCCGGCTGGGCGGCCGTGCCCTGGTCGTCGACCCGGACGGGTGGACGGCGGCGGTCAGCGGGATGCCGTACGTGCGGCGCGTGGCCCTGCCGAAGTCGCTGTCTGCGGGCCCGGGACGGCTGCCGGTGCTCGGGCCGTGCACGCTGGAGCCGCTGGCGGGGGGCTGGCTGGTGCGGGCGGCCGCCGACGAGCCGGTGCCGCACGGCCCGGCCCGGATCGTGCTGGACCTCAGGCCGGCGCGGCGCTGGTCGGTGGAGGTGCACGGGGGCGCCGGCTCCTGGACCCGGGAACTGAGTCCCCGGCACGCGGAGTTGCTGTACCTCCTCGCCCTCCACCGCTCCGGCCGCAGCGCCGCGGGCCTGGCCGCGGACGTGTTCGGGGACCCGGCCCGCACGGTGACGGTGCGTGCCGAGATGTCGCGGGTACGGCGGTATCTGGGGGCGTTCCTGGAGCACCGGCCGTACCGGTTCGCAGAGGAGGCCGAGGTCGAGGTGCTCCTCCCGGACGACCCCCGGGACCTGCTGCCGCACTCGACCGCGCCCGCGGTGAGCAGACAGCGCAGAGCCACAGCCACGCCCTGAGGTCCACCTGTCGTCCGCACGAGCCGCACGCCCCGAGGTCACCGTGGGTACCGCCCAGCCGCACAGCCGCCCGAGGTCACCGTGCGTACCGCCCAGCCGTACCGGCGCCCCGGGGGGGCGCTGTGCGTACCGCATAAGCCCGTACCGGCGCCCTGAGGTTCACCGCGCGTGCCGCACAGGCCGCATCGACGCCCTCAGGGGTGCATCTTTCGCATATTTGCGGGGTCTTCGTCCGCGGCACCCCTCGCCTGCCGTAGCATCCCCCCTACGGACCACCCCACCTGCTCCTCCGTCAACGTGCGGATCAACAGGCGCAGTTGGTCCGCCTCGGGAGGACGGTATGAAGCATCGCGGCAGACACCGGCGGCGCAGGCGGGGCAGGGCGCTGCGCGCGACCCTGGCCGGGACGGCCCTCGCGCTCACCGCCGCCGCCACCCTGATCAGCGCCTCGCAGGCCACCGTCGCCGACGCCCCCGGGGCTCTCAAGCCCGTCGCCGCGTCCGACGGGGCCGGGCAGCCGGCCCTGGCCGAGCACCGGGTGCCCGGGCGGTGGCTGGACCGGCTCGCCTCGAAGATGGGCCGGCCGGTCGGCGTCGGAGCGGTGCTGGAGCGCGCCGACCTCCCACTGCGTGACGCGGCAGACTGCCCGGCCGCCGAGAAGCGCGGCCTGCCGGTGGAACCGGCGGCCACGCGCGCGTACTGCTTCAGCGGCTCCGACACCCGGGGCTGGCGCGCCGGCGCGGTCACGACCTCGGGCGACGCGGACGACGACGGCCGCTGGGGCGGCAACCGCGTGATCCTCTCCGGCTGGACCCGGGGCGCCGAGGGCGGCTCCCTGGACGGACCGGCCCCCGGGCAGGGCCTGGCCAAGGTCGCCTTCATCGACGCGAACGACCCCGGCGCACCGCGCTACACCTGGGCGCTGCTGGCCGTCCCGGTGGACGGCGGGCGGGACTACCGGGGGCTGGTCTCCCCGCTGTCGGGCATGGTCTGGTACCAGGACAAGCTGCTGGTGACGACCCGCGAGGGCGGCCGGGACGCGCTGTACGTGTACGACCTGGACCGCATCCAGCGCGCCACCGTCGACTCCGACGCGGTCGGCCGGGTACGGGGCGGCTGGGCGGCGCACGGCTACCGGTTCGTACTGCCGGCCGTCGGCGCGTACACCCTGCCCGGCGGGGACGGCGGCTCCCGCCCGGCCACCGTCTCCCTGGACCGCAGCACCTCCCCCGACAGCCTGGTCGCCGGCGCGTGGGCACCCGCGGACGGCGACCGGCGCACCCGGTTGTGGCGTTACGCGCTCAGCCGGGACCCGGGCCGCTCCGGCCTGCTCGCCACCGACTCCTCGGGGCGGGCGGCCCCGGTGGAGGCGTACGAGACGAAGACTTCCGAGGTGCGGGGCGTGCTGGCGTATCGGTCGGGCTGGTACCTGGACCGGGCTGCGGGTACCGAGGGCGGGCACGGGACGCTGTGGCGCCAGGACACCGAGGGTGCGCGGGCGGCGGAGTGCGGCACGGACGAGACGCGGCAGTGCTGGAGCGGCGGGTCGGGTTCGCTCTCCTACTGGGAGGAGACCGGCGAGATCTGGTCCCAGTCGGGGCGGATGCTGTTCGCGCTGCCACTGACGTCGGTCGACCGGGCGGTGCGCTGAGCGGCGCCGTCCACAGAGCGGGCGGCCGATCGACAGACGAGTAGGTCAGATGATTTTCTGACCCGTATGACCACCATCGCCGTGACCACCTGGTCCCTGGAGCAGACCGCGCCGACCGACCTGCTGCCGGCGGTCGCGCCGGACGGGGACGTCCGGGTCGTCCGCTCCGAGGTGCCCTCGCCCGAGTTCAGCCGGTTCCTGTACGCGTCGGTGGGCGGCGACATCCGCTGGACGGACCGGCTCGGCTGGTCCTACGCGCAGTGGGTGGAGCACCTCCAGCGGCCCGGCGTGGAGACATGGGTGGCGTACGACCGGGGCACGCCCGCGGGGTACGTGGAGCTGGAGGCGCAGGACGACGCCGTCGTGGAGATCGTCTACTTCGGGCTGCTGCCCGCCTTCCGCGGCCGGCGCATCGGCGGGCACCTGCTGTCGTACGGCACGGCCCGGGCCTGGGACCTCGCGGACCGCTGGGCGGGACTGACCCCGACCAAGCGGGTCTGGCTGCACACCTGCAGCAAGGACGGCGAGCACGCGATGGACAACTACCGGCGGCGGGGCTTCACGCTGTTCGACACCAAGGTCGAGGAGGAAGCGGAGGTCGCCGCTCCGGGACCGTGGCCTGGGGCGTTCCCCGTCTGACCTGGACGGACACCTCAAGGGCGCCCGATGTGACCAACGACACCCTTGTCTTGCTCTGCGAGACAAGGGTGTCCGCATCTTGGACGAAGCTGGACTGTGTCCAGATCGCCGTGACACGCTTCCGTCATGCCTGGAACTGGAATTGCCTTGGTGAGTCGGCGGCACGTCGACCTCGGCCGCATGTCCAGCGCCATCTGTCCGGCGCACTGAGCGTACTCAGCCCGCGCCCGACAGCTCTTCTTTCCAGCCCCACTCCCGCGCAATGACGCGCCCTCCGCCCTGCGTCCACGCGCGCAGGTCAGAGCCGCATTCCCGCCTGTCCGAAGGACGTATCAGCCATGGCCGCCACCCCGCAGAAGCCTGCCGCCGCGACTCCCCGCCGCAAGGTGAGCCGTCACCGCGGTGAGGGTCAGTGGGCCGTGGGGCACCACACCCCACTGAACGGCAACGAGCAGTTCAAGAAGGACGACGACGGTCTCAATGTGCGGACACGCATTGAGACGATCTACTCCAAGCGGGGCTTCGACTCCATCGACCCCAACGACCTGCGCGGCCGCATGCGCTGGTGGGGTCTGTACACCCAGCGCAAGCCCGGCATCGACGGCGGCAAGACGGCCGTCCTGGAGCCGGAGGAGCTGGACGACGAGTACTTCATGCTGCGCGTCCGGATCGACGGCGGGGCGCTGACCACGCAGCAGCTGCGGGTCATCGGCGAGGTCTCGCAGGAGTTCGCGCGCGGCACCGCCGACATCACGGACCGGCAGAACGTCCAGTACCACTGGATCCGGATCGAGGACGTGCCCGAGATCTGGAACCGGCTGGAGGGCGTGGGCCTGTCCACCGTCACCGCCTGCGGTGACACCCCGCGTGTGATGATCGGCTCGCCGGTGGCGGGCATCGCCGAGGACGAGATCATCGACGCCACCCCGGCTCTGGAGGAGATGAAGCGCCGGGTCCTGAACAACCCGGCGTACTCGAACCTCCCACGGAAGTTCAAGACGGCCATCTCGGGTTCGCCGCTGCTGGACGTGGTGCACGAGATCAACGACGTCGCGTTCGTCGGTGTGAAGCACCCCGAGCACGGACCGGGCTTCGACGTGTGGGTCGGCGGCGGCCTGTCCACCAACCCCAAGCTGGGCGTACGGCTCGGGACCTGGGTGTCGATCGACGACGTGCCGGACGTGTACGAGGGCGTCATCTCGATCTTCCGCGACTACGGCTACCGCCGGCTGCGCAACCGCGCCCGCCTGAAGTTCCTCGTTGCCGACTGGGGCGCGGAGAAGTTCCGGCAAGTCCTGGAGGACGAGTACCTGAAGCGCAAGCTCACCGACGGTCCGGCCCCCGAGCAGCCGTCGCAGCAGTGGCGCGACCACATCGGCGTGCACCGGCAGAAGGACGGCCGCTTCTACGTCGGCTTCGCCCCGCGCGTGGGACGCGTCGACGGCGCGACGCTCACGAAGATCGCCGACCTCGCCGAGGCCCACGGTTCGGGCCGGGTGCGCACCACCGTCGAGCAGAAGATGATCGTCCTCGACGTCGAGCAGGACCGGGTCGACTCGCTGGTGGAAGGCCTGGAGGCCCTCGACCTGACCGCCCGGCCCTCCTCGTTCCGGCGCGGCACCATGGCCTGCACCGGCATCGAGTTCTGCAAGCTCGCCATCGTCGAGACCAAGCAGCGCGGCGCGCAGCTGATCGACGAACTGGAGCGACGTCTGCCGGACTTCGACGAGCCGCTCACCATCAACCTCAATGGCTGCCCGAACGCCTGCGCACGGATCCAGGTCGCGGACATCGGTCTCAAGGGTCAGCTCATGCTCGACGACCGGGGCGAGCAGGTCGAGGGCTACCAGGTGCACCTGGGCGGCGCACTGGGCCTGGAGGCCGGCTTCGGCCGCAAGGTGCGCGGCCTGAAGGTCACCTCCGACGAGCTGCCGGACTACATCGAGCGCGTCCTGAAGCGGTTCCAGGCCGAGCGCGAGGACGGCGAGCGGTTCGCCACCTGGGCGGCGCGGGCCGGTGAGGAGGCGCTGTCGTGAGCGAGCGCGCCGCCCCGTTCTACTGCCCCTACTGCGGCGACGAGGACCTGCGTCCGAGCGAGTCCGCCGACGGCAGGCACGGCGCGTGGGAATGCGCGGCGTGCAACCGGGCCTTCTCGCTGAAGTTCCTCGGGCTGCTGGCCCAGGGGCTGAAGCGACCCGATTCCGGAGGGGCACAGATATGACGACCGTTCAGGACGAGCGCACCGCCGAGGACCTGAAGAAGCTCGCCGAGCAGGCGGGCCGCGACCTGGAGGACGCCTCCGCACTGGAGATCCTCACATGGGCGGCCGAGACGTTCGGCAAGCGCTTCTGCGTCACCTCGTCGATGGAGGACGCGGTGGTCGCCCACCTCGCCTCCCGGGCGATGCCCGGCGTCGACGTGGTCTTCCTCGACACCGGCTACCACTTCGAGGAGACCATCGGCACCCGTGACGCGGTCGACGCCGTGATGGACGTCAACGTCATCACCCTGACCCCGCGCCAAACGGTCGCCGAGCAGGACGCCGAGTACGGCCCGAAGCTGCACGACCGCAACCCCGACCTGTGCTGCAAGCTGCGCAAGGTGCAGCCGCTGGAAGAGGGCCTGAAGGACTACCGGGCCTGGGCGACGGGACTGCGCCGCGACGAGTCCCCGACCCGGGCGAACACCCCGGTGGTCGGCTGGGACGAGAAGCGGCAGAAGGTCAAGATCTCCCCCATCGCCCGCTGGACCCAGGACGACGTGGACGCCTACGTCACCGAACACGGGGTGCTCACCAACCCACTGCTGACGGACGGCTATGCCTCCGTCGGCTGTGCCCCCTGCACCCGCCGGGTCCTGGAGGGCGAGGACGCGCGCGCCGGCCGCTGGGCGGGTCGCAGCAAGACCGAGTGCGGGCTGCACGGATGACGACGACGATTCAGGAGAGTGACGTGACGACCGGAGCCACCGTCTGGCTCACGGGTCTGCCGAGCGCCGGCAAGACCACGATCGCCCACGAACTGGCCGGCCGCCTCCGCGAGGAGGGGCACCGGGTCGAGGTGCTCGACGGCGACGAGATCCGCGAGTTCATCTCGGCGGGCCTCGGCTTCAGCCGCGAGGACCGGCACACCAACGTGCAGCGCATCGGCTTCGTCGCCGAACTGCTCGCCCGCAATGGCGTGCTGGCCCTCGTCCCGGTCATCGCGCCGTACCAGGACAGCCGCGAGGCGGTGCGCAAGCGCCACCAGGCGAACGGCACCGCGTACGTCGAGGTGCACGTGGCCACGCCGGTCGAGGTGTGCAGCGAGCGGGACGTGAAGGGCCTGTACGCCAAGCGGGCCGCGGGCGAGCTCACGGGGCTCACCGGCGTCGACGACCCGTACGAGGCGCCCGAGTCGCCCGATCTGCGCATCGAGTCGCAGAACCAGACCGTGCAGGAGTCCGCGGCGTCCGTGCACGCCCTGCTCACCGAAAGGGGACTGGCATGACGACGACCGTCGCCACCGTTTCCGAGGGGACCGAAAGCCCGTACGCGCTCTCCCACCTCGACGCCCTCGAGTCCGAGGCGGTGCACATCTTCCGCGAGGTGGCGGGCGAGTTCGAGCGGCCGGTGATCCTGTTCTCCGGCGGCAAGGACTCCATCGTCATGCTGCACCTGGCGCTGAAGGCCTTCCGGCCCGCGTCGGTGCCGTTCTCGCTGCTGCACGTGGACACCGGGCACAACTTCCCGGAGGTCCTCGACTACCGCGACCGCACGGTCGAGAAGCACGGCCTGCGGCTGCACGTCGCCTCCGTGCAGGACTACATCGACCGCGGCGTCCTCAAGGAGCGCCCGGACGGCACCCGCAACCCGCTGCAGACGCTGCCGCTGACCGAGAAGATCCAGGCGGAGAAGTTCGACGCCGTCTTCGGCGGCGGCCGCCGCGACGAGGAGAAGGCCCGGGCCAAGGAGCGGGTGTTCTCCCTGCGCGACGAGTTCTCCCAGTGGGACCCGCGCCGCCAGCGCCCGGAGCTGTGGAACCTGTACAACGGCCGGCACGCGCCCGGCGAGCACGTCCGCGTCTTCCCGCTGTCCAACTGGACCGAGCTGGACGTGTGGCAGTACATCGCCCGCGAGGGCATCGAACTGCCGGAGATCTACTACGCGCACGAGCGCGAGGTGTTCTCCCGCAGCGGCATGTGGCTGACCGCCGGCGAGTGGGGCGGGCCGAAGGACGGCGAGACCGTCGAGAAGCGCCTGGTGCGCTACCGGACCGTGGGTGACATGTCCTGCACCGGCGCGGTGGACTCCGACGCCGACACCATCGAGAAGGTGATCGTGGAGATCGCCGCCTCCCGGCTCACCGAGCGTGGCGCCACCCGCGCCGACGACAAGATGTCCGAGGCCGCGATGGAAGACCGCAAGCGCGAGGGGTACTTCTAGAGATGAGCACCATCACCACCGAGGAACTCGCGGAGACGACCCTGCTGCGGTTCGCCACCGCCGGCTCCGTCGACGACGGCAAGTCCACCCTCGTCGGGCGCCTGCTGCACGACTCCAAGTCGGTCCTCACCGACCAGTTGGAGGCCGTGGAGCGTGTCTCCGCGAGCCGCGGCCAGGAGGCCCCGGACCTCGCGCTGCTCACCGACGGTCTGCGGGCCGAGCGGGAGCAGGGCATCACCATCGACGTGGCCTACCGTTACTTCGCCACGCCCCTGCGGCGGTTCATCCTCGCCGACACCCCCGGCCATGTGCAGTACACGCGGAACATGGTCACCGGCGCCTCGACCGCCGAGCTGACAGTGATCCTGGTCGACGCCCGCAACGGCGTGGTCGAGCAGACCCGCCGGCACGCGGCCATCGCCGCCCTGCTGCGCGTGCCGCACGTGGTCCTCGCCGTCAACAAGATGGACCTCGTCGGCTACGAGGAGAAGGTGTTCGCCGCCATCGCCGAGGAGTTCACGGCGTACGCGACCGAGCTGGGCGTTCCCGAGGTCACCGCGATCCCGATCTCGGCGCTCGTCGGCGACAACGTGGTGGAGCCCTCCGCGAACATGGACTGGTACGGCGGCCCGACCGTGCTGGAGCACCTGGAGACGGTGCCGGTCAGCCACGACCTGAGCCACTGCCACGCCCGGCTGCCCGTGCAGTACGTGATCCGTCCCCAGGGCCCGGACCACCCGGACTACCGGGGTTACGCCGGCCAGATCGCGGCCGGTTCCTTCCGCGTCGGCGAGTCCGTCACGGTGCTGCCGTCGGGCCGTGCCTCGAAGATCTCCGGCATCGACCTGCTGGGCGAGCCCGTCGACGTGGCGTGGACGACGCAGTCGGTGACCCTCCTCCTGGAGGACGACATCGACATCTCGCGCGGCGACCTGATCGTGCCGAGCAAGGACGCGCCCGCGACCACGCAGGACATCGAGGCGACGGTCTGCCATGTCGCCGACGCCCCGCTGACGGTGGGCCACCGGGTGCTCCTCAAGCACGGCACCCGCACGGTCAAGGCGATCGTCAAGGACATCCCGTCCCGCCTCACGCTCGACGATCTGTCCCTGCACCCGCACCCGGGACAGCTCGTCGCCAACGACATCGGCCGGGTGAAGGTCCGTACCGCCGAGCCGCTGCCGGTCGACTCCTACGCCGACTCGCGCCGCACCGGCTCGTTCATCCTGATCGACCCGAACGACGGCCAGACCCTGACCGCCGGCATGGTCGGCGAGTCCTTCGCTGCCCCGGAGCCGGTCAAGGACGAGTCCGAGGACGACGGGTGGGACTTCTGACATGACCTCAGCCGACTTCTACTCCATGTTCGCCAAGGAGGGCGGCCGCGTCGGCAGCGGTGCTCTCGGCAGCGGGCAGGGCGGAGTGGCGCGATGTGTGCGCTGACGTACGCGCACTGCCTGCGCGCCCTCACCCCCCACCGCCGTAGACGAAAACCTGCCGACCTCCCGGCCACGACCTGAGAGACCGTGACCGCCGGGCCTGGTGAGAGGACCACCTCCCGTGCCTGCTTCATCCGCTCTTCGCCGCGGTTTCGCGGTCATCGCCGCACTTCCCCTGCTCACGCTGGCCGCCTGCGGCTACGGGTCCGAGGCCAAGGACGACGGCGCCGCCAAGGTCGCCGCCGGGGCGAAGAAGATCGAAGGTCTCGACACCGTCAAGATCGGCTACTTCGGCAACCTCACCCACGGCACCGCGCTGGTGGGCATGCAGAAGGGCATCTTCCAGAAGGCCCTTGGCGCCACCGAGGTCGAGCCGGCCGTCTTCAACGCCGGCCCCTCGGAGATCGAGGCGCTCAACTCCAAGTCCATCGACATCGGCTGGATCGGCCCCTCCCCCGCGATCAACGGTTACACCAAGTCCGCCGGCAAGAACCTGCGCATCATCGGCGGTTCGGCGTCCGGCGGCGTGAAGCTCGTGGTCAACCCGGACAAGGTCAAGTCGCTGAAGGACGTCAAGGGCAAGCGGATCGCGACCCCGCAGCTCGGCAACACACAGGACGTGGCCTTCCTCAACTGGGCCGCCGACCAGGGCTGGAAGGTCGACCCACAGAGCGGCAAGGGCGACGTCACGGTCGTCCGCAGCGACAACAAGGTCACCCCGGGCGCCTACGAGTCCGGTTCGATCGACGGCGCGTGGGTGCCGGAGCCGACCGCGTCGAAGCTGGTCGCCGAGGGCGGCAAGGTGCTGCTCGACGAGTCGACGCTGTGGCCCGACAAGAAGTTCGTGATCACGAACATCATCGTGCGGCAGGACTTCCTGAAGGAGCACCCGAAGGTCGTCGAGGCCGTGCTCAAGGGCTCGGTCGAGACCAACAAGTGGATCAACGCCAACCCGGACGCGGCGAAGGCGGCGGCGAACAAGCAGCTGGAGCAGGACTCCGGCAAGGCGCTGCCGGCCGATGTGCTCGACCCGGCGTGGAAGTCGATCCGGTTCACCGACGACCCGCTGGCCTCCACCCTCAACACCGAGGCGGATCACGCGGTGAAGGCGGGCCTGCTGCAGAAGCCGGACCTGAAGGGCATCTACGACCTCGCGCCGCTGAACAAGGTCCTCAAGGCCGAGGGCGCACCCGCGGTCGACGACGCCGGTCTCGGCGTGAAGTAAGCCCGCATCCCGAAGCCGCATGAAGAGTTCCCAGGAGGTGACGACCATGGCCACGACCCTCGCCAAGGCCGCCGACGGCACCGAGTCGGCCACGCACGCCGCCCGGATCGAGCACGTGTCGAAATCGTTCGCGGGCCCCGCCGGACAGCAGCTCGTCCTGGACGACATCACCCTCGATGTCGCGCCCGGGGAGTTCGTCACCCTCCTGGGGGCCTCGGGCTGCGGCAAGTCCACCCTGCTCAACCTGGTGGCGGGCCTGGACCGCCCCACCGCCGGCGAGATCGCCACGGACGGCCGGCCGGCGCTGATGTTCCAGGAGCACGCGCTGTTCCCGTGGCTGACCGCGGGCAAGAACATCGAACTCGCCCTGAAGCTGCGGGGCGCGCCGAAGGCCGAGCGCCGGGAGCGTGCCGAGGAGCTGCTCGAACTGGTGCGGCTGAAGGGCGCCCACGGCAAGCGGGTGCACGAACTGTCGGGCGGTATGCGCCAGCGTGTCGCGCTGGCGCGTGCGCTCGCGCAGGAGAGCAAGCTGCTGCTGATGGACGAGCCGTTCGCGGCGCTGGACGCCATCACGCGGGACGTGCTGCACGACGAGCTGACCCGCATCTGGCGCGAGACGCAGGTGTCCGTCCTGTTCGTCACGCACAACGTGCGCGAGGCGGTGCGGCTCGCCCAGCGTGTGGTGCTGCTGTCGTCCCGCCCGGGGCGGATCGCCCGGGAGTGGACCGTCGGTATCCCGCATCCGCGCCGTATCGAGGACACCGCCGTGGCGGAGCTGTCCGTCGAGATCACCGAAGAACTGCGTGGGGAGATCCGCCGTCATGGCCAGCACTGATTCGACGACCGTCGCCAAGGACGGCAACGATCTCGCCGGGCTGGAGGCGGGCCTCGACGCGTTGGAGACGCGGCAGACGTCCCGGACCCCGTTCCGGCAGACCTTCACCGAGAAGATCCTGCCGCCCGTCCTCGCCGTGGTCCTGGTGCTGGCCCTCTGGCAGGCGCTCGTCTCGTTCAAGGTCGTCGACGACCCGACGAAGCTGCCCGCGCCGTCCGCGGTGTGGGACGTCGTCCAGACCGCGTGGCTCCAGGGCGAGCTGCTCGGCTACATCTGGACCAGCGTCTCGCGCGGCCTGCTGGGCTTCTGCCTCGCCCTGCTGATCGGCACGCCGCTGGGTCTGATCGTGGCCCGTGTGAAGTTCATCCGCGCGGCGATCGGACCGATCCTGTCGGGCCTGCAGTCCCTGCCGTCGGTCGCCTGGGTGCCGCCGGCGGTGATCTGGCTGGGTCTGAACAACTCGATGATGTACGCGGTGATCCTGCTCGGCGCGGTCCCCTCGATCGCCAACGGTCTGGTGTCGGGCGTCGACCAGGTGCCGCCGCTGTTCCTGCGCGCGGGCCGCACCCTCGGCGCGACCGGTCTGAAGGGGACGTGGCACATCGTCCTGCCCGCCGCGCTGCCCGGCTATGTGGCGGGTCTGAAGCAGGGCTGGGCCTTCTCGTGGCGCTCCCTGATGGCGGCCGAGATCATCGCGTCCTTCCCCGACCTCGGCGTCGGCCTCGGGCAGTTGCTGGAGAACGGCCGCAACGCCAGCGACATGGCCATGGTGTTCGAGGCGATCCTGCTCATCCTGATCGTCGGCATCGCCATCGACCTGCTGATCTTCAGCCCGCTGGAGCGGTGGGTGCTGCGCAGCCGCGGCCTGCTGGTGAAGAACTGATTCCCATGACGAACAAACCCGTCCTCCTCGTCATCGCCCACGGCAGCCGCGACCCGCGGCATGCCGCGACGGTGCACGCCCTGGTACGCCGGGTGCGCGCGACGCGCCCCGACGTACGGGTGGAGACGGGCTTCCTGGACTTCAACGTCCCCTCGGTGCAGGGGGTCCTGGAGTCCCTGGCGGTGCAGGGCGTCCGGGACGTCGTCGCCCTGCCCCTCCTCCTCACCCGGGCGTTCCACGCGAAGGCGGACATCCCCGCGGTCCTCGCGGACGCGCCGCCGCAGTTGCGCATCCACCTGGCGGACGTCCTCGGCCCCTCGCCCCTGCTCATGGCGGCGCTGGAACGGCGCCTGTACGAGGCCGGCCTGACCTCCGCCGACAAGTCCTCGACCGGGGTCGTCCTGGCCTCGGCGGGGTCCACCGACCCGGAGGCGATCGCAGTGATCGCAGAAATCGCGCGGGAGTGGCGGCACACCGGCTGGTGCGCCGTGCGGCCTGCGTTCGCCTCCGCCGGTTCTCCCGCGGGGTTCCCCCGCACCGAGGACGCCGTCCGCGAACTGCGCGCCCTCGGCTGCTCCCGCGTCGCCGTTGCCCCGTACGTCCTGGCCCCCGGCTTCCTTCCGGACCGCATCGCCCGGGGCGCGGCCCAGGCGGACCTCCTGGCGGACGTCCTGGGGGCGGCGCCGGAGGTGGCGCGGGTGGTGCTGGAGCGGTACGAGGCGGCCCGGCTCCCGCTGCCGTCGGCCGTGAGCGCCTGACGACCTCTCCGCTCCACCCCCGAACGTCAGGTCTCCTGAGCCGTGATCCCGGGCGTCACGATCGGCTCCCCTGCCATGCCCCGCCTCCTCGGCATCCACGGCGTCCGCAACCACGGCCCTGGGCAGCAGGTCCCCCGGTTTGCGACGTTGGGTGAACGTCGCCGATGTCGGGGACTTCGTGGCCGTTCCGGCGGTGATGCGGCACGGGTGACCCTCACGCCGCCGGCTCCTCGTGGGGTTCCGGCTGGAGGGCGAAGGAGTACGGGGCCCAGGGGCCGCTGATCTCCACACGGAGGCCGGGGATGCCTTCGGCGGTCGCGAGGATGCCCGTGCGGAAGGCGCGGACGCGGTCGGCGGGGACGAGGTAGGCGTCGTTGCCGATGTTGGTGCCCGGGGCCGAGCCCGCCAGGCTGCCCCGTTCGGGGGTGTGGGTGACGCGGCCCACGGCGAGCGTGCCGGCCGTCTCGGTGAGGCGGGCGGCGGCCTGCACGACCGTGCGCCAGGCCTCCTCGTTCCTGCGTTGTCTGCGGCGGCGGATGACCTGGTAGGCACGGCCTACTCCGAGGCCCGTGACCGGGTCCGGGGCGGGCTCAGCGACGGCGTCGGGCGGGGTGATGTCCGGGGCCGCGTAGATCTTGACGCCGAGTTCGACGTGGCCCGTGAGGCGGTCGAGCAGGGAGAGGAAGTAGCCACGGCGGGTGTCCAGGGCCTGGCGGGCATGGTCCTCGTCGCGGTAGACGGTGGCCAGGCGCAGGGGCAGCACGGGGGCGCCGGAGGCGACCAGGGCGGCCACCACGGCGTGGTGGGAGCGGACCGTGGACTCCAGCCAGTCCACGTCGTGGAGATGAGCCTGGAGGGGGATGTCGTCGTAGTCCCCGGCAGGGACGTGGCCGATGGCGAAGGCGAGCTGGGGGGCGGTGACCGCAGGGGCGACCAGGTGGATCGGTTCTCCGGCGACGCCGCGCAGGTGCGCCGCTGCCGCCGCGGCTTCGGGGGTGCGGCGCAGGACCGCGTAGGCGTAGACGAGGTTCGTGTCACTCATGACTGCGGGCTCCTGTCGGTGACCGTGCGATTCCTCTCGCGAGACTCGGTTCTCGTGCCGTCCGTCCCTAGGTACGCAGGGGGCGTCGGTGGTGTTCACGTGAAGGCGCGGCGGTTCGGCCTTGCCCGGGGTGCGGCCCGGCGTGCCGGACGACTCGGGGGATGCGCCGCGGGGAGTCGAGCCCGGTCCGGTTCGGCTCCGGGTCAGGTGGGCCGTTCGCTGAACGGGGTCGCCTGGTGGAACCAGAGCAGCCAGCGGCCCTCCGTGCGCCGCCACAGCGAACTGCGGTGTGCGTGGCTGCCGTCGTACTCCGTGTCGTACGTGAGGTGGACGAGGTCCGGGGCGAGCTGGACGCCGCGCAGGGCGGAGACGGCCACGCGGCGGCCCGCCGGCTCGGTGGTGGCGGCCAGGGAGGCGATGATGGCGGCCCGGCCCCAGTGCCGGCCGGACGCGCCGAACTCGTGGAACTCGGGGTGGAGCAGCGCCCCGACCCGCTCGGGCGAGCATCGGATCTCCGGGGTGAGCAGGGCGAGTTCGCCCTCCATCGCGGACTCGACGGCCGGGTTGTGGTCAGGCACCCGTCATCTCCACGAGCTTGACGACGGTGTTCCAGTTGCGGGTGGTGGCGATCACGCCCTTGTTGACGCGCGGTTTGGACAGGTGTTCGGCCAGCTTGGAGCGGCCCAGGCCGTTGGGGGCGTACAGGTACAGGGCCCGGTCGCCGAGGCGGAACTCCTCGGGGAGGTAGGCCTCCTGGTCGATCTCCGCGAAGCGTTCGGGGGTGACGGGGGCGGAGAAGTAGGTGACGTGGAGCTGCTTGGGCTCCAGGTCGGCGGCCGGGTAGGGGCAGGCGTCGGCGATCGCCCTGAGGTAGGCGTGGTCGCGCACGATCACGTCGACGCCGAAACCGAAGCGCTTCTCGACGGCCTGCGCGATCTCGGCGGCCAGCGCGTCCTCACCGCCGCGGCCGGAGGAGAAGACGGCCTGGCCGCTCTGCAGGTAGGTGCGGACGTCGTCGTGGCCGAGGTCCGTCAGCAGCGTGCGCAGTTCGGCCATGGGGACCTTCCTGCTGCCGCCCACGTTGATGCCGCGCAGCAGGGCCGCGTATGTCGTCGTCATCCGCACACGATAAGGCGGCCGTCGTGCCCCGTGGGGGTGGGCACGACGACCGCGGCGGGCAGCTGCCCGGCCCCGTAAATTACTCACCGGTCGTTGCGTGGCACAACCGTCTGCTCAGGATCCACACACCCGGGGAGCCCGATATGTCGGGCGATAGGTGTAAGGGACCACGGTCCCCCGGGGTCCTCCCCAGTGGGGAGAGGTGTCGCTCCATGGGGATGAGTTCCGGCCCCGTCACTTCACCGGACAGCACGACGAGATGGCTTTATCCGGCCCATACCTTCGAAGCGGAAGGGGGCGGCAGGGGGCCGTCGCCGCATCAAGAGGGGGCAAGCCCGTCATGGGGAACGGAGACATACGGGTGCGGGGCCTCGCCGCCCGGGCCGGCGGCTGGAGCGCCCGGCACCGATGGGCTGCCGTCGGTATCTGGGTGCTGTTCGTCGTCCTGGCGATGGGGCTCGGTTCGGCGGCCGGCCGGGTCGACGTCAAGGACAGCGACCAGCTGAAGGGCGAGACGCACACCGCCGCACGGATCATCGAGGACGCCGGGATCGACGAGCCGGCCAGTGAGACGGTGCTGATCCAGGCCAGGGGCGGGGATCTGAAGGCGACGGACAGCGAGTTCCGGGACGCCGTCGACGCCGTCGTGCGAGCGGTCGAGGGGACCGGCCGGGTCACCGAGGTCACCTCGCCGTACGACACGAAGACGATCTCCAAGGACGGCCGCAGCGCGCTCGTGCAGTTCGACGTGCGCGGCGAGCCGGACACCGCCGGTGAGCGGATCGAGCCGGTGCTGAAGGCCGTCGAGGGCGTCCAGCAGGACCACGAGGCGTTGCGGATCGAGGAGATCGGCGGCGCGAGCATGATGAAGACGTTCGACGACGCGTTCGGCGACGATTTCAAGAAGGCCGAGTACTCCGCGGTGCCGGTGGCGTTCGGCATCCTGCTCATCGCCTTCGGCGCGCTGGTCGCGGCGCTGCTGCCGGTGGCGCTGGCGATCACCGCGATCATGGCGACGATGGGCCTGATGGGCGTCGTCAGCCACCTCCAGCCGATGAGCGAGACGGCCAACTCCGTGATGCTGCTGGTCGGCATGGCGGTCGGTGTCGACTACTGCCTGTTCTACCTGCGCCGCGAACGCGAGGAG
Source organism: Streptomyces sp. NPDC101110 (assembly GCF_044759525.1). Classification (NCBI taxonomy): domain Bacteria; kingdom Bacillati; phylum Actinomycetota; class Actinomycetes; order Kitasatosporales; family Streptomycetaceae; genus Streptomyces; species Streptomyces sp. NPDC101110. The sequence continues at coordinate 7,216 of NZ_JBIVZM010000020.1, read as the reverse complement.
CGCGAGGCCGGCCGGGACGCGCAGACGGCCCTGCGGATCGCCGCGGCGACCAGTGGCCGGGCGATCGTCGTCTCGGGTGTCACGGTGTGCGTGGCCATGGCCGGCATGCTCTTCACGGGGCTCGCCGAGTTCGAGGCGATGGGTCTGGCCTCGCTGATGGTGGTGGCCGTGGCGATGGTGGGGTCCGTGACCGTGCTGCCCGCGCTGCTGTCGCTGCTGGGCGGGCGTGTGGAGAAGGGCCGCATTCCATTCCTGCGGCGGCGTGCGCGGGCCGGTGGCGGTCAGGACAGCCGGTTCTGGACGGCCGTGCTGCGGCGGGTCCTCGCCAAGCCGGTGGTCGCCGTGGTCGTGGCGGCCGGTGCGCTGCTGGCCATCACGGCCCCCGCACTCGGTATGAAGACCCAGCAGCTCACCCTGGACCAGGAGTTCGGCGACTCGCTGCCCATCGTGCAGACGTACAACCGGCTCAACGACGCCTTCCCTGGAGGTTCCGAGCCGGCCGAGGTGATCGTCAAGGCGCGCGACATCAACGCGCCGGAGGTGAAGTCCGCGCTCGCCGACTTCCGTGACCGGGCGGTCAGTTCGGGTGCCTCGCGCGGCCCGGTGGAGATCAAGCTGCACGACGAGCAGAACGTCGCGTTCGTCTACGTCCCGCTCGTCGGCGGCTCCGACCTGGACAAGGCGGGCGCGAGCCTGGACAAGCTGCGCGACGAGGTGCGGCCGGCCACGCTCGGCAGGGTCGACGGGGTGGAGGCGCCCATCACCGGGCAGGTGGCCGGTTCGCAGGACTTCAACGACCAGTTGGCCGGCGCCGTGGTCCCGGTGTTCGCGTTCGTCGTGGTCTTCGCCTTCGCGCTGATGCTGCTGTCGTTCCGCTCCCTGACCATCGCGGTCACCTCGATCGTGCTGAACCTGCTGTCGGTGGGCGCCGCGTACGGCATTCTCGTCGCCGTCTTCCAGCACGGCTGGGGCGCCTCCCTGGTGGGCGCGGAGGGCGTCGGCGCGATCATCACCTGGCTGCCGCTGTTCCTCTTCGTGATCCTTTTCGGCCTGTCGATGGACTACCACGTGTTCGTGGTGTCCCGGATCCGCGAGGCGCGGCTGCGGGGCCTGACGACGAAGGACGCGATCCGGCACGGCGTGGTCACCACGGCGGGGGTGGTCACCAGCGCCGCGGTCATCATGGTCGCCGTGTTCGCGATCTTCGGGACGCTGTCCATGCAGTCCATGAAGCAGATGGGCGTCGGCCTGGCGGCCGCGGTGCTCATCGACGCGACGATCATCCGGGGCGTGCTGCTGCCGGCCGTGATGGCGCTGCTCGGGGAGCGCAACTGGTACCTGCCGAAGTGGCTGCACCGGCTGCCGGACCTCACGCACGACGAGACGCCGCAGGCGGTCGCGGAGACGTCGGCGCGGGCCGGTGAGGGCGAGCCCCTCAAGGTCTGATCCCCGCGGCACGAACGGGCCCGTCGGTTTCCGGGGAAACCGACGGGCTCCACCGCTTCCGGGTAGTCCGGCGGGCCCTTCCGTCTCGGGGAACCGGCGGGTCCTCCGTTTCCGGGTACTCCGGCGGGCACTCCGTTTCCGGATACTCCGGCGGGCACTCCGTTTCCGGGTACTCCGGCGGGCCCTTCCCCGTGCCTCGCGCCCGGCAGGTGTGCTGGAGCGCCGAACCGGCCGTCATCCGGCGACAGCCGGTCACCATTCGCCGCTGCCCACCAGGTAGGCGATGCCGGCGAGGACGCCCAGGATCAGCACCGGGATCGCCAGGCCCTTCGCGATCGCGGTCAGCGTGTGCGTACCGCTCACCGCCCGCCTCGTGTAGCGCTCGCTCCGTGCGTCCAGCTCGTGCCGGGCGAGCGCTCCGACGGCCGGCGCCAAAGCACCGCTGATCAGGGACACGATGAGCGGTGTGAGCGCCCCCTGCTCGCGGAGGTTGTCCTCGACGTTGCCGGTCACTCCCGCGTCGCCCCGCTCCACGAGGGCCACCACCGTCCTCTGGAGGCAGAGCACGAGCGTGGCGACCGCCGTGACGGCGAGGGCGAGGGCGGCACCGGCCAGGGCGGGAGCGCGTCGGGACGGGGGCGGCCGGTCGGCCTTCTCCTGGTGCACGGGGGGCCGGGACGGCTTCTGCGGCTGTGGACGGTGCGAGGGGGCCGGGGGTGGCTTCCTGGGCTGGGGCGGGACACGGGGCGGCTCGATGACCACGGTGTCCCGCTTGTCGGCCGGTCCGGACGCCTGCCTCGGGGAGCCGCCGGAGGGGCGGGGTGCGGGCACGCCGTGACCGGCACCCTGCGACGGTGCCACCTCCGCCTCGACGTGGATCACCGCCTCGTCGGCCACGCCCTTCAGGACGACGTCGCCGGACAGGCGCCCCTCGGCGGCCGTGTCGACCCGGATCTCCAGACCGCTGCGGGTCGGATCGACCCTCAGCCACGACTGATGGGGCTGGGCCACGCAGTGACGGGCGAGCGGTGGGCCGTTGAGGGTCACGGACCGCTTCTGAGGGTCCGCGCTTCTGTGCACGCGGCCGAAGTCCAGGCGGTCCGGGGACGGCGCCAGGCGGATCTCGCTCAGGGCCTCGGACGCCAGGTCGGCGATCTGCTGGATGTCGGTGCGCGCGACTTCCTCCAAGTGCCGGCGCGCCCCTTCCGCCACGGGCAGCTCCGTGTGCCGCAGCCGTTTGCGCAACTCCAGCACGGCCCCCTGCCGGGTGAGGACCTCGTCACTGTTCAGGGCGGCCTGCAGGGTGGGCGGCGAGGGAATGGCGACGATCTTGATACGGCCGCGCCGGCTGTGCGCCAGGTGCAGCTCCCCTTGCAGCTCCGCCGACTTCTTCGGCGTCTGGTGCGGATTCTGCTCCCGGACGTGCCGGTAGACGTACTCGTACAGGTCGTCGAGAGAGACGTTCCCGTCCGCGTCGAGGTCGGCCTCGCCGGTCTCCAGGCCTTCGACCACCGCGTGCGTGAACACCGAGGGCCGGGCAGCGGAGTTCTCGGCGAGTTCGTTGCCCTCGAAGGAGTACTCCATGGAGTCGGAGGCGGTGATGACGGCCCAGCCCCGCCCGCTGACCGGTTCGTCCTTCGCGAACGACTCCAGGACGTTGACGTCTCCGTTGGCACGCACGGAGGCCGAGCCCCGGGAGAAGGCGCCGCCGTAGCAGCAGTCGAGGAACAGGACGCTGCGGCCCGCCCGGGTGGCGGACATGCAGCCACGGACGAACTGGGAGGCGACGGCGGTGGCGGCGAGCAGCGGGGGTTCGGTGTCGCTGGCGGCGAAGTACAGCTCGCCGGACTCGCTCTTGAGGCCGTGGCAGGAGAAGTGCAGCAGGAGGGTGTCGGCGCGGCGGCGGTCGTTGAAGAAGCCCTGGATGCGCCGGCGCATGACGTCGGCCGAGGCGTTGTGCACGACCTCCACCTCGAAGTCGCCGATCTGCGGGTCGTGCAGCACCCGCTCGAGAGCCGCGGCGTCCTGGGCGGGCGCCCTGAGCTTCTTGAGCCCCTGGTCGGCGTACCGGTCGTTGGCGATGATCAGCGCGTGTCGGGTGTCGGTCATGACTGGGCTCCGGCCGGGGAATGGCGCGCCACGAAGATGTCGAACGCCTGGGCGACTTGGTCGTCGGTGGCCTCGGACACCTCCAGGACGTCGTCCCCCATCCGCAGGAGCACGGTCTGCCGGGTGTCGTGGCGACGGCTCATCCACGACCGGATCACGGTGATCACCTGGTTCAGGGCGGTCGCCGAGCTGCCCAGGGTCACCAGCAGGGCACCGATCTGGGTGACGTCCACGGCCCGTGCTCCGGGCGGGGCCTCCCCGCCGGGGAGGGCTGTGACGTCGTCCACGTCGAGGTCGAGCAGTTCCTCACGCAGATAGCCGGTCAGCTCCTCGACGCGTTCGGCTTCCGCGTCCTCTTCGGTGAGGAGGATGTGCAGTTCGTTCTCCACCGGTTCACCCCTTCGTTCGTGCTCGTCGGGGTGGCGCGGAGTCGGAGTGTCGGTGGGCTCCACGTCATCGTTTCCAGTCTCCGTCGCTCGGAGCAGGGTGACAAGTCACCCAGAAGCGAATGAAATTGACGACTCAACCGCACGGTTACACGTTCAACTTGCGAGGGCGTGGGCTCGGCAGCGGGCACCAGGGCCTGTCGCTTGGATCAGGTCGGCCGAGAGTCACCGCGCCTCTCGGACACCGGCATGATCCAAACGGCAGGCCCTAGGCCAGTCGGCGCACCTGGAGCACCTGATCGTCGCAGTGCACGATCTCCAGCTCCCGGTCCGGGCGGGCTCCCCCGAAGGTCAGGACGAGGTGACGGTCCGACACCGGCCGCCAGCGGCCGGGCACTGCGCCCGGGGCGTCGCCGCGCCCCAGCGGGTGGTCGACGACTGTGCCGTCGGAGACGAACTCCATGCCGCGGCGCCCCCGCGCGGGCGGGAAGGGGAAGTCCTCCGGCCGGTAGACCCGCACGTCCTCGTGGTCCTCCTCGTAGGAGTGGAACCAGGAGCGGAACAGGTCCGGCGGGGGCTCTCGCATGACCCGGCCCCCTCGCTCGCGGACGGAATTCACCCTGTCGCACTTACACCGAAGTGACTAGAATTATCAGTGTATGGGTTCGGAGGGAACGGGCAACCGACCGCTCCGCCCGGCGTCGCCCGGCCCTCGCGGCGCGTGTCAGACGCGCAGGTCCGCAGCCGCGTGCGCGGCACACCCCAGCTTCCCCCGAGGGACACGCCATGTCCGATGCGCAGGCATTCCTTCGCGCCACTTCGCCCGACTACAGCCGCTGGTGCGGCGCCATGGAGGTCCACCGCAGACTCCTCACGCTGAACCCGGAGTACGCCGAGAACCGGGCCCTGATCGAGAACACCGCGTTCGCCTACGAGTCGATGGATCAGGTCACCGCCCGGCAGGGCCTGATCGACATCCCCGTCGTCGTGCACGTCGTGCACAGCTCCCCCGAGCAGAACGTGAGCGACGCCCAGATCCACAGTCAGATCGACGTGCTCAACCGGGACTTCCGGGCGGGCAATCCGGACGTGAGCAAGGTACCCGCGGTGTGGCAGGACCTGGTGGCCGACGCCCGCCTGCAGTTCCACCTCGCCCGGACCGACCCGCTGGGGCGCCCCACGGACGGCATCACACGCACCGAGAGCGCGGTCGGCGACTGGGACACCGACGACCTGGTCAAGTTCAGCCTGAGCGGGGGCCAGGACGCCTGGCCCGCGGACATCTACCTGAACCTCTGGGTCTGCCAACTGCGCCGTGGGCTGCTGGGCTACGCCCAGTTCCCGGGGGGCGCCGCCTCCACGGACGGCGTGGTCGTCACCCACACCGCCCTCGGGACCACCGGTACCGCGACGGCGCCGTTCGACGGCGGCCGCACAGCCGTGCACGAGATCGGGCACTGGCTGAACCTGCGGCACATCTGGGGCGACGACGACGAGGGCTGCAGCGGCAGCGACTTCGTCGCGGACACCCCCAACCAGGCCGGGGCGAACACCGGCACGCCCACCTTCCCCCATGTGACGTGCAGCAACGGGCCGGACGGCGACATGTTCATGAACTACATGGACTACACCGACGACGCCGCGATGTTCATGTTCACCAAGGGCCAGTCGGCACGTATGGACGCCACCCTCGACAACGCACGCCTGACCCTCACCCGTCAGGCCGTCGCGGTGTGACGACGGCCTGACGCGGCGCGGCGGACGGCGGTCGCCCGGCCCGGCGTGCTCATCTAGGCGCGTGCGGCGGCCAGTTCGGCCTCGATGAGATCGACCGCGCGCCGCGTGCCGCCCTCCCGGGCCGCCTCCGCCTGGAGTTCCTTCAGTCGCCGGGCCACCTCAGGGTCGTCGACCAGGGCGAGGGCCGCCGCGCGCAGCGTCTCCCCGGTCGCCTCCTCGGTGGGGATGCAACGGGCGACCCCGAGGCCCTCGAGCGTCTCCGCGTTGCCGAACTGGTCGGCGGCCTGCGGTACGGCGATCATCGGCGTGGCGGTGGCGAGGCCCTCCTGGCTGCCGCCCATGCCGGCGTGCGTGACGAACAGGTCGGCCTGCTTCAGGATCGCCGGCTGCGGCACCCATGTGCGCACCTCGACGTCGGCCGGGACGTCCCCGAACCCGGCCGGGTCGACGTGCCTGCCGATGGAGAGCACCAGGTGCCAGCCGGGCAGGTCGCCGAACGCCTTGACGCACTCCCGGTAGAAGCCGGGCTGCTTGGTGAACGCCGACCCGAGGGAGACGAGGACGACCTTCTCGGCTCCGGCCGGCCGCTGCCAGCCGCCCTCGGCTGCGCGGTCGCCCTGGCAGGCGCCGACGAAGGAGTACACGCGCTGGTCGACCCGGTCCGCGTGGGGCTGGAGCGCCTTGGGGAGCAGCACGAGGGAACGGTCGGGCCGGCCCACGAAGTCGTCGGGGTGCAGGGTGATCCCGTTGCCCTCCAGCCAGGCCTGGAACCGGGCGTAGTAGGCCTGTCCCCGTTCGGTCTTCTTCGGCTCCTCCCACAGAGGCCGGGCGACTTCCTCCTCGTACCCCTCCCAGGCGACCATGGCCGGCGAGAGGGAGATCGCGGGGACGCCCCAGCGGTGGGCGAGCACGCGGCCCGGGTAGGAGGCGATGTCGTGCAGAACGAGGTCGGGCTCGTCGCCCTCGTAGGCCTCGATCAGCTGCGGGAGGGCCTGGACGGCGTCGTTCAGGAACGGCTCGACGTTGTCCAGCAGCGTGCTCCCCCACGCCTGCGGGTCGTCGTCGGGCGAGGGCAGGGTCGAGCTCCAGGGCTTCACCTCGGCGCCGGTGTCCGCGACCTTGTCCGCGAAGACCGGCGGGATCGCGTAGGTCACCCGGTGGCCGCGCGCCACGAGCTCGCGGATCACCTCCAGACTCGGGTTCACGTGGCCGTGGGCGGCGATGGAGAACATGGCGATATGGGCGCGACTGGTCATGCGCCGACATTAAACGAGACGAGACGTCTCGTGCAACCGTTTTGGGTGACCGCGGTGTTCTGCGCGGTCAGCACGTCGCGCGGAGACAGCCCTGCGTCGGAGCCACCTGCCTTCGTCGTCTTCGTCGTCGTCTTCGCAGTGGTCGTCGAGCAGCGGGGTCCCGCGCCGCTCCACGCGCCGACAGGCTTAGGCCCTGTTTCTCGGATCATGTTCGAAGCCAGATCATGAGGGCTGCGAGGGTGACGGTGCCGCGGTAGACGTAGGCCCGTTTCTCGTAGCGTG